>DAIRVG010000178.1:0-11881 GCA_036802945.1 Vicinamibacterales bacterium
CGATCCTGGCGTGCATGAGAATCTCCCTTCGGTTGTTAACGTCGATTGCGATCTTATGGCTCCGATTGAGCCACCATCGGATGATTGAAATCTGGTCGGCGTAGCGTGCGGACGATCGTCGCGGAATCTGATGAGGCGACCTAGATGCGATCACGCCCAGGCACTCCCCACGACCAATGCGAACGTCACGCGAATCCGGCCGCGGACGACGAGTGTCATCCGCGGCCTCGATCAACGAGTGACGCGCGATAGCCGTACACGCTGAAAACATTACTTTCGTGGTTTCCCCCGAAGGCTTCGAGTTCGCGAGCACCTCTGCATCTGCAATTGGTGATCCTCGAATCCGCTCAGACCAGGAGGGCGCGTCGCGTTGAAAACATGGCTCTTACACACAAGATTCACGGGTGCGTGAGATGGATCAGACTCGGGTATGTAAGAGCGACATAGGACGATTCCATATCTGCCGCCGGAGAGAACTCAGCAGGAATCACACGTCTTTGTGGCGTATTTCCATCCCTTCCTTCCAGCCCCGCAGCCTCCGCTGCGCATCGCGGAAATTATGGCGGCGACGGCGGTTGCAGACGCGGTAACGCTGGTGCAGCTAAAAACGGCGCGAATGCGACCGTCCGCATTCGCGCACGACATCAAACGCAGAAGCACGGGCGCTCGCATCACCAAATCGAGAGAATGAACTGCGCGCTTGGATAAGACGTTTGATTGGTCTGAGCGACGCAGAGAAGTCTGCTGACGGGGAGACGGTTAGTGACGAAGACGATCTACCAGTCGTCTGAGAGACCGCTGCCCCTCAAGACCCGCTACGCTGCGCATTGGTGTGTGCAGCCGACTCTGGCGATGCACTCTCGGACGCTGACGCCAAAACGGCTGTCCTCCGGTTTCCTTCGCGACTTACTCGTTAGTTGGGGCATTCTGCTGCGTTGGCCTGGGAGGCGTCGGCGGGGAGACGACGGCGGGGCGTGGGGTGTCCCGACCTCCTGACTGCCGAAAACCTCCTCGTGCAGGCAGCGAGAAACGCTGCACTTCCGTCTCTGCCAGCAGCAGAGCCTGCCGACCGGCATCGCCCGGCAGCGCATCCAACACCGCCTGCAATGCGGTGGCGTGTCGCGCCGCGGTCTTAGCGTCGAGCGACTCACGAAGCGTCGCGAGCACGTGCTTCTCAAGATCATCGAGGGTCGCCACGGCGGTGGCGTCCAGCAGTGCGTCCGGCAGGATGGCAGCGAGCGCGTCTCGATTGAGCGCAGTCCGATACAGGGCAACGTCCTCAGCGCGCACTCCCGTGTCAAGCGCGAGCCAGAACTGATAGGCAGGAAAGAGCGCTGGCGTCCCGTCACCGCCGGCGAGAAACGCATCGAGCGCAGCGCCGCGTCGGCGTCCCCGCATTAGCCGATACAGGTTCATGAAGCGCTTGACGGCGCGGGGACTCTTGCCCAGAAATGGCGCGAGCGTCTCGATCATCTCCAAGGAGGGACTCCAGATGCGACGGAATCAGCCTGCATATGTGCTACCATCCCCGCCGTCTTAGCCGCCCGCTCGAGCCTCCGGACCCAAGTGAGCGCTCGCTGAACTTCTTCGATGTTTCGCGACACGCACAGGCTGGTAAGCCTTCCGCTACAGATTGAGAGGAGTTCCTGCCATGGCGAGAAGAACACACAGAGCCATTCTGGCGGTGCTCAATGTTGGTCTGATGGTTGGAGTGACAAGCTTAGCTCAGGCAAGCCCAATCTTGTTCGCCACCGGTTTCGAACCCCCCACGTTCGCACCGGGCCTCCTGCAAGGGCAGGGGGGGTGGTATGTATTCGACAGCATCAGCGTCAATGCCGCCACAATCTCGACCGAGCTTCCCCGGAGCGGAGTCCAGAGCCTGCGACTCGATGGGGCGCAGTTGGAGCCTTTCCCCCCGTTTGGGAGCGTAGGTTTTTATGAGCAGAATCTGAACTATGACCCGCTCGCAAGCGGCACAGCGCTCATCCGACTTTCTTATGACATCAACGTGGCCGGTCCTGTAAGTGCGTGCGCGAGCGGGTTCTTCGACGATCCGGGCTCGTGCGCCGTCGGGATCGGCCTCGACGATCCTGCGTTCTTCCCGATGGCCGTGATTGGCGTGAACATCGGTGACGGCCTCGCCTTTGCTCGGGCTGCATGCGCTGACCCAAACTTGTGTCGGGCATCAACGCCTTACACCTTCGGGGAGTGGGCGCACCTTAGCGCGCTCTACGATTTCCAGAACAGAACTGTGTCCGGCTTTGTCAATGGGGTGTTCATAGGCGAGATACCCTTCTCGGACGGCGTCGGCAGCGAGATTGCTGCAATAGACGTAGGGCTAGGGCACGCTGGACCCGACCCCGTTCCAGGCCTCGTCGTACATATCGACAACGTGTCGGTCACGGCCGTACCCGAGCCCGCTACGGTCGTCCTGCTCGCGACAGGGTTGCTCGCCGTCGGCGCTGTAGCCGTCCGCCGGAGGCGATCAACAAGCACCTGCTTGTGATGAGCTTTGTCAAAGCCTTGGGTATTTGGGCTCTCGAGCTGCCTTGTGAACGGAACCGCGGAGTTTACGCGACTTTGGTTTGATCAATAAACCGCGAAACATTCGATGCAAGAG
Source organism: Vicinamibacterales bacterium (assembly GCA_036802945.1). Classification (GTDB taxonomy): domain Bacteria; phylum Acidobacteriota; class Vicinamibacteria; order Vicinamibacterales; family UBA2999; genus Gp6-AA40. The sequence continues at coordinate 2,621 of DAIRVG010000178.1, forward strand.
GACGACAAGGCGACACACTGCGCAACCCTGGCGCTTTCTCACGCGCCCTCAGTTACTGCACTAACGCGTCACGGACTGGTCGCCGGTGTCTACGGCGCGACCAGATAGCCGGAGGCGGTATGCGTCCTTTCCCCGGCCCAGGCGCGAAAATGCGCGTTTCGTCAGAGGGTGGGTATTGGCCGCGGTGGCGCCGCGACGGCAAGGAACTCTTCTATGTCTCCAACGACCGTATTCTGATGTCGGTCCCGATTGACTCGACTGCGGCCTTCAAGCCGGGCATCCCTCAAGCACTTTTTCGCACGCCGATTCAAAAATCCCTGGGCCTCGGCCTCGTCGACCCCTTAGAAGTCTCCCCGGACGGTCAGCGTTTTCTGTTTATACCAGGGAATGAACAGGAGATTTCCGAACCGCTCAGGATTGTCGTGAACTGGCAGGCATTGTTGAAGCCGCAATGAGATGGCCCTCAGCGTCGGCGCCCGTCTCGGACCGTACGAAATCCTCTCCGCCCTACATTTCGGCTGGATGTCCGCGGCGTCACAACCAGTGGCAACGACGGCTACGACATCACACGACGCATCGTGAATTGAGTCTCCACGCGTTCGACAACAGTCCGCGTTTTAGCATGGCGGTGCCCGGCAAGGACCTGCCGCAGCGCTGGTCCTGGCGGCTGGAGATCGCGCCTCCGCGAGGCGTGACGGAACAGGAAAAGAACGACAGCGAGTGGAGGCGTGAGAGGATCTCACTCTACCGCGCACAGCGCACGATCACGCGTCGCCGCACTAATGCCGCGACAACGGGCTGTGGATGTCAGTGCTTATAAACGCGCAGCGACTGTCAGCCGGCGGGCTCCGGGCGGCTACAGCAGTTGCTTCGAGGCCCTAATCCGCCTGGGATCGCGTGCCGTCAGGCACAAAGTATCGCCGCATCACGTCATAGAGCCACGCGCGGGGACCAACCGCGGACTCTTGATCACGACCCAGAATCTGGCAGAGACGGCGCCGCATCGCGGACATCGATACCGTCGCTGCCGGTACGGCTGCTCCGGCAAGCCAAGCAGCGCCGTTCCACGATAGTCGTTGTCCATGTCCAATGACCTCTGTAGCAGGTGGGACAGTGCAAGCGTACGACTCGAACCGGTGTAGCCACGGCTGACAAGTCTAGAGCTATCTGAACAGAGGGTTCGAGGGCCCAAAAAAGCTCCTCACTTCGGCGATGGCGCTTTTCTGCAGGTCGGTCATCGGCCGTGTGGGTGACGCCTTCCTCCGCATCCTTCTTGCGAAGACGCTCCATCGCCAGCTCGAACGAAGACTTTGGACTGCCCTCATCAGACATAGGATGTAATCCTTTGGCTCACGGCGAGGGATGTTTCCTGTGTCGGATAGGAGTCGGCCGCACGCGGTCAGGCCGACGGGGATTGAGGCTCGAAGTCGAGAAGCGACCCGCTGAGCAGATCACCCACGATTTGAAACATCTGTGCCGCGCAATAGTCAACGTCCGTGCGAATTACATGACGGCCGTGGGCGAGGCCGCTCCGCAAATCGTACGCCTTTGCCCACACTTGCTCGGCCGATTGGTCCCCGTAATGGCGCGCGGGTAGCCGCTCGGCCATCAGCAGCCTCCCTGCTTTGGTGATCGATTCTTTCTCCAACCACCGGAGGCTGCCGAGCAGCGAGGCCCGCTCGCTGGTGGCGAGAGACTGCTCGTCCTCAGTCATCGCAATCAGCCGCCTGACATGAGCCGATGCTGCTGCGGATCGATCCGGCGGAGACAACATCGCTTCGACAGCCATCACGAGGGTGAAAAGGCGAGCGCTTGCAGAGTTCTCGAAGCGCGATGCGCCAAACAAATCGAACGCTAGTCGCTCCCGATCCGTTGGTGGTTCCAACGTTCGACCGGCGGCGTGGAGTGTTTGTTCGAATCGCCACGGTGCGTGTCCCTGGATCAGGTCAACGCCTCCGACGACAGAGAACATCGGCGGAGGGACCGTTGGATACACCATCAAGCCGGGGAGGTCATCGAGCAAAGGGCGGCCGACCAGAGCGATCATCTTGGAAACAAAGTCGCTTGATGGACCTAGGAGTTCCGGTCCCAGTTCTGCCGCGATTCCGAGTCGAGCAAACGTTCGGAGCAAGCGGCCAACCAGTAGACGCCCACCCTCCCACGCAGAATCATGATCTGGCGCCGTCCCTGCGAACACCAGCCACTCTGCGTTCTCAATCGCCATAGCCTTCGGCCAGCCGGCCACACTGATGATGTTGAGGCCCTGGCCGCCGGCGATCGCCTGCTCCGCGCCGCTCAGCCTCAATTGGTTCGTCTTGTGAAGGCGGATTCGCAGACGAAAAGTCCATGTGGCGCTGGCGGCGAGCGTCGCTTCCGTTGTGGTCATCGCTGCGTTTGACTCGTTCATCGAGACCATCGACGAAGTCAGGACTACCCCACGTACCGCTACCGGGCGGTTTGCCATAACTGACAATACCTAGCGTCAGCCACGTTGATCCGCCCGTCATGACGCGCGGTGAACTAGTGCGGTGTCTGTCGGAGCTGGCAATACCGTACATCCGCCACGTTGGTCCGGCGCAGCCGCGCTTGTATAGCACAGCTTACCGAACGCCTGTTGAGCGAGATCGGGAGTTATTCGTGGGGAAGACTTCTTCGGTCCCCAAATCAAGGCCGGGAAGGCTGCCGGTGCTGATGATGGGGACCGTGATTGCTCCAACCGGGACGAGGCCCAGATCGGCGCCTCCAAAACTTGAGACCCGAAAGCTGTTGAGGATTACAGAGTGGTTAAACACGATCCGGATCGACTCGTTCGCACAGCCTCCATCGAGTTGGGCCGATTCCTCGTCCCCACCGCGGGCCGTGTTGTGCGCTCAAGGGGCTGTTGCTTCCGGTACCAATGGCAGGCCTTGAGACGTTGGGTCGTTTTTGCCCGGCGGATGCAATCGATCAAATAAGAAACGGTACACCGCAGCGACCGAACGGGGAATGACTCGGAGTTCTCGCAAACGCGGCTAGTTGTTGCTCGGTCGCGGGGCGTCAGTGGGTTGGCGAGTTCGCGCTGCGCTAAGACGAGGCGACCGAGCTAGATGGAGAATCCGACTTGCGAGGAGTACGAATCTCCCCAGCAATTCGGCGCAAACGAACAGGGCGTCTATATTCCGCCAGCACAACGACGTTCGTTGGACGCTGTTGAACAAAAGGCTGTCCACGTACGACGTTGCCGTTGTCAATCCCGATGCGGAGAAGAGCCATGCACAACTGCTCCGCCAGAATCAACACTTGTTCAAGTAGCCACGGGCGGGCAGGTGACAATCTGGAGCGCCACGCGCGCTCGTACGAATCGACATCGTCAGACCACACTATCCAATCGCGTTGTGAAATCTGTGGTGCCATTTACGTTGTCTGCAGCTGACTTTGGGCGGCTACGGCGAAAATGCCGCAGCGTAGCCCTTCATCTACGAAGGGACTAGTGAGCGATGCCGCGAAGGCGATCCGCCTCTTGTCCGCTATCGTAAACCCGCCACCGGCCGTATCGCAAAGCAGCAACACGCCGAGCCTGCGCCCAGCGTGCTCAAGCCTGATGGCAGCCGCGCTGCGCCATGTAAGAGCTTTGCGGCAATGTTCCTCGAGGCAGCCCCGGACCGAAAGCCTGTTTACATACGGATGTGCAACCAGCGAAGGCACGAGGTGTACTTCGGGCTCCCCGTTGGCGTACACGAAACCGACCAAACTTGTACACTTCTCCAGCTGTTTCTGGATGACTTCGACTTCGCGCGTCCGATCCTTGCTGCGGAGGCGTCTGGCCTTTCTCACCGCCTCAGCAAGGCGGTTCGCTTCTGAGGCGTTCCACAACGGCACTTCAAGGGTCCTGAGCATCTGCTCGTAATCGCGGTGGTACGGCTCAAAGAATATGGGCCGCATCATCGCACCAACCTGGACGAACAGCCACGCGGTACGGATGCTGGTTGGCCACAGCGGCAGTGACCAGCCTTGCTTTTCCAGCGCGACCAGGAGGTTTCGCTTAACGGCGTCGACGACGATTTGCGCGTCTTCTCTTGGCACTCTTGTCATCGGAAACCTTTACGCCATCCGTGCTCTCGGCGTCGTTTGGTGTTGCTTGTTCCGGTTCAATTGGTGTCGGCGATTGCGCCACGAACGCTATCGCCAGTTGGGTCGCTATGGCGACCGCGGCTTCCGCGCGCCTGCGTTCGTTTTCCCGCAGCTCCGCTAGATCGAACTGGTTCAAATCCAGCAAACGCTGAAAATCGTCGTTCTGCTGATTCGCGCGGCGCACGCTGCACAGCAGCACGACAACCATCGGAAGCATAGTGAGATGGACCCACGGCGTGTAAATCTGATCGAGATGATCGAGAAATCGGTAAAGCGGATGATGAGTGATCGCTTTTCCTTGCTCGAAGAAGTCGAAGATGTTCCACGCAGTCGCGAGAACGACGGACACCGCGAAATCGAGCGCCGCGAAGACGACGATGAACTGGACGAGGCGAACGAAAATCGGTTTCCGGGACAACCAGCGGAAGAAGTCGCGGAGCTGAAAATTCTCGAAGTACGCGAGCGCCGCGATCAGCCCGGTAAAGCCGGTGATAATGCCGCCGAAGGCCGCGTTCCTGTCGATGATCCCAAGCCAGCCACACACCAACGCGGCTGACACGATGAGGACCACCACGACGATGGACACCAGGGCGAGAACACGGTTCTCTCTCGGCATGGGCGCCTCTCTAGCTGCGGGGAGCCAATCCTACGTTGCCCACCGGACAACGGCAACATCTTTGCGCTGGTTGAAAATGGGCTCCCTCCGCGGAGAAGTTAGGGCAGCCCAGACTTCGACGTTACACCCTCGCTATCGCTGCAAAGCGCTGCGTCGATGGGGGTTCGCTGTCTGAGGGCGCGGTACTCTAGGCAGTGTCAAAATTTGGCGGAACTAGCCCGTCGGCCGCATTAAATCGGCGTCGCTTGTGCTGTCAGGCCCGAATTAATGCGGCGTCTGTCCCGGTTCGTTGCCTGCAGCCTGGGCCAAGGTGGTTCGGCGGCAGGTCTACGACGAACCTACTACCGGCCAATCGCAGAGGGATTGGCACTGTGAAAAATGACTCCTACGCCAGTGGAGGCCAGACCCACACCCGCGGTCTGGCCTCCTCGCTCCGCAATCATCAGTGTTCGGTATCCCGCGTCGATCCTTCGTTCCCGTAGCTATCCTTCGAACGAATCCTCCCGTCGCGCCGGTGCGTGACGAGGTCGACGCGATCGCGCCTCGCCTCGCGCGTGGCGGCCTTCACCGCACCCATTTGGGTGCGGTGATGTGAGAGCGTCCGGCCGCCCTGCTTCACCCTCCAACCGGTGCTATCGGGCTCCGCGACGACATGGACATCGTGGTGTGTGGTCATGATGTAACCCCTTCCTCGACGTCTGAGGTAGCCGCGGGTGCCGGAGTGGGCGCCGCGACGACGTTCGCTGCGCTCTTCGGATACTTCACCCGCCGCTCCCGCTCCCACACGGCCCTCGTCACCGCATCGCCGCGGAGGCGGTTGGCGATGATGACGTCCAGGCTCTCCACGGCAGCGGTGCCCGATTCAAGCGCGGCGCTGATGCCCGCTTGTGCCGCCGTCTGTCCGGCCCTCCCCGCGTCGCGATCGTGCAGCGCGTGTTCGAACCGTTGGACCGCAGTGTTCAGATCCGCCCGGAAGGTGAACGGCATCCCGTGCGCGAGAAACTCGGCTTCGACTGCCTCGCTCTCGCGCACGAACAGGCGCCCTGCAGTGAGCAACGCCTGGTCGTTGCGTGCCTTGGGCATCCGGAACCGCTCGGCCACATCCGGTTTGTCCTCGGCCATCAGATCGGCCGTCCGGCTGATCGCGTCTATCTGATCGCGAACCGCCGTCCGTGCTGCCTCTCGTCTCTCTCCCCATCGCGCGCCGCCCCCTGCGATGACATCTTCATCACCGCATGCCGGCCCAACTCGGTCACCGCGGCCTCGACCGCCGCGAACGCTTTCCCTCCCGGACTCGATGTCGGAAAGAGGTCCCCGTGTGCTCTCCCAAAGTCACGAACCTTCACGAGCATTTTGTATCGACGTGTTTCGATCGTGTTCATAAAACGATCCTCCTTGGGCCGTATGGTCGATCCGGCACCCCCGCGAAGTCGTGATGAACGGCGTGAAAGGATCTGAAAGGATCTGAATTGCGTCAGGCAGCTCGATCGCGAAGGATGGCGAGCGTCGTCGCCCATGTATCTCGATGAGCGGTCGGGTAGAGCAGTGGTTCCACGGCGAGAAGCCATCCGGCTGAACCGGGATCTGCGTGGGCGAGCGCCTCGCCGCACACGCCCGCGGCTTCGAGATGCTTCCCCTCGAGGGCGAGGACCGCGGCGCTCACCACCGCCGCGTCCACGGTCTTTGCATCCTGGCGGATCGTTTGCGCCTCGAGCGCCGATGACACGGCCGCAAGACCAACAGTGGCCATCGGATGAGAGGGCACACGTTTCAATGCCTGGTGAAATGCCGCTGCCGCTTGGTCGCGGAGACCCCGGCGAAGGCGAAGTGCGCCGCACGCATACCACGTATTGGCGCCACACTCACGGGCGTAGACGTGACCTGCGTCCTCCAATGCCAGCTCGCGCTCGAACTCCTCGAGCGCCTCGTTCCAACGCACCTCGTGCCGTCAGCACGAGTCCGTGAAGCAGATGCAATCCGACAGCACCAAATCGGCCTGTTTGCTTTCGCTGCGCGTCCTGCGCCGCGCATCCCGCCCGCAGGTGCTCGATTGCCCGGTCAAACGCCTGCCGCGCGACAAACACTGTCGCCGCAAACCAGTGCGCGAGGGCGAGGCCGGGACACAGCGTTAGAGCGAGGTTCGCCGCGCGCAATCGCTCCTCGCCCCAGCTCACGGAGGCGTGGCGAATGTGATGACGCCAGTCGTCCGGTTCCAGCTTGACGGCCTTGCGCACAGCGGCCGTCGCCTCGCATGTATCGCCGTGCCGATGCAGCACGAAGGCGAGCGTGCTCCACGCCTCCCCTGAGGCGGGATCCAGCCGACACCCTTCGCGCGCATAATGCTCCGCCTGCTGCAATGCCGCCAGGTCCGGCGCAGCATCCGCTCGTGTCGATTCAAAACCAAGCACGCAGGCATTCGCCATTCCGATGTGCACCGCCGGATAGTCGGGCGCGGAGCCCAGCGCGTTCTCGAAGGCCTGACGCGCGCGGGCGATCGCGTCGCGATCGAACGTCTCGAGTGCAGCGCGTCCCTCGACAAACGCTCGATAAGGCGCGAGCAACGTGTCGAGCGGGACAGTCTGTTGGTTCGGCTGCGCGCGTTCGACAGATGCGACGAACCGGTAGCCCTGCCCGATTTCGGTCTTGATGTATGGCTCGCCGTCGTTCTGGCTGCCGAGCGCTTTCCGCAAGTTCTTGATGGCTTGCGTGATGCTGTTGTCGCTGACGGCGGTGCCTCGCCATCCGGCCTCAAACAGCGCGTCTTTGGCGACGATGTGTCCGGGGTTCGACGCCAACAGGAGGAGAAGCTCCAGGTGGCGATCGGGAAGCGCGACCGGCTCACGTCCGCGGCTGAGTCGTCGGCGGCCTGAATCGAGCTCGAATGGACCGAAGCGGTAGAGATCACCTCCGCTGCGCATCGCAATGCGGAAATTATGGCGGCGGCGGCTAGTCCAAAGTCCCCGTGGCCGAAAACATCGTGCAATGGACGCTGCAATCCTGTCGGGGCGACAAGAATCCTGTCGGGGCGACAAACGGCACGAAACCGGGCGCTCACATCTCCGTGCGGCATCAAACGCAGAAATACGAGCGCTCGCATTACGGTGCAGCATCGAACAGCGATTCCCAGGACTCCAAAATCCCTCTGCGAGTGCCAAGCCTTTATGACGTCAATCTAAAAGAGCGTGCAAGCCAGTTTTACGATACGGTGAATCGCATTGAATGATTCGATTATTCGGGATAGGACGGCACGGATGCAGGTGTTCGGAGTTGGGTTTTCGGCGTGACGTGGTTTTTCGATCCGGGCAACGCAGGCTATGCAGAAGCCTACGAATACAACCCATTCTTATTTCCAGCGACGATTGACACCAGCTCGATCAGTGGTTGCCCGTGAGGCTGCATATCAGCGGGCAGCTTGAACGGCTATTGGCACATGTGGCGGGGGTTGACTGAACAGATGTCGAGGGTCAAACGGCATTGACGTGGAAACTCCGCCACACCCGATTCTAGGATGGCGTTGCCGTCCTGTGACCCGCCGGATCTCTGGTAGGTTCCTGGGACAAGTGGAAACCTCTGCGTGCCCGACGGTGGCAGCGTGAACTTGTACACGACACCCTTCGATCGAGGGTCTTCGTAGAGGCCGCCCTCGAGCGAGACAGCGACGGTGTACGCGCTGCTGTTGAACACGGTCGTGTCAATCGTGCCGGCGGGATCAGGTGCGCAGGGCGGCTCACTTGAAGCGTCTCGAGGGACGAGCATCAAGCCTACGATTCCTGTCGGGGCAAGCGTGAAGTCGAACCTCAGGTTCGCTGCGTAAACCACGAACTGTTGGTACGAGTAGTCTTCGTAGCCTGAGGCCCGCGCGCTCACCGTATACGTGCCACTTTGAACGGCTCCAAAGGCGTAGTGTCCGGCCGCATCTGTCTGCGCTCCCGCAACCGGCTGTGCGCTCGGAGTGAGCAATGTAAGGGATGCCCCCGAAATCGGTTTCTTCGTATAAGCGTCGTTGACGTAGCCGTCGAAGTTGAATTGCCCGACCGGAAAGGGCGTCGGATTCGGCAGCGGAACCGGGACTGGCGAGGGCGTCGGCGCCGGTGTTGCGGGACTTGGAGACGTGCCAGCACCGCCGCACCCGGCAGCCACCAGCATCATCAACAACGCGAGCGTCAGAAGAGTGCGCCGACGCGGCATATTCGCGACAGTATAGGAGTTTCCCACTTGGGCGTCCGTTGCAATTGCTCTGAAGCCGAATTCAAAGAGATTCACGGCGCGAAACCTGATGAATCACTAAGCTGCACATAGCTTCGAGGAACCAGTATCTGGGTTCCAACTCGGAATGCTCAGGGACTCCAACTCCCTCACGACGCTCGGGCGTCGGCGACCGGTCCTCAGATGGGTAGGCGTCCGCGTGCGCCGGCAGCTATTTCTCGCGCCACCGCAACGCCGTGACCTGTCGCTGGCAGATGCAGCGGTCGACGCCTTGCGGATGTGCGGGTAGTCTCTGCCCACACGCCTCATTTCATTGCCGATTTCCGAGG
>DAIRVG010000179.1:0-440 GCA_036802945.1 Vicinamibacterales bacterium
TCGCAACGGCCGCAGACTCACCCTCGTAGTGGTCCGAGAAAGCCGGTCCCCTCACACCGTTCTAGGGCTATGGAAAGAGGTGGGCCGATTTCGCCCCACATGGCAGACACAGAAATCGACGAGCCGATGTCGTCGCTGTGAAACCGGCAGCACCCCCAACCGAGTCCGATAGATACGTCCGAAATGAACCGTGCTAGAGTCCCTCGAAACACTGTGCGAATCGCACAATCCGCTTCTCTTTGGCTGATCGCGTGGGTGCTCGCGGCCTTCGGGCTCGGTGTCGAGACACATGCCCAAGAGGCCGACCTACGTGGCAACGAGACCGCATGCCTGTCAGGGTGGGCCACGTGTCGCAAGGAGTTGCTGACGCCAGCGCAGCTTTCCGCTGTCCAGCAAGCCGATCTTCGGCGAAACGAGACGGCGTGCCTATCAGGGTGGGC
>DAIRVG010000179.1:540-11789 GCA_036802945.1 Vicinamibacterales bacterium
CACGTGTCGCAAGGAGTTACTGACACCAACGCAGCTTTCCGTTGTCCAGCAAGCCGATCTTCGGCGAAACGAGACGGCGTGCCTATCAGGGTGGGCCACGTGTCGCAAGGAGTTACTGACACCAACGCAGCTTTCCGTTGTCCAGCAAGCCAATCTTCGGCGAAACGAGACCGCGTGCCTGTCAGGGTGGGCCACGTGCCGCAAGGAGTTGCTGACACCAGCGCAGCTTTCCGTTGTGCAGCAAGCCGATCTTCGGCGAAACGAGACCGCGTGCCTGTCAGGGTGGGCCACGTGTCGCACGGAGGCGCTGACGTCAGAGCAGTTCTCCGCAGTTAGGCAAGCCGATCTGCGCCGGAACGAAACTGCATGTCTATCCGGCTGGGTGAGCTGTCGTGACGACTTACTGACATCCGCGCAGCGCACGGCAGCTCGGCAAGCGGACCTCAAGAGGAACGAGCGCGCGTGCTTTTCAGGCTGGGTGAGTTGCCGCGAGGACCTTCTTAGTCCATCGCAACTAGCTTCGGTCGCTCAGTCTGATTCGCGACGGAACGAGTTCGCGTGCCTATCGGGCTGGGTGAGCTGTCGCAAGGACGTGCTCAGTACAACGCAGCTCGCGGCAGTCGTTCGTTCAGATCTCAGACGGAACGAGACTGCGTGCCTTGAAGGCTGGGCGAGCTGCGATCTCACGCCACTAACCGTCACCCAGGCAGCTGCGGTCGAAGCCTCTCGCCTGCGTCGTAACTACTTCACTTGCCTCTATGAACTGTCCAGCTGTGATGAGAAGAGCCTAAGCCCACAGCAGGTCGCAGAGCTTACTCAAGTATTCAATGCAACCGCTTCCGCCGAACAACCGACCAGCGGCGCCTGCGCAGAGAATGGTTCGTGCTATGGCGACCTCAGCACACTCACTGGTCGACCCAAAACAGTTTCGGTCAGTGGGTACTATCGCAAGGATGGTACATACGTTCGTGGGCACTATAGGTCTCCTCCGCGCGGTCGTTGAAGTCGCAATCGTTTCCGCCAACCTGAGTGACCTGACGATCTACCAAACCTCCGTGACTTCTACTTAAGAGCACCCAGCTTGCGCGCGAGGACAGCGAGCATCACCCGGTTGCGATGATGCGGCCGTCGCCGACCGCTCCGCGCATCGATCAACATCCGCCGAGATTTACCGGTCATCCGCTCAAAGTCATCTAGAGACACCTCCCGCAACGCCTGACGGATTGCCGGCCATTCGTCGTGGCGCGCGTCGGGATACTCGGTGTAGACGCTGTCAGCCGCGTGCATCAAACCGCTTTCTACATCCTCCAAGTGATTCGATTCCTTGCCCACGTACTTGATCGCGCGGATTCCTACGTGTCTCCGACCGAGCATGCCGATCGTTTGCCTATCGCTCGGAGTGCCAGTCGCATCCGCGCACTTCGATTCCGCGTGCCACTCGTACTCTTCTAACACGTCGCCATACGTTTTCACGCGCGCGACCCCCTCAACGCCGTAGTGCCCGTCGGTCGTAATCTGGAATGATCGGCCGGAGTACTGATCAATCCAATCCATCTGCGTCCATCGTCGAGGATCCGATTCAAAAGGGGCGACCAAGTGGAATCGTTCGGGGTCGACGCCTACAGGATGCCCGAGCTTCCGGACGTGACACGCGAGCAGGAAGTTAAACGGTTTGAGTTGCTCTGCATACGGCTTCTCGTCGTTGAGTTGCTGAAGCGGGCGCATCACGGCGGGACTGCTGATGGTGATGCGACCGATGGCTGGCCGATCTTCAAATGACAACCGCGCTGTGGGCAGGTTCAATGAGCGGCGGACGATATTTAGCCATGCATGGGCGATCCAGTTCCAATCGTCGCTGTCGGGGTCCGTGGGATTCAGCAGATGGCCGAGTCCATGCTCGGAGTGCTTTACGAGGGTCGGTTCATGGCTGGCGTCGATGGTGAACAACGCGTAACGCTTTGCGGAAATCGCGAGACAGTACAGCTGTCGCTGTTTGCCGCGCGAGTCGAAGTTGTATTGCTCGATCTTCAGAACCGAGCCGGAGACGGCAGCCGGGTCGTATGGGTTCAACGCTTCAAATCGTTTCGTGACTTGCGCGACTTGCACCCACGAGAGTGCCTGAATCGCGTCGCGTCCATTCTTCAGTCGATGAGGTCCGCCCGGACACGGGACGAGACCGCCGTGCCGCGTCGCGACGATCGCCATGGAATCCGTGTCCTCCATGGCATACGTTCCACCCAATTCCGCCACTTCGCGTTCAAGCATCGCGAGCATGAGGCGCGCACCTCCCGTGATTAAGGACGCGAGCGGCGGGAAACAATACTCACCCGGCACCTCGGGATGGGACACACGACAGGTAAAGGGTGTTCGATCGATGCCATGACACCGGACGCGCATCGCGGCGTCCGATTCCTGGCGGTGCATCTCCGCATAAATCCCATAGCTCGCGGCATTCGCGAGGACCTTCAACGCCTTATCCGCGCGCGCGCGTTCATCCGGTGTCCAGTCCGCGCGCCCGGACAGCCGCTTGCGCTCCTCGATCACCGTCCTGAAGAAATCATCTCGCCGAGGGTCGATCGCGATCACGCTTCGGAGGAACGTGGGCGTGAGCGTCTTCTGCTTTCCGTGCGCGGTGATGCGAAAGGCGTCCACGATTCGTGGCACACGCCCTGTGAGGATCACCGACGCGACAATGTCCGGCAGGGAAAACCAAAGCGCCTGCCGTTTGCCGTTCGTTTCGTGTGCGTAGAGATGAGTGATGGCCATTTGCCAATCGTGCGTCTCTGCATACTGGCTGCGTGTGGGCAGCACGTCACCATCGGGAACGATACGAGCGAACCCCGCCAACCGCGGCCACGTCTCACGCTCAAAGAGATCGTCGGGGCGAAGCCGCCGCAAGAACGCCTCAGTGTCGTCACGGCATTCCTCGACGCCGATTCGTTCCGCCGTCACATACCGCCAGAGCCCCATAAGACTGTTGCCGCTGGGATACATTGCGAGGAAGTCCACGTAGACCACGGGCACGACCGCTTTGCGAATGTGCGCGCTCGTCCGTCCACCACTGAATCCTGATTGCGCGTACCCGAGATACTTCGCAGGGAAGTCTCGCTGCCGTTCGAGAATCGGCGGAATCCCCATACCTCGGAGATACCCCTTCCCAAGTGCGGCGGCCGAATACGCCTTCGTTACCTGCAGCGGAATCGGGTGCGCGTCGTATTCGTCGAGCAGCTTTACTGCAAGCTCAGACGTGGCCAACACGTCGCGGCGGTTGTAGTCGATGTATTCCTCGGTAACGATCCCGTGGGTTGATACAACCTGCTTGCCGTGTTTGACACCAAACGTGTCGCACGCTTTCTGTAGGGAGTAGCCGCGGTCTGTCAATGCGAACGCCAGCGTTCGCAGATCGAGAAAGTGACCGCGGAAGACATAGCCTCGCGCCGGGCGTCCGGTCGTTGATCCGTCTGGAATCCGATCGGTGCGATCCGGTTCTTGGCGACCCGTAAACGCCACAAGGGAACGCTTGCTGTCGATGTGCTTAACAGCGATGCGTGGTCGAAAGCGATCGGGGCGTTCGAGGCCGCGTAAATCCATATACGACCACAGCCCCATCGAAAACCCTCCGGCGTATCGCCGTGACGCGGCCGTAGTGTCACACCCAAGTCGCGACAGGTCGAACGGAAGATTGAAGCCCACGACCAACGCGCGGCCCTTGTACGCGACCTTGAAGACGAGATCCAGAAACTCAGACCGCGTCAACAACCGCAACTCCGAATCCCCGTGCGGACCGACGTCCGCGCGATGCGCGCGGGCGTACTTGCGCAGAATCGACAGATCGCGAACGGGCAAGTCGTCCGCGTGGAATAACCCCTCTTCGACACATTCGCCGCGATTGACGAATCGATAACAACCGAAGGTGAGGGCTTGCGCGGCGTCTGTCCGGGTTTCCGTGTCGAATACCAGCATTGCTTCCGGACGCGTCCACTCTCGACGCTTCGGCACGTACGGCTTCTTGCCGACGGGCTGCGGGTACACGCGAACGGCGACCGCGAGTGCCGAAATAATCTTGGCCATCGTCGCCTCCCTTAGCGCGCGGGCGTGAACGCCTCTAACGGCGTTCCGAGCCAGTAAAAACGCCCCAGCGTTTCTGTCAGCCACGCGGATGCGGCTTCGAGCAAACGCGGTATCCAGAGGAACAAACGTTTTGCCAGATACACAACCGTGTCGTACACGCCTCGGAGACAGGCCGCGCCTCGCAGGAACGGATCCCCGTCAGGATTCTGAAGCGTCTGTTCCGGCCAATCGTGTTGACGGCCGGTGAGTTCCGCCACGTGATCGTTGGTCGGGATCCTCACCGTCGTCGAATCGTTGGCCGCACCAGCGACATGATGGGCGTCCGTCATGGCTTTACCTGCGACTGTCCGCTGGCATTGCTGACAGATGGTTGGTTGCGCCTCCTTGACGAGTGCTGCGGGGCGAGCCTCACCACAGCGGCAGCGCGCGCCGACTCCGGCCCGCCGTCGCGTTGTTGCGCGACGTGCAAATCGGTCTGTGGGTTTCGCTTCGGTTGTTCGTCTTCGTCTCGTCGTCACGTCACACCAACCTTCCGTCGAGCGTCCAACTGCCCGGAATCCCCGTCTTTTCAAGCACGTCGAGTTCAGGTCCGCTCATGAATGTGATCAGCGTCCGATCAGCGGTCTGGACATACAGGTCGTGGAACAGACAGAGGGCGGTCTTGTCGCCTGAGAGGTATCGATTTGCGGCCGTCCAATAACTGGCGACCAGCGCTGCTTGTCGCGAGTCGTCGACCAGCACTTCGATGACGCCCTCCGGTGCCAGCAACAGCACAATGCGCAGCAGCCGGTCGGCCTTGCGAGCGATCCACGTTCCATCAGCGGTCCGTTGCAACGCGTCGGCTGCAAGGCAACACACGTCTGATGGCGAGATGCGGTTCTCGCGTGCCGCGCGGGTCAATGGAACGCCTTCTCGCATACGCGCGACCGTAGCGGCTGCGCTTGTCGCCTTCTCTTGATCTCGCCTGGGGAGCGCCATAAACTCCGCGACGGTCCGCGCTCTGCGGATGGTCGAGCGTGGGTCTCGTCGATTTCGTGCAGCACCCATGTCACACCACCTTCGCGTACATCGACTCGAACGAGAGCACGCCCGCCGAGCCGAGGTGATTGAGCGACGCGCGATCTGTCAGTAGTTCGATTCGCTCGCCGTCAGCGGTCGTGACGTGACGACCCCGAAACCGATCCAGTCCAGCGGATTCACCCTTCGCCAGGTATGCGTGGACCGCATTCCAGTACTCGCCAAGCAATGTGGCGTCTTTGGAACTACGCAAGGTGATGTCACGGATACCATCGGCGGTTGGCATTCGCACGACGCGCTGCAGGCGATCAGTTGCGCGGGCGACATATCGACCGTTCGGAAGCCGCCGAAGGGATGAACCCGATTCCCAAACTACCGTCCTCGGGCTGACGCCGACTTTGCGCGCGGCCTGTGCAAGCGATAGGTGCTCGCGGCGCATAGCACCGATCACCTGTGAGACCTTGACGCGAGATTGTCGGCTCGCGGCTCGACGCGTTCGCGTCGTTGCACGGCGCGTCACCTGTCGCTTTCGGGTCCGTGCCAAGGGTTTCTTCGAACGTTGTCGTGCTGGTCTTGGCTGTTGCGCTGGTCGCTTCGCTCGTTTGGTCTTCTTCGCCATTGCCCCCCCCCCGGTTGTGGCTCTGAGTTCAGCCAGCCTGAGTAAACGGGTGACGGCGGTGACGTCGCAACCAGATTTGATTACTGCGTCGGCGTCGCAGTAGCGGTACAATGTTGCGACAGTGGCGCAGAAAAGAACCGTGGTTGTTGCGCCTGCGCGGAAGGCGAAGCGCCTGACGCGGACAGTTGTCGAGCGTCGGCTGCTTGAGGCGTATGTAGAGCTGTTCGACGAACTATTTAGAATGACGGAGGCAACAGCCGCTCAGATCGTCAACGCGATGTTCGCCGTTCCTCAAGACGGAGAAGTCGGAGACAGCGACTCAACGAAGGGAGCAATCGCCACCGTTCGACTGATGTTCGGTAGACGCGGTCGTGTCGCATTGAAAAAAGACGCGGCCAACATTAAGACCGAGGCCGAGTTGGAAAAGAGGATCGCGGAGATTCACAACGCGTCGTACGAGTTACCCAGCGGCGTGCGCAAGGTGCTAAAGGGGTTCGCAGCGCAACTGCCACGTCGCGGCGGGCCAGGACGAACCCCGAAATTGAACGCCGCTGAAGAGCAGAAGGCCTGTGATCAGATCGCTTTGGCCATTCGCCGGGGCGCTGGCGTGAAACAGGCATTGAAGGAGACCGCGGAGAAGAGCGCTGCGTTACTCGGAAAACGCGTCAGTGCCAGAACCTTACAGAAGGCGTGGAACAGGCGAAAAACCCCAATCGACACGTAACAATCGATCGGAACGCGGTTAGTGCGTCAACACCAACCGCGCCCCTGACTACCACAGGAGGTGCGCTCCGATGGCAGCTTCGCTCAACGTATCTCAACTTTCGTCTGACCTCAATTTCGCCGACGGACCGCGACCGCTGATGCCGACTCGCGGAGTCGTGACGTTATCCGGCTATGGCATCTCCGTGCGCGTTGATCGCGGCCATCTGATCGTTGAAGACGGCATCGGGTCGGCACGGCGACGGGCGCGTTTTCCACGCGTAAATCACGGGCTGCGCCGATTAATCGTGATTGGTGCTGATGGCGCGGTGTCGCTCGCCGCGTTGCGTTGGCTCGCGGATCAAAAGGCGTCGCTCGCTATGCTAGAACGCGACGGAACTGTGTTGTTGACGACCGGTCCTGTCGGTCCACGTCTCGCACGGCTTCGCCGCGCACAAGCCGCCGCATTGCATTCTGATGTGGGTATGCGGATTGCGCGAGACTTGATCGATCGCAAGCTCGCGGAACAGCACCGGATTATCAGTGACGCGTTTAAACGCACGGACGTTGCGCAGTTCATCGAGGAGCTACGCGCGCGTGTGCCGTTCGCTGGCGACGTCAGTTCGCTGCGCCTTGTGGAATCGCAAGCGGCGCACGCGTACTGGTCCTGTTGGCATGCGTTGCCGGTGGTGTTCCCGAAGCCTGATCTGCCGCGCGTACCCGAACATTGGCGTGTATTTGGCGCGCGCATGTCGCCGTTGACGGGTTCGCCGCGACTATCTGTGAACCCGCCGAACGCCATGCTGAACTACTTGTACGCCATTCTCGAGTCGGAAGCGCGGATCGCGGCAACTGCGCTCGGTCTTGATCCGGGACTTGGCGTGATGCATCTGGACGCAGATGCTCGTGACAGTCTCGCGTGTGACCTAATGGAACCAGTTCGCCCACTTGTCGATGCGTTCGTGCTGAATTGGATCATGCGTCAACCGCTTCGGCGTGAATGGTTTTTTGAGCAGCGCAATGGGAATTGTCGATTGATGGCGCCGTTCGCGGAACGACTGGCGCAGACGGCGCCGACGTGGGCGCAAGCACTTGCACCCATCACCGAACGCGTGGCGAAGGCTTTGTGGGCGACCTTTCGAAAAACGACTACGATTACTCGCGGACCCGCAACGCGGCTCACGCAACAGCATCGACGCGATGCGAAGGGAGCACCGCCGTTGGCCGTTCAACAACCGCAATCACCGACGCCTGTCTGCCGCGACTGCGGGAGGGCGATTCCACGCGGCGAGAAGTACTGCGCTGATTGTTGGAGGCACTGCGGACCTGAGCGGATGTTGGCGGTCGCGGCTAAAGGTCGGCTCGCAGCCCAGACGCAAGGGGCGCAGGCCGGCCGATCGGCTGCGCGGCGTCGAAATTTGGCGGCTGAGCACGCCTGGAAGGCCTCGGACCAACCCGAATGGCTCACTCCAGAGTTTTACGCCCACATGGTTTGGCCGCAACTCCACCATCTGAGCGCCGCTACGCTGGGGGCGGCACTTCACGTGTCGACACCCTATGCCGTGCAGGTTAGGGCGGGACAGCGTCGGCCGCATCCGCGACATTGGGTGACACTGGCACGACTTGTAGGTGTTCGACCGACGTGAGAGCGCTCTTGGTCGGCTTAATAGCTTTGCGGCGGCGACGAAGGAGCCTTAGGATCGTCTTGGGTGAATCGTCGCCAATGTCGCGAGGTTGCTCCGCGCGTAAGTGACGGTCGAGCACCTGGCCAAGCCCACACATTTTCCAACGAGGCAGCGGTGTTTCAGAACTGCACGCTAGAGCATTTCAAATCGGTCTACGACCGAATCACACTGCCGTTAGCGCGTTTGACGATCTTCGCAGGTGCGAATAGCTCAGGAAAGAGCACCGTCATTCAGAGTCTCCTTCTGACCACACAGACGGTTCAGAATCCCGTTCGGTCACGATCGATCGTGCTCAATGGACACATCCTGAAGATGGGTGAATTCGACGATGTGTTGTCGCACGGTGCGGAAACGAAGACTATTTCTTTGGGCTTTTCTCTGGCGGTTCCCCCGGAAGCGTCGTTCGCCCGGGGCGCCAGTTACGTGGGGCACAACCTGCAAATTCAATCCGTCGAATGTGAGTTCTCATTCTCCGCGAGTGCCTCAAAAGAAGATGGCGTTGGTTTCAGACGACTTCAGCCGCGGCTTGAGAGTTCCCACATCAGAGTCCGAGGTGCCACTGACGAACAACAGGACGTCGACATCACGCTGCTCCGAAGTCATTTGCCCGTTGGAGAACGCCTGCATTCCCTTCGCGTCGCACCGGAATCGGTTACTTCTCAGGAGTTATCCTCGTTGGAATATGAGGCTCAGGCTCAAACATCCCTCAATTCGATCCGAGGCTACTATCCGCTGCCAAGAAGTAGTCGTGCGGTGGGCGCTTCTTTATTGCACTTCATCCCCTCGATGCTTTCGGTTGTCTACGATACTGTCGATCACCAACAAGAGCGAGTGATTCAGCTGCTCACCGCTGCAGCTTCGGGACCCGACTACTACTACGACACATGGTCACCGAGCGAGCTCTCGACCGAGATATCTGCAGACGTTCTGGAGCGGCTCCGACCCGTCGTCATGCCGATCATCCACGAATATGTCTCGGAATCGGACGCACAGCGCTCACTGAACATGTTCGGCGGTGGAACGAGTTCATCGAAACTAGAGAAACTCGACGCGAAGTTCACCATTGAGCAGCTTCTCTCGTTTGTGCGTTCTATGCCGCTCCGTGATCGCCGACAAATTGTGGCTAGATTCGCTGAGCGCGAAAACGATATTCGCCTCGCAATACGGGGACACAGGCCGGCGCACTACGACCTCGCGATGGTGCCCCTTCCCCCAATGCTGGAAGGTGGTGTGAACATCACCGCTCAATTTTTCGCTAGGTACGTGAAGTACTTAGGCCCTCTACGTGATGAGCCGAAACCTGTCTATCCTCTCGCAGGTGGAGCCGATCCTAGGGACATCGGCTATCGAGGTGAACATACGGCGGCTGTCCTTGAGACCTACCGGAATGCGGCCGTAACTTATCTGCCCCCCGGTTCCTCGGGCTCCGTTTCGAGAGTCCCGCGGAATGCATCCCTCCATGAAGCGGTCCTCGACTGGCTCCAGTACATGGGCATCGCAGACGATGTAAAAACCGCGGACCTAGGAAAGCTAGGTCATGATCTGAAGGTATCCGCAGGCGCCGGTGAGATTGTTCATGACCTAACCCACGTTGGAGTCGGTGTGAGCCAGGTGCTTCCGATACTTGTGCTCGCATTGCTGGCAGACCCTGGGTCAACCTTGATTTTCGAGCAGCCTGAGCTGCATCTCCATCCGCGCGTGCAGACGCGACTCGCTGACTTCTTCGTGTCGTTGGCTACTTTGGATAAGCAGTGTCTCGTCGAGACTCACAGCGAGTACTTGATTAATCGACTGCGATTCTTAGCTGCAGTTGCCGAGGACGACAACGTTTCGCTTAGTACGCTGTTGTATTTCGTCGAGCGCGATAAGGCACATTCCCACTATCGCCCCATCCGAATCAATCAGTTCGGCGTTATTGACGACTGGCCGTCGGGATTCTTCGACGAGTCTGAGGAATTGGCTGCATCAATATTGAAAGCTGGAGCAGCGAAGCGCCGGGACCGCGTCAAGAGGTCCAATGGTTAGTGGTTATGTTGATGCTTTTTTGATCGCGTGCCCGTCGCATGAACAAGGGATAGACGCTTTTCACCAGTATGTCCTCGACTTACTTCGGTGGCGCGAAATACGCGAACAACGTGGCATCATGGTGTTCGCGTCAAGTCATGCCTACGATGTTCTGACCGCGACCGATTCCTACCCGTTGTGGGAGCCGTTAAAGAGGTCGTTGGCCGCACTTCAGGTCGAGCATGTTCAGCCGAAGGATGTTGTTGACGTAGCACATTCGCTTCTCACAAAGGCAGTTGTTATCGAAGATCAGCTTGGATTGAGTGACTTTCTGTACGACGAATGCGCATGTACTCTGCCTTGGGCGAGTGGTAGCCGAGACCAGCGTTTTGATGAATTCGGGAAAGATCTTGGCGTAGCCATCTGTTTCAATCGCCAGCGAATTGGTGATGACCAATCCAGACACCTGATCTTTACGCGTGGCTGCATCGCCGGGTCCACGCTCGCGATTCAAGCGAACGTAGAGGACGCGGAGGGACCGTCTCGGGACGAATATGCTTGGCCGGTGACTGCGAAAGGAACGTTTGGGATTGTCGTCGATCCGGCGACTGTGTTGGTGAGCGTTGACGTCGCTGAGATCTTTTCCGAAGCGATTCGCCGCCAAGATTCCGGCCTACTTGTCACTGCCCTCGTCGAAGCGTTGAGACGCCGAGAACGCGAAGATCGTCCGTGGTCCATCAACACGCATTTCTACACATCGATATGGGCGCTCATCGGGGCGGGGAAAGCATCGCTCATCCGAGCGGTCATTCGGGCGTGTGTCGAAACCGTTGTCGATGAGAACATGGCGGCGACCCATCAACTGCGGCGGGGCCACGGCGCAAACGAACCGCAGAAAATACGGGACGCTGACAAGGCTGGAGCCTGGCGGCGCGATATCGATCACGAATACCACCTGCATTATTGGGTCACATCAAACGGACCAGAATTGGCCGCCGTAGTGGTTCACGTCGACTCGTCGATTCCTGACTGAGCCCGGCGGAATAGACCCGTTTCGGTAATGGGGTGCCATTTCGCGCGCGCTAGCTCCTATCCCGTCAATGCGCATGAGCGTCTACTCGCGGCTGGGAGACACGAACCCTAGAATCGGC
>DAIRVG010000180.1:0-11724 GCA_036802945.1 Vicinamibacterales bacterium
GGAGCTTCTCGTGAATGCTGTCGTAGAGCTCCGCCGCGTTCTGGCGGGCGCGCCCCGGTAGATCGGGTCTGCCGACGGCGCCCACGAACAGGGTGTCGCCCGTCAGGACGAACCATGGATCTGTGCCGCGTTTGAGATCGGTGACTACCAGACAAATGCTCTCAGGTGAATGCCCGGGTGTGTGTAGAACTCTGACGCGCGTGTTGCCCAGTTCCACCTCCTCACCATCTCGCAAGGGCACGAAGAGAATGCTGACGTCAGCGAATTCGTGCAGGCAGTAGGACGCGTCGACCCGCGTCGCCAGCTCGACGCCCCCCGAACGGTGATCCGCGTGGACGTGGGTATCGATCACGTGCGTGATGCGCATCTGCTTCGAGTCGGCAAAGGCGACGTACGTGTCCACATCCTCTGCACGCGGATCGACCACCGCACATTTCCCGAGCGTGCCGCACCCAAGCAGATAGGCGGCGCATCCGAGGTCGTAGTAATGGAAAGGACGGAAAATCATGAGGCGACCTCCTGACCCCTCACGCCTTGCGAGCCAGCAGCGACACGCTCTTCACGCCCCATTTCACCGTGGCGCCCCTGGCCGAATCCGAGATGAACTGGTACTGCGGGTTTGGCTCGACTCGCTCGATACGAAGCCCGGCCGCTTCGATGGCCGCGCCGTAGACATCCTGTTGCGCCGCTCCACCGATACACGCCGCCCAGAGATCCGCGTTGCACACGACCCCTTCAGGCAACGGCATCTCGGTAACAATGTCGGCGATGGCGAGGCGCCCGCCGCTTCTGAGGAGCCGTGCGGCTTCCAGAAACACTCTCTCCTTGTCTGCCGCAAGATTGATCACGCCGTTGGAGATCACGCAATCGAACGTTTCCGCATCCAGACCCGTGTCTTCGATGTAGGCCTTCCGGTACGTGACGTTCGCAAAGCCGGCGCTGCGGGCGAGGCGCTCGGCTTTCGCAAGCTGCGCGTCGGTCATGTCCACGCCCGTTACTCGGCCGGTCGGTCCGACTTTCAGAGATGCCACAAACGTATCCATCCCGGATCCACTGCCGAGGTCCACTACGTACTCGCTGGACTTGAGATCGGCAAGATGAAAGAAGTAACCAACGCCGGCGAAGGAATCGATGGCGTCCTGCGGCACACGTTCGAGATCCGTGGGCGCGTAGCCAAGCCGCTCGGCCATGGCGCGCCCCATCTCAAAGTGGAAGCTGCCGTGCGGTTTCGTGGCAACGTCGGTGTACATGTCCTTTACCTTGGACTCGAGAGCAGTACGATCAACGGTCGTGGCGGTCATGGCTGCGTCCTCTGTCAGAAGTGAAGAAATGGTGGCGCTGCTGTCATCTCAGTGCGCCTTCCTCGAGACCCGTCTGCACGGGAAACCCAGCCGCCCGCCATTCGGGAAACCCTTCGAGCAGGCGCTGCGCGCGGCGTCCCTTCGATCGCAGGATCTCGACCGCGTGGTCTGCGTAGACGCAGTACGGGCCGCGGCAGTACGCGACGTATTCCTTGGTTTTCGGAAGCTGCCGGAGACGGCGCTGAAGCTCCTCGACGGGAACGGAGATCGCGCCTGCGATATGACCAGCGAGGTACTCGCTCGGTGGCCGGGTATCGAGGACCACTATTTCGCGTGATCGCGCGCGCCGAAGCAGTTCTTCCATGCCGACAGCCTCGGCGCTCGATCGATCCCCGAAATGATCTCGAACCAGCCGATCGAGCTCCGCAAGCCGGTGCTCGGCGACAGTGCGGACGGCCTTTGATACGTCGGCGACAGCGGGATCAGCGAGCCGGTAGTAGACATACAGCCCGTCTTTCCGACTCTCGACCAGCGACGCCTGCCGAAGCGTCTGGAGATGCTGCGATGCGTTGGCGAGAGACAGACCGATCTCGCCCGCGAGGGACTCAACGGTGCGCTCTCCCTGGGCCAGAAGTTCCAGGACCTCGAGGCGGTGCGGGTTCGAGAGCGCCTTCCCGATGCGGGCAAACTGCCCGTACAACCGATCCTTGAACTCGCGGTGGCGACGGGTTTCTGCAGCCAAGTCAAGTATTCAATACATTACTTGATTACTGCCTGTCAAGCATTTTGAGGTTTGGCAGCTTTCCATCTCGCGTCTGAAAGGCGGGCCGAACGGCTGCCGTGACTAGTTTGGGAAATCGATCTTGGTGAGACTTGCGAGATCCAGCTTCTGCGGGCGGCCAAATCGGCCCTGAACGTAAAGCACGCGATTCCCAGCAACTATAGATATTCGGCGCACCGAGCCATCCTTGAAGGTGAAGAGGGCTTTAATGGGACCTTCGGTTTCGTGAGAGATCTCACGGACGGAAGCCAATCCATCGAGCCACACGCTATCAGCTTTCACGTCAGTGGCGCGGACCCTGGAGCAGATGCCTGCAGTGCATCCAACCCCCTGAAGCGTGATGGCTCGGGAGGTTCCATCGGCCATCGTCACCGTGGCGCGCAGAGAAGACTCGTGTCCTTCGGAATCCTGCGCGGTAATGCTAGAAGCGCCAGCGCTTCCTACGAGACACACAGACGCGATGGCAGCTATCCTGGACGCGAAAGAGCGAATCTTCATTCCACGGCCTCACTTTTCAGGCTGACGCAATCAGTCTAGCGCGAGGCGGTTGATGTCCCGCTGGCTGACCGCGATTTCAATTCCTCGGCCCAGTTGAGGACAACGACAATGCGAGTACTGGGGGGCGAACTGTCTTCGTCTCGAACCATCAGGAACCGCTGCCCATCCGGCGTGACGTCGTAGTTCGACGAGCTCACGCCAGGCATCCCGCACGAGGAGCCCGAGCCGTCGGAATAGCTGCCTTCCCACAGCTGTTTCGGTGCAGAGACTCGAATGTCAGGGGCCGTGGCGATCGACACGACCATCATGGTCTTCCCAGCGCGGTAATACAGTTCCCCACCACCCGAGCGTCGCCACACCGGATCGTATCCGCCAGCATTCGAAATTTGAACTTTGGGTCCCGGTCCTGGGAAAGGCTGCACGTACACTTCCGACTTTCCCGATTCGTCAGACGCGTACGCGATCCAGCGACCATCGGGCGAGAACTTTGCCGAACCTTCTGCAAACCGCGACCGTGCGACCGGCTGAGGCTGACCACTACCGTCGAGCGGCAGCACCCACGCGTCATCTCTCGTTTGTGGATCCTTCTGATCGAAGGTGAGAAACCGTCCATCGGGAGAAAACGACACGGGACTCTGACGTGTTCCCGCAGGATCCAGACGGACCGGGCGCGCGCTCCGATCCGCCGGCATCATCCACATCGTCATACCGCCAGCCAGCCACGACCGGAACGCCAGTCGCTTGCCATCAGGCATCCAGACCGGATCGTGACTTTCACCATCCGTCGTCATCTTCGTTAAGACCGAGCGGGCGAAATCATAGACATAGAAGTCGTGGTTGGGCCCTTCGATCTCCACGGCGAGGAATCGACCGTCCGGCGAGAGCCGGGGATACAGGTACGCGGCAGGTGGCAGTGGTAACGGTTCTACCTTTCCCGATCGGTCCATCCACACCAGCGTGCGATGCGCACCCTCAGCGGAGCCGGGCACGTAGGCGAGATCTCCGTGTCGCGATAGCGAGAACTGCGCAGCACCCGTATTGCTGCTCATTAGCACTCCATTGAGCACCTCGAATGGATCGCCGGTGACCTGTCTCCGCGCAAGGTCAAATGGCACCGCGAGGAGCTTGCCGGCGCGGGCATACACGATGTGTCCCGACGGTGAATACGTAGCGGATGCGCCGCCGGTGACAAGTGTTTTCCGCTCATGCGTCCGCAAGTCCCACAAGTCGATTCGCGCGTCGTCGTAGTTGTCGATCCCGTCGAAGGCCACGGTATAGATGAGCGCTTCGCCCCCAGGCAGCAGGTTGGCGAACCGGTGGCTTCGCTCGTTGGACCCGAGTTCGGTCACGTTCTGAATGTCGCCGCCCGCATCTGACACGCGAACGATCCCGCCGGGGTAATGCGCGGTCCAGTAGATCGATCCGTCCTCGCCCCAGTCCCCCTTGTGGAACGCGTCATAGTCGGCGAGCTTCACGGCGGCGCCGCCGGACAGTGCCGCTTTATAGAAGGGTCGCGCCCACGAAATGATTGCGTTGCCCTGGATGAAGGACAGGGTCGCGCTGTCCGGTGAGAATAGAGGGGCCCCACGGAAGCCGGGACCCGCCGATGATTCGAGCATTCGCGTCTCGAGGTCATCGAACCGCCGTATCCACACAGGCCCAGGAAGCGGTGTAAACGCCAACTGCGTCCCGTCCGGTGAAAGCGCCAGGCTCGGGTTGAAGCCTCCCCCGATCGCCCCCCGTGGAACATCCACGGTGAAACGCGTCACGCGGCGCTCGCTCACGGGTCCACTTGCGTGGACGAAGCCAAACCACAAGCCCCCAGCGACGACCGACACCACCACGATGCCCAAAGCAGCGGCGATCCGTGTGCGGGTTCCCGACCAGCGCGTGTCTGGAGCTACCGGCGCGCGTCCACGCCTACCGACGCGCGACGAGGGGACAGCCCACCCCGTCGATTCGAGGGTCCGAGCGAGATCCTCGAGCTGGCCCTTTAAGTCGATCGCCGACTGCATCCGCCGGGTCGGATCCTTGACGAGGCATCGCTCGATGATCCGGGCAAGTTCATCGGGCACGCCTGGATTGACCTCGCTCGCGAAAGTCGCCGTGTCCTTGAGGATCGCCGTCAACGTCGCCAGCGGTGTGCCACCGCTAAACGGACGCTGGCCGGTGGCCATCTCGAAGAGCACGATGCCGAGCGAAAACAGATCCGATCGCGCATCGGCCAGATGACCGTCGATCTGTTCGGGGGACATGTAGGGCGCTGTGCCCATCAGCCGTCCGTCGATCGTCAGCGAATCGGTCGTCTCCCTGCCACCGCCCTCATCGACCGCAAGTCTCGACAGACCGAAGTCAAGGACTTTGATTGCGCCGTCGCGCGTGATCATGATGTTTGCGGGTTTCAGATCGCGGTGCACGATGCCGAGACCGTGTGCCGCGCTGAGCGCTTCGACCAGCTGGATGGCGAGGGGCAGCAGTCGATCGAGTGGGAATCCTTGCGCGGGAAGAGCGGCCGAGAGCGTGGAACCCTCGATGAGCTCCATCGTAATGAACAGGATCCCATCGTGCTCATCGAGCGAATGTACGGTCACGATGTTCGGATGATTGAGCCTCGCGACGGCACTCGCCTCGCGTTCGAGGCGCGCGCGACGCACAGGATCCGATGCCACCTCGCTGCGGACAACTTTCAACGCGACTCGCCGGTGCAACCGCGTGTCTTCTGCTTCATACACTTCGCCCATCCCGCCCGCGCCAAGCGATCCCTGGATGACGAATTGACCGAGTGTGGAGCCGACGGCAAGCGGTTGAGAGGAATCGGTCATCATTGTCGAACCCTCGAGCCTCGGGACGTTTTCAGAGTCTGAGTGGAAGTCATGCCGGCCGCTCGCCGGAAGCAGGCAACCGCTGGCCCAAAGCGCACCTCGATGCCGTCGGTCAGCGTCATCGGCGACGTCACGCGGACGTCATCGACGTACGTGCCGTTCTTGCTGGACAGATCGTGGAGCGTCACCTCGTGGTCACCGACGACGATCATCGCGTGACGACGCGAGACACCCACGGCGTCAACGCGAACGTCCGCAGCAGGATCGCGGCCCACGAGATTCTCACCATTCGACAACGCGGCGCGTTCGGCGCCCCAGGCTAGCCAGCACAGTGCGTGGCCAAGCCCTGGGGACCGCGGCCGTTGTACCTCGGCAACCGTGCCGGAGAACGCATACCCAAACCGCTGGACCGTTCGAACGAACTGGGGATGCCGAGCATCGTCGTCGAGAGCGGTCCGGATCTCCGCGATCAGAACGGCCAGGTTGACATCCGACACGAAGGTATCGCGCCAGAGCTGTTCGTGGACTTCGCTCTTTGAGATCGCTTCCGGACGCCGATGCACGAGCAGCGCGAGGAGATCGAACGCTTTTGGAGAGAGGTGGACCGGCTGCGTGCCGCGGCGAAGCTGGCGGGCGCGCTCGTCGAGCGTGAATGGCCCGAAGCTGATGTCCACGACAACCTTTCGAGGAAGGCCTACGAACCAAGCGAATTCTAATCCGTTCCCAAAGACTCGGTGACGTGCGCTCCGGATACTACACGACAGCGGCCGCGACACGGGCCGCATTCAAGAAATCACGCCGTCGAGACCGAAGGAGTAGTCGCGTTCGTTCACTGACGAAATACCTTGAGGAGGAGACCATGCGTTCCAGATTCCATATGCCGACACGTGCGGCAGTATTGGCTGCCGCGATGCTTATCGTATGTATGGGCACGGCGAGGGCAGCCGCAACCGAGACGTTTGTCCCCACGACCATCCATTACCCCGGCTCGACTTCGACGGCGGCCAGGGGCATCAATAACGGCGGAGATGTCGTTGGAACCTATGTGTGTGCCGCCGCCTGTGTCAATCCGCTGACGGGAGAAATCAGTGCGGCTGGGACGCATGGATTCCTGCTCCAGGACAGCGTGTACACACGCATCGACGTACCTGCAGATGGCCGGACGCAGACGGTCGCACGCGGCATCGGTGTGCAGGGAATCGTCGTCGGGCATTACACCGCTGCCGGCGTGCAACACGGGTTCGCGTACTTCCTCGGTCGCTACATCTACCCTATTGATGTACCCGCGGAACTCTTCGATCACCCCGACTCCCCAGCTCGCCATACGCTCGCCGTGCGCATCTCACCTCAAGGCGATATCGTCGGCTGTTTTCACGAAGACAACATGGCCATGACGACGATGCATGGTTTCGTCCTGCGGAGCGGCACGTTCACCGGGCTTTCAACCCCGCACTACCCCGGCGACACCACTAGCCGCGATCCTGACACCATGAACAATGGCGTCGCGGCCACCGGCGAGATGGTCGGGTACTACAGCTCTTCCGGCGTGAGCTATATAGCGAATCGCAAAAATGCAATCGCGACCACGTTCACCTTTGAAGGCGGCCTCTTCACCTTGGCCTGGGATGTCAATGCCGAGGGTGAGATTGTCGGGGTACGAGGTGACAATGCGGCCAACACGGTCGGAGTTCCGGTAAACCCCCGCGGCTTTCTGCGAACCAGGGACGGACAATATCGCACGCTCGAAGTCCAGGGGGCAGCTAGCACGCAGGTGTTCGGCATCAATGATCGTCACTTTATCGTCGGTCAATACGCAGACGTCAGTGGGACTCACGGATTCGTGTATCGCTTGAATTGATATGGAAAGACCGGTGTCAATGGCCCGGATCTGTTTTCGTTCTTCGATAGCACTCCGAGTGCGCGCCCGGCTTATCAAGCCATCCGGGCGCGCACGCTGTTGGGACTCAGTCAGCTGATCGGCCGAGCGGCAACGACGATGAATCACTCTGATATTCGCGGGTTGGGTACCGCATGACCGTGGTGCGTCGGGTGTGGCTACCAGAAACGCGGTACGTCTTGTGGCGATTGAGCTTGTGGGCTATTCCGAATAGGCTCGCCTCATCGTGTCAGTCGTCGTTTCATTGGTCCACTCCCTCCGGTTGTTGGTTCGCTCACGCGCGACCCTGAATCTGGAGATCCTCGCCCTTCGGCATCAGCTGGCGGGTCGCGAATCGCTCTCGCCGCCCACGCCTTCGCTTGACGTCCGCCGATCGTGTGCTCTGGGTGTGGATGTCGCGCCGATCGCGCGGCTGGCGCTCGGCGCTCCTTGTCGTCCAGCCGGCAACGGTGCTCGCATGGCATCGGCGCGGCTTTCGCTTGTTCTGGACGTGGAAGAGCCGACACCGCACCGGCCGCCCCGGTATCGCCATACGAGGTGGTAACAGCCTGACACTTGATGTGGCGGCTCAACGTCAGCGACTTTGGACACCCTCATTTGATCGCTGCCGCCAGCCACAGCTCGGCGGCGTGCGGCGCCTTAATGAACAACCGTTGTTCATGCGTTTGCGCGCCGCCGAGCGAACGGGCGAGTAGCCTGAGACTCGAAGAAGGAAGACCGAGCGTCCTCACCGGTCAAGGCAGACAAAAGGGCTAGTCCCGGACCTCCCCCCTTGGCGTCACGTGGTATCGTGAACCCGTGGCGCGGCTCTTCCTGGCAGTGTGGCTCGGCGCGTTCACGCTGCAAACAACCGACGTTCTGATCGTGCTCGCTGCGGACGAGTGCGACGACTCGATCCAAGGGTCTGCGGCTGACCCGTGCCCTCAAAACTGCTCGCGGTGCATTTGCTGTGCACGCGTCGCCACCTTTATACACACGGTTCTTACCTCCGCGCCCGCGGACGCCCCGGCAACCCGTGCGACGGTGCGACCGAGTGACGTTCTGCCCGACCCGGCCCCCCACCGCATCTTCCACGTGCCCAAAGACTCGCTGACATAAGACGCGTTAACTGCGTCACGCTCGGCGTGACGCCCGTCTGTGCAGAGGAGCCTATGTTTTGCGCCGTTCGCGCGATCGCGGCTGCGTGCCTGTTTGCAGGCGTGCCTGGTGCAGCAGTCGCCCAGACCGTCCTCACTCTCGAAGAGACTCTTGCCCGCGCTCGCGATCAAGCGGGTGCCGTTGTTGTGTCACGTGCACGGATTGCCGAAGCGGAGGCATCGCTGCTCGGCGCCTCCGCACGGCTGCGTGATAACCCGCTGATGGAGGCAGCCGCTGGCCCTCGCTCGGGTGGCGGCACGCGCTCGGCTGACCTCGAGCTAGGCCTGTCGCAGCACTTCGAAACCGGCGGCCAGCGCCAGGCGCGTATCGCCGGCGCACGTGCGGGGATTGAGCGCCAGCGAGCCGAGGTTCAGCAAACCGCGCGGAACGTCGCCTTCGACGCGGCATCTGCGTTCCTCGACGGAATTGCGGCGACGGAGCGCCTACGCGTGGCAGAGGAAGCCGATACCGTTGCGCGCGAACTGCTGAATGCGAGCGAACGGCGCTATGCCTTTGGCGATATTGCCGCCATTGACCTGAACCTCGCGCGAATAGGCGCGGCACGATCCGCCGCGAATCTCGTCTCGGCGCGCGCCGACTTGACGGCCGCCGCTGGAGTGTTGCGAGCGCTGTTACGCCTGCCGATCGGTGAGCCGATTGAGCTGCGCGGCTCTCTGGACGTCGCTCCTCTGCCTCCAATCGACGGATTGGCGGCGTTTATCGATCAGAGGCCGGAGTTCGGGGTCTTGGAGGCTGAGGCGCGCGAAGCGGAGGCGCAGGCACAGCTCGGGAGCGCGTTGAGGAGCCCAGATCTCGGATTCCGTGTCGCATACAAACGCGAAGAGCCCGACACGATTCTGCTCGGCGGCCTCACGGTCACGTTTCCCGTTTTTCAGCGCGGTCAAGGCACCCTCGCTGCCGGCCAGGCGCGAGCGAATCGAGCACGTCTCGAAGTTGAGACCGCGCGGCAGAGCGCATCTACGGAGCTGCGGACGGCGTACGCAGTCTACGAGCAACGAGCGGCACTCGCCGCCGATCTGCAGAGGAACACCATTCCAAGCCTCGCAGACAACGAGACCCTTGGCAGGCGCAGCTACGAAGCCGGGGAGATGAATCTGATGGATTTTCTGTTGATTCGACGAGACGCATTGGACACCCGTATGGCTGTCATCGATAAGCGGCTGGAGGCTGCGCGCAGTCGGCTGACCGTCGACTTTGTTGCCGGAGTACTTCGATGAGAAGGCCTGCATGTGCTGGAGCGATGGTCGTTGCGGCTGTCATCGCAGGAGCGTGCGGCACTGAGCCGGGAGCGCGAAACGTGCCGCCGCCTGCCGCACAAGTCGTCGAAACCCATGCGGAGGAAGGAAACGCGATTCATCTCAGCGAAGACATGCTGCGAGACCTACGCATCAGTACTGCGTCCGTCGTGGAGCGGTCTGGGGCGACGGAGGTTGCCGTGCTCGGGGAAGTGGTGGCCGATCAGGCTCGATACGCAGAGGTGGGCCCCCCAAGCGCCGGTCAAGTCGTGCAGGTCCTCGTCGACACCAATGGCCCTGTCGCACGAGGTACCCGACTGGCACAACTGCGAAGCACGGACCTTGGGCGGGCGAGGGCCAATTTGCTGTCGGCAGAGGCCCGACGCGATCTGGCCCGTCAAACGCTCGATCGAAAGCGGAGCCTGGCTGACGAGCGGATTGTGGCGCTCCGTGAAGTCCAGGAGGCGGAAGGTGCGTTTCGAGCGGCTGATGCGGACGTGCGCGCCGCGACCGCCTCGCTGCAAGCGCTCGGTGTATCCGAGGACGTTGGGGCAAGTTCGGAGGATGGCTCACTGTTTTACGTCCGGTCGCCCATTGCTGGCCGTGTGCTCGATCGCCACGCGGTACTCGGCCAATACGCCGAACCGAGCGCATCGCTGTTCACGATTGCGGACTTGAGCCGCGTATGGGTGATGGCCCAGGCGTTCGAGCGCGACGCCGTGAACGTACGGCTGGGAAGTACCGCGCACGTGACGCTGGCCGCGTTGCCCGGTCAGGAGTTCGACGGCCGGGTGGCCTTGGTTGGCCGGCAGGTCGAGCCAGGGTCGAGAACCCTTCCCGTCAGGATCGAGGTGGCGAATCCGTCGGGCGCGCTGCGACCAGGCATGTCCGCGAGCAGTCGGCTCGAAGTCGCGGGACAGAGTCGAAGCATCCTTGCGGTGCCTGCCGCGGCGCTCCAGCGCGTTGGTGACCGTTGGCTCGCGTTTGTTCCAAAGGCGCAATACGAGTACGAAATGCGCCCCGTCGGCCGCGGTCGCGACCTGGGGAACGACGTTGAGGTCGTATCGGGTTTGCGGGCCGGTGAAACCGTCGTTGTCGAGGGTGCATTTCTGCTGAAGGCGGAGGCAGAAAAGCGCGCGGGTGGCGCCGACGAGAACGGGCACTGAAGACACAATGACGAGCCGCATCATGACCGCCGCCTTTGCGCGGCCCGCATTCACGATTCTCGTTGTCCTGGTGGCCGCGGCTTTCGGCGCGGTGAGCTTTCAACAGCTCCGTCGCGACGTGTTCCCTGATCTGTCCGCGCCTGTCTTCAACGTGATCGTACAAAACCCGGCAATGGGCGCGGAAGAACTGGAAGCGTCCGTCGCGATCCCGATGGAAACGGCACTCTCAGGGCTTCCAGAAGTCCGGCGCATCCGTTCGTCGTCGCAACTGGGTGTCAGCCAAGTGACGGTGGAATTTGAAGCGGACGCCGATTACTACCGCGCTCGCCAACTTGTAGCGGAGCGTGTCGGTCAGGTCGCAACCCAACTACCGCCGGGCACAGACACGCCGGTGCTCTCGAGTCTCACGGGCCGGTTGAATGAGATTCTCGAATTTACGCTCGAAGCGCAGTCCGGCGCAGTCGATCTCATGACGTTGCGCGACCTGGCGGAGTTTGAGATCAAAAACCGGCTGCTCGCGGTACCAGGGGTGGCTGCGGTGGAGCGGCTGGGAGGATATCTCCGTCAGTTTCAGATTCAGATCGATCCGACGCGTATGTCCGCGCGGGATGTGACCTTGGACGAGGTGCTCCACGCCGTTGAAGGGGCCAATGTCAACGCCTCGGGCGGGTTCGTGACCCAAGGCGGAACGGAGTGGGCCGTGCGGGCGGTCGGCCGCATACAGACCATTGAGGAACTCCGCACAACAGTGGTTGCTGTGAAAGACCGGATCCCCATCATGTTGGGTGACATTGCAGATGTGCTGGAGGCGCCCGCCGTCAGACGCGGCATCGCCCACCGGCTGGCGGGTGAGGTCGTCAGCTGTC
>DAIRVG010000181.1:0-11553 GCA_036802945.1 Vicinamibacterales bacterium
ACCCACAGCGCGCCGGCCAATACCCACACATAGGTCAAGAAGGACACGCCGGTCGCCAGAGGCGTGAAGATGAAGATCGTGCTGGCTGTGAGACTCGCGTGCATGAGCGTCACCACGAGCAGGCTCTCGGTACGGTCGTAGACCCACACCAGGAGTACCCTGTAGGCCGTCAGTTGCGCTACCGCAGCGAAGAAATTCATCGGCAGGAAAACCGCCAGAGGGAGCCCTCCGGAGTAGGTGCCGCTTATGAAGAGACCCTGCAGGAAGTGCCACGCTCCCCACAGGACACCCACGATGAGCCCGGTCGTAACGACATCGTAACGTCGTCTCAGCGTGGGCACCGCGAACCCCGTCCAGCCAAGCTCTTCCAGGACCGTAGTAAGACCCGCCGCGACACCGGACAGCAGAACGAAAGCCTTGTTGGTCGCGGTGAATATCGGGGAACTCAGCGAGAGCGCGAAAAGCACCGCCGCCGCCAGGAGCGGGGCTGGCAGGAGCGCAACTGCGTACCAGCCAACGCCCACCCGCCACCTGAGCAACCGGCGAAGGACCCCCCGAAAACCCGCCTTTCCATCGACGAAGCCGGTCATCAGGACGCCTGCCACGCTGGGGCCTGCAAGCATCGCCAGGATCGCCAGCGGGAACCGGGTGTCGGTTTGCCAGCTGGTGCTCGCGAAACCGCCCGAACCGACTACAAGGAGGAAGCCGCCCCATGAGATAGCAAACGTCAGGGCGAAGTAGGCCGCCGCGGAGTGTCTCGTGATGAAAGCCTTCACGGCCATCATGATCAGCGCCTCATGAGACTTGGAGGGCTGAGTAGAGCGCCTCTCTGAGCGCCACATCGCGGGGGTCGCCTGTTAATCGCGTTCCCATCTGGCTGCTCACGTACGCGTATCCAATGCCGGCCGTCGGATCGGCAAAGCCGAGAGAGCCTCCGGACCCCGGAGACCCGAACGATCGCGCGCTGCCGAACCGCCAGACGGGGCTCGGCTTCATGAAACCCAACGAGTACTGCAGGTTCACTTTCAGGCATTCGTCAAAGAACCCACGCGTTGGAGGAATCGCAGGTGCGGCCAACAGGTCCAGCGTCTCCTGGCGCAGCCCCAGCTCCCGTCCTCCGGACGCGAAGGCGCCATAGGCATGCGCGATGGCCCGCGCAGTTCCAACCGCCCCGCCGGACGGCATTTCGAGATTGCGCGCGTACACGCGCTGCTCGTCAAGGGCCAATGCGAAGCCCGGATTCGTGAAGAGCGCCCGGTAGATGTTCGAACGACGATTCATCCCCGCCAGTGCCAGTCGAAGCGGGAACCCGAGCAGCATGTCAATCGACCTGGGCGGCGCAAGTGTCGCAAGACGAGCATTCGGGATCTCCTCCGGCATGCGGATGTAGACGTCCAGTCCGAGCGGTGTTGCGATCTCGTCCTGAAAGAATTGTCCGAGGCTGCGATGTCGTGGATCCACTCGGCGCAGCAGCTCGCCTTCATAGAACCCGAGGCTGATAGCGTGATAGGCGTGACGCGTCCCAGGCTCCCACGCTGGCTTCTGTCGAGCGAGCACGACCGCCAGTCGATCCAAGTCAGCGACCACGCTGCGATCGACGGGCTCATCAAAGGCGAACAGTCCCGCCTGGTGCGCGAGGAGCTGGCGGACAGTGATCTTCTCTTTGCCGTGCTGCGCGAACTCGGGCCAGTACTTGGCGACTCGCTCTTCGTAATCGAGCCAGCCTCGTGAGTGAGCGAGAGCGAGGGTCATGGCAGCCAAGCCCTTCGTCGCCGAGTAGACGAGCACCATGGTGTCCTGCTCCCACAACTCGCCGGTCAGCTTGTTCCGCACACCGCCCCACAGGTCGACCACCTTCTCGCCGTGGTGATAGGCGCAGCAGGCGCCGCCCAGTTCGCGCCTGCGAGCGAAGTTCTCGACGAACGCCTCGCGCACCCCCTCAAAGCCACGGCTGACGTGCCCGTGAACTTCCGGGGATCCCCGAGGCCGATCGCTGATTGTCTCAGGGCCGGTTCGGGAATGATCCTGTCGCGCGGAAGCGGTCGACGCTGTCGCGAGTGCCATGTTGCATCCTGGTGCATTCGTTGTGCCTGCGTGACCAAGCGCCAGACCCCAGATAACCCGAGAATCGAGCCGCGGTCTTGCGGGTCCGTGCCTCGAAGGTGCCGAAAATCCCCCACTGGCGATGGAAATTTTCTGTAACTCAACGGGATTCCGGTCAAGGCGTGTGTCCTGCAGCACTCGATACAATGAAGCGTCGCCTCGAGAGCGGTGAGCCTCCGCTGCGGACGACGTCACCATGCTGATCGCCTTATCGCCCTCCGCTGAATTGACGCCCTGGCAGCATGGTTTCCTGACGCTGGCGCAGGATCTCGTCGCTCGCAGCGAACCGTGAATCGACCAGCGCGCGAGGCGCAATACCCAATCCGACGAGTGCGAGCACCAGTGCCACAAAGGTCCACGCTTCGCGCGGCCTCAACCCAAGGCGCATGCCGGCATGTGCCAACGCTTCCGAGCGTCCGCAGAAGAGCGAGAAGTACATCCGTAGCACAGCGAGGCCGGTCAGCGCCGATGCAACGACGACGGCAAATCCCATGACCGGGAACGCGTCGACGGCGCCGTCAACGAGGAGCTCCTGACCGACGAAGCCGAGTGTCCCCGGAAAGCCGGTGCAGGCGAGTCCCATGGCGAGGAAGGTAATCGCCAGCAGCGGCATGCGCTCGTACCCTCCGTGGTAGGTCGTCAGATCGAGCCGGCCCCGGCGCGCTTCAAGAACGAGGACGCAGCGGGCGAGACCTGCAAACGCGAGCCCCGCCGACAACCACACCAGCAGCCCGCCCGCAAGTGCGGTGACGCTCGTGCAGTCGAGGCCCGCCATCACCAGCGCCGATTGACTCATGAACAAGTAGCCGCACGCTCGCCGCGCACTGGTCTGGACGAGTGCCAGCGCTGCGCCATACACGGCAGTGCCGAGCGCCAGGATGGCGATGATCCGCAACATCTCGGGGGACGCACGCGGCACGATCAGCACCACGGTCATATACGCGCCCAGCTGCGGTGCATTGAACAGAATGGCCGGTCCAAGCCGTCCGTGATCGAAGACCTCCGGCACCCACGCGTGAAAGGGCACGATCCCCTTCCGCACGAGCGCGGCGACGACGATCAGCCACATGCCCGCCTTTTCGATCGTCGTGCCCTGCGCTCCGGGACTGACGAGCACTGCAACGCCGACTGCAAAGAGCAGCGTCGAGAAGCCGAGATATACCGCAACGACGCGGCGCTGATACCGATGCGCCGGGTCCGCCAAGGCGGACAGGAACGTCCACACGGACGCCACCGACAAGAGGAGGAGCACGACCGCGCTCTCCGTGAGAAAGGAGGCGAGCGTGACGAGTGTGGCGAGCGCCGTTCGCCGTAATCCGCGCCGATCGAGCGCGGCTCGCGGCGTCACCGCGACGGTGAGCACCCAGAGTCCCGCCGCGAGCGGTAGGAGCGTGGCCGACAGCGTGTCGATGCGAACGATGGCCTCTCCCCCAGGAGCCCAGCTGAGCGCGAAGGTGAGGATCGAGAAGTTGTGCAGGGATGGCGACAGAGCGACGCCGAGCGCCACCAACAGCATGGCCA
Source organism: Vicinamibacterales bacterium (assembly GCA_036802945.1). Lineage (GTDB taxonomy): Bacteria > Acidobacteriota > Vicinamibacteria > Vicinamibacterales > UBA2999 > Gp6-AA40. Next base: position 3,625 of record DAIRVG010000181.1, read on the forward strand.
GCGCCGCAACGACTGCAAGGCGCCGAAGGTGCTCGACATCAAGCCGAAGTGTCGACGCACCGATCACTAGCGCCGGCAGGGCTGTGAGCCCGGCGAGCCACAGCCAGCCGTCACTCATCCCGATCCTCGCTGCTACCGACGGTGACGGGCCGCCGCGCCGGCAGAACGGCATCGCACAGCCACTGGTCCACGAGCGTGAGCCGACGTGCCAGTCGCGTGAAGGGTCTGACCACGACACGGTCGAGGGCGCTGTCAAGGAATCCGCGTTCGAGCGCGATCAGGAACAGGCGTCGGCGTGCGCGATTCAACGTCACCGCCTTGCGGGAGCCGTCGACTGGAGAGGGCCGGTCGCCGATGGCGTCTTCGATCCCGTGCAGATCGTGGAGAACGTTCGGGGCGCTCAGGAACTGCAGGAGCCGGAAGCAGGCGTGGCCGGCCAGATGGACGAACGCGATCGTGTACCAGCCGATCGCGATCTCGACGACGATGAGGCCGACCTGTGTGAGGGATGCATAGGCCAGTGACGATTTCACGTCGCTCTGGACGCGCGTCGTGATCCCCGCGAACACCGCCGTGGCGGCGCCCAGGACGCCCGCCAGCAGCCGAGCCATCGGTGCCTGTTCGAGCAGCGGGGCCGCCCGCAGCAGCAGAAAGCATCCGGCGTGAATCGAGAGCGAGCCGTAGTAGACGGCGCTCGACGGCGTCGGTCCCTCCATCGCGCGTGGCAGCCAGCTCGAGAAGGGCAGCAGCGCGCTCTTGCCTGCGACGGCCACGATGAGGAGGACGGCAATGATCGTCGCGTTGGGTCCAGCCAGGCCGCTCGTCGTACCCGCGCCGCTGCCAAAGAGGAGCGAGAGGCTGTCGGTGCCGGCGACATGGCGAAGCAGCACCGCTGCGGCCAGCATAGCGGCGTCGCTGATACGGTAGACCGAGAACACGCGAAACGCGTTGGCGACCGCGGCAGGCCGCTCGTGAAAGAACGCGACGAGCAGCGCCGAGCTCAGACCGACAAATTCCCATCCGACGAAGAGGACCGCGACGTTGCCGGCCACCGCGATCAGCAGCATGCCGGTGACGAACATGGCGAGCAGGACGAAATACCGGTTGTAGCCGGGCTCGCGGTGCAGATATCGATTCGAAAACGCCGATACGACGCCGGCAATGGCCGCGGAGAGCGCGGCGAACGCGAGCGAGAGGCGATCGACCAGGAATTCGAGCGCGATGCCGCCTTCGTGCGACGTCGACCAGGCGCCGTACGACAGCAGCTGCGTGCCCGTTGTGGCCGGTCCGCGCACCACGAACGCCGCGAAGAAGGCCGTGAACGCCACTGTCATCGACGTGCCGGCGAGCGAGGCCGTCCACCGTTCCGGCAAGGGACGGTTGAGAAGAGAGGCGCCGCCAAGCAGCGCGAGCAGAACAGCCGGCGATCCCACGCCGGCCAGCACAAGCCAGGTGAGCGGAACGCTCATACGGAGGATCCGGGGATGATCGTTGCCGGCGGAAGGAATCCGCGTTTGCCCTGATACCACGTGGCGGATTCGCCCGTGACCACGGCGAGGCCATGCTCGGGCCTGTGTGGGACGAAGCCTTCAGACCGAAGCTCCCACAGGGCGTCGGACTCGGGATCGAGACACGCGAGCCAGACCCAGCGATTGCGCACGAGCCGGTCCATGTCCGGATTGCCCTGGAGCACGCTCCACAGGCGGTCCCGACTGCTTTCCACGACAATCGTCAGTCGCGCGGGCTCGTGGATCTCGACCATCTGCCATGGAAGGCCGGTGCGGAGATCGCTTTGCGCGCCGTCCATCACGCCCAGCAGCGAGGTGACGTTGTGCGGCAGCTTGGTGCCGCAGCCGTATCCCGTCGGATCGACATAGCTGAAGTAGTACTCGAGGCTGATACCGGCCACGACGGGCACGACGGCGGCCATGATGCGCGCGAGGATCGCGCCATCGTCGTCACCGGCGGGATCGTACGACACCAGAAACGCCCGCCGATCGAGGAATAACCCGCGTGTTCGCGTCCGGCGACCGATGATGCAGAACGCGTTCGTCGCATGGCCGTACTCCGGCCGCGGCTGCGCCAGGTCCGCGGCCCGTCCCTGCACGTGGGCCAGCGCGGCCAGCGGCGGATACCAGCTCGGGGCGGCGTCGAATCGCCGGCACCGTTCGTGCGCTTCGCGACGCTTCGCTGTCTCAATCGCCTCCCCCGCCCGCTCGAACAGGGGTCGGCACGCCGCAGGGACGAGGTCCTCGTCGAAGAAGGTCACCGCGTTGTCGCAGGTGTTGCGCTGGGCTCCTACGAACCAGGTGGCCGCGTCGATGGAGAGCCCCTCAGACGCCACCACCTCGCGCACACGCGGATCGTTGGCCATCTGCGCAAAGGCCCTGGCGTTCGGCCCGCCGCGTCCACCCCCGCACGCCCCGCAGTCGTGTGCCGATTCGTGAGGGTTGTTGAGGCTGATCGACCCGTGGCCGATGACGAGCACCAGCGGCGCGAGCCGATCCCGAATCCCCGTGTCTTCGAGTACGCGCCGCACGATATCGGCCATCTCCCGCACGGTGAACCCGGAATGCCGCCCGATCGGCGGCGGTGCATCCACCCGATCGAGCTGCAAGCGGGTTCGCACGGAGGTCTTCGACGTCTCCTGCACGCGACGCCATCGAGACGAGAGCCATGGAAACACCACCCGCAGGACCAGCGGAACGAGCGCAAGCCAGCCAAACGCCGTCATCAGCACGGCACCGCGGACTGGCAGGCGGCTCCCGAGATGCACGTTGTAGCCGAGAAACCCGACTGCGCGGCGATGCAGACGGCGTGAGCCTTCCACGAGTCGGTCGCCCCCCGCTTCGATTTCCGCTATGTAGTGGCTGGGACGGATGGCGACCGGGCAGAGCGGCCGAGGATGAGCGTCGGACACGCCCTGGTGGTACATCGCCACATTGAAGAATCCCGCCGTGCTGAACGTCTCGCAGGCCGGCTCGATTTCCTCCAGATGGCGCCGGAATGACTCCTCGCGTTCGTCGAGGCAGAAAACCGCCTGAAATGCAGGCGGACGGGGAAGCTCCTGCGGCACATGCTGCATGAGCGCACCGTACAAACGATGACGAATCGCACGTTCGAAGGCCTGATGGAGGATGCGGCGACGGCGCACGTCATTGAGCTCCAGCAGTTCAGACTCGAGGGCCTCGACGTCCCGGGCCGTCCATTGCCCCACAATCGAAGCATCGAGACCGCGAAGCTGCGCCACGTGAAACAGCGGCCACGCGCGCTCGAGCGCCGTCGGCGCGGGGGCGGGGCGACGCTGATGTCGCAGCCAGGAGCGCAAGTCGGCGAGCCGGCCGTCGAAAGAGAGCTGGCGCGCCGCCTCGAGGAGCGCAGCCCGTTCGAACAGCAGCCGCACCGCGAGGTATCCGCGCAGCGTCACGGTGAGGTCGCGCGCCGGTACGCGGTCCGGCCGCTCCTCGATCTGGCGCACGATGCCGGCCCATCCTCGCAGAGCCAGCAGCTCGGCGCCCAGGTACTCCTTCCACTCGTCGTCCGCGATGCCGAGTTGAGCGAGGGAGTTCGCAATCGAGAGGATCGCGCTGCGCCCCGCAGCGCGATCCTCGGCGACGAGCCGCGGCAGCGATCGCGCCCGCTCGTCGCAATAGGCCGCCAGTGACGTGCCGTAGAGCTCCAGGAAGCAGCCGTGAATGCCGCGGTTTCGCTCGGGCATGGCCCACTGCGCAAGGCCCTGATCCAGATAGCCCGCCAGGAATCGAATGAGCGGTGGATGGATCCAGGCATCCGTATCGAGGCTGTGCACCTCGAGCAGCCAGTCGCGATGGCGAATCGGAGCGGGCCTCGCCGGCGCTGTCGTGTCGCCGGCGCGGCCAACCGCCTCGACGCAGGCGCTCCAGAGGCGGCGCACGGCCCGCCGCTCCTCGCCCCCGCGATCGTCCCCGTCACTCAGCGCGGCCGACGACGACCGCGCATCGGCCGGGAGGTCGGTCCGGAACCGGGACAACGAAGGCGTTTCTTCGACGATCCACACGAGCTCCCGGCCCGTTGCCGCAGGAATGCCGTGCAGCACAATTGCCCGCCAGAGCTCGAGGCGGGATCCGACGCCAGCGACTTCCCGTGCGCCGTCGGCACCAAGCTGCTCGATGAGCAGCGCGTCCACGTCTCGGGCCAGGATGCGGCCCGACGCCAGCTTGTCGCGATAGCGTGACTCGTCCAGGAACGGTTCGCGCCCAAGCTGTTCGGCGGCGCGCTCGACCGCCTCTTCGAACGGCAGGTGCTCGAATGCGTGCAGCGTGTTGTGGTGGATGAAGATGCTGATGGGGCCCTGCGCCGGGAGCACGTGCGCCAGATGGTCGATCATGTGGGCCAGTGGATGGTCCGCCGGACTGGCATCGGGAAGCGTGGCACTGTGGGACATCGAGAGCTTGTTAGTATAGAGATATATTAATATTATGTTCTATGAATGCCTCAGAAGCGAGGTCGTGTCGGTGAACCCTTGGCTGGCGAGCTGCAGACGTTCAAGGCGCAGTTCTTCCGCGCCTTGGCCCATCCCACGAGGATCCGCATGCTGGAGATCCTCGTTCGAAGCGGGCGCACCGTGCAGGAACTGCAGGAGGCATTGACACTGGACCAGCCGATCGTCTCACAGCAGCTCGCCGTGCTCCGCAACCAGGGCATCGTGACAGCGCAAAAGGAAGGACTGTCCGTCCGATATACGCTGCGTGACCCACTCGTCGGCGAGCTGCTCGATCTGGCCCGTCGGATCTTCGACAATCATTTCGACAACACCCGAGGGCTGCTTCGTGAGCTACGGCGCGAGGGCCGCCGAGGATAACGAGCGCACTCGATCAGGTATGACGACACGCTTCCGATTTCGACGAATCGGGCCGGATTTTAGCGCAAGGGGTCCGGAACGGATACTTTCAGCTGATCGCGTTGGTGAGTCGAGCCACGCCGAATCGTCGCTCCCTGTCGACCCACGTGAGCAGCGCCGGGTCAGGAATCGATTGATCGCTCTCGCGTTTACTGTGCCGATCGCGCAGCTCCTGCGGTTCCTGTTTCGCTGATTCCGACCACCCCCAGTGGCGGCGGACTTGTGTCGACTGGGCTTGCTTGGTCGTCGCTGGAACGCTGATCACCGTCGTTGTCAAGATGACGAACGACGGCGCCACATTGCTGTTCTGACGACGGGCTCATCGGCTATCAGAACCTGTCAGCCCATCGATCGAACTGGCCGTCCCGCTGCACGGAATGGAGCTGTGACGGCGAGTGCTCCCCAGACGAGGGCGAGGCCGAGGTATTCCGTCAGCTCGAACGGCCCAATGGCGTTCACAAGTTTGTCGTACGTCATTGCCGATACCAATGCGACGGTGTTGCCGACAAGCAACGCCCACCATGCCCATTGTTCACCACGGCGGAAGGCCGTGACAGTGATGGCGATCGCCATCAGCCCGAAGACCACGTTAAAGACGCCGTACATTCGGAAAAGTACGACCATGTACTTGGCGGCCATCGGAGCCGTGCTCACGGAGCTCCGACCACGAGCCCTTGGAGAAGCCCTCGTAACCGGCCGTCAGGATCGGCGTGCCACCTGGTCCAAGCAAGAAATCCGGCAATGCAGCCGCCATCGCGCCCCAGGCGACAAGTCCCGCATCGGCGATGAGAATGAGAATCCAGGCAACGTGGCGATTGACTAACTTCATAGGTCCCTCCGTAACCGGGCCGCGACCAACGACGAGGGCCGGCTCAGCGTCCGCCGGCCGCGGTCGCGGTCGCGTCGGCCTGCCGCGCCGCGGCGCAGATCGTCTCGATGTCCTGGACCGAGACCCGCATTTCGGGATGGAGCAGTGTGTACGGCCCAGGCATCTTTCCGTCAGACACGTCCTGGCACGATACCGACAGCAGCGTTCGCTGCACCTCCGGTGGATACGCGGCCCACTCCGAGAAGTTGACCGCCTTTCGCCCTTCCGTCACGCCGTACGCCATTAGCCAGGACGCGGGTGCGATCTGCGTGTACCACGGCCACACGGTGGCATTCGAATGACAGTCGCGGCATGCGCGATCCAGGATGGCGACCAGTCCGCTCGTCGTCCCCGCGTGCGCCTGAATGGTGCGGCTTACATCAGTCGCCGGGTTCGCGCGCTCGGGACGAACGAGTTGAGCGGCGGCGAAGACGACGACGAAGACAACAGCGGCCTGCTTCAGTCGTCTGCTCACAACTCCTCCTCGGACTCGGGCTCGACATGCAATTCGCTTGCTTGAACGAGGAACAGCCATTTGGAATTGAGCGCGCACCTGACAGTGCGCCCGGGATGTCTCGAGGGCTTCAAGAAGCAGGCGGCTGAATGCATCCGGATCACGAAAGAGCAGGACACACACACGCTGCGCTACGACTGGTTCCTCAGTACTGATGGGACCGAGTGCGAGGTTCGTGAGGCGTACACGGGTCCGGAAGGGCTGATCGAGCACAACAGCCATATCCTCGAAGCTCGAACCAAGCTGTTCAAGGACTACGCCGACAACCACTTCATGACCGTGTACGGAGAAGTATCACCGCCGCTGCTCAATCTGCTCAAGGCACACGCGGTTGGATTCAAGTGGTTCTCCTTCCTCAAGGGGTTGGAGCCATCCACCAACATCTGACGCCCGCGACGCACGGTAGGAGGATTTATGGCCAGCGTGGCAATGGCAGTTGAGAGCATCTGCGATTCACGTCTCCCCGTGTTCTGAACGATGTTCGCTTCGCGAGCGCACCTCAGTCGATGGCCTTGAAGAGATCAAGGCGCCGACGCTGGTGGTCTCGCTGGAGGACGACTTCTTCCGAGCGCTCGCGCCGGCACGTTTCATCGCGGCACACATTCCCGGCGCGCCCCTGCTGACGTACGCTTCCGGTGGCCATGCGTGGGTTGACCATGATGGGGAATTGTTGGCCGAGGTCGCTGCGTTTCTGAAACAGCATCGGGGACCGGCACTATCGCCCGAGCCGTAGTCCCGCAAATCCATTGACCCGAACGTGCAGCTCCCAACCCACGCGTGCGTCGACGCCGAGGCTGAGCCGGTCACCGGCAACAGTCCTCACGCCGCCGCCCGCCGTGAACGCACCCTCGCGTGACGTGAACGTTCCCCTGAAGAATGTCTCGCGTGTCTGAAACACTCCGCCACCCGCGACGAGGAATGGTGTGACCCGGCGTGGACGACCGCTCGTCGAAGCAAGGACGTCCCAGGTCACATTGGCAGTCGCGGTCAGATGACTATGGTTGTTGCCACCTATGTAGATGATTTCTGGTCCGACACTGATTCGAGGACGCAGGTACCACCGGGCATCGCCCCCGACCAGACTCTCGCTGACGATACCGTCGTCTGCGAATCCAACCCAGCCAGCCGCAAGTTCGAACGCGGCTGACGGCCGATCCTGTGCCGCCGACAGGTCAACCATAAGTGAAGCGAGCAGCGCAAACGTGGCCAGGGTCACGCGCAGACGTCGCATCCGTCTTCCCTCCGTGGCTCGCGGGCTCTCGAAGACCGTATCGATACAATTCCGAAACATGATCGACGTCCACGATTGCAGTCGTTGACCTGGTTGCCGAGCGCTCGGCTGAGACGCCGGCGGCCTGAATCGAGCTCGAATGGACCGAAGCGAAAGAGATCACCTCCGCTGCGCGCAATGCGGAAATTATGGCGGCGACGGCGGTTGCGGACGTCCAATGGTCGAAAACAGCGTGCAACGGACGCTGCAATCCTCGTGTGGCAAGAAACGGTCTGCAACGAACGCGGTGGTGCTGGTGCAGCGAAAAACGGCGCGAAAGTGGACGCTGACATTCCCTTACGGCATCAAACGCAGAAATACGAGCGCTCGCATTACGGTGCAGGAGGGTGTCAGGAATTTTGTGTGTGGGGCATAGGATGAGGAATCTATATGCCCCG
>DAIRVG010000182.1:0-11409 GCA_036802945.1 Vicinamibacterales bacterium
GACTAGAGGTCGTACGGAATGTCCGCGTTCGTCTTCTTCTTTTTCCCGAAGAGCCACGCGAGCCCGATGCTCAACACGTAGAGCAGGAACAGCGGGACGGACATCGCGACCAGCGATACGCCGCCGCCGTCCGGGGTCACAATCGCCGAAACGATGACGATGATGAGCATGGCGTATTTCGTATGGCGCCAGAGAAAGCCGGCCGTCACCACCCCCATCCGCGCCAGGAACGTCACGACGACCGGCATCTGGAAGACGACTCCGAACGCCACCACCAGCTTGATGTAGAGCGAGAACGCCGGCTCGATCCGGGGCATGAACGTCAGGTAGTCAGTCGTAAAGCTCACGAAGAACTTCCACGTCAACGGGAACACGACGTAGTGTGAAAACGCCGCGCCCGAGGCAAAGCAGATACTCGACATCAGGATGAAGGGAATGGCGAGCTTCTTCTCGTGCGAGTACAGCCCGGGTGCAATGAACAGCCATACCTGCGTCATCACGAGCGGCATCGCGATGATCGTGCCCGCGATGAGGGCCATCTGGATGTACAGCACGAACGCTTCGGTAGGATCCGTGTATACCAGGGTGCCGCCGGCCGGCAGGCCTGCCTGAAGCGGCTTCATGATGAAATCGAATATTTGATTGATGAAGAGGAACGCGAGGAGAAAGCCAACGCCGATCGAGATCACCACGTAGATGATGCGTTTCCGGAGCTCGTCGAGATGCTCCAGGAACGACATCTTCGCCTCGCCGGCGTCTTCGTCGTCTGGATCGGTATCGGGATCGGGAATCCGCTCGCGGCGCAGGAGGAGACGGTTCCCGGCAGTCGTAAAATCAGGATCCGGGTCGAGATCATGCGGCGCGGACCTTTCAGGTCCGCGTTCCCCCTGACCCGGAAACGGCACGAGGGCCATTGATGCCTTACGCCGAGTGCGTGCCGGTGCCCGGCTCGACGCCGGTCGCACGGCTCACCGTCGGGGCATCGGCCGGCGGCGGAGTGGCGGCGGGCGGCGGCGCGGGGGTCACCGCCGAAGCGCGGTCGCGCTGCTCTTCGACCCGGATTTCGTCCTCCAGCGTGCTCCGGAGCTCGTTGGAGGCCTTTTTGAACTCGTTGATGCTTCTGCCGAGCGATTTGCCCAGTTCCGGAAGCTTCCGGGGCCCGAAGATGATCAACGCGATCACCAGGATGATGATGAGCTCGGGCATGCCGATGGGACCAAACATAGGAATTGCTCCAGCCGGCTGAAAGGCCAGCCTAATCATCTTAGACGGTATTTCTCCGCAAGTAGTTGATCGGATTATAGAAATCCGATCTGGACGGGGTCAAGGACAAGGGTTTAAGATTCAATACTATATGCGACGCTACCGGTCAGCCTCTGCTGCGGTCTTTGCCATCGTCTTCTGCGCCCTTGTCGGAGGCCTGTACGGCCGGAGCGCGCTCGCGATTGAAGACCAGGTTCCGGACCAATACAAGGTCTTTACGGCCGCTTTGAGCGCCATTGACGCCAGCTACATCGGAACGGTCGAGTCCGATCGGCTCGTCTACGGCGCCATCGCCGGCATGCTCCAGACGCTGGATCCGCATTCCAGCTTCATGGATCCCCGCACGTATGCGCAGATGCGCGAGCGGCAGGAAGGCCGATATTACGGCCTCGGCATCACGATCGCGGTCGTCGACGGCGAAATTACGGTCGTCTCCCTCTTCGAAGGCTCGCCCGCCTACCAGAAGGGGCTGCGGCGCGGCGATATCATCGCCAGGATCGAAGGCGGGGAGACGAAGGGCTGGACCAGTGACGATGCGGTGAAGAAGCTGCGCGGGCCCAAGGGCACGCCGGTGCGCATCTCGCTCAAGCGGAGCGGCTTCGATCAATTGATCGATCTGGCGGTCGTTCGCGACGAGATCCACATTCCAACGGTGCCGTCCGCGTTCATGCTCGACGCGCAGACCGGGTACATCCGGGTGTCCGAGTTCGGCGAGAACACCGACCAGGAGCTGGGCCAGGCGTTGAGGAACCTGCAGCGGCAGGGGATGAAGCGGCTCATGTTCGACCTTCGCAACAACCCTGGTGGCGCGCTCGACCAAGCCATCAAGGTGGCGAACCGCTTCCTGCCGCGCGGTGACATGGTCGTGTACACGCGCGGCCGCGTACCGAACTCAGACCAGGATTATCGCGCCACCGAATCAAGCGATTATCTGAACATTCCGATGGTGACGCTCACCAACCGCAGCAGCGCCAGCGCGTCCGAGATCGTCTCAGGTGCGCTGCAGGATCACGATCGCTCGCTGATCGTCGGCGAAACGACGTTCGGCAAGGCGCTCGTGCAATCGGTCTATCGTGTCAGCGAAGGCGCAGGTGTCGCCGTGACGACCGCGCACTACTACACGCCAAGTGGCCGCCTGATTCAGCGTCCGTGGGACGACAGCTTCGACGAGTACCTGACGTACACGCTGCGCGAGCAGGATCCCAACAAGGCGCACAGCGCCGAGGATCTGAAGCTCACCGATGCGGGCCGCAAGGTCTACAGCGGCGGCGGCATCGAACCCGATCGCCGCTTCGACGGACCAATCGAAGGGTTCAACCCGACGCGGTTCGGCCGCACGCTCTACGCGCGGCAGTTATTCGACACCTACGCGCAGCGCTTCGCGCGGAGGGGCGACACGCGCATCACGATGACGCCGACGACGCCCGTGCGCGAGTTGTCGCCGGGCTTCGAGGTGACCGACGCGATGGTCGCGGAGTTCCGCGACTACGTCGAGACGTCGAAAGTGAAGATCGACGCGGACGGCTGGCAGAAGGATCAGCAGTTTATCCGTGCGATGATCCGCTATGAGATCGATCTGGACCTCTTCGGCGTCGAAGCCGCGCGCAAGGACCTGGTGAAGACCGATCCGCAGCTGCAGTTCGCTCTCGGACTCTTCCCCGACGCGCAGCGTTTGCTCGACACGCCCCGTCAACCGGCTGCGACTCGCGTCGCTCGATAGAACGTCAACTCCCGACCTCCAACTCCCACCTCCCAAGGCGCCTTGGAAGTTGGGATTTGGGAATTGGGTTTTGGGATTTTTAGTTCGAGACACCATCCCGCCATTTGGGTCCCCAACCCAAAATGTAGTGGTGTCAGTTTGGTCTTGCCACTAGGGCTAGGCCTTGTTAGACTGCCGCGCGTAACCGACCAGCCTCCGTTCTTACCTTCGCGCGAATACACTTCAGGTGACCAAGGAATGCGCCTCGAACGCCTCGAGATTGCCGGTTTCAAGTCCTTCTCCGACCGCTCTGAGCTTGCCTTCGACGAGGGCGTAACCGCCATCGTCGGGCCGAATGGCTGCGGCAAGAGCAACGTCGCGGACGCCATTACGTGGGTGCTTGGCGAGCAGAGCGCGAAGAGCCTGCGTGGCGAAAAGATGGAGGACGTGATCTTCAGCGGTAGTGACGCCCGCAAGCCGGGCGCGGCCGCTGAAGTGCGCTTGCGGCTGACCGGTTTGCCCTTGCCTCCCCAGGCGACCGCGGACACCCGTGTTGCGGACGTTGCGGTGACGGCGCTGCGCGAATTTCAGGCGCCAACCGAGTCGTCTCCCGAAGAGAACCAGGGACACGCCAAGGGCCATGTGACCGGACACAACGGCCATGGCAACGGCAACGGTCATGGAAACGGCCACGCTTATGTCGGGCTTTCCGAGATGGTCGAGGCGTTCACGCGCGACGTCGAGGTCACGCGGCGGCTCTATCGATCGGGCGAGAGCGAATACCTGATCGACGGTGAGGTCTGCCGGCTTCGCGACGTGCACGAGCTGCTCATGGATACCGGCCTTGGCGCCAAGGCCTACGCGATCATCGAGCAGGGGAAGATCGGGTTGATCCTCAGCTCTCGTCCCGCCGACCGGAGGCAGCTCATCGAAGAGGCCGCGGGGATCACCAAGTACAAATCGCGCAGGCGTTCCGCGGAGCTGAAGCTTGAAGCGGCGCAGCAGAACCTGACGCGCGTCGACGACATCGTCTTCGAGGTCGACAAGCAGCGCGGCGCGCTCAAGCGCCAGGCCGCCAAGGCGCGGCGCTACAGGAAGCTGCGCGAGGAGCTGCGCCGCTGGGAGAAAGTGCTGTTCGCGCGTCGCTATCGCGAGTTGGGGGAGAGTATCGAGTTGGCGCGGACGCGGCTCGCCGATGCGCGCGAGCGGGAGACTGCGGCGGCCGCGCGGGTTGCGGAAGTCGAAGCGGATTTGAGCCGACTGCGCATCGAGCAGGCAGAGGCGGACCGTCGCGCATCGGGCATTCGCGAGCAGGCGCACGGCCGTGAGCTCGAGATCAACCGCCGGCAGCAGCAGCTCGAGTTCGATCGTCAGCAGGCGGCAACGCTGGCCGTGCGAACGACGGAGATCGCGGAAGAAGTCCGCGACCTCGAGGCCCGGCGCGAACCGGCGCGAATCGCGGTCGAGGCACGCTGCCAGGCGTGTGCCGATGCCGAGCGCGCGCGCGACGAGGCGGCAACACTGCTCGTGGAGGCGAGTGACTCACACACGCGTGCCCACCAGCAGATCGAAGGACTCGAAAGCGACGTCGAAGCGGCGCGTGGCGAGGTGTTTTCCGCGCTGAATTCCGCGACGGCGCTGCGCCACGCGATGGAACATGCGGCAGCGCAGCGCGAGCGCGTGGGCGAGACGCTTGGGAAACTGGCAATCGAGGAGGCCGATCTTCGTCTGGACGTGCAAAAGGTGGACGCGGAGCGCGTTGCCGCCGGCGAGGCACTGGACCGCGCCCATCGGGCGCTCGACGACGTCAGGCTTCAGCGGGCGACTCACGAGTCGGAGCTGGCTACGGCCCGAAGCGAGCATGAGTCTCGCGCTCGCCGTGTGCGCTCCGGCGAGCAGGATCTGGCAGGGCTCGAAGCACGGCTGGCCTCGCTCGAGGAGCTCGTCTCCACGCGCGGCGAGTTCGGAGACGCTGCGCGCATGGTGCTGGTCCAGGCCAATGGCCACGTCGGCCAGCAGGGCGCGGTCGCCGACTATCTCGACGTCGACAGGCGGTACGAGCGCGCGGTCGAGGCGTGCCTCGGCGAACTGCTGCAGCACGTAATCGTCGAACGCCATGACCAGGCGGCCGCCGGACTGTCGCTGGTTCGTGAGCACGACGCGGGCCGCTGCGGCTTTGTTGTCGTCGACCCGGGATCGAACGGCTATCACCCGCGCGAGACGCTGCGCATGTCCGGCGTCGTTCCGGTCGGCGACGTGCTGCGGATCAGCGGACCCCACTCGGCAACGATTCAGAAGGTCATCCCCGAAGCGTACGTCGCGGAGACGTTCGATCAGGCGATGGCGATGTCGCGGGAAACATCCGCGCCCGTTGCCACGATTGATGGCGACGTCTTCCGCGGTCCGCACCTCGTCTCGGGCGGCGCGAAGGTCGAGTCGCGCGGCATTCTTGCCACCAAGCGCGAGATCAAGGAGCTGCGCGAGCGCGTGGCCGGCGACCGCTCGGACCTGGCGCGCCTGGCCGAAGAGGTAGCGGCCCTGGACGTCGCGATTGCGCAGGCGGTGAGCGCGATTACCGCACTGAACGCGGACCAGCACCGTCTGGAAAAGGACATCGTCGGCTACGACGCCCAGCTGGGGCGCGTGGGCGAAGACACGGCACGGCTGACACGCAAGGCGGACGTCATCGCACTCGAACGGCGCCAGGCCGAGGAAGAGCGCGCCGCGCTCGACGCTCGCACACAGGAGGCCCAGCAGTCGATCGAACGCCTCCAGGAAGACCAGCGCATCGCCGACGAGCGGTTGTCCGATGCACAGCGGCGGCTTCTCGACGCCAGGGACACGGCTGCGGAGCTCAACTACAAGGCTGCTGAAGCAGGCGCCGCGCACGCGGGACTGCTTGAACGCGCAGCCGCACTTACCGCCGACGTGCTGCGGTTGCAGGAGGCTGCGCGCGAACTGGAAGAGCGGATCGACGCGCGGACGCAGGAGCGCGAACAGACGCAGGCGCGCCGCGAAGAGCTGCTGCAGGCGATTGCCGCGGGCGAACGCACGTTGTTTGACGATATTCGCGCGCTCGATGCCATGCGCGAAGCGCTGCGCGCGGCGGACGAGATGGCGACCGCCTTGCGCCTGAACGTCGACGCGCAGGATGCGGTGATCCGCGATGCTCGCCACGTGCTCGAAGTGATCCGGGGCGCCGCCGGTGAACTGGAAGTCGCGCGCGTAAAGGCCGAAGGCGACCTGAGTCACCTGGCGCAGACGTGCGCCGACACCGTGCAGATGTCGCTCGATGACGTGCTCGGAGACGTGGAGCAGATGGAGCGCGCCGGCGAAGCGACGCCGGATGCAGCGGCGATCACCGCGGAGGACGCTGACCCCGAGGCGGAGGAAGAATCGGAATTCGGGATTCGGGATTCGGGATTCGATGGTGAAGCTGTCCTCGCGAATCCCGAATCCCGAATCCCGAATCCCGGCTCAATGACCGCCGAGGAGGCCATCATCGAGCTCAAGGCAAAGATTGATCGACTCGGCCCCGTGAACATGATGGCCATCGAGCAGTTCGACGAGCTCGAGACCCGGCACGTCTTCCTCACGACACAGCGGCAGGATCTGATCGACTCGATCGCGCAGACGTCCGAGGCGATCAAGCGCATCGACGAGACGAGCAAAGCCCGTTTTGCCGAGGCGTTTGTCGCGATCCAGCAGAATTTCCAGGTGACGTTCAGCACGCTCTTCGGCGGCGGACGCGCAGGCCTGACGCTGCTCGACGAAAACGATCCTCTCGAAAGCGGCATAGATATCGTCGCGTCACCTCCCGGAAAGCGCCTGCAGAGCGTGCAGCTGCTCTCCGGCGGCGAGAAGGCGCTCACCGCGATCGCCCTGATGTTCGCGATCTTCCGTTACAAGCCGAGCCCCTTTTGCCTGCTCGACGAGATTGACGCGCCACTGGACGATGCCAACGTCGGCCGGTTCGTCGAGATGCTGCGCGGCATGCTCGATCGCACGCAGTTCATCCTCATCACGCACAACCGCCGGACGATGGAAATCGCCAACCGGCTGTACGGTGTGACGATGGAGGAGCCGGGCGTGTCGAAGCTAATCTCAGTTCAGCTGCATTGAACCGTTCGGATCGTTCGGGCGTTCGACTCGTTCGTGTCGTTCGATCTGTTCGGATCGTTCCCTTCGTTCGAATCGTTACACTTGTGCGAACCGACGTCGAGCAATGACTCGAACATTCCCCGGGTGTTTCGACCTTGTCAGTACGGTCCCGAACGTCATCGAACGATGAGAGAACGTTCGAACGGCTCGAACGGCTCGAACGTAGGATCGCCGTATGAACGAAGATAAATCCTCCCGCTATCATCGCCTGCGGCGTCGTGCGTCGGTGACGAGCACGATTGTTGGTGTGGTGTTCCTGGTGGCGCTCGTCGGGACCGGCGCATCGGCGGCGCTTCGCGACGTCGCCACGTCGCTGACGGGCGGCTCCTTTCTCTTCACGCTCTGCGGCTACGTCGTTATCCTCGCGCTGATCAATGAAGCGATCGGCCTCCCGTTGGCGTTCTATCAGGGTGTGACGCTCGAGCGCCGCTATGGACTCTCCACACAGACAACGGCGCGCTGGTGGCTCGATCACCTGAAGGCGGGCCTGCTGGCGCTGGTGTTTGCCCTGATCGCGGCGGTGCTCGTTTGCTCGTTAATCCGGTGGGATCCCGATCGCTGGTGGATCCTTGCCGCCGCCGCGTTCACGGTAATCCTGGTTGTTCTGGTGCAGCTTGCGCCCGTCGTTCTGCTGCCGCTGTTCTACGAGTTCAAGCCGCTCGATCGTGACGCGCTGGTGACGCGGCTGGTCGGCCTCGCCGATCGAGCAGGTGCGCGGGTGATGGGTGTGTTCGAGTGGCGCTTGAGCCACAAGACGAAGAAGGCGAACGCCGCGCTCGCCGGCATCGGCCAGACGCGGCGCATCATCATCTCGGACACGCTCCTGGCCGAGCACTCGGACGACGAGATCGAGGTCATCCTCGCCCATGAGCTCGCTCATCACGTGCATCGCGATATTTGGAAAGGCATTGCGCTCGAGACGGCCCTGATCGCGCTTGGGTTCTACCTCGCGGATCGCGTGCTCACGCGGTTTGCGGGTTCATTCGGGTTGATGGGGAAGAGCGACGTGGCGGCGCTGCCCTTGCTGTTGCTCGCGGCCGGCGCGGTCTCGCTGGCACTGATGCCGGTGGCCAACGCGCTCTCGCGGGCGCACGAACGCAGTGCCGATCGATATGCGCTGGAGATGACGCGGAACGCGTCCGCGTTTGTCAGCGCGATGAAGCGGCTCGGTGTGCAGAACCTGGCGGAGGAGCGTCCCTCACGCCTGGTTCAGATCCTGTTCTATACGCACCCGCCGATCAGCGCCCGCATCGACGCCGCGCAGGCGTGGGCGGCCGATCAACGATAGCCACGAAGGCCACGAAGACGGACGTGACCTTCGAGATCGTCGTGACCTTCGTGGTTTATTTGTTCAGTTCCGGATACGGGTAGATCTTCTCGACATCGAACGAGTAGCACTCGTATTCGAGGAGCTGAAAATTCCTCTCGCGATGGCGGTACAGGACCATGTTCATCTTCCATGGACGCGTAAACACCTTGGGATCCTCGACCGTCACCTCGTAGTTGATGTGATCTGCGTCGAGCAGGCTGTAACGCTCGATCACGTGCAGCGCGTCACTGTGAAAATTGCCCGCGCGATCGAACCACGTCTCGGGCCCGAAATCGACGACGTCGACGACGAGCGTGTCGCCGTCCCATCGCCCGCGCGAATCGCCCATCCACCAGTCGATGTGTCCAGGTGGATGTGGGGTGCCGTTCGTGTGGATGTAGCGCGTCGCATGCGCGAACTCGAACAGCATCGTCACCTGTTCCGGCTTCTGGATGATTTGGAACGGAAAGCCCGTGTACATGATCCGCGGGACGCCGGGGAGGTAGCACTTCGTTTCCGGATCGGCCGTTGCCCGGTTCTTGAAGTTCTCGTTCCGCCTGGCGAGCGCCGCAGGCTGATAAGGGATCGAGCCTCCTTCGACGATGCCCTGTCCCGCCGGCACGCCGGGGGACGCGACGTGGTCTTCGACGTTCCAGGCAGCACTGTTCATCGCCTGCCAGATCCCGGATAGATCCGGTTTGCCGTCCGCGCCACGTGGAAGAGGGGCTGCCGGGGCCTGGCCCGCGGCGGCCGCCTGTGTGAACAACCAGAATGCCGCCGCGATTAGCGCAGCGGAGACCCGCAACCGCATGTTGTCTCCTCTCGACTGAGAACCGGGCGTAGGGGCGTAGGATAGCGCATCACGGGCCACATTTCAGTCCCACCTCGGGATCGCCTGTCCGTCGGAGAACGTGCTATATATCGCCGACGAGAAACAACTGGCGCGTGCAGAAGCTGCTTGTACACCCGGAGCGGACGCGCCCCACCGCTCTGAATCGCTGATCGTGTGCTAAGCGGTTGGGCCCGCCACGCGACTGTTGATTCGAGGAGGACGTTGTGAGTAAACAGAGACTTAGCCGTCGTGAAGCGATTCAAGCAGGGGCTGGCGCCGTCGTCGGCGCTGCCGCAGCGCTGGCTGGACCCCGCCTCTACGCGCAGGGCGGCGCAGTCATGCCCACACCGCCGCCTGCAAGGGATCCTCGCTACCCCTTGCCTCCTTCTTGGAACCGCGAACTGCGCCGGCTCGCGCCCAACGTATACGCCTACTCGCAGGGCGGCGGCCCCGACATGAGCGGTCCAGGAGTCTCGAATGCCGGCCTCATTGTCGGCGCCGACTACGCGCTGGCGATCGACGCCCTGCAGGGGCCGATACCGGCCAAGGCGTTCATTGCCGCATCGAAGCAGGCGACCGGCAAGGACATCGGCCGGCTGATGATCACGCATCATCATGGCGATCACGTCAACGGCAACCAGTTCTTCACGCACGCGGAGATCAGCAGTCACCCTTACTGCCGCGAGGAAGTGCTGAAGGCGGTCGCGAACACGCCAAAGACGTGGGCCCCGACGCCGGGCGTGGCGGAAGGCGCCGAGCCGCGCACGCTCGTTCCGCCAACCGTCACGTTCAAGGATGACGTGACGTACTACATCGGCGGGACTGAAGTGCAATTCCGATTCGTGGGACCGGCCCACACGTGGGGGGACGTCATGGCGTACCTCCCGAAAGAGAAGATCCTGTTTGCCGGAGACGTGGCGTTCTTCTGGGTGGCGCCGTACGCCAACAACAGCTACATCACCAAGTGGCTCGAGACGTGCGACAAGATTGCGGGCTGGGATGTCGATGTCATCGTGCCCGGTCACGGCCCGATCGGTGGCAAGAAGGAGCTTGCCGAGATGGCCGGCTACTTCCGGGTGCTCGGTGTCGAGGCGCGAAAGCGCTACGACGCCAAGATGACACCGGGGGCGGCCGCCGCTGAAATCCGCCTCGGGCGGTTCGACAACTGGATCGGCCCGGAGCGTCTCATCATGGATACCGTCCGCTGGTACCAGGAGTGGAACGGCACCCTGACGCCCGACTACAACGCGAACTTGGTTCGCGAGGCGACGATCGAATACAACGCCGTCAAGGCGAGCGCGAAGAAGACCGGCCAGATCATTCCGCTCGAGCGAATGGTGGCGCTGGCCGAGCCGTGCTAGATACCGTCGATGTGACGCGCTCGTGAGGTTGGCTCGAGCAAAGCGCAGACGCTCGAGCTGACCTACCGCCTCGTCGTTGTCTTCGTGTTGCCGGACGCGCGCTGGCAGTGCATGTCGAGCAAGAGCTCCAGGGTCATCGTCCTGTAGGCGGCCCCGCGCTATTCCCAGGTCGTCAGTGTCAGATTGAAGGCGTGCGTCGTAGCGGGTTCCATGTTCACGACGCGAAGCTCGTAGTCCATTGCGGTGATATCGGTCCGCCGGAAGGCAATCGTCGGAGGCCCGCCGCGCGGTGCCAGATCCTCGTGCACCAGACCCGCGCCGGCGCGATAAAGCTGGATCAGCATCGCCCGTTCACTGCCTTCCCACCTCAACGTCACTTCCACAGCGCCATTCCGATCCATGGTGAAGCGGTACCTCTCGCACGAGTAACGCTCGAGATAGCACGGTGCTGCGTTGGGGACCAGCGGACCAACCGAACCGCTGATGACCTGCTGATTCGAGATCAGCCCCGCCGGTACGTCGGGGCCGATTGAATGTGCCGGAGCAGGTGTAAGCGCCGGAGATACGGACGACACTGAGGACGCCGGTATGGAGGAGGGTGCCGTTGGCGCGACGGTGGTGAAGCCTCCGCACGCAACGGTAAAGAGCGTCAACAATATGATTGCAGCGACCCTGGACTCGGTCATGGTCCAGATGCCTGCAATTCCCGATGCACTGCCTCGACGGTGCGCCCCCGCGTTTATTGGCCGGAAATCACGAGGTCGGAAAACGCCCGGCCGCGCCG
>DAIRVG010000183.1:0-3456 GCA_036802945.1 Vicinamibacterales bacterium
TGGACCCGGCCTTTTTTTGGCCGCGTCCGCGATAAGCGTCGGCTTATGCCAGTACACCCGCCGCCGGACGGATTGACGCACCTGGACGCCAGAAGTATCGTTTGCGTTCCCGAACGGGAAGTGCCGAGACGTAGAGAGAGAAGTCAGCGAGGGCCTCTGCTGTGCGTCTTGTCGCCCAGGAGCAGCCGGCGCTGGTGATTGACGAAGGCACGTTGATCGACGGCAAGGGAGGCGCGGGCAACGGGACGTCCAACAAGGCGCATCTGATCGTGAAGTACCGGGATGGACCTGCGAGATGAGAGTCGAAACCCTTGTTGCGGTCTTGGTGCTGTCGCCGCTGGCAGCCGGTGTCGTCATTGTCCAGGATCAAGGACGCCGGGCGGCACCCGCTGGCCCGTCAACCGAGTTGAAGCAGAGCGCATACATCAAAGCCTCGAATGCGGAGGCGTACGACCACTTCGCTTGCGGCGGCGGCAACCAGGGGCATAGCGGCGATTCCGTGGCAATTAGCGGAGACGGAAACACCATGGCGGTCGGGGCTCGTTATGAGCGCGGCGGCTCCAGGGGCATCAACGGCAACCAGAACGACAATTCGGCGTACGCCGCCGGCGCCGTGTATGTTTTTTCCCGCCAGGGTGACACCTGGGTGCAGCAGGCGTACGTCAAGGCATCGAACGCTGAGCAGGGGGACCACTTCGGATCCTCGGTGGCGTTGAGCCGCGACGGCAACACCCTGGTGGTTGCCGCCCAATGGGAAAGCAGCGCCGCCACTGGCATCAATGGAAACCAGTCCGACAACTCGATTCCGCAGGCAGGCGCCGTCTACGTGTTCACCCGCACGGGTAACATCTGGGCGCAGCAGGCCTACATCAAGGCGTCAAATACGGGCAGGCCCGCAATCGGGGACGAGCCGGGCGACGGAGACCAGTTCGGCTACTCGGTCGCCATCAATGACGATGGCGGCACGATCGCCGTGGGCGCGCACGTCGAAGACAGCTCGGCCCGGACGATCAACGGAAAACAAACCGACGACTCCGTGCCATCGTCGGGCGCCGTGTACATCTTCACCCTGACCGGCTCCACCTGGGCGCAGCAGGCGTATCTCAAGAGCTCCAACTCCGAGCAGGGCGACATGTTCGGGTTCTCGGTGGCGCTGAGTGCCGACGGAAACACGCTCGTCGCGAGTGCGTTCGATGAGCGTGGCTCCGGGCGAGGCGTCAACCCCGCGCACGACAACCTCGCCAACGGCGCGGGCGCGGTGTACGTCTTCACGCGCACCGGAGGTGCTTGGAACGAGCAGGCGTACCTGAAGGGATCGAAGAACGAGGGCACAGATCAGATGGGCTACTCGGTGGCCATCAGTGACGACGGCAACACGATAGCGGCGGGCGCAGGCGATGAAGATTGCCTGACGCCAGGTGTCAATCCTGCCGGCTGCGACGCCGATTCGCCCCCGCGCGGGTTCGCGAATATCTGGGTGGGTGCCGCGTACGTGTTCGTCCGCACCGGCAGCACGTGGACCGAACAGGCCTTCATCAAGGCCTCGAATCCACGGCCGTACAACTCATTCGGCGTCAAGCTCGCGTTGAGTGGGGACGGCACGACGCTCGCCGTCGCTGCCTATCTGCAGGACGACGCCGCCCCTGGCATCCACGGACCCCAGCTCCTGCCGTTCCTGATCGTCGATCATCTGGACCCCTGGAGAAACCGTGAGACGCAGGCCGAGGAATCCGGCGCCGCGTACCTGTACACCCGAAGCAGCGCCACCTGGACGCAGCGCGCCTACATCAAGAGCTCGAACAATGAATCGGGTGACGAGTTCGGCAGCGCGGTCGCGTTGAGCGGAGACGGCCGGACCATGGCAATCGGGGCCCACAACGAAGACGGCGGCTCCAGGGGCCTCAATGGCAATCAGTCAGACAACGAGGCCACCAATTCCGGCGCGGTCTACATCTTCACGAACTGACACGCGTTTCAGCCCCACGAACGAATTCATTGGAGACATCGCGTACATGGCGACAGATTTCATCGTGCACGATAAGGCCGACACGGTCGGCGTGGTTGTGGTCGAGGACGTGCAGCCGAACAAGGAGCTCACCGGCTGGATCATGGAAACCGATGAAACGGTCAGGCTCACCGCCCTCGACGCGGTGCCCCTCGGCCACAAGATCGCAATCAACGACATCAAGACGGGCGACACCGTTCTGAAATACGGTCATGACGTCGGCCGCGCCGTCGCTCCCGTCGGCAAGGGTCGCCACGTGCATGTTCACAATCTGAAGACGAAGAGGTGGTAACGGTGGGACGCCACGATTTTCACGCGTATCGCCGTGAGAACGGCCGGGTAGGGATTCGTAATCACGTCGTGATTCTGCCCCTTGACGATCTATCGAACGCGGCCTGCGAAGCCGTCGCGAACAATATCAAGGGGACGATGGCCCTTCCTCACGCCTACGGCCGGTTGCAGTTTGGCGAGGACCTCGAGCTTTTCTTCCGTACGCTCATCGGCATCGGCTCGAACCCGAACGTGGCCGCGTGCGTGGTCATCGGCATCGAGCCCGGGTGGACCGGCCGCATCGTCGACGGCATTGCGAAGACCGGCAAGCCCGTGGAGGGACTTGCGATCGAGGGTCACGGCGACATCAGCACGATCGCCTCCGCGTCGCGCAAGGCACGCGAGCTCGTGCAGTGGGCGTCGGAGCAGCAGCGCGAGCCGTGCTCGATTGAGCAGCTCTTTATCTCGACCAAGTGCGGCGAGAGCGACACCACATCGGGCCTCGCCTCGTGTCCGACTGTCGGCAACCTGATTGACAAGCTCGACCCGCTGGGCGTGACCACGTGCTTTGGTGAAACGTCAGAGCTCACCGGCGCCGAGATCGTCTGCGCGAGCCGCGCCGCCAGCCCGGAAGTCAGGGAGAGGTTTCTGCGCGTCTTCAATGACTATCAGGCAGTCATCGAGCGTCACAAGACGGACGATTTGTCGGAATCTCAGCCCACGAAAGGGAACATCAGCGGCGGGCTGACGACCATCGAGGAAAAGGCCTTCGGCAATCTGCAGAAGATCGGCCGGAAAGCAAAGTTTATCGACGTGCTGAAACCGGCCGAGGCCCCCGCCAAAGGTCCCGGGCTTTATTACATGGACACCTCGTCGGCGGCCGCGGAGTGCGTCACGCTGCAGGCGGCGGCAGGTTTCGTCGTGCACCTGTTTCCAACCGGGCAGGGCAACGTCATCGGCAATCCCATCGAGCCCGTGATCAAGCTCACCGCCAATCCAAAGACGGCGCGAACGATGTCCGAGCACATCGACCTCGACGTCTCCGGCATCCTGCGGCGTGAGATGACGCTCGATCAGGCAGGGGATCGGCTGATTGAGACGGTCATCCGGACGTGCAACGGCCGGCTCACGTGCGCCGAAGCTCTGGGTCATCGCGAGTTCGTCCTGACCAAGCTGTATCA
>DAIRVG010000183.1:3556-5465 GCA_036802945.1 Vicinamibacterales bacterium
GCAGCAATCGCGGCCTACAACGCGTTCCGCTTGACATCCTTCGCGGATCCCTCTATGAAAGGGCCGGACTTGGGGCTGTCCCGGATCCCGGATCTCCAATCCCGAATCCCGAACCCCGAATCCCGATGAAAGGGGAGCGATATGAGACGCTGGCACGTGACGATGGCGGTGGTGGTGGCGGTGCTCGGCAGCACGCTTGCTGTAACGATGACCGCGCAGCAGCAGAGGGCGGAATCGCGCGACATGGCCCTTGTCGGGTCAAACGATCTGCAGGCGCGGAGCGCGTACCAGCCTGTCATCCAGAAGCAGGGCGATCGGTGGATCGCGTACATCGGGCATCACGCGGGCTCCATGCCTAACCTGCTCACGGGCAAGCTCGAGGACAACGGCACGTCAATCGTCGACGTCACCAATCCCCGGCAGCCCAGATATGTCGCTCACATTCCGGGCGGTGGGGCAGGGCCGGGTCGCGCTGGGGAAGCGCCGGGTCCAGGTCAGGCGCAGATGGTGCGCACGTGCAGCGGCGCCGACCTGCCGAAGGCGGACAAGAGCAAGTTCTACCTGCTTCGTTCGCTCGGCACCACCGGCCACGAAGTCTGGGACGTGACGACTCCGGAAAAGCCGTCGCGCGTCACCCTCATCGTGAACAACCTGAAGGACACGCATAAGAGCTGGTGGGAATGCGAGACCGGCATCGCGTATCTGGTCGGCGGCGACCCGGCATGGCGGACGGCGCGCATGGCGAAGATTTACGACATGAGCGATCCGGCGCACCCGGTCTTCATCCGAGACTTCGGCCTGCCCGGACAACAGCCGGGCTCGACGGTGAATCCCGTGCCCACCGAGCTGCACGGGCCGATCTCGATCCCGAAGCTGAATCGCGTGTATTTCGGGTACGGCACCGGCCGCTACGGAGTCGTGCAGATCGTCGATCGCAAGAAGCTGCTCGAAGGGCCGAAGGAGCCGACTGACGCCAATCTTCGGTATCCGGTGGTCGGGCAGCTCGACCTGCCGATCGATGTCGGCGCGCATACCGTGTTTCCGCTGCTCCACATGACGCTGCCCGAGTTCGGCAAGCAGATCGTTCCGCAGGTGATCACGAATACCGCGGCGGGCACGCACGATCGCGGCGAGGGCTTCCCGCCGCCAACGACGCAGGGCATGCGCGACTTCATCGTCGCGATTGGCGAGACGACGGCGAACGAATGTACTGAGGCCAGGCAGTTCGTGCGGATGATCGACGCGACCTTCGAATCGAAGATGGTTGGCGTGTCGTCCTGGACCGTGCCGGAATCGAGCGGCAACTTCTGCACGAAGGGCGGCCGGTTCGGCGCGCACTCGACCAACGAGAACATGACGCCGATCTACTACGGGAAGGTGCTCTTCGTGGCGTATTTCAACGCCGGCTTACGCGCCCTTGATGTACGCGATCCATTCAACCCGAAGGAGATCGCCTACTTCATTCCTCCTATGAACACGAAGACGGACAAGCGCTGCGTGGGACGAGGCGCGGACGAACGCTGCAAGATCGCGATTCAGACCAATAACGTCGAAGTGGACGACCGCGGCTACATCTACATCGTCGATCGGGCGAACACCGGACTGCACATCCTCGAGCTCTCCGGCGCGGCGCGCCGCGTGGCGAATTTCCCGACCACCGCGACGAATTAGGCCGACACGCGGTTCTATAAGGTAGGGACGGGTCTTGAGACCCGTCCCGATCTTGTGGTCCCGAGTTCCACGCATCGTGTCGCAAGCCCTCGCGGCGGCGCTCGGTTATTCGCTGATCACCGCGCTCCTGTTTCGTAATCTCCTGCCTGTCCTCACGACCGATCTCTACTCCGATATAGGCGACCCCCTCCTGAACTGCGCGGTCCTCGCGTGGAACGCGACACACGTCCCCCTCACG
>DAIRVG010000183.1:5565-8629 GCA_036802945.1 Vicinamibacterales bacterium
GGCGTACTTGCGCAAGTTGAGCTGGCTCTATAAAATTTGAGGGTTTGGTCCGTTCATTTATCTGCAATCTCCTCTATAGGTTATGCGTGTGAGGCTTGAGGAGCAGGGATACGACACATGTCAGTGACCGCGCCCGTCGAACAGGAAACAGGCACCACCGCGACTGCCGAACGCATCGTCAACGATTTCTCCATTCAGATCGCCACTGTCAACGGATCGGGAAGCCAGACAGCCAATCTCGTGCTCCTGCGTTCCATCTTCCAGATGGGCATCCCCGTGTCCGGCAAGAACATGTTCCCGTCGAACATCGCCGGCCTTCCCACGTGGTACACGGTCCGGGCCAGCAGCAAGGGGTACGTCGCCCGAAAGAAGGAGATCGACGTCCTCGTGGCGATGAACGCCGAGACCGCCAAGGAGGACGTCCTGACGTTGACCCCTGGCGCGGCTGTGATCTATGACGAGCCGCTGAAGTTGAACGAACTGCGCACGGATCTCATCTTCTATCCGGTTCCCTTCGATAAGCTGATTTCCCCCGTGACGCACGACGCCAAGCTGCGCCGTCTCGTGCGCAACATGATTTACGACGGCGTCCTCTCGCGGCTGCTTTCGATCGACATGGTGCAGATGGAGAAGGCGCTGCGGAAGCAGATGGGGAAGAAGCTCAAGGCGATCGAGCTGAACATGAACGCGCTGAAGGCCGGCTTCGACTATGCCGAGGCCAGCCTCCCGAAGCGTGATCCCTTCGTCGTCGAGCCGATGGAAGGCCAGACGGAGAACATGATCCTGATCGAGGGAAATGCCGCTGCCGCCATCGGCTGCATGATGGCTGGCGTCACGTTCGTCGGGTGGTATCCGATCACCCCCTCCTCATCGCTCTGCGAGTCGCTGATCGACTATCTGAAGAAGTACCGGAAGGATCCGGAAACGGGCAAAGCGACCTACGCGGTCATCCAGGCGGAGGACGAGATTGCCGCGCTCGGCATGGTCATCGGCGCCGGCTGGATGGGCGCCCGCGCGATGACGTCCACGGCGGGGCCCGGATTGTCGCTCATGGCGGAGTTCACGGGCCTTGGGTACTACGCCGAGGTGCCCGCGGTCATCTTCGACGTTCAACGCGCGGGGCCGTCCACGGGTCTTCCGACGCGCACAGGCCAGCAGGACATCCTGTCGACCGCGGTGCTGTCGCACGGGGACACGAAGCATCCGATGCTGCTGCCCTCGTCGGTCACCGAGTGCTACACGATGGCAATGGAGGCCTTCGACCTTGCGGAGCGGCTCCAGACGCCCGTCTTCGTCATGTCGGATCTCGATCTCGGCATGAACACCTGGATGTCGAAGCCGTTCGACTACCCGACGAAGGGGTACGACCGGGGCAAGCGGCTCGATGCCGACAAACTCAAGGCGGTAGGTGAGTTTGCTCGGTATCGCGACGTGGATGGCGACGGTATCCCGTACCGTACGGTGCCGGGCGACGGCATGCCCCCCTTTTTCACCCGCGGCTCCGGCCACAACGAGAAGGCGCTATACAGCGAGCGCGCCGACGATTACACGAACAACCTCGATCGTCTGACGAAGAAGTTCGAGACGGCGCGGACGCTGGTTCCGAAGCCCGAGGTGCAGCTGTCGGGCCGTGGCGGGATCGGCATCATCGCCTACGGCACGTCGCACTGGGCGCTGATCGAGACGCGCGACCAGTTGAAGAACGAACAGAAGATTGACACGTCGTATTTCCGGCTTCGCGCGTTCCCGTTCACCAAAGAGCTCTTCGACTTCATCGATGCGCACGACCGCGTCTATGTCGTGGATCAGAACCGCGACGGGCAGATGTGGAGCCTGATCAAGCTGGAATGCAACCCGCAGCAGGTCGCCAAGCTGCGGAGTATCCGCCATTACTACGGGCTGCCGATCGACGGGCGGTCATTGACGACTGAATTGCTGAAACAGGAACAGGGATAACCACGAAGGCCACGACGATTTCAAAAACTCTTCGTGGTTGACATCCGGGAGAATTGCATGTCGACCGTCACTACGCCCCCGCCGTCGGGAAAAAAGCTGAACTACATCGGTCTCGAGTCGACCGCCTACCGCGGCGCCAAGACGACGCTGTGCGCCGGGTGCGGGCACAACGCCATCACCGAGCGCATCATCGACTCGTTTTTCGAGCTCGGCATCCAGCCGACCGACGTCATCAAACTGTCGGGCATCGGCTGCTCGAGCAAGAGCCCGGCGTATTTCCTCAACGCGGCCCACGGCTTCAATTCGGTGCACGGGCGGATGCCGTCACTCGCCACCGGCGCGGTTGTGGCGAATCGCAAGATGATCGCGATCGGCGTCAGCGGCGACGGCGACACGGGCGCCATCGGCATCGGGCAGTTCGTCCACCTGATGCGCCGAAACCTGCCGATTGTCTACATCATCGAGGACAACGGCTGCTACGGCCTGACGAAGGGGCAGTTCTCGCCGACCGCGGACCTCGGTTCCACGCTGAAGACCGGCGTCATCAACGAGTTGCCGCCGATTGATACTTGCGCGCTGGCCATCGAGCTTGGCGCGTCGTTCGTCGCGCGCTCGTTCTCGGGCGACCCGAAACAGCTGAAGGCGATCCTCAAGGCGGCTATCAGCCACCGCGGCACCAGCATGATCGACGTGTTGTCGCCGTGCGTCACCTTCAACGACCACGAGGGCTCGACCAAGAGCTACGCGTACGTCAAGGATCACGACGAGCCCCTGTCGGAGGTCGGTTTTGTCCCATATTTCGAGGACATCACGATCGAGTACGACCCGGGGACGACGACCACAGTGACGCTGCACAACGGGTCGAGGATCGTGTTGACCAAGCTGGCGGAGGATTACCACCCCACTGACAAGGGGAAGGCGCTGCAGATGCTGCACGAGACCGCGCGGCGCGGCGAATACGCCACCGGCATTCTGTACGTCGAGCCCAACAGGCAGGACTTCGTCGACATGCTTGGCCTCGTCGACGAGCCGCTCGCGTCCCTCGACCAGTCGAGGACGCGCCCGGGCAAGGCCGCGCTCGACGAGATCGTCGAGAGCTTCAGATAGA
>DAIRVG010000183.1:8729-11369 GCA_036802945.1 Vicinamibacterales bacterium
CATTGCTAGGGGTTGGAGCAGCCGGTGAGCGGTTACCTGTCGGTCGTCATCTATCTCGGATTCATCCTCGCGTTCGCGCTGGTGTCGCTGGGTGCCGCGTGGGTGCTCAGCCCGCACCGGCCGCTGGTCGGCTCGAAGAGTAACACCTACGAGTGCGGCGCCGAGCCAGTCGGCGAAGCGTGGGTGCGCTTCCCCGTCGGCTTCTATCTCGTCGCGCTGATCTTCATCGTCTTCGACGCGCTTGCCGTGTTCCTGTTTCCGTGGGTCCTCGTGCTTCGCACGCTCGGCGCCCGCGGCCTCGTCACCATGGTCTTGTTCATCGCGATTCTCGGTCTGGGCTGGGTCTACGCCTACCGGGAGCGGATCCTCGAGTGGCAGTGAAGGGTCCGATACCGGAGATTCCGGCTCCCATCTGGAGAAACTTCAAGGATCTCCAGGAGTGGGAGCTGCTGCACAAGACGCGTCCCGTCGATGACAAGCACTCGGTGCTCTTCGAGTCGGTGACCGAGGGGATCCATAGCTTTCCCGGCGGCTTCGTCGTGACGACGGCCGCCGACGCGTTTCTCAACTGGGCCCGCAAGTCGTCGGTCTGGCCCGTGACCTTCGGTCTCGCGTGCTGCGCCATCGAGATGATGGCGACCTTCTGCTCACGCTTTGACGTCGAGCGCCTCGGTATGGTGCCGTGGGCGTCGCCGCGCCACTCGGACCTGATGATCGTGTCGGGCACCGTGACGATCAAGATGGCGCCGATGCTCCTCCGCATCTACGAGCAGATGCCGGACCCGAAGTGGGCGGTGTCGATGGGATCGTGCGCGAATTCCGGCGGGCCGTTCCGCCACGGATATCACGTGGTGAAAGGCGTGGATCGCGTCATCCCCGTGGACGTCTACGTCCCTGGATGTCCGCCGCCACCGGAATCGCTCCTCAACGGACTGCTCCTGCTCCAGGAGCAAATCAAACACTTCAAGCGCACCGGCCAGCGCGCCGCGCCCAACGAAAAGGTCGATTGACGCCGTGAGCCCTGATGACGCGAGATCGGCGATCGGCGCGCGCTTCAGCGGCGCCGAGGTGGGAACCGGAACACCCCTGATGGTGACGGTGGCGCCGGGCCATTGGGCGGAGCTGGCGGGATTCGCGAAGGAGACCCTCGGCTGCTGCTTCTTCTCGTTCCTGACCGCGGTCGACTGGAAGGAACAGGGACTCGAGGTCGTCGCGAAGGTCGACAACCTCGACGACGGCCTCGCGGTCATGATGAAGACTCGGCTCGGCCCCGGCGTCTCGACGTGCGCGTCGCTCACACCGATCTATCGCGGCGCCAACTGGATGGAACGCGAGTGCTGGGACATGTTCGGCATCCGGTTCGACGGACACCCTGACTTGCGCCGCATCCTGCTCGAAGACACCTGGGAAGGGCATCCACTCCTGAAGTCATACGCGGTCGACACGCCGCATCCGCCGTACAGGTAGGCCCCCACGATGCTCGATCAATCAACCGTGGCGCGCGTCGAGCTGGATTGGGCTGGTCCCGAGCGGATCACCATGAACATGGGGCCGCAGCACCCCTCCTCGCACGGCGTGTTCCGCGCCATCGTCACGCTCGAAGGCGAGACGGTTGTTGCCGTGGACGCGGTGATCGGCTACCTGCACCGCTGTCACGAGAAGCTCGCCGAGACGCTCACCTACGCGCAGTACCCGTCGATTGCGTCGAAGACCGACTACGTGGCCGCGATGACGAGCGAGTTCGCGTACGTCATGGCGGCGGAGGAGATTGGCAAGGTCGAAGTCCCGAAGCGCGCGCAGTACCTCCGGGTGATCTGCGCCGAACTGCAACGGGTCGCCTCGCACCTGCTCTGGCTCGGCACATGGTGCATGGACATGGGGGGCGCGCTCGGCGGCGGCGCGACGATCTTTCTCTACTGCATCCGCGAACGCGAGGACATCCTCGACCTGTTCGAGTCGCTCGTTGGCGCGCGCCTGCTGTACGGCTTCTACCAGGTCGGCGGCGTGCGCTACGACCTCCCGGACGGATGGGCGGCGCAGTGCCGCGCGACGATCGATCGGATCGACCAGCGCATCGGCGAGTACGAGCAGATGCTCGAGCAGAACCCGTTCTTCCTCGCCCGGGCGAAGGGCGTCGGAGTGGTCTCGCGCGAGCTGGCACAGGATGTCGGCATCGCGGGCCCGCTGCTGCGCGGCTCCGGCATCCCGTGGGACCTGCGGCGGACGGCGCCGTACTCGTCGTACGAGGATTTCGATTTCCGCATCCCGGTGGAGACTGACGGCGACTGCTTCGCGCGCTACCGTGTGCGGATGGTCGAGTTCCGCGAGGCGATCAAGATCGTCCGGCAGGCGCTCGACAAGCTGCCCGCCGGGCCGATCTCGTCACGGCCGGCACTGAAGTCGGTCGCGCAGATCCGGATTCAGAAGGGCGAGAGCTACGCGCGAGTCGAGGGGCCGCGCGGAGAGGTCGGCTGCTATCTGATCGCCGATGGCAGCGCGAAGCCGTACCGGATGAAATGGCGCGGCGCCTCCTTCTCCAACCTGTCGATCCTTCCGCACATCATCCCGGGCCACAAGGTGGCCGACGTCGTCGCCATCATGGGCTCGGTCGATCCCGTGTTCGGCGAGGTGGATCGCTAA
>DAIRVG010000184.1:0-11303 GCA_036802945.1 Vicinamibacterales bacterium
CGCGGGCCAGTCGGCGCGAGGTGGATCCGGACAACGCAGAGCAGATCGCATGAGCGCAACCACGGAATACATGCGCTGCGTCGAGGAAGCGTCCTTCCTCTAATTTTGATCGTACGGTCAGGCCAAGCTCAACCGGTGGCTCCATAGGGCAAAACCTGGCGAATCTACTTGGTGCGACTGCAGAGCTCGTGTTTGAATGGCTCCCCGCGAGGCCCTACATGTCCGACGTCATCTTCGAACCGCTGGTGTTCCGCAATCTCACCGTGAAGAACCGGATCTTCCGCTCCAACGTGGCGGGCCGGTTCGATAACTACGACGGCTCTGGCAACCACGTCCGCATCAACTGGGAGCTGAAGTTCGCCAAAGGGGGCGTAGGCGCCATCATCTCTTCCTTCGTGCCGGTGCACGCCCGAGGCCGCATCATCCCCAACTACGCGACCATCCATCTGGACGACCGCATCCCGTTCTGGCGGGCGCTCGGGGAGGCGGTTCATCAGCACGACTGCAAGTTCATCCTGCAGTTGAGCCACGGCGGGCGGCAGCGCGACATCCCCGACCTGAAATACGCGAAAGGCCTCAGCTCGACCGACAAGCGCGACCCGCTCCACGGCTTCGAGTGCGATCGCATGACGACGGCCGACATCAAGGAAGCGGTGGCGGCCTTCGCCGAGGGCGCCCGCCGGGCGCGCGAGGCGGGTCTCGACGGGGTCGAACTGCACGGCGCCAACGGCTACCTCATCACCCAGTTCCTCAGCTCGGCCATCAACGACCGAAAGGACGAGTACGGCGGCTCGCTGGAGAATCGGGCCCGATTCGTCATCGAGATCGTGAAGGCGATCCGCGCGCGCGTGGGGCGCGACTTCCACCTGCAGATGAAGATCAGCGCGACCGAGTTCAACGACTCGCTGCTGTTCCTCAGGCGCGAAGGCTCGGGGAACACGGTCCAGGAGTCGGCGAAGGTCTGCAAGTGGCTCGTCGACGCCGGCGTCGACGCGATTCACGTCTCGACCGGGAGCTCCTTCCCCCACCCGCGCAACCCGGCCGGCGCGGACATCGACGTGAAGGTGCTGGCCGACACCTACGACCAGCTCGCCTCGAGCGGCACCAACACGTTCCGCAACCTGCTCTTCTTCCACGGCGACCTCACGGCTGCGGTTTTCCGCAAGGCGTGGAACGACGCGGGTGTCCCGAAGGACCAGATCGAAGGGCTGACGCTCCCGGACTCACGCGTGATCAAGCAGGCCGTGTCCGTGCCGGTGATCTGCACGGGCGGCTTCCAGACCGCGTCCGTGATTCGCAAGGCGATCACCAACGGCGACTGCGACGCCGTGAGCATGGCGCGGCCGCTCATCGCCAACAACGATCTCGTCAAGCAGTTCGCCGCCGGCCGCGACCAGGCAGAGCGCCCCTGTACCTACTGCAACAAGTGCCTTGTTCACGTGGTCCAGGACCCGCTCGGCTGCTATGAAGAAAGCCGGTTCTCGAGCCGGGATGCGATGCTCGAGGACGTGATGTCGGTGTTTCAGCCCCCGGCCTTCTCGTAATGATTCGGCGCGCGCTCACGTTCCTTGGCCTCGCCGCCGTGACGTTGGGCGTTCTCGTCGGCATCTGGGCGGTCGTTTCGCTCTCAACCGATCGCCCGGTGACCTACGAGCCGATCGAGGAGCACTTCAAGTACGGGTCAATCGGAAGCGAGCCGGGGGGGTCGATCCTCGCGCCGATTGGAGGCGTGCTGCCGCCCTACTGGGTGTTCACGTCGCTGCCGTCGATCTGCAGCGACAAGCTGCCGAGGGGGTACTCGACTTTCGGCTTCATCACCGAGGAAGGCAAGGATCTGCCGATCGGCGTCTCCAGGCGCCGCCGCATCGGCCTCGACAACGTAGGGTTGAACTGCGCCGTGTGCCACACCGGCACCGTCCGCGAGACGCCGAAATCGCCTCCGCGAATCGTGCTCGGCATGCCCGCCAACCGTCTCGACCTCCAGGCCTTCGTCCAGTTCGTGCTCGAGTGCTCGCTCGACGCTCGCCTGACCGCCGACGCGATCAAGGGCCGGTTGCCGAAGAAGGGCGGACCGTCGCTGTTCGAGCGCGCCCTGCTCGACTTCGGCTTGATCGAGCGACTGAAGGTCACCACGCTGAACCTGCGGAATCGTATCGGGCCCGCCATGGCCGACACCGTACCGAAGTGGGGGCGGGGACGCGTCGACACGTTCAACCCGTACAAGTCGGTGCAGTTCAACTGGGATCTCAGCAAGGTTCCGCCCAGCGAGCTAATCGGCGCGTCGGACTACCCATCGATCTGGAACCAGAAGCCGCGCCAAGGCATGCACCTGCATTGGGACGGCGACAACGACTCGGTGGATGAACGCAACCTGAGCGCAGCGCTCGGCGCCGGCGTGACGCCGGTGACCGTGGATCACGACAACCTGCAGCGCGTCCGCGACTGGATCTGGACGCTGCCGCCGCCGAAGTACCCTTATCCGGTCGACCAGGCGCTGGCCTCGCGCGGGGCGCCGATCTATCAGCAGCTGTGCGCGAACTGCCACGCCGACCAGCGCTTCCGTGACGGCGTGATTTCGGGAGCCCGCGTGGGCCAGGTCGAATCGATCGGGACCATCGGCACCGATCCGTATCGCCTCAACTCGTACACGCCGGCCTTCGCCTCCAACCAGTACGGCCTCTATCCCGATTCGCCGTACCGGTTCTCGCACTTCCGCAAGACGAACGGCTACGCCAACCATCCGCTCGACGGCATCTGGCTCCGCGCACCGTACCTCCACAACGGCTCGGTGCCGACGATGCGCGACCTGCTCGAGCCGCCGGAGTCGCGTCCGAAGGCCTTCTACCGCGGTTACGACGTGTTCGATCAGGTCAAGCTCGGGTTCGTCTCCGACGTGGCCGAAGCCGACGGGCAGGTGTTCACCCGCTACGACACCAGCGTGCGGGGCAACGCCAACACCGGCCACATTTACGGCACAACGCTCTCCGATGACGACAAGCGCGCCATCGTCGAGTATCTCAAGACTTTCTGAGTGAGCTGCTGATGTCGCGCGTGGGATGGATCCTGGTCGTGCTCGTCCTGCTGATGGGCACGGTCAGCCTGCATGGCTACTACCGCCTCCATCGCGTGGCGGCGGTGCCGCAGTTCGAGTCGGCCGAAGATCACTTTCTCTACGCGTCGATCGGCACCGAGGAAGAGCGCGGCGTTCCCTACTGGATCTGGCTGGTGCTGCCGCGCATCTTCCCCGAGTACCTTCCCACGCCCGGGGGCTACGCGTCGATTGGCATCATCGCGCGTGATGGCCACGAGATGCCGATCGGCCTCTCGAAGGTCGAGATCGGCGTGCCTCGCGTCGGCGTCAACTGTGCCCTGTGTCACACCGCGACCGTCCGGGCCACGCCGACGGATGCGCCGATGGTCTATCCCGGCGCGTCCGCTCACCAGACCGGCGCACAGGAGTACGTGCGGTTCCTTGTCGCCGCGGCATCGGACCCGCGTTTCTCCGCCGATACCATCCTCAACGAAATTGCCCGGAACGTGAAGCTGTCGCTGCCCGATCAGCTGCTCTACCGCTTCGTGCTGATCCCGGACACGCGCCGCGCGCTGCTGCGGCTTGGCGAGAAGCCGACGGACGCGCAGCAGACCGCATGGGGACGCGGGCGGGCCGATCTCGTGAGCCAGGCGAAGTTCACGATCCTTCGCGGCCCGTTCGATGGCACGACCGGAGTCGCCGACGCGATGCCGCTGTGGCACCTGAAGAACCGCGAGGCGCAGGGCTACCTGTGGGATCGATCCAACACCTCCCTGCGCGAGGTCGTGCGGGCGTCGGCGGTGCTCGAAGGCGCTTCGACACGCTGGATGGATATCGATACGGTGATGTGGGATCGCACCAATCCCCGCCAACCGTCGAGCCTGCGCCGCGTCATGGAGTACCTGAACGACCTGACGCCGCCGAAGTATCCCTTCGCTGTGGACGCGACGCTGGCCGCGGCCGGCGCGGCGACTTACGCCGCCAACTGCGCGTCATGCCACGACGCCAACAGCACCCGGGCCAACGCTCCGATCCCGCTGGCCGAGACCGGTACCGACCGCGCCCGTCTCGACGCGTGGTTCGAGCGATCGGCAGATGCGTTCAACGCGTTCGCCGACGGACACGACTGGAAGTTCTCGAGCTTCAGGAAGACGTCGTCCGGGTACGCCGTTCCCCCGCTCGACGGGGTGTGGCTGAATGCGCCGTACCTGCACAACGGATCGGTCCCGACGCTCAGCGATCTGCTCGAGCCTCCGGCCAACCGTCCCACCCGCTTCTGGCGCGGCTACGACGTCTACGATCAGGCGCGCGTGGGATTCATCAGCGACGGCCCGGACGCGCGGCGTCTCGGCACGCTGCTCGACGTGACGCAGCCCGGCAATGGCAACGGCGGGCACACGTACGGCACGACGCTCTCCGCGAACGAGAAGCGGGCGCTCATCGAATACTTGAAGACCCGCTGACGCTCGGACGCTGGCCTGACACGCAAGACCCGGCCGGCCTACGCTTCGAGCTTCGTGGCGCGGGTCACCGGAAGGTAGGCAATCAGCAGCACCAACCCGGAGACGCCGTCGTAGATTCCCATTGGGGTGAAGCCGTCACCTTGGCTGAGGAAGAAGGCGGCAAACGTGAACCGGATGACGATCCCCATCCAGTTCGGCCAGCGGTTCTGTTCAGGGTCCCACAAGCCTGGCAGGTACAGGAAGTCGATCGCCCACAGCTGCATGCCCCAGTGACGGGGCCACGCCTTCGGGAACGCCTCGGGCTGACCTGCGAAACTCGTGAAGGCGTCAGGCCACCCGAAGATGATGACCCCGACAATCAGATTGGCGATGATGCTGACCGCCAGCATCATCCGGTACGCCTTGACCGCGCTCACCAGTCCGCCATTGTCGGCACCCGGGCGCGCGGTGTCAACGACCATGTTTGCCATTCACCGGCATCGATGATGTCAGTGGTCCCCCCACAGTTGATCATGCGCAGCCTGCCGGTGATAGAGGTCGGCGTCGAAGTACTTCTCGTAGAACTCGAGCTCCAGGTGTGAAAACTGCAGCCACACGCCGGGGAGGTGGAAGGCGTTGACGTGCGCCGGGAACCGCCCGTAGGTGTCGTAGATGTAGTTGCAGATCTCCTTCGCATACTCCACGGCCTGCGGCGTCGGGCGGCGGTTCGCCATCTTCAAAAAGGCGTCACCGTACTCGCTCTTCTTGTAGGCCCGGTCGAAGATCGCGTTGTTGCCGTAGGTGCCGGCCGGTCCGTACTTCTCCTCGATCACCTTGTCCACCGCGTCGTTCATCGACTTGACGTAGGGCGGCGTCAGCGACTCGAGCACACCGTCGATGCCGATCGGGTTGTCCAGCGTCGTCGGGAGAGGCGGCCAGCGCTTCCATGTCTTCGGCTTCTGCATGCGGAATTCGATGCCGAACTTTCCCTTGGCCGGGTCGCGCTCGAACACATATGGTGAGCCGACGGCCGCGTGGATCCACGCGCCGAGCCCCATGCCCTGGGCGATGAGCATCAGGTTCTGCAGCTGGAAGAACGTCTCGTAATCGGTGCGCAGCGTGTTGGCGAACCCGATCGGCGCCGGATACGCCGTGTTGAGCCAGTTGCCACGCGCGCGCGCCGCGCCGCCGATGATCTGGTACGAGATATTCGGCACCAGGCCGATCCGGCTGCCGAACCAGGCGCCCCAATCGAGGAGCGTCCTCGGCCGGAATCGCTGCCAGTCGTCGACGAACAGCGGCCGTTGTCCATCCTCCTCGGACAGCAGGCTGATGATCACGTTGATGAACTGCCGCGTGAGATCGACGATCGGGAGAAGAACCGTCGTGCCGGGCCGGTTCGAGATCTGCCGGTTCCAGATGAAGTAGTACGGCCACTGCCGCGGGAAGTCGAGCCGCTCCTTGTACAACTTGTGCTTGAGGCTCTTGGCCGCGCCCAGCCAGTCGGACTCGCTCCAGTCCTCCCAGCGCGGCGGCAGCTGGCTGAGAAGAGCCAATGCTTCCTGGTTGCGCGCGTGCTTGATCAGCCACGTGCCTTCGTCGTTGATCAGGAAAAACGACACGGCGTGCGCGTTGTCGATGCTGCTGGCGGAGCGCGCCAGGATGTTGATGAGCGGCGCCGAGAACCGCTCGCTGCCGTCCTCGTTCTTCGCCGGCACGTCGTGCATCGTCGTCTTGCCGGTCAACCCCGTGGAGACGACGAGGACGGCTTCCTCGAGTGCGCTGAGCGGCGCCGGCTTGTTCGGGCTGGTGTAGCTGATCGGACCCGAGACGATCGACGTGCCGCGCGCGACGCGTC
Source organism: Vicinamibacterales bacterium (assembly GCA_036802945.1). Taxonomy (GTDB): domain Bacteria; phylum Acidobacteriota; class Vicinamibacteria; order Vicinamibacterales; family UBA2999; genus Gp6-AA40. The sequence continues at coordinate 6,332 of DAIRVG010000184.1, forward strand.
GCGTGCGGCGGTCGAAGATGGCGGACATCAGCGGATACGTGAACAGCTCGCGCAATCCCTTGTGGGATGGAGGCATTGATCTCTCCTCTGCTACTGGACGTGAGCGGCCATGCGCTCGGCGAGCGCGGCGATGGTGTGTGATGGATTGCGCACCGTTGGTGTCGGCAGGACCGCGCCGTCGGCGACGATCAGGTTCTTGTAACCGAACACCCGACCAAGGTGATCGACGACGCCGTTCTGTGCCGACGTGCCGATCCCGCAGCCGCCGAGCGGGTGCAGGGTCAGAAGGCTCTTGAGCAGGCTCCAGGTCGGAAGCGCGCGGGGGCGGCCGCCCGTTGCCTCCGTCAGGCTCTGGTGCATCGCTTCCATCGCCTTCAGCACCGGCTCGGACTGGTCGACGTCCCACGCCAGGTTCAGGACGCGTTTCCACGGCATGAACCAGCGTCGCTTGAGGAGCAGCTTGCCGTCCGCGGCGTCCATGCCGGCGCCGAGCCAGAGGAGCAGGTTGCGCAGCGGTGTGCCGTCGCGCACGTGCTCCTCAAGCTCCTTCAGGAGATGCTGGCCGAAACGGGTTCGCACCCGGTTGTCCAGCGACGCCTTGATCGCATTTAGCAGCGCGTTCGGAAAGCCATCGTCCTCGATGACGAAACGCTGGTTCCTGAAGCCGCCGTCAGCGAAGTCCAGGATGCTCGAGATCGTGGGACCGGTCGACTGCCTGACGTGCTCGTCTTTCGAGTACAAGGCCATCGAGATGAAGTTCGCGTTCGCGCTCCAGTGCGTGCCGAGCGTGGGACTGAGCGAGGGCAGCGTCTTGTACTGATCCCGGCATCGCAGCAGGATCTCGGTGGTTCCCAGGCTCCCCGCGGCAAGGACGACGCGGTCGGCGATCTCCTCTCCGCGAATAAGACGGCCATGCTCGATGCGATCGAAGACGACGCGGTACTTGGCGACGGCCGGCTCGATGTACCGCACCAGATGCAGCGGCCGCACGTCGGCGCCTTTCTGCTCGGCGCGCGGGATGTAGTTGACGTCGAGCCCGTTCTTCGCGCGCACGTCGCAGCCGATGTCACAGTTGCCCAGGTGGATGCATGTCCCCTGGCGCTGCCCGTGCGCGTTGGTGAACTGACGCGAGTGTTTGTGATTGAAGGGATCCTCGAGTTGGTAGTTCCAGTCCTCGTTGAAGCTGACGGCGAGGGGAGCCTTGGTGAATCGATTCGCGTAGCCGAGGTTCCTCGCTGCGTCACGGGCGATCTCGAAGCGCCGTGTCAGCTGGCCGTCGGGAATCACCTGAAGGTCCATTTCGCGCGCGACCGTGTCGTAGTAGGGCTTCAGCTCCTGATGTGTGATCTCGGCTGGCCATCCCTGCGTGAATACATCCGGATGGGCCTCCACCGCCACGCTGCTGTAGGTCAGCGATCCACCGCCTACGCCGGCCGCCTGCGCGACCGTCATGCCGCGGTAGAAGCGCATGTCGAGCCATCCGTGCAGCAGGGCGGGATGCTCGTCGCTGAAGATCCACGCGTCGTCGGGCTTCCTGGGGTATTGGCTCGGCTCCCATCGGCGGCCGCGCTCCAGGACGAGGACGCGCATGCCTTGTTCGGCCAGCCGGCGCGCCATGATCGCCCCGCCGAAGCCGCTGCCGATCACGATGACGTCGAAGGATGTGGGCATAGCCGGCGCTCGATCGTCGCGGCTCAGCGGCGGACGCGTTCCCCGTTGACGCGGATGTAAGTGGACGAATCGTTACGGTCGTCGCGCCAGCGAGGGTGATGGAACTGAATCACGTGGTCGCCGTTGTACGAGCAGATCGCCTCAGTGAAACGCAGGGTGCCGATGCGCTGCCAATCGTCGACCGTGACGCGCGACAGCCCCTGGACACCCGAATTGCGGGAGTAGTTCGACACGCAGATGTCGAACACCATCGAACCGGTCGGCGCCGCGTCGCCCGGATTGAACATGTGGCCGTAGATCTCGTCGCGGAAATCGAGATGCCGCCCTTCGACCCGGCGCTGCCCCTGCGCCATCTTGAACATCAGGTGGTCAGGAGCGTTGGTCTGCACGGCGTAGTCCTTGCCGAGTTCGGCTGGCTGGTACACCTGGCGGGCGTTGGCGACTTTGTCGAGCCGCTGAAAGATCGGGCCGGCGCGAAGCATGATGAGGAAGTAAATCCCCCGCCGATAGGCATGCACGCTCGGCGTGTTCACGAGCTCGGCGTCGTTGATGTAGTCCGTGTGCATGCCGCCGAGATCCTCCTGCACGATTACGCTGGCCGGAATCAGCGGCGTCGGGTGCTCCGGATCCGTCGTCGGGTAGATCTTCATGCCGAGGCTGAAGGAGCGGCGCTGGCCGCGCTTGGTCTCGTTGCCGTCGGATGAGAACCGGCCGATGGTCAGCCCTTTCGAGCCCTTGGTGTAGAAGCCCGTGTACGGGTTGTTCTCGGTGATTTCCCAGGTGCCGAGGACGCAGATGCCGTTCGGGGCAATGATCCGGCGCCATCCTTTCCCATCCGCGCCCCAGCGGAGGTCGGCCTGCGAATCCATGGACCGGGCGGACGCCTGCCTGAACTTGTTCTCACCTGAGAAGAGGCCCCGCCACGCGTTGCGGATCGTGGACCGGAACATTGGCAAAGGGCCGGGCTCCTGCCCGCTCGCGCCGCCACGATACGGGTTCTGGTACAGCGCCTTGCGGACCTCAGCGTACCGGGACCCGCGATAGCCGCGGTCCTCGGCCGTCATCTCCTGCGGCCCGTGCAGATTGACCAGATCAAAGTCCCACTGTGTCATCGCGCCGCGACCTCGATTTCCTTTTCCGCCCTCGTCTTGATCACCCTCATGGATGAACGCATATAGCGGTTCCAGAGGATCCTGATGACCGGGAACAGGATCAGCATCGCGAGCATGTTCCGGCTCTCGGCGGTGTAGGTCCACTTCACGTGCGTGCCCGAGCCCTCATCGGTGAACCACCACTGTCCGCCCGCCTCTCTCACCAGCATTCCAATCATCCGGTCCGAGAAGTCCGTGAGCCGGTACGCGAAGTAGTCGGGTGCGGTTGCCACCTTCACGGTCTCGCGAACGAAGGTCTCATCCGACAGATGGACGATGCGGGTCGAGCCGGCGACGTCCCAGGGACCGGTCGTACCCGTCGTCTTGGTGCAGCCAGGAAGCCCCGCCTCATCGCGCACGACGCTGTCGAGCTGGTCGTAGAACACACCGGGCACCAGCCATGTCCAGAGAGCTTTTCTCGGTACTGCGATTGTTGCGATCACAGTCGTGGCAACCTTGGCCATCCGAATCCGCCTTGATATCGATGGGAATGCGTGGGGGGTACGGGACGACATGATATGAGTAACCGCCGAACTGAACAACAGCGAGATCAAGCTCATGCGTTGCGGTTTGCGTCAGCCGCATTCGAGGAGGTCATGTGACAGCGCCCGCGACCGATCCCATTTTTCAGCCACTGACCATCAACGGATTGACCCTGAAGAACCGTGTCGTGCGCTCCAGCCTCGGCGGACGCGCCGACTACTACGACGGGTCGATGTCAGAAGCCCGGATCGCGTGGGACCGCCGCTTCGCCCGCGGCGGCGTCAGCGCGATCATCTCCTCCAACGTGGGCATCCGCACCGACGGGTTCGCGGTGCCGGGCTACGCGAGCATCGATCACGACCGTACGATCCCCTCGTGGCGCAGGCTCATAAAGGAAGTGCACCAGTACGACTGCCGCTACATCATCCAGCTCCACTTTTCCGGCCGGCAGCGCGATCTTCCGCGCAAGGAGTTCATCGGCGTCCCCCCGCCGAGCGCCACCGACAGGCCGGATCCCCTCTACGGGCTGCGCTGCCGGCGCATGACGACTCCCGAGATCCGCGAACTGGTGCAGGCCTACGCGCGGGCCGCGCGGCGCGCGCGCGAGGCAGGCGCCGACGGCATCGAGATCGTCGCGTGCAACGGCTACGTCCTGCATCAGTTCCTGTCGAGCGTCATCAACGACCGCACGGACGAGTACAACGGCGATCTCAGGACGCGCGCCCGGATCCTGCTCGAGGTCATGGCTGCCGTGCGGGCCGAGGTCGGCAAGGACTTCTTCGTCTCGATGAAACTGAGCGGGCGGGACGAGCACAACGCCTCCACGGCTCCGTTCAATCGTCGCGTCGGGAACACGATCGACGACACGATGCAGGTCTCACGCTGGCTGGCGGATGCAGGGCTCGACGCCATCCATCTGTCCCAGGGCGATTCGTTCCCGCACCCGCTCGTTCCAGCCGGATTGCTGCCGATGGACGACTCCAGGTACAGCCTGGCCGCCCTGTTCTACGAGGGCACGCGCGTTCCCCTCGCCTTCCTCCTCATGCAGTTCGCACTGTTCCGCCGCCTCAACGAGTGGAACTGGGGCAGGCGCATGCCTTTCAAACGGCGAGGGAAGCTCCTGCCCGAGAAGATCGAGGGCATGAACCAGCACGACGCGGCGAAGCTCAAGGCCGCATCGGGCCTGCCGGTCATCTGCGTGGGCGGCTGGCAGACGGCCAGCCGGATCCGTGAGGCGCTCCAGGCGGGCCACTGCGACGTCGTCTCGATCGCGCGCGGCCTGCTGGCGAACCCGGACATGGTGCAGCGGTTCGCGCAAGGGCAGGACGCTCCGGAGCGGCCCTGCACGTATTGCAACAAGTGCCTCGTCAACGCGCTGCTGCAACCGCTGGCCTGCTGGGAAGAGAGCCGCTTCGCGAGCCGCGAGCAGATGTTCGAAGAGGCCTACCGTGTCTACAAGGAAGCGGCGGTCGGTGCTGACCGCGATCGCACCAGCGCTGTTTGATGTGATTCGAACGATGGTTGCGCGCCAGCGATTTGCACGAACTTTGTCTAGCCGCCGATTCGCCTGCCAGGTGGTGGGCCCTTAACCAAGGGCTTCGATTCGTACTCTCGCGGCGGGATCCCCGAGCACCACGTAGTTCCGTGCATCGTCCCGCGCGATGTAG
>DAIRVG010000185.1:0-11163 GCA_036802945.1 Vicinamibacterales bacterium
CCGGCGATAGCAGAATGGATCGGCACTCGCTTGATGCGTCAGGTATGTTAATGCCTTCCACTGGTTCCACGTCCAACTGGAAGAACCGAAGCCGAAGGTCATCGCCGGACAACTGCCGGTGGAGACGCCGGCGTATCGGCCGCGCAAGAAGAAGCGGGCGCACCCAAGACCGAGCACCGCCGCCAGCGCGAGGCCCTGGGAAGAAGTGAAGGCCATCTTTGGCATGAGCGACGGCGTCCTGGAGTCGCGGGGCGGAAGCGCCAGCGGCATCGCCAAGTCGATCATGGAGCGCGAACTCGGCGCCCGCAACCGGCTCAAGAAACAAGTCGCCCACGGAGTCCGCCAGACTAAGGAAATCAACCACTACAAGGCCGCGCTTCAAAGATTCTTGACCGAAGAACAGGTGCGGCAATTCTGGAGCGTCGTCGCTGAATTACGCGAGGCCGATCGCCTTGAGAAGCCCGTGGAGAATGGCGCATGAAGATCATCCCCGTAATTTCGCTCTGGCAACCCTGGGCCTCCCTCGTCGCCTGGGGCGAGAAGCACGTCGAGACCCGCTCCTGGAAGTGGCGCGGCAACTTGCCGACCGTGCTGGCGATCCACGCCGCGAAGCGTTTCGACCGCAACGTCCGCGGCATGTGCCTGGGCGAGCCGTTCCGCTCCGTTCTGGCGAAGCGCGTCGATGCCTTGACCGACCTGCCCTTCGGCGCCGTGGTCGCGGTGGTGCGGCTGGTCGAGTGCGTGAGCACGAACTTCCTGCCGATCCACGGCTCGCCCAGGGTTGTGCCCTGCCTGGCGGCGAAATATTTGGATGGCCCGAACGAGCGCGCATTCGGCGACTACTCCGTCGGCCGCTACGCGTGGGCGTTCGACCAGCGGTTGCTCCTGGAGAAGCCGGTCCCGATGGTCGGCCACCAGGGAATCTGGCAGTGGGAAGATGCGCCGGCGGACGTGCTCCAGTGGTGCGAGATCGCGGTGAGGACCGGGACATGAAGTACGTCTGGAAATGCGACCGCGGCCACGCGCTCCGAAAGAATGGCGCAGAGCGCCGCGACTACCGGGGCGAGCCGAGGTGGTTCCTGTTCTGCGCCAGGTGCAACGAAGTGAAGCCGATCTCGCGCGAGCGAGCTGGATCGCACGGCAAGAAGCAGCCCGCGGAGCAATCGTGATGGACCCGAAGAATCTGCGCGAAGAGTACGAGGCCAGCTCGCCCCACGACGAGAAGGCGATGTTCGACGAGCGCACTCCGCAACTGAACGGCCTGTCGACTCCCCGATACCTCGACTGGCTGGAGCGCCGCCTTTTGGCCGCTGAGCATATTCTCGTGGAGAAGGGCGTCGTCATGCCGGAACCGAAGCAGAAGAAACGGAAGGCGCAAGAAGCATGAAGATTTCCGCCTTGGCCCCGTGGTACGGCTCGAAGCGCACGCTCGCTCCGCGCATCGTCGCCGAGTTGGGCCAGCACAACTGCTACTGGGAGAATCCTTGTGGCAGCATGGCCGTGTTGCTCGCAAAGGACCAGGTGACCTACGAGACGGCGAACGACGTGCATCAGGACCTCATCAATCTCGCGCTCGTCATTCGTGATCGCAAGTCGGCCGAGGAACTGTACCGCTTGGCCGATCCGACTTTGTTCCACGAGGACATGTGCCGGCTCTCCAAAGAACGAACGCTGTCTTACCGAGAAGCAGCTGCTACGTGCGACGTGGAGCGTGCCTATTGGTATCTCGTGTTCTCGTGGTTCCATTTGAACGGCATCGCGGGGACGAAGCTGAATCGCACGGGCAACATGTGCGTTCGCTACAGCGCCAACGGGGGGAACGGCGCAGCCAGGTGGAGGTCGGTCGTCGAGTCGATCCCCGATTGGCACGAGCGGCTTTTGCGCGTCCAGATTGTCAGCCGCGACTTGTTTGAAATCTTTGACGAGGTTGACGACGCCGAGGGCACCGCGATCTACTGCGACCCGCCCTACATCCTGAAGAAGTCGAGATACCTGCACGATTTCCCGACGCTGGAGCAGGAGCGGAAAGACCCGGCGAAGAAGGGCCACGTCGCGCTGGCAGCTGCCCTCTCGCGGTTCAAGAAGGCCCGCGTCGTCTTGAGCTACTACGACCACCCCGCGCTGGCGGAACTCTATCCCGGCTGGACGAAGATCGACTCCGTGCAACTCGGCGTGGCGAAGTCGATGGTCAATTCGGGCATGAGGGACGACAGCGGCCGCACCGAAGCGCCCGAGGTGCTCTTGCTCAACGGGCCGTCGTACTGGCGGGAAGAGGCGCAGGCGGATTTGTTCGCGCTGTGTTCGTGAGGCGATTAACCGTGGTCGAAAAGGAAGTCCGATGAAACTCCGCATCTCCGACACCCTGTCCCTGCCGCTGGAAGCGGTCACGCAGACGTTCGCAATCCTCGCCAAAAGAGGCGTCGGCAAGACGCACACGGCGAGTGTCATGGCCGAAGAGATGCTCAAGAACGGCCAGCCGATCGTGGTGTACGACCCCACCGGCGCGTGGTTCGGCCTGAAATCCTCGAAGGACGGCAAACACGCCGGATTCCCCGTCGTGGTCTTCGGCGGCGAGCACGCCGACGTTCCCCTGGAGGAGACCGCGGGCAACACGATCGCCAACGTCATCGTCGAGAAGCGATTCCCCGCGATCCTCGATTGCAGCCTGTTGCGCAAGAACGCGCGCATCCGATTCATGACGGACTTTTGCGAAACGCTCTATCACAAGAATCGTGAGGCACTGCATTTCTTCGTGGACGAGGCCCAAACGGTCGCCCCGCAAAACGTGAAGAAGATGCCGGAAGCCGCTCGTTTACTTGGCGCAATGGAGGACATCGTTATGCAGGGCCGGCGCCGTGGCCTTGGGTTGACGATCATCAGCCCGCGGCCGGCCGTCGTGAACACCAACCTTCGGTCTGCGTGCGAGGTCATCATCGCGATGCAGATCATCGGGCCGCACGACCGCAAGGCAATTTCGGAATGGATTGACCTACACGGCGACGACGAACAGAAAGCAACCGACATGCTGGAAAGTCTCGCATCGCTCAAACGCGGCCAGGCGTGGATTTGGTCCCCTTCGTGGCTCGGCCTGTTCAAGCGGGTCGAGTTCAGGGACCGCGAGACGTTCGATTCGAGCGCGACTCCGGAAGTCGGGCACAAGGCCGCGGTGCCGAAGAAGATGGCCGAGGTCGACCTCGCGAGCCTGGGAGAGCAGATCAAGGCGACCGTGGAGCGCGCCAAATCCGAAGACCCCAAGGAACTCCGCAAGAAGATCGCCGAACAGGCCAAGCGCATCACGGACCTGGAGAAGCAACTCGCCGAGAAACCCGCAGAGCAAGTCACCGAAACGAAGATCGAGTACGTGGACAAACCCGTGCTCAAGAACGGCCAGATGGACAAGGCGGCGAACCTGGTGGACCGCATCGCCAAGCTGCGCGACGAGTTGAGCGTCACCTGCGCCCCGATCACCGAGGCGTTCGCGAAGGTCGTCGCGGGACCGGCCGTTATTCCTCCAAAAGCCGGTTTTGATTCCAAAAAGCCCGATTTTATTCCAAGAACGCCACGGATTATTCCTGAAAAGCCCAGAAATATAACCAGACCGGCGGATTCCATAACTGCAGGACCGGGCGAGTTGGTCCTCGACAAGGCGGCCCGGTTGATCCTCGCGGCGCTGGCGCAGTATCCGCACGGCCGCACGTCCCACCAGATCGCACTACTGACCGGCTACAGTCCGAGCAGCTTGAAAGGCCCGCTGGCGAATCTCCGCGAGCACCAGGCCGTGACGATGGGACAACCGGTGCAGATCACCCAGGCCGGACTGGACGCGCTCGGACCGTGGGAGCGCCTGCCGACGGGGCGAGAACTCGCCGACCACTGGCTCGCGAAGTTGCCCAAGGCCGAGTCGCTCATCCTGCGCGCGCTGCTGGAGGTGCACCCCAGCGGACTGACGAGCGAGGAGATGGCCGCGCGGCTGAACTACAGCGCGTCGAGCCTCAAGGGGCCGCTGGCGTATCTGCGCGGGATCGAGCTGGTGACGATGGGGCAGCCGGTCCGGGCGAGCGGGGAGTTCTTCCAATGACGGTAGCCGACCTGATCGACCAGCAGCACCCGCTCAGCGTCGCCATCCGCGAAGACGCCCACATGCTCGGCCAGCGCAGGGCGCTCTGGGACGGCCAGTGCCTCTACGTCAGCGAGGCGATGGCTGCATTGCTGGCCGATCCGGATTCCGTCGAGATGACCGCCAGGGCGATCGACGTCGTCGTGATCCCGAAGTTCAACGTGTTTACTGAGCCGTTGCCGATGATGAGTTTCGAGTAAATCCTGTGAAACGCCTCCAATACGAATACGCCGTCAGCGTCCGCTTGAAGTTCTCGCGAGAAGAACTCGACCACTGCATCGCGGTTTCAGGACTGCACTACGACGGCGTGTGTCAGGACGCTTCGAAGTGCGGCGGGTTCCTCTATGGCATGAAGAACGTCATCGAGATCGACAAAGCCGACTCCGTCAAATGGACGCTGACCGCCCGGGAGTTGGACACGCTCTGCAAGATCCTCGAATGCGAGCACTACGTCAAAGGATCGACCGTGCGCTTGCACGACGACCTCGTCGCGGTCCTGCGCGAAGCGAACCGAGAGTGGAGACGAAGAAATGACAAAGCCAATCAAACCGAGCGATGAAATGCAATGCGACCTGTGCGGCGACCAAGGCCCGTTGTTGCTCAAAGCGAAGTGCCATCTCACGGCGCCGTTGCAGGCATCCCTCGAAGGTGACGTGCTTATCCTTCGCTGTTATGTGCCGACGTGCATGAAAGAGGTTGCTCGATTTAACGTCGTGCGAACTACTTCACTTCCCGCCACATCTCCACCACGAACCGAGCCGTCCCCGAAACCATGAGCGCGATCAGGCACCCAGCGCCGGCCGATACGACGACCGCGAAGGCCCACTTGAGGCAGATGGAATCCCAGGAGGGCGGCTCGGCGGGTTCCCTCACGTCGGGAGGGTAGGCCGGGAGCGATTCGCGGAATTGGAAGTCGTCGTCGGGCATGGCGGGAATCACGCGGCACTGGCCTCGTTGTAGTTGCTCAGGAATTCGAGGAACTCCTTGTGCGAACCAACAAACGGGAAGAACTTGACGCGGCCGCGTCCGCTCTCGACCAGGAGCCTGCCGTCCGGACCGGCGAGGTACTTGCCGTTCCGGCTGACGTAGCGCCGCCACTCGCCGGTTCCTTCATCGACGAAGCAGCACGAACCGTCTGGCCCGCTGATGGGCGTCATCGTGTCGAGGTCGACCACGCGCCCGGCCGGCGGTGGACCTTGTTGCGCATAGCACCAAGTCTGCCAGTCGATCCGCAGCGGCTGCGGTTCCGCGACAAAGCGGATGACCAGTTCTGCGCCGTCTGCGTCTTCATCGTCGTCTCCATCATCGCCATCATCGTCACCTTCAGGGCACTCGCCCAGCGCCACGTCGATGAGGTCCCGCGCGTCGCGCAGGCCCTCCTCGAAGTCGGTGGCCCGCACTTCGGCTTCGCAGACCGCATCGCTCGCTTCCCTCAGTCGTGCTCGCAGCGATTCATTCTCGTCGCCCAGCGCGTATCGAGCGTGTTCGGACTGTTCCAGGTGGCGGCGCACGCTGGACAACTCATGGAGCGTACCGTATGAGGCGATGCACGCGGCGACAGCCAGGGCGAAGAAGACGATGGCGAGGAGTACGGCGACATCGACGAATTGCATGCGAATTACCCCAGAAGAAAACACAGCACAAAAATGAGCACGACGCAGGCCGCCGCGCCGATCATCGGCCACGCCTCGCGTTTGTCCGCGCCCGATAGAGCGAGGACGAAGAGGCCGACGGCAACGATGCCGAGCGCGCCCAGGCCGAGCAGCACCAGGCCGGGGTGCACGGACGCAACCAGAGCAAAGAGCATCGAGCCCATCGGCCTACCGTCCTTTACGAGAACCAGTCGAGGATGAACGGCAAGAGCTTGGCGAGCAATTCGAAGATCATCGCCCAGTTCGCGGTCCGGACCTTGCTCCAGTCGTCCCCCTGGAAACCGGTCGCGAGGCGGGCGTGTTCTTCCATTCGGGCCAAGACGCGGCGCCGCCTTGCCGGGCGCATGTTGAGGACGTCCTGAATTCGCTTGCCCTGAGCGGAGCGGGCGAATCGCGGGTCGTTGCCGAGTTGCAGTTGCATGGCTTCTTCAAAGGAGAGCATTGGGATACCTCGAGCAAAAAAAAGAGGACAGACACGCCAGCGCCGATCGGTCCGGCGCTGGCCACAGTTTCGCGATTGATTACTTTCAGCGCCGGAACCGGCCCAACACGCGCCGAACCGGACCGTCCCCTTGCAGGATTCTCCGTACCGGCCCCTCGCCTTGCAAGATTTTTCGCACCGGCCCATTGCCGTTCAGGAGTTTCCGAACGGGCCCGTGGTTCTCGGCTGCGTGCTTGAGGATGGATGCCCGCGGCGCGCCGCACTGGCCGCTGCGGCACTGCTCTTCAATGGCTGAATCGATCGCGTTCGAGGTCAAGACGCCGAGCCACGCGTTGATGCTCTCGCCGATGTCCGCCGCGCCGGCCTTCTTGAACGCGGCGTTCTTCACGTCGATCTTGGGCACGTCACTGGCAATCGTCGGACCGGCAAACGAGGCAAACGCGAATGCGACCAGGGCGAGCAATGCGAGACACTTCTTCATGGTGCGGACCTCCAGGAAACAAAAAAGGTGAGCGTTCAATTCGAGATGGAACGTTAACAAGAAACGCGGCGGCGCGTCAAACGGGCTGGCCTCACTTGCGCTCGATCGGCCAGCGATAGTCCAGGCTCGCCTGCGCATCGTCGAGGTACGGCCGCCACGAGAACCTGCCGTCCGACCCCCAGCGCTCGCGCAGGTAGATCCTGCCCGGCACGCTGACGATCTCCCCGGCGCGGTTGTGGCACGACGCGCACGATTGATTCAGGCCCGTGTAGCCGGCCGGCGCCTTGTCCGCGTCGCGGTGCGTGACCTTCGTTTCCCACCCGTCCTCGGCCCGCGTCTGGGTGCGAATCTCGAACACGCCGGCATCCGTCGAGAGCACGTCGTAGGCGACCGTCCCGACGGGGAACTTCCAGCGCCAGCGCGGCACGAGCGAGAACGCGCGGACGTCGGTGTTTTCTTTCCACACTGCGATCTTCTTGCCGTCCGGGACGTCGAGCCCCTTGGCGCTGCGCCATCCCGTCAAGCCCTGCATGCCGCCGCTGACGATGAACGGGTGGTGCTCCGGTCCTTCAGCGTCGTGGATCGTCGTCGGCACGGCGAAGCGGTCGCGCCCGCCGTCCATCGTGAACATCGACTGGTAGCGCGGCGTGAGCGCGTAGAGTTTCAGATTGGTCGGCCACTGGAGCGATTCAGGCCACGTCGATTTGACCTTGTCCGTCTCCGCACGGGAGAGCCACGGGCTACCGTCAGCAATTGCCGGCGCGGGGCTGCTGGATGATCTGTCGAAAGGGGCCGCCGCGGTCGGCTGCACCGCCTTCCTGAGATCCTCGTCGCTCGCGGCTGGAGTGAATAACTTGCCGACCTCGTCCGGGTTGCCGACCACGATCCGCGGCTTGGCGCTGCCGTTGAGTGCATCGACGCGCAGGCAGATTGCGCCGGGGACGGCGCGCTTCTCGACGCCGACGAAGACCGCGATGGGCTTCTGTTCTCGCTTGGCGGACGCGATCGCGTCGATCAGGGTGAGCTCAGGGACGGACGGCTTCTCGACGGGCGCTTTGGATTTGCCCATGTCGTAGGAGTCCGGCTTGACCGTCCCCATGTCGTAGGACGGCTGGCCGATCGCGATGACGAGCAAGAGTTCAAACATGCTGCTACTCCATTGGTGGAGGGCGACGTTATCCCATCCGGTATTTGCCGGGGCGCACTTCGAAGTCGGGCATCCCGCTGAAGAAGAACGTCTCGCGGTCGCCGATCATGTACTCGAAGTTCTTGCGCTCGATCCAGTACACTCCCGGCGGCGCCGGCGGCGGGGTGTTCTCGTCCACCGTTCGGTCCGGGTCCGGCCCGTGGAGGTATCCCCACTGGTTGCCGATCGCGAAGAGCAAGTCGAATTCGGGGTGGAACCAGTAGCCGAGAACCGACTGCTGGTGGTTCCATCGCTCGTTGCGCGGCATCAAGAGGACGCGGTTGTTGCCGTCGCCCTTCACCGGCGCCGCGCCCATGATGCCGCCCCAGTCGCTCGCCGTGGTGCCCCAGTAGCGCGACGCCATGAGGTCGACCGCCTGCTCGACGGAAGTGGCCAGCGTGAACGAGTCGAACTTGTTCTTCTGCCCGTCCGCGATGTACTGCTGCGCGGGGCCTGCGCCGTCGGACCACTGCAATTCGATCTGCGACGTCCACTGGATCACGTCGCCGTTGTTCGGCTGCGGGACGCCCTGGTGGTCGTAGGGCAGGAAGCCGTATTTCTGGAGCGCCCGCGCCTGGCCGGCGCCGCTGGACCCCTCGCCGCGGCCGCGGCTGCCCGACTCGAGCCGGCCGAGCCCGTAGTGGTAGCCGAAGAACGGGAAGAGGACCCGCGTCGGGTCGGCGTAGTAGACCGCGTCCGTCACGCTGGACCAGAATATCATGTTGGCCGCGCCGAAGCCGACGCACGAGCCGGTGAGCTGGCGGATGTTCTTGATGTGCCCCTGCCGGCGGAATTGCTCGATGGACGCGGCGCGGTCCTCGTCGGCCCACGCGACGGACCACTTCGGGCGCTCGAACGCCGGGCCGCTGCACGAGATGACGGGCGTCGCCTCGATGATCGCGTCGTAGGCCGCCGTTACTTCCGGCTCGCGCTCCTCGTGGGGAATCCAGCCGGATTTGGACGGGTCGAAGCCGAGAATGTGTGCGCTCATTTGCTGCCCTTGCCGTCTTTCAACAACGGATCGATTCGGCGATATTGTTTCTTGCCCTTGCGACAGGCCAGCATCGCCTTCTTGCCGAGTCCCTTACGTGGCCGGCGGCGCCCATCACTCCCCCGCCTTCCGCAGTGCCGCGCCGATCTGCTCGAAGTGGTCCGCGTGCGCCGCTGCCGACGCGAGTTGCCCCTTCTCTGCCCGGCGACTCAGTTCGTTGTCGAGCCACGTGAAGAAGCCGTTCCATTTTGCGGCGTCGGCCCCCAGCGCGGCCCGGTTCTTGTTGAACAAATCCTTGACCGCTCCGTCCGCCGTCACCGCGCCGCTGCGCATCGCCGTGACGACAGCGGGGTAGTTGCTGCCGATCGCCTTCGCCGTCGCGGGTTGCGAGACCTTGAGCGCCTGGAAGTGCACCAGGTTGCCGAACTCGTTCAGTTGGACGGGCAGCGGCGGCGGTTCCGGCTTCGGATCCGGTCCAGGCGGCGGCCGCGGCGCCTTATTCGTCCGCACCATCGCCAGTCGCACCACGGCCTTGCCGTCGACGACCGTCGATACCGCGACGGGGAAGTCCCCCTCGACGGTCGGCGTAAAGACGGCCAGTGGCCCGTGCGCATCCTTGGTGCAGTTCGACGACTCGCAGTGCCACGTGACGTCGCCTTTGGCAGACGCGCGGAACACCGCGGCTTGCCCCACGCCGACGACGCACTCGCTGGGAGTCAGCGACAGGCCGTCGATCGGGGGATTTGGTTTCGGGTCGGGCTTCGGGTCCGGCTTTGGATCTGGCTTCGGGTCTTGCTTGGCGAGGCGATCGATGGACCCGCCGATCTTCTCGCCCATCGTCGAGATGGCCTTCGCGAGGGAGTCGTCCACGATCGGTGGGGGCGGCTCGGCGCCCTTCATCATGTAGACCGCGCCGCCCGACACTCCGCCGCCGGCGGTGACCGCGGCCAGGACCCACACGAGCAGCTGCTGCCACGTGTAGCCGTCGCGCTTGGCGGCGGTGTAGACGTCGAAGAGCTCCCGGACGAACGTCATGCCGGCCCTGGTCGCCTCGGTGACCTCGACGTGGACCGTGCCGGGCTCGCGTTTCGGTTCGTTCGCTTGGTCGCTCATGCGGTTCCTTCGTTCATGGGACGATCAGACGCTCCCGCTCAGCCGCCGCGCCGCCAGCGGGGGCGCGATTGGGTGCGAGGATTCCGACGAGTGCGCCGATGCAGCCGGTGAGGGTCGAGGCCAGCACGACGGAAGGCTGCTTATCAACGGCCTCAAGATAAATCTGGCCGCCAACGCACAAGAGAGCAATGACAGCGAGGGCAATAACAACGATGCGATGGACGAGTACATCCACGGACGCTCCTTTCGGGCAACGAATTGCCTGGAGCAGTCCGTCCTACCCGTTACGCCGCCGGCTTCGGGGCCTCGCCCGTCTCCGCCGGCTTGCCGTGGATCGCTACCCAGACCTCCTCGCGGTGCACGGGCACTTCTTTCGGCGCTTGGATGCCGAGCCGGACCTTGTCGCCGCGGACTTCCACGACGGTGATCTTGATGTTGTCGCTGATGATGATCGACTCGTTCGTCTTCCTCGAGAGCACGAGCATGCGCGCCACTCCTTCGCGAAAGTGAAAGCGGGATTCGACGGGGGTCGAGGATACGAAAAGGGACGGGGGGCGGTCAAATCTCACGTGGTTCGAGATTCCAGAGCATGCCCGCTACGGCGGGGACGGGAGCAATCCGCGGAGCGCGTCGATAGAATGGGCGCAAGAAAGAGCCCCCGCGCGTCGCCGAACGCCGGGGGTCGGGAACCACGCTGAAAGGAAGCGGGGCTCATGGGTGATTTTACCAAGCGAACAAGCGATTGGTTGCGGGAGAAGAGGAGCGAGATTATTCTTCAGGCTGCGGTTATCCCGCTGGTTGCCGTGGTGCTCTCTTGGATCGCCAAACAATTCACTGAGCCTGGCATGGTGCGCGACATCGGCGTCATTGCGATTTGTTTAGCGGCCGTTGTTAGCGGCTGCTTCCTCATCGTTTGGCTAAACTCGCGCAAACCTTCGCATGTTCAATATCTTTTTCTGCTCCGCGTCATCGCAGAAGGCGAAAAATTTCTGGGGGCATATGATTCAATTCCTGATTCGGTCGACGCGGCCAAGAATCGCCGGAGATGCGACCGTGGAGTTGCTGTCGTGGCAGCGGGATACCTTGAAGATGCTTAAGGGAACATTCGCGACTTACTGGGATCATTGGCTTTGCTATGCAATCCCCAAAAACCGGCTCAATGCGTAGCAGCCGGAAGTAAT
>DAIRVG010000186.1:0-11112 GCA_036802945.1 Vicinamibacterales bacterium
TCCTTATTGATCTTCCTGATCTTCGAATTCATCCACCTGCGGCAGCCCCTCCAGCTCCTCGAGGAACACTAGGGCGCGATGAGATGGAATCTCGAAGCGCTTGCCACACGTCTTACAGGTAACGTCGTCATCAATGCGGACGAGATGGTCCTTCACCTTGTCGAACATCGCGCGATCGCGCGCGTCGGCGCCACCGGGAACGTGCGGTTTCTTCGTGCGCCGCATCCAGCGGATGCTGTAGTCGTTGGTCCGGCGGCATCGAGGGCACTGAAAACGCGCCGGCCGCTGTTCAGGTTTCTCGGTGAAAAACTGTCGCTCGTCCATTGGCTGACCTTCTGTCTGCGATTTGAGTATTTCAAAAGCGCCCTATCACGATAGACTGGAACGGTCACAGCTGCCGCACTCGGGCTCCGGCTCGGCCGCAGTTGGCTCAATGGCCGAACCAACACTGCCGACGCTCCCTTCCGAGCTTCCCGTTCTGCCGCTCCGCCGCACCGTCGCGTTTCCGCTGACGCTGCAGCCGCTTGCGGTCAATCGGCAGGTCTCTATCGAGTCCGTCAACCGCGCATTGGGATCCGATCGGCTCGTGCTGCTCCTGCTGCAGCACAGCGAGGCGGACGATCCGCACCCGGAAGATGTGCACCGCGTCGGCACGGTCGGCATCGTCCGCCAGATGGCGAAGGCCGGCGCCGGCATCAACATCATCATTGAAGGGATCGCCCGCGTCCGCGCGGACGTGGTCACGCGCACCGGCACCTCGATGCGCGCGCAGATCACGCCGATGCCCGAGACGGTCGAGCGCACGCTCGAGGTCGAAGCGCACATGCGCCGCGTCCAGGATCTGATCGAAAAAGCCATGGGGCTGGCTACCGGCCTCTCCGAAGAGCTGCGCGGCGTCGTCAT
This sequence comes from Vicinamibacterales bacterium, assembly GCA_036802945.1. GTDB lineage: Bacteria > Acidobacteriota > Vicinamibacteria > Vicinamibacterales > UBA2999 > Gp6-AA40. The sequence continues at coordinate 904 of DAIRVG010000186.1, forward strand.
GAACATCGACGATCCGCTGCGGCTCATCTACGTCCTCGCGACGCTCATCGACATGAGGCCAGAGGACAAGCAGGCGCTCCTCGAGGAACACAGCGTCCTGAAGAAGCTGGAAGCGGTCGAAGCGGCGCTCACGCGCGAGATCTCCCTGCTGGAGATGAAGACCAAGATCGAATCGCAGGCGCAGCAGGAGATGACCGACGCGCAGCGCCAGTACTACCTGCGCCAGCAGATGAAGGCGATCCAGCAGGAGCTCGGCGAGGGCGAAGGCAACGAGCTCGTGGAGCTGCGGACGCGCATCGAAGACGCCAAGCTGCCAGAGGCGGTCCACGCGGTCGCCATGCGGGAGGTCGACCGCCTTGCGAGGATGACCGCCGCGTCGCCTGAATACCAGATGCTGCGGACCTACATCGACTGGCTCCTCGATGTGCCGTGGTCCGTCACGACGCCCGACAGGCTCGATCCCGTCGAGGCGCGGCGGGTGCTGGACGAGGATCACTACGATCTCGACAAGGTCAAGGAACGCATCGTCGAATACCTGGCTGTCCGGAAGCTGAAAGGCGACATGAAGGGGCCGATCCTCTGCTTCGTCGGCCCTCCGGGCGTGGGCAAGACCTCGCTTGGGCAGTCGATCGCGCGGGCGATGGAACGCAAGTTTGTCCGGATCTCACTCGGCGGCGTGCGCGACGAAGCGGAAATCCGCGGACACCGGCGCACCTACATCGGTTCAATCCCCGGGAGGATCGTCCAGGCGCTGAAACAGGCCGGGTCGATGAACCCGGTGTTCATGCTGGACGAGATCGACAAGGTATCAGCCGGCGGGTACCAGGGCGATCCGTCGGCCGCGCTGCTCGAAGTGCTCGATCCGGCGCAGAACCATTCGTTCCGCGATCACTACCTGGAGATTCCGGTCGATCTCTCGAAGGTGCTGTTCATCGCAACTTCAAACCAGCTGAGCACCGTCCACCCGGCGCTCCTCGATCGCATGGAGATCATCTCGCTCACCGGGTATACGGAGGAGGAGAAGGTCCACATCGCGCGGCGCTACCTGCTGCCGCGGCAGGAAGCCGAGCACGGCTTGCCCCCCGGAGCTCTGGAGATTACCGACGCTGCCTTGCGGGTCGTCATCTCCGAGTACACGCGCGAAGCCGGCGTTCGCAGCCTGGAACGGCAGCTTGGCGCCCTGGCGCGGAAGGTCGCCGCCAGGATTGCGTCGCGGCCGGCGGACGCCGGCCCGCCGGACAAGACCATCATTGACGGCGACCAGGTGGACGACTATCTCGGGCCTGCCCGCTTCAGGAAAGAGGTGGCTTTTCGCGTGTCACGGCCCGGCGTCGCCACGGGCGTGGCCTGGACCGAGACGGGCGGCGACGTGCTTTTCATCGAAGCGACCTTGCTTCCGGGCGGAAACCAGAACATCATTCTCACGGGTCAGCTCGGCAACGTGATGCAGGAGTCGGCCCGCGCGGCCCTCAGCCACATCCGGTCGCGCGCCGAGGAGCTCGGGATCTCGGGCGATTTCCTGGCGAAGAACGATCTTCACATCCACGTTCCTGCGGGCGCGATCCCGAAAGACGGGCCGTCAGCCGGCGTCACCATGGCTACGGCGATCCTGTCGGCGGCGCGGAACCAGCCGGTGCGAAAGGACGTGGCGATGACCGGAGAGATCACGCTGAGCGGCCTGGTGCTTCCCGTGGGGGGCATTCGTGAGAAGGCGCTTGCCGCACGGCGGTTCGGAATCAAGACGTTCATTCTGCCGGCACTCAACGAGCCTGATCTCGCGGAGCTGCCTGAGGAACTCCGGCGCGACATGACCTTCGTGCCGGCGGAAACGCTCGACCAGGTAATCAAGGTCGCATTCGAGGAGACAGTTGTCACTCCTATCCAATCAGCTCAAACGGGCCGCTAGAATGCCCGTCGACACGGTTAAGTAAATTGCCGGCAGCAATCGTCTTCTACGTCTCCGGCCACGGCTTCGGTCACGCCTCACGGACCATCGAAGTCATCAACGCGATCCTGGTCAAGCGACCCGAAACACGCATCGGCGTCAGGACGGCCGCACCGAGGTGGCTCTTTGACCTGACCGTCAAGGGCAAGGTCACGTTCAGCACGCTCGAGTCCGACACCGGCGTTGTGCAGGTGGACTCGTTGACGCTGGACGAAGCCGACTCGATCCGCCGCGCGTCGGCGTTCCACAGCGATCTCGTGACGCGCGCGGCAAGCGAGACGCGCGTGCTGCGCGAGCTTGGTGCGGGGCTGATCGTCGGCGACATCCCGCCGCTGGCGTTTGCCGTCGGTGGCGCAGCCGGCATCCCGTCGATCGGATTGGGCAATTTCACGTGGGACTGGATATACGCGGATTACCCGCGCGTCCGGCTTGCGCCGTCGCTCCTCCCGGCGATCCGAACCGCATACGGGAAAGCGTCGATGGCGTTACGGCTGCCGATGTCCGGCGGGTTCGAGAGCTTCTCGAACGTCAAGGACATCCCGTTCATCGCGCGGCACGCGACGCGAACCCGCGAAGAGGTCTGCAAGCTGCTCAAGCTGCCGGCGGACAAGCCGATTGTGCTCGCCTCGTTCGGCGGCTACGGGATACCCGGGCTCGAGACAGACGCGCTGGCGAAGTTCAAGAAATACACCGTGATCACCACGGCGAACCTTCCTCTGGGCCGCACCCGCAAGGAGATGCCAACCGCCGAACGTAAGGGATCGTTCATCAGCGTGAATGAGGAGGCGATGTACGACGCTGGTGTGCGTTACGAGGATCTGGTCGGAGCGGCCGAGGTCGTCGTCACCAAGCCGGGCTACGGGATCATCTCGGAGGCGATCGCGAACGACGCCGCGGTGCTCTATACCTCCCGCGGCCACTTCCCCGAATACGACGTACTGGTCGCGGAGATGCCGAAGTACGTGCGCAACGCCTTCATCGGCCACGACGATCTGTTTGCCGGGAAGTGGGAATTGCACTTAGACAAGCTGCTGGCGCAGCCGAAGGTCAAGAAGAAGCCCGAGACCAACGGCGCCGATGTAGCGGCCGATATTCTGCTGAAGGCGCTCGACAAGCCGCCGAAGAAACCGAGGGGAAGGCCGAAGGTGAAGGTGTGAACACCAGAACTGAGAACCGCGGTTCACTCTTCTGAGTTCACGGTTCTCAGTTCGTGTTCAGGTTCGGTTCAGTGTTCGCGGTTCACGTTCGATGTTCGGCGTCAGCTCCTGTACGCAAGAGCGGCGGCCGCCGGGCCGCCGCGAACTTCGAACATCGAACTGTGAATCTGAACACCGAACCGAACCTGAACACGAACCGAGAAGAGAGAACGAAGAAGCGTGAACGATGCGTTCTCGACGTCTAGTCTTTCCTACATGTCACCAGCGACCAGATTCTCGGGAAGTTCACTTTCTCAATCGAGATAGGCTGAAGATCCGCCTGGGCGAGGAAGCCCGGGAGATCCAGGTCCGATTTGAAGCCGACGTGAACCGTGAACGGCGACATCGCCCGCTCGATGCGCGAGAGGATCGGATTCGCGCTCCGGAAATGATTCAGGACGATGATCTTTCCGCCCGGCCGGCAGACGCGGCGCATTTCCTTCACGACCTGCACGGGATCCGGGACGACGCTGATCAGGTATGGCGCGTAGACGATGTCGAACGAGTCGTCCGCGAACATCAGGTGCGACGCATCCATCTCGAGCAGGCGGATGTTGCGCAGCCTCTTCTGCTGCACGCGGTCGCGCGCCTTCTCGAGCATCTGCGACGAGAGGTCGATGCCGGTGACGTGGCAGTTCCGCGGATAGAGCGACGTGTTGATTCCAGTGCCGACGCCGACCTCGAGAATGCGATCGTCCGGCGCAATACCCATGCGTTCGATCGCGACCAGCCGGCCGTGGTGCAGGGTCGGGCCGAACCACAGATCGTACCAACTTGCTTGCTTCTCGTACACCCGCGCGACGAAATCGGTCTCCACAGCGGTCACCGACAGTGCGCGAGTCGCAACGTCGGATCCGAAATCGTCGTTCTCATGGTCGAACAGCATGCTGAAGGCCTCCGGGATGGGGCGGCTGTCCGACTCGGACGCGTCGTGCTGAGCGTCCACCGGCAGCAAAGCGGACTGACCGGGACTATAGCGTTCTCAGCCGAAGCGAACAAGCCCCGAATTACACGACGCCATCCAACACCGCGAGCGCGACCTCAATTCGCCCGCCGGGTGCCGAGACATGCACGCCCTGCACCATCCCTTGGATCGCCAGCAATGTCTCTCGTGCAATCGCAATTCCCTGAGCGGTCGCGGCGGCGCCTTCCTCTGCAGTTCGCATCCGCTCGAGCACGGCTTCGGGCACGAGCACTCCGGGCACCTCGTTGGCCATGAACTCCGCGTTCAACACGCTTTCGAACGGCCAGAGGCCCGCGAGGATCGGAATCCCGGCCGGCGCAATCCGCTTGTGCAGGCGCTCGAACGTCGCCGGGTCGAACACGGGCCGTGTAATCACGAACTCGGCGCCCGCTTCGACCTTGTATTCGAAGCGGCGGACTTCCGAATCGAGATTCTCGGCGCCAGGATTGATCATCACGCCGACATGAAAGCCTGTCGGTGCGCCGATCGCCTGGCCGCCGATGTCCAGGCCACGATTGAGACGCGAGATGACGTTGGTGAGACCGACGGAGTCGACGTCGAACACCCCCGTCGCGTCCGGGTAGTCGCCGACCATGCGCGCGTGCCCCGTAACGACCACCAGGTTGCGAACGCCCATCGCGTGGGCGCCGAGCAGGTCCGACTGCATGCCGAGGAGGTTGCGGTCGCGACACGAGTACTGCAGCACGGTCTCGATGCCGGCCCGCTGCTGCACCAGCACCGCGAGCGACAGTGCGCTCATGCGCGGACCGCGTGGGCCATCGGGAATGCTGATCACGTCGATGCCCCGAATCTTCAGCGCGCGAGCCTGGTCGACGAGGTCGTCACCGACGTGTCCTTTCGGCGGCAGCAGCTGGATGACTGTCGCAAAGCGCCCTGCGGCAAGCGCCGCGCCGAGCTGCGACTTCTCCGCTCGCGGCACGATGGAGACCGTCGGCAGGTCCGAAATGCCGGGCGGCGAGTCCGACGGAACCCCCGGGCGGGTCCTATCGGATCCGGCCGCCGTCGCCTGTTTGATTGCCGCCTTCATCTGACGAATGTGCTCCGGCGTGGTACCGCAGCATCCGCCCACCAGCCGCACGCCCTGGAGCACGAAGCGCCGCGCGTACGACGCCATGTACTCGGGCGATGAGAGATAGATGTTGCGCCCCTCGATGTCACGCGGCCGCCCTGCGTTCGGCTGCGCCGAGAGCCGCGCGCGGGTGATCGACGCAATCCGCTCGACGGTCTCGAGCATGTGCGCGGGTCCGATACTGCAGTTGACCCCTATGACGTCGGCTCCGTACTTCTCCAGTTGCGGCGCAAATTGCTCCGGTGGCGTGCCATCCAGGGTGTTCCCGTCGTCTTCGATGGTCATCTGCGCCACGATCGGCAGCGTGCTCACGCTTCGAACAGCGGCGATTGCGGCCCCGCATTCATTCAGGTCACGGAAGGTTTCGAGGATGAACAGGTCCACCCCGCCTTCGAGCAACGCCTCCGCCTGCTCGCGGAAGTACGACTGCGCCTCGTCGGTCCCCATCTTTCCCCATGGCTCGATGCGCACGCCGAGGGGACCGATTGCGCCGGCGACGAACGCTTGCTCGCGAGACGCCTTGCGCGCGATGCGGACCCCCTCGACGTTGATCTCGCGTACACGGTCCCCGAGGCCGAAGCCTCGCAGCTTGATCCGGTTGGCGCCGAAAGTGTTGGTTTCGAGCACGTCGGCACCCGCCCGCGCGTAATCCTGGTGGATCTCCGCGACGGTATCGGCCGACATCAGGTTGAGCGAGTCGAAGCAGCGGTTGATGAAGACACCCTTGGCGTACAGCATCGTCCCCATCGCGCCGTCGCAGACGAGCACGCGTTCATCGAGCGCTTCCAGAAACGGTTTCATTCATCTCCCGGCAGGTCTGAAGGGACCCGCCCTACCGGCTCACTGGTCAATCTTCGTGTATTCCAAAGTGTCCGCGTCGATCAGCAGGTACGACCGGTTGATGCGATCGATACAGACGGACGGTACGCCATCGCGCACGGTCTCGACGAACCGATGGTGATGCCCGCACAGATGCAGCCGCGGCTTCATCGTCGCCAGCACGTCGTTGATTGCCGGCTTACCGGCATCGCGCCGCCGCGGCCTCGATCCTTCGCCGGGTTCGTCGACGATGATGAACGGCCGGGCGGCCTCGTGGGTCATCAGGATGTCGACGCCGCTCACGCGTTTGCATGCCTCGACCTCCTCCCGCACGAAATGCCGCCGCTTGTCGTCGCTGGGCCGGTGCGGGAGCTTCGCGGCGGACGTCTCGAACCAGGTCGGCGCATACGTCCCGCCCAGGCCCGCGACGTTCAGCCCTCCGACGTTCCGCGCCGTGCCGTTCGGGATGTAGTGCAGGTTGGCCACCTGATCGCGCCCCGCCTCCCATTCCGCGATGCGGTCGAAGTTCTCGTTGTTGCCCTTGATCCAGTAAACGGGCGCGGGCGGTTCGGGATACACGCCGCTCCGGCTTGCCACGTCACCGACGCACAGCCAGAACCGCACGTCAGGATGACGATCCATGGCGCGGCGCATGGCGTCGAAGTTTCCGTGGATATCGGCGAGGGCGCCGACCAGCATTCGTCAGCGCGCGGCGGTCGCCGGCGGTTTCGCGTCCGCCGCCGCCGGCACGAGAAGGTCGGCTTTGTCCCAGATGAAGTCGTCCTTGCTGTAGACCGCCAGCTCGTAGTCCTTGCCCATGAAGATCGCCGACACCGGGCACGCTTCCTCGCAGTAGCCGCAGAAGATGCAGCGCGTCTTGTGGATCTGATACACCGACGCGTAGCGCGGTCCCGCCATCACCGTGCCGTCGTTCTCCGCCGCTTCGAGATAGATCGCATCCGCCGGGCACGCCACGGAACACAGACCGCACGCGACGCACTTCTCGAGGCCGTTCTCATCACGCATCAGCACCTGCTTACCGCGGTATTTCGGGAACATCGGCACCTTCTGGTACGGATAATTCACCGTCACCTTCGGCTTGAACATGTGGCGGAACGTCGTCACGAACCCCGTAATCAGCGGACCAATCATCCAGTGATCATAGTCTGAGCAATTGCCAATTCCCAACCTCCAACTCCCAAGTCGTTCCGAAAGCGGGGCATTTCGCGCCTTGGGAGTTGGGCGTTGGTGGTTGGGAGTTGACGGGCGCAACGTAAAATAAGCCGTGCTCGAAGGCGCCCGCTTTCTCTCGGCCGACCAGTTCCTTCTGACGACGCTTGTCGTCAAGCTCGCCGTCATGGCGGTGCTTGCGACGATGCTCGCCCGATATCACAGGTTCAGGCACATCCTGATCTTCGAGCGCCGTGGATGGAACGATCGGTTGGTGTTCACGGCGGCCTTCGGCATCCCGCTGATGGCGGGCGTCGCCGCGCGCCTTCTTCTCAGCTACAAAGCGGCCGACCTCACCCTCGAAGGCGCGTTCCTCGCGGGACTGATTGCAGGGCCTTACGCGGGCGCACTCGTGGGTGTGCTCGTGGGAACGCCCGCGCTGATTGCTGGCGAGTTCATCGCGGTGCCGTTCGCCATCGGCTGCGGCTTTGCGGGTGGCGGCCTCCGCGAAGCCTGCCCGAAGGAGACGATCTGGCAATTCACTCCATTCGTGTTCATGGACCTTTACAAGCACGTGTGGCGGATGGTCCGGAAGCTTGGAGTGAGCTGGCAGCTGGCGTTGCTGATCGCGCCGGTCGCGCTCGAGCTCCTTCGACAGACGCTGGGCGCGCGCTTCGGTGTGAACCGGCTGTTCTATCCCGGCGCCGATCTCGGGTCTCCGTCACCGGGGATGATGCTGCTGGTCATTCTGGCGACGGTGCTCGCGGTGGCGACGCCGATCAAGATCTGGAACAGCGCCCGGATCGAGCATCGCCTCCAGGAACAGGAAAAGCTCCTCCTCGCAGCCAAGATCGAGGCGCTCAAGAGCCAGATCAACCCGCACTTCCTGTTCAACACACTCACGTCGATCTCGTCGCTCATCCGTTCGCAGCCCGAGACGGCGCGAACGTTGATCAACAAGCTGTCAGGGCTTCTTCGCCGGCTGCTGCGCAGCCATGAACATTTCGTGACGCTCCGCGAAGAACTCGAATCAATTGACGAATACCTCGACATTGAAGTCGTGAGATTCGGACCAAAGCTGCGCGTCCGCAAGGAGATCGGTCCCGACACCATCGACGTGGTCGTGCCCAGCATGATCCTCCAGCCGCTCGTCGAGAACTCGATCAAGCACGGACTCTCGCGCAAAGTCGGCATCGGTACCATCGTCATCCGCAGCTGGCGAGAGAACCAGCGCGTCGTGATCGAAGTCGAAGACGATGGGATGGGATTCATGATGGACAGGCTCGATCAGCCCATGGCCAGCGGCATCGGCCTGGCAAATGTCCGTGAACGCCTCCGTGTCATCTTCGGGGCGACCTACCAACTCCGGCTCGCGAGCGAGCCGGGCAAGGGCACGAAGGCGCGCATCGAGATTCCCGAATTGATGGCCGCGGAGCAAATCACAGCATGAGGGTGACGAATCTACGAATCTACGAATTGGTGGATTTGGAGTGCTCCAATCCACTCTCCATTCAATTTCGTAAGTTTCTGCATTCGTAAATTCGTCAATGCCAGGGATACGTGTATTGGTCGTCGACGACGAGCGGCTGGCGCGGGATGAGTTGTGCTTTCAGCTCGAGCAGTTGGGCAACGCCGAAATTGTCGCGCAGGCCGGGAACGGAATCGAAGCCCTCGCCGCCGTGGAACGTCACGAGCCCGACCTCGTGTTTCTCGACGTTCAGATGCCGGGTCTCACGGGATTCGAAGTGGCCCGGCGCCTTCTCCAGCGGGACGACGAGTCACCGGCGCTGATATTCGTTACCGCGTTCGACCAGCACGCCATCCAGGCTTTTGAGGTGAATGCCGTCGACTACCTTCTGAAACCGGTCGACGCCGCCCGGCTCGAACAGGCCATGCAGCGGGCGCGGCGCCGGTTGAGCGCTGAACGGACACCTGGCGGGGCCCCGCTGAACGATCAGCTCGAACGAATCGTAAAGATGATGTCGGGCCGCCCAATCCACCGGGAACAGGTCGCGGTCAAGGTTGGGGAGCGGTTCCTGCTTGTCCAAGCGGAGGACATCATCTATGCCTCGCTGGCCGACGAGTCGATTAACATAGTGACAGGACAGGTGACCGGTGCCTCGAATCACCGGACACTGGACGACTTGCAGGCGCGCCTCGACCCGGACGTCTTCTGGCGCGTGCACCGGTCGCACCTGGTCAACATTAACAAAATAAAGGAGATAGTCCCCTGGTTCAGCCGGAATTACATCCTGAGGATGAAGGACGCGAAGGGCACGGAGATCCCCGTGAGCCGATCCCAAACGAAGCGGCTGCGGGAATACCTGAAGCTGTAACGCCGCCGTCCTCCCCCGAGGCGTCCGCGTTCACGCTGAACGTGCCGATCGAGGCTGCGCTCGCGGCGCGATCGACGGAGGACGCTGCGCGGCCGTCCTCGGACGCCCGCGTCGAGGTCGACGACCGCGGCAGCGCGGCGATGATGCAGCAGATCAACGTCTGGCGCGACGAGCTCGTCGCGTGGTTCAAGACGCTGTTCTCGGCGGCCATCTACGCGACACTGATCGTGACGTTCGGGTTCCAGGTAGCGCGGGTTGAAGGTCAGAGCATGGCGCCGACTCTCGAGGACCAGGACCGGCTGATCGTCAACAAGTTCGTGTACCGGGTAAGCGCGCCGCGGCGCGGCGACATCGTGATGCTCTACTACCCGCTCAACCCCGATAAATCATTCGTCAAGCGGGTGATCGCCGAGGAAGGCGACACCGTCCGCATCGTCGACGGCCACGTGTACGTCAACGACGTGCCGATGCCCGATGGCTTCGTCGCTCCCGAATTCCGCAGCCATGACGATTTCGGACCCACCCCCGTACCTGAAGGCTATTACTTCGTGATGGGAGATCATCGGAACAACAGCTCGGACAGCCGCCACTGGGGTTTCGTGCCGAAGAAGTACATCATCGGCAAGGTGCAGCTCCGCTGGTGGCCCATTCCTACCGCGCATGTCTTCTGAGCGCGGCTGAAATTCAAA
>DAIRVG010000187.1:0-11000 GCA_036802945.1 Vicinamibacterales bacterium
GTCAGAACAGGCGTGGAACCAGCCTCCATCGGACCTCGCGCATGTACTGGTCGTACGTGCCCTGTGAAGAACGGCGGAGCGAGCGCTCTTCGAACGGGATGGCGATCAGCAGGTAGGCGCTGCTCGTCACCGCGAACACGAGCCTCGTCAGCGTCATCACCGGCACGGCAAAAACGATGAGGAACCAGCCGGAGTAGATGGGATGCCGCACCCAGCCATAAGGGCCGCGGGTTTTGAATTCGATCGGCGGCACGGAGGGCGGGTCCTTTTGCACCCGCCGAGCGTCAGTGTCGAGCTGCTTCAAGCCGGACAATTCGCGGATGTCGATGAGAAACGCGCTCCGTAGCGCCAGCCAGCCCCCCACGATCTGCGCGGCGACGATGCACCACGCCAGGACGGGTTGATCGACACGCCACGCGGCGCCAGCCACGGGGCGCCACAGCGCACATACTGCGATGAACAAAGCGCTGGCGATCCAGACATAGACCGATCGTTCGAGCGTGCCGACGAGACGCGTAATCAGTTTACGGAACACGTCGCGAGCGAACAGGCTGTGATGCAGCGCGAAGACGCTGAAAATCACCACGTCCGCGGCAATTGCGCGATAGCTGATCGGGCCGACGGTTTCGCGCCCGAAGACCACGATGTACCGGTAGACGAAATAGAGGAGAGAGTCGACGAAGAAGAACAGGCCACCCAGCGCGAGCAGGCGCGCAAAGCGCGGAGGTATGGCCCCGGTCTGTCGCACGACCCGTATTATAGTGACGCCATGCCGGTCAACGGCGTGCCGCGGGTCGTGATCAGCGGGATCGGCGTTGTCTCGCCGTTCGGCGCAGGACGCGAGTGCTTCTGGCGAAACGTCAGCCGCGGCGTCAGCGGCACGCGCGCGATCACCCAGTTTGACGCATCGACCTATCCGTGCCGCGTGGCCGCGGCAGTCCCTCCGGTATCGATTGAATCCGCCGTCGCGCTCGAGGGAGACGACGAATCTGAAGGGCGCGCCGACCCGAAACGCTATTCGCGGGCGGCACTGTTCGGCGTCGTGGCCGCTCGCGAGGCGTGGCACGATGCAGGGCTGCGCGCCGGCCTGGCCGGCAGCGGGGTACTCATCGGCAGCGGCGGCGGCGGGATCGATATCGGCGAAAAGCAATACGAGGATTTCTTCACGTCGGGCGGCCGTCATGTGACGCCTTACGCAATCGCCGTCGGCATCTGCGGGATGGTGTCGAGTGAAATCTCGATTTCCCTTGGCCTTCGCGGGATCAGCCACGTCCTCTCGTGCGGGTGCACGAGCTCCACCGACGCCCTTGGCTACGCTGCGTCGCTTATTCGTGCCGGCGAGTACGACGTGCTGTTGTCGGGCGGTACGGATGGATGCGTGTTGCCGGGTATGATCTTCGGTTTCTCTCGCATGCGCGCGGTGTCGACCCGGTACAACGACCGTCCGGAGACCGCCTCACGGCCGTTCGATCGCGGTCGGGACGGCTTCGTCCTCGGCGAAGGAGCGTGGATGTTCGTCCTCGAGCGCGAGGAGCGCGCGCTGGCACGCGGCGTCCGCCCGTACGCCCGCGTCGAGGGATACGGCTCGACCTGCGACGCCTATCACCGGGTGCAGATGGATCCGGACGGCGACGAGATCGTCCGGTGTATCGAGATGGCGATCGATCGCGCGCACCGGCGGCCGGAGGAGATCGGCTACGTCAATTACCATGGCACGTCGACGCAGCTCAACGACACGATCGAATCGCGCTGCGTCCGCCGCGTGTTCGGCGAACACGCGGATCGCGTGCCCGGATCGTCGACGAAATCGATGATTGGCCATCCGCAAGGCGCGAGCGGGGCAGCGGGGGTCGCGGCCACCGCGATGGGAATGCGCCACGGCATCCTGCCACCGACGATCAATCTCGACGAGCCCGATCCTGACTGCGACATGGACTTCATTCCCAACACGGCCCGCGCCGCTGATATCGACGCCGCGCTTTGTAACTGTCTCGGCTTCGGGTCCAAGAACAGCGCGCTGGTGCTCGGACGCGTCCGGTGACGCCCGACGTATTGATTGTCGGCGCTGGCCCCGCCGGCAGTGTTGCGGCGCTTGTACTTGCCCGTGCTGGCGTCCGCGTGCGGCTCGTCGACCGCGCCCGTTTCCCTCGCGACAAGCTGTGCGGCGACACGCTCAATCCCGGGACGCTCTCGATCCTCGATCGCCTGCGCATTGCCGGTCCTGTGCGGCAGCGCGCGCTGGCCATCACCGGCATGAACGTCACCGGGCCGCGCGGGACGACGGTGTCTGCTGACTATCCACACGGCCTCCGAGGCGCGGCGCTCACACGGCGGGACCTGGATGTCATGCTCGTCGAAGCGGCCACCAGCGCCGGTGCCAGGTTTGAGAGCGGGATCATCGTCCGCGCCCCGCTGATCACGACCGACAGCGCGCGTGTCATTGGCGTACGCGTTGCCGCCAGCGGCAACGATCACGATGTTCACGCGCGTGTGGTCATTGCCGCCGATGGCCGCCATTCGAGGATTGCCTTCGGGATGGGTCTGACCAAATACGCGCCGAAGCCAAAGCGGTGGGCTTTCGGCGCGTACTTCGTCGATGTTGAGGGCATGGCCACGCATGGGGAGATGCACATCCGCGCCGACGGCTATGTCGGGATCGCGCCGCTACCCGGCGGCGTCACCAACGTCTGCGTCGTCCGCGATCTCAAGAACATGTTCCGCGCGCAGCGGGTCAACGCGGATGGCCTCGTTGCGGCAGCGGTAAGCGACGATCCGATGCTCCGCGACCGTTTTGTGCGCGCTCGCCAGGTCTCCGACGTCACCTCCCTTGGTCCGCTGGCGGTTGACGCCGTTACCGCCGGGTACCCGGGACTGCTGCTGGCGGGCGATGCGGCGGGTTTCATCGATCCGATGACGGGAGATGGACTGCGGTTCGCGCTGCGCGGCGGCGAGCTGGCGGCGGAGGCCGCACTCAGGGAGTTGTCTTCCGGGTCGCCCGCGTGCGACAGCCTCTGGGCCGCGCGCGCCCGGGAGTTCGGTTCGAAGTGGCGCATCAACCGAGGCCTTCGAGCGCTGGTGAATTCCCCGCGCGCCGTCGGAGCGGCGGCTCGAGTCGCGCAGCAGTGGAGCGCTCCGGTCCGCCTGCTCGTTCGGGTGGCGGGTGACTTGAATCTCGTCCCCGACGTTGCGTCCTGACGTCATCCTCTCGATCGTGTCGCTCGCTGCAGCGCTGGGCCTGATGCTTGGCGAGCTGATTCTGTCGCGTTCCAACGAGAAGACACTCCGCCGGCGCGGTGCGATCGAGCCGGCTGGCGACGTGTACCGTGTGCTGGCGTGGGCGTACCCGATGATGTTCGTGGCGATGGCGATCGAAGGCGCCGTCGCCGGGCCGTCGCGGGCGATAACAGCCGCGGGTGTCCTGGTGTTTCTCGTCGCCAAGGCCTTCAAGTTCTGGGCGATCTCAACGCTCGGCCCGCGCTGGACGTATCGCGTCCTTGTACCGCCCGATGCTCCGCTCGTGACGAGCGGTCCGTATGCGTGGGTGCGGCATCCGAATTACCTCGCCGTCTTCGGCGAAATCGTGGGATTCGGGATGGTTGTCGGCGCCCCATTCACCGGGGCGATCTCATTGATGACGTTCGGGGGACTGGTCAGGAAAAGGATCGCGGTGGAGGAGAGAGCCCTCGGCCGGGGTGGCGTTTGACTTGCAATTTCAGGCGGCGCGGGTTGCCAAACAGTGAAATATACTTACCCTAATTCGATGACAAAAGCAGCTCGAGGCGGACGACGTGGGACAGTCAGGTTGGCCGGTCAGCTTCTCGTCGCGTGTATCCTGCTGGTGGTCATCGCGGCCTTCCTTCGCGCTCAGACGCGACCGGCAGCGGATTCCCCATTTGACGCAGCCGGTAAGGCTCTAAATCTCGGACAGTACGACCAGGTTGCTCGGCTGGTCGGATCGTCGAATGATCCTCGGGCGATTGCCCTGCGTGCGCGTATCGACATCGATCACGGGCGTTACGCTGATGCGGAAAAACTACTTGCCGCGTCTGCCGGTTCCGCTCCTGGAAGCGACGCAGCGCTCGAGCTGGGCCGCCTTCAGCTATATCTCGGAAAGCGCGCCGAAGGCACGCGCACCCTCGAACGTCTGATTGCCACGAGCCCGCAGACAACTGCGGCCGATTTCGTCCGGCTTGGCGAAGCTGAACGTGCGCTCGGGCGGTTCCAGGACGCGAACGCGGATTTTCGTGACGCGAGCCGTATCGCGCCCGACAACGTGGCGATGAATGTCGGGTGGGGCGAACTGTTTGCGGAAAAATACAATCGCTCCGACGCCGGCAAATCATTTCAGGCCGCGCTCAAGACCGAGCCGGACAACGTCCGCGCGAAAGTCGGCATGGCGCGCCTGATGACGGACCAGGATCCGCCCGCCGCGCGCCAGATACTGGAAGAGGTGCTCAAGGCGAATTCGAGCTACGTCCCCGCGTACGTGCTTGGAGCCGAGGTGGCCCTCGACGAAAGCAAGCGCGACGAGGCGAAGGCGTCGCTTCGCAAGGCGCTCGACGTGAATCCGAACAGCCTGGAGGCGCGCTCGCTCGACGCCTCGATCGCATTTCTCGAAGCGCGAACCGGCGACTTCGAGGCGCAGGTCGCGGAGATTCTCAAGATCAACCCGCGTTACGGGGAGGTGTACCGCCTGGCGGGAGAGATCGCGTCGCACAACTACAAATACATCGAGGCCGCTGAGTTCTCGAAGCGCGCAGTGGCGCTCGACCCGGACAGCCCACGCGCCTCTGCGGCCCTGGGGCTGCAACTGCTTCGCACGGGCGACGAGCCGGGGGCACGCGTGTCGCTCGAACGGGCCTTCAAAGGCGACCCCTACGACGTCGTTACCTACAATCTGCTCTCGATGATGGATTCGCTCGACAAGTTCGAGACGATCCGGGACGGCGACGTCGTCATGAAGTTCAGTCCTGACGAAGCGGCCGTGATGCGCGAGTACGCGGTGCCGTTCGCCAAGGAGGCGCTCGCCTCGCTGTCGAAGCAATGGGATTTCAAGCCGGCGGGACCGATCCTGATCGAGATGTTTCCGAAGCACGACGATTTTGCCGTGCGAATTATGGGATTGCCGGGCATGATCGGCGCGCTTGGCGTCTGCTTCGGCACCGTCGTGGCGCTCGATTCACCGAAGGCGCGGCCACCGGGCGAATTCAGCTGGCAGGAGACGCTGCTGCACGAGCTGACGCACGTCATCACGCTGCAGATGTCGAACAACCGCGTGCCCCGGTGGCTCACCGAGGGCATCTCCGTGTGGCAGGAGCGCCACGCAAGGCCGGATTGGGGCCGTGAGACGCACGTGCCGTTCGCGCAGGCGCTCGAGCAGGACAAGATCCTGAAGTTGAAGGATCTGAACGAGGGCTTCCAGGACCCGAAGATGATCGTGCTCGCCTACTACCAGGCGTCGCTCGTGGTCGATCATCTGATGAAGACGTACGGGCCCGCGAAGATGAATGTCCTGCTGCGGGCGTACGGTAAGGGGCTCGATACTGAGGCCGCGCTCAAGGAGGCGTACGGCGTTTCGATCGACCAGATCCAGGAGGGCTTCGACGCAGTCCTCGACCGCGACTTCGGGGCGCTGCGGCGGGCGATGAAGCGCATTGAAATTCCGGCGGACGCCAGCGTCGAACAGATCACGGCCCTGGCACAGTCGAATCCCGAAAGCTTCGGGGTGCGCATGCGTCTTGGTGCGGCACTGCAGAAGGCGGGTGATACCGCTGGCGCAATCCGCGAGCTCGAACGGGCCGCCCAGCTGATCCCGGGGCTCACCGGCGAGCAGAATCCACACGTGGCCATTGCGAAGATCGCCATCGAGAAGGGCGACACGGCGCGTGCCATCCAGGCGCTGGACGCGTTCCTCAAAGTGGATGGGAACGAAGTCGAATTCGCGCGCAAGCGAGCCCAGCTCCTGGAACCGCTTGGCGATGCTGCGCGAACGGCAGCGGCCTATGAGCGCGTCATCGACGTCGATCCGTTCGATACCCACGCGCAGACGATCGTCGGCCGGGCGGCGCTGCAGCGGAAGGATGCACCGGCCGCGGTGCATGCGCTCCGTGCCGCGCTCGCTTCGCAGCCGCCGGACAAGGCGGCCGCTCACTTCGATCTTGCGCAGGCCTATTTGATGGCTGGCCAGGCCGTGGACGCGAAGCGTGAGGCGTTGTCGGCGCTCGAGATCGCACCATCGTTCGAGGCCGCCCAGGAGCTTCTGCTCAAGATCGTCGAGCAGCAGCCGTCACCGCGAGGCGGTGCGTAAGCCAGTCACACGTCGTGCCACCACTCGACGCGCTGGCGTTCCGGCCGTCGAAACACGATCACGCCGCTGAGTCCCGCGACAAATCCCGCCACGTGCGCCCAGAACGCGATGCCACCTGTGCCCGACGTGGCGGTAGCGATTGATCCCACGCCACTGAGAAACTGCATCAGGAACCAGATGCCGAGGAAGAAGATCGCCGGCACCTCGATGATTTGAAAGAAGAAAAAGAGCGGCACCAGCGTAACGATGCGTGATTTCGGATACAGGACGAAATAGGCGCCCATGACGCCGGCGATCGCGCCGCTGGCACCGACCATCGGCACCACTGAATCGGGCGCCGTGATCGTCTGCGCGAGCGCCGCGGCGGTTCCGCACAGCAGGTAGAACACCAGGAATCGCCCGTGGCCCATGCGGTCTTCGACGTTGTCGCCGAAGATCCAGAGATAGAGCATGTTGCCCGCGACGTGAAACAGTCCGCCGTGCAGGAACATAGAGGTGAACACAGCGACCCACGAGAAGGCCGCCGGCACCAGGCCGAAGTACAGCGTGAAGTCGTTCACCGCGCGGCCGAGCGTGAGCTCGTACAGGAACACAAGCACGTTAGCCACGATGAGCGAGATGGTGACGATCGGTGTCGTGCGCGAGGGGACGATGTCGCGGAGAGGAATCATGATCGTCTACGGTCTACGGTCTACCGTCTACCGTTGCGTGGAGTACATTACAACGAGCAAGGTACGTACCCGACGGTAGACCGTACACGGTAGACCGTAGACGACGATGATCTGCAAACATTGTGGAACCGAGATCGCCGATAAGGCGCTGATCTGTTATCGATGCGGGAACGCGACGACGGAGCCGCGGGTGAAGCCACCGTCCCAGGGGCCGCTATTTGAGCGGCCGAGGCGGTCGCGCATGCCCGTCGTCGCGATTGTGGTGCTGATTCTGCTGGCCTTGCTGATTGCGTGGGCTGTCGGCCTGCGGCCGTAAATCCCAAGTCCCAAATCCCAAATCCCAAGTTCCAAATTCCAACTAACTACACTGGGATGTTTTGATTTGGGTTTTGGGATTTGGGCTTTGGGATTTGATTTGCCTTGACTACCCGCGCTCTTTGACTCCTTCAGAGATGCGCTCCAGGGTGTCGCCCGTACGCTTGTCCTTCGCTTCCTTCACCGCGATATCGCCGAGCGAGACGATACCGACAATCCGTTCGTTTTCGACGACCGGAAGCCGTCGGATCTGGTGCTCGCTCATCAGCTCTTCGGCCTCGCGCGTCGACATATCGGGAGTCACGCACACGACACCGGTCGTGACGATTTCGCGGATCGGACGGTTGAGCTGGCCGTCGGCGACCGCGCGGATCACGATGTCGCGGTCGGTGATCATGCCGACTGGACGCCCGTTATCGACCACAGGTACAGCGCCCGTGTCGCAGTCGCGCATGATGCGGGCTGCGCTCTGTATGCTGTCGCCTGGTGATACGCATTGCGGGTTACTTGTCATGATCTCTCGGATATTCATGGGCTGCACTCCTCGCCTGGTTTGACTCACACTGCTGGCAGCACCACGGGTAGCAAGAGGCAGGCCCACCGGCGACTGTGCGGGCCCGTGACGCGCGGTGCGACAGTTGCTCGGCCATATAATCGAGACAGATGACCGTTCGTCCCCGCGCGATCGTGGTGGTTACGGCGCTTGCGGCGTTCGCCGTCTTCTGCGTCATCCAGGATCGCGTCACCGCGGCGGGCGCCCGGCGTTACGCGACCCTGCAGCGGGACGCGCTCGCGGGGCGGGGGCAGGCAGTCACCATTGACGAGATCATGCGTCCCGCGGTCAAGGAGTCCGTGCATGAGGGGCTGTTGTGGGGCGGCGGGGTACTGGTCGCTGGTCTGGGCATGGCCGGCGCCGTGGCGCGGGTTCGGCGATGAACAAGGGCCTCATATACGACTGGAATCGTGAAGAGCCCGTCGCACCGCCGACGATCGTCATGCTCGACGATGAGACGCTGCGCGACGGCCTGCAGTCCCCGTCGGTGCGTGCGCCTTCGATCGAGCAGAAGCTGGGCATCCTTCGTCTGCTGGATCAGATCGGCGTCGACACAGCTGATATCGGGCTGCCTGGCGCGGGACCTCATGTCGTGCGGGACGTCGAGCGTCTGGCGCGCGAGATCGTCGACTCGAAGCTGAAAATTCGCGCCAACTGCGCGGCACGGACGGTCGTCAGCGACGTGCAGCCGATCGTCGAGGTGTCGCAGCGCGTCGGGCTGCCAATCGAATGCTGCTGCTTCATCGGGTCCAGTCCGATCCGCCGCTACGCTGAGGACTGGACGGTCGACTACCTGCAGAGGTGCACGGAAGAAGCAGTCTCGTTCGGCGTCAACCACGGCCTGGAGGTCATGTACGTCACCGAGGACACCACCAGGTCGGACCCCGAGACGCTGCGTAAGCTGTTCACCACCGCCATTCGAGCGGGGGCGTCGCGAATCTGCATTGCCGACACCGTAGGTCATGCCACCCCCGCAGGCGCACGTGCCGTCGTGGCATTCACCAGGCAGATCATCGATGACATGGGCGGCCATGTCGGCATCGACTGGCACGGGCACCGCGACCGTGACATGGGGACGATCAACAGTCTTGCCGCACTCGAAGCGGGCGCCACACGCGTGCACGGCACGATTCTCGGCATCGGCGAGCGGGTCGGCAACACGCCGATGGACCTGCTGATGGTGAACCTCGTACTTATGGGATGGATCGAGCGCGACCTCACCAGCCTCAACGACCTGGTGCGCGCCGTGTCGGACGCGACTGGCGAACCGATTCCAGACAACTACCCGGTGTTCGGACGCGATGCCTTTCGCACCGCAACCGGCGTCCATGCCGCGGCGGTCGTGAAGGCGTTTCGCAAGAACGACCCGGAGCTGATGGATGCGGTGTACTCCGGCGTCCCCGCGCAGATGGTCGGCCGCGTCCAGCAGATCGAGGTCGGCCCTCTGTCAGGGAAGTCGAACGTCGTCTTCTGGCTCGAACAGCACGGCTTCGCCCCGGCGGAAGAAGTCGTCGACCGCGTGTTCCGCCGAGCGAAGTCATCACAACGGGTGCTCACGGAGCAGGAAATTCTCGACGAAATCCACGTCGCTCAAACCTACGCGTCTACGAGACTGGACGCGTAGGTAAATCCCAAATCCCAAATCCCAAGTTCCAAATCCCAAGTTCCAAATCCCAAGTTGGGTTTTGGGATTTGGGATTTGGGGTTTGGGATTTGCGCTACAATCCGCCCGCCCATCTCCCAAGGAGGCGATCATGCGCCTGGTACGTGTCCTCGCGATCCTGTCCGTGGCATGCGCGGCGGGTCTTCAGGCCCAGACGTCACTGTTGACCGCGGAGCAGCGCGCGCAGTTCCACGGCCCTTATAGCCAGCCCGAAGAACCGTTCCGCCTGATCGGCAATATTTACTACGTCGGCGCCAAGAACATCGCGTCGTATCTGATCACGACGCCGCAGGGGCACATCCTGGTCGATACCGGGACGAAAGAGATGACGCCGGTCATCACCGCCGGTGTGCAGAAGCTGGGGTTCACCCTGCGGGACATCAAAATCATGCTGTCCAGCCACGCGCACTTCGATCACGTGGGCGGTCACGCCGCGATGAGGAAGGCGACCGGCGCGCAGGTCATGGCTATCCGGCAGGACGCAGAGGCGCTCGCGGCAGGCAAGGACATCTCCCCGCTCGGCGACGAGGGATGGGAAGCGGTGAAGGTCGATCGCGAGCTCAAGGACGGTGACACGGTCACGCTCGGCGGCACGACACTGCGCGCGGTCTGGGCGCCGGGGCATACACCGGGCTGCACGGTATGGACCACGTCAGTGCCAGACGCCGGGAAGACGTATGCGGTGGCGATCTTCGGCTGCGGCGGACCGAACGCGGGAGTCAAGGTCATTGGCAACCAGCGGTTTCCCACGCTCGTCGACGACGCACTGGGGACCTTCCGCAAGCTGAAGATGCTGACGCCCGACATCTACGTCACCGGGCATCCACAGATGCTGTTCGCCGGAAAGATCGAGCGCATGAAAGCGGGGGAGCGGCCGCATCCGCTGCTCGAACCTGGGGGGTGGACCAGGATGCTGGATGACGCGGAGGCGAACTTCACGAAGCGCGTGCAGGCCGAGCGCGCGCAGGCGGGGAGTCGATAACAGCACGTCGCTTATCAACGAAAAGGAGATCGTGATGGCTGGAATCAACACCGGGAAAGTCGTGGCAGGCGGTCTGCTGGCGGGGCTCGTGGCGAACGCATTCGATTTCGTCACGAACACATACATCCTGGCTGCCGACTGGGAGGCATTCGCGGCGGCGCACAACATGGACGCGGCGGCGATGACGAGTCCCGCCGTCGCTGGGACCTGGATAGCCGTCGATTTCCTGTTCGGCATTCTCCTCGTCTGCACGTACGCGGCGATCCGGCCACGGTTTGGTGCGGGGGCGCAGACGGCCATCTATGCGGGTCTTCTCGTATACCTCGCTCCGACGCTGGTCCTGTTCGGTTTCACCATGATGGGAATGTTGACGATGGCGATGTTCGTGAAAGGATCCATCGCGAGCATCGTGTCGACACTCGCTGCCAGCGTGGCAGGCGCGTCGATTTACAAGGAGACTGAGGCGCCCGCCGGGGCGCGAGCGTACGCTCGGTAAGTAAATCCCAAAT
>DAIRVG010000188.1:0-10816 GCA_036802945.1 Vicinamibacterales bacterium
GCGATAACTTCGATCAGCGCGTGGTCGACTGGATCGCGGAGGAATTCAAGAAGGATCACGGCATTGATCTGCGGAAGGACCGGATGGCGCTGCAACGTCTGCGCGAGGCGGCGGAAAAGGCGAAGATCGAGCTCAGCTCCGTCATCCAGACCGATATCAACCTCCCGTTCATCACCGCCGACGCGACCGGCCCGAAACATTTGACGATGGCGCTGACGAGGGCGAAGCTCGAATCGCTGGTCGCCGATCTGATCGAACGGACGACCCCGCCATCGCAGAACGCGATGAAGGATGCGGGGGTTACGACCAAGGAGATCGACGAGGTCGTGCTCGTCGGCGGCCAGACGCGCATGCCGAAGGTCCAGGACCACGTCACACGACTCTTCGGGAAGGAGCCGCACAAGGGGGTCAACCCCGACGAGGTCGTCGCCATAGGCGCCGCGATCCAGGGCGGGGTGCTCTCGGGTGATGTCAAGGGCGTCGTCCTGCTCGACGTCACTCCCCTTTCGCTCGGCGTCGAGACGATGGGCGGCGTGATGACCGTGCTGATTCCGCGCAACACGAAGATCCCGGCCAAGAAGACCGAGACATTCAGCACCGCCGCCGACAACCAGTCGTCGGTCGAGATTCATGTGCTCCAGGGCGAGCGGCCGCTCGCGAAAGACAATCGCACGCTCGGTCGGTTCCATCTGACCGGCATTCCGCCAGCGCCGCGAGGGATACCGCAGATCGAAGTCACCTTCGACCTCGACGCCAACGGCATCCTGACGGTGTCGGCGAAGGACCTGTCGACCGGCAAGTCACAGCAGATCACCGTGACAGCGTCCTCCGGCCTTACGAAGGAAGAAGTTGAGCGAATGGTCAAGGACGCCGAATCGCACGCGGCCGAGGACGCCCGGAAGCGCGAGGAGATCGAGGTCAGGAACGCGACCGACGCGCTCGTGTACTCGACACAGCACGCGCTCGCCGAGCACGGCACGAAGCTGTCTGCCGACGAGCGCGCGGCCGTGGAGAAAGCGCTCGACGCCGCTCGCGATGCGTTGCGAGGCGGCGACATGAACGCGATGCGCCAGGCGCAGGACGAGCTCCGCCGCGCGTCTCAGACGCTGATGCAGGCCGCGTCACGCCCCGTCTCCGACAGCGCCGCGGGCGGATCGTCATCTGCGGGACAGACCGCCAATGGCGAAGTGGTCGACGCAGAGGTCCTCGAGTAATTGCCGTCAACGTGACGTGAGTGGTATGCGACTTGCCCTTCCGGGCTCCCATGAAGGCCCAACCACCCGGAGGAATCAACCGTGACCACTCACGTCCGCCGCATCCTCGATGTCATCGAGCAGTCCTACGCCGAGCGCATCACGCTGACTTCTCTCGGCAAGATGATCGATCGCCAATCCGCATACCTTGGCCACCTGTTTCGGAAAGAAGTCGGAATGACCGTGCACCAATGGGTGACGCAGGTCCGCCTCGAACACGCCGCGGTGCTGATTCGCGAAGGCGTGAAGATCGAAGCGATCTCGCTCATTGTCGGTTATCGCAGTAAGAGGAATTTCTACCGTCAGTTCCGGCGGAAATACGCGACCACGCCGCTCGAATACGGGCGCATGGCCCAGGTCGCCGAGAACTCGCGAGGCCTCGCGGAATCGTGACGTTCCATGTCGAGTTGAACCTCAATATCCCCGAAAGGAAGTCGCCCATGCCGATGCCTCGTTCTCTCAGATCCGTCCTGCTCGGTCTGTCCATTGTTCTCGGGGTGGGAATCGTAACGCCCACTACTGCGCAAACCTCAACCATCGAAACCATCCGTAAGGAATTGCTGAAACTTCCGTACTACAGCGTGTTCGACTATCTGGCGTTCAGCTACGACAAGGGCACCGTCGCGCTGATGGGATACGCCTACAGGCCCTCGCTGAAAGAGGACGCCGAGCGCGCCGTCAAGCGCGCATCGGGCGTCGATCAGGTCGTCAACAAGATCGAAGTGCTCCCGGTGAGTCCCAATGATGACGAGCTGCGATGGAAGACGTACTACGCGATTTACCGCGACCCGTTCCTCGCGAAGTACGCACCTGGCGGCGGCATGCTCTGGGGCCACCGGCATGCGCTCGGCGGCGCCGGATTGCGCTCGTTCCCCGGCGGCATGTTCCCGGGAATGGAACCCGCCGGCGACTACCCGATCCATATCATCGTGAAAAACGGCCGCATTACGCTGCTTGGCGTCGTCGACAACGAGGCGGACAAGCAGGTGGCCGAGATCAGGGCGCGCGGCGTGTCCGGAGCGTTCGGCGTCGACAATCAGCTGGTCGTGGAGAAGGCATCCAACGCGACGCGCTGACGAGTGTTTTGCTCTCTAATGCCTGTTTATTCATGGCGCACGCTCTGTCTGCCGTCATCATCGCCAGAAGCCGCACCGCCTGGTACGATGGCTCACGAATCTCGACGCCAGGGCCCATCCGAACGTGGTCGTCGTCGCGCTCGCGAACAAGCTGGTGCGCACGGCCTGGGCCGTGCTCCAGCGAGGCAGCCGTTACGACGGGAGGCTCCTCGCGAATGCGTGACGCGGTGTCGCCTCGGGCGACCGCGCACCGGCGACCGTGATATACACCGACGTCTGCGAGCAGCATGTCACCGATGATCGAACAGTCCACCGGCGGGTCCGCAACCTGGTCCCCAAAACGGTCGATCGTACGACCGGCGATGTAATGAGGACGGACCCGCGCGGCTTTCCATCGTGGCCCGAAGCGGTCACCGCTTCACTCAGAGGCCGGATACATTGGCGCGGACGGTTCCTTCACCGATGATGGCAGCTTGCGGATCAGGGGCGGACCATACATTTTGGGGAGGATAGTCAGCTTAATGTTTATAGGGGTGAACTCGAGGTGCGCTCACCAGGTGCGCCCACCACCGCAAGGGGATGGAGAGGCGCTCGGCCGCAGCGGCCGGTCAGGACGCGCTGGCGCGCGCCGTCTTCAAGGCTGCGGTCCACCACAGCAGATCGTCGATCAGCCTCCCGGCGGGTGCCTCCAGTTCGGCCAGTCCAGCATCGACATCGCCACCCTGGTAGTGCGCCCATAGGGTGGCGACAGGGATGTAGACCCCTGAGTGAACCGGGGCGAGCTGAAGCTCGATCGCCGTTTCACGGAGCTGCTGGACGCTGCGTGCGCCCAATGCGGAGCCATAGCTTACGAAGGCAGCCGCCTTGCGATTCCACTCTGGATATACCCAGTCGATGGCGTTCTTGAGCACCGCCGCGGGTCCGTAGTTGTATTCAGGTGTGACGAAGATGAAACCATCGGACTGCGCGATCGCCGCGGTCCATTTCTTGACAACCTCATGCTCATAGGGAGGTCGACCCGGCGTGGCCGGCGACACAGGCTGGTCAAAGAACGGCATCGGAAAGTCACGAAGATCGAGCAGCCGCGCGTCGACGTCACTGCGCGTCTTCAGGTGTCGCAGAATCCATTCAGCCGGTTTTTCAGAAAACCGACCCTGTCGGGTGCTTCCGACGATGACTGAAATAACGGTCATACGTTCGCTCCTTGCTTGGCGGCTGACGCACCAGCATCTAGCTTCGCCTCGCGCGCGCCGTCGTCCTGTCCTTCCAATATCGCCTCTGCGTCGATCGTGATGTCGATCGTGTTGCCGACAACGACCCCGCCTCTGTCAACGACATCATTCCAGCTGACTCCGAAATCGTGGCGGTTGATCCTGGTCTTTGCGACGAATCCGGCCCGCACCTTCGGACCCTTGTCGACCCATTTTCCCCCCTCCTCTTCCCACCAAGGTGTTAGCCATTGGCCGAGGTAGCTGACACTGAGTTCAACCTCGCGAGACACCCCTCGGATGGTCAGCGCGCCTCTCAGGATGTAGTCGCGCGCGCCTGCGACTTCGACCTGATTGCCTTTGAATATGATCCGCGGATGATGCTCGACATCCAGAAAATCAGCGCTGCGGAGATGCGCGTCACGCTGAGGCTCTCCCGTCCAGATCGTTCCGGCATCGATGGTCACGTCAGCAGACGACTGGGCGGGATTCTCAGGATCGAAGATCAGTGATCCGCTCACGTTCTTGAAGTGGCCGCGCACGTATGTGACCATCATGTGGCGCGCGCGGAACATCGCGGCGGTGTGACCAGGTTCAAAAAACCACGTTGCCATTTCAGATACTCCCCAACCGTGACCGCGATGCTTCCGAGTTGTCGATCGAGTGTCCCGCCCGTCTAGCAGCGGGAGGTCGCCACGATATAGGCGTCATTGCCCGTTTTGCAGAGGCAGCCTTCGCGGACGAATTGTTCGAGCAACCTCTCGCATGTAGACATCTTGACCTGCCCCAGCCGACATGCCTGCGACATGGTCAGTCGCACTCGGGCATCTCGGAGTATTCACACCGAACACGAGCGGCAAACGCATCGGGCGGCAGCAGAGGGCGCCGATTCGGAGACTCAGAGTCGGCCTTCGGCCTGCAACCGGTGCTGAATCTCGCTGAGCCGCTGTTCACCGGCCCGCAGTGTCGCGGGGCGGCGTTGGTGCATGAATCGGAGCTGACCCGCAACGATCCCAGCCCATGCCGGTCACCTCCCGATGGCATACGACGCGGGCCTGCCACGCTGCGTCATCTGATTGAGGATGTGGCATGCGAGGACGGTCTCAGTCCCCTGCGCTGCCGGACTGCGTGCTCGAAGGCCCTCCCCAATGATCAACTTGTACCGGAAGAAGGCGTTCTCCACGCGGGCCTGCCGATGGTAGCCCGATCCCTTCTTCCACTGTTGTCGTCCGACGGCGTGCACCTTCCGAATCGTGCGATCACGAGCGCTCGACCGCGGCTTCCGTCGAGATACCCTTGCCGTCTTGGCCGGTGGCACCACGATGGTCGCGCCACGCGCGCCCGCGGCATCGTAGAAGGCGATCGTGTCGTAGGCTGCGTCCCCCGTGACGCTCGTAAGGCGGCCGTCGACGGCTTTGATCAGTGCGATGGCCGTGGTCGCGTCGTCGACAGTGGCCTCGGTCAGCGCGTGGGCGATGATGACACCCGAACGGTCGACACCCAGATGGAGCTTCTTCCAGCCGCGCGTCCCGTGTACGCCATGCTTCGCCCTGGCCCACTCGCCTTCGCCCATGATCGCCAGTCCCGTGCTATCGACGATCAGGTGGAGGCCTCTGCCCGTCGGGACTCCAGCACGCGTGAAGTGGAGGCGCTGGCCACGCCGTGAGAGTGTGGTGTGATCGGGCGCGGCGAGCTCGAGGCCCATCATCCCGAAGAGCGAGTGCAGAAACCCTTCGGTCTGACGAAGTGGCAGGTGGAAGAGAAGACGCAGCGTCAGTGCGGTCTCGATGGCGACGTCGGAGTACTGTCGCTGCCCTCCGCGCGTGCCGACGCCCGCGGGCTCCCAGCTGGCGATCGCCTCCGGTGACACCCACAGGGTGACGTCGCCGCGTCCGATGAGGGCACGATCGTAGGAGGGCCAGTTCGCAACGCGGTACTTGGTCTTGTACGTGGGATAGACTCTCGAATTCATCCCTCAGTGTGGTCGCGGCGCACCGAAGATCGCGCGAATCACAGTCTCTGAACCTCTCAGACCGCAGGATTCATGCACCAACGCCGAGCGACGGAGCCGTGTCGTCATCTGAATACTGAGCGGTTGATCGCTTGGAGATCTTGCGGATCGTCAGTCCATCGTCGAAATCCTCCGAGACACCAAGAAGGACCTCCCGCCGTATTTTCAAAACGTGACTCGGTAGTCGCGTCTCTCACGCGAAGCGTGAACGGACCGTGGCCGTCCTTGCCATTTTCGGTCGGCTGCTTCCGAACTCGCCTGGAGTAGCGCCGCCTAAGGGCGGACACTGGTGCGCGCGGCGATGGCGTGGCGCATAGTTTCGGCCTCCTCGCTCAGAAACACCCAGTCGGCCGGCCTGCTCCCCCGCAACTCAAACCTCGACCAAAGCGCGCGCATCAGCCCGGCATTGGAATGCTGAGAACTGTTCAGCAATAGATGGCCGATTTCATGTGCGAAGGCGTATCCCAACAGTCGTCTGGCATCAACGCCCGAGTCTCGCGCGACCAACGCTACGACGTCAGCAAACACTGTGGAGAGGAACGGCGCATAGTCCTTTGGCCTGTGACTCACCAGCGAAAACCCCATTGATGCGTTCCGGGTGCTACCGACCGGGCCTTTCGCCTGGATCCGGAGAAGCAACTCGTTCGAAGCGCGCGTCTGCTCGCAGCTCCGAGACTCGCCGATCGGCTCAATACTCTTCTGGCCACAATCGAGCCATCTGACGTCGATCCCCGCATCCTTCAAGATGGCCTCCGCAGAGACCTGGGCCACGCGGAGGTGCTCCCTCGAAATTCCATAGTTGTTGTAGGTCCGAATCACCAAAACCGGCCGGTAGGGTGTCTCGTCGTTCCCCGCTCTCACCACGCCTGGGATTATCAGAAGAAGCACCGCCACGAAGCCAACAGTCCCAAACCTCATCCTCACACCTCCTCGGTTTCCGCGTCTGTTGGCTCACGCGGAAAAAACGGAGAAGTTCACTCACGGCAGGCGAGAAGACGGCTGAGGCCAGGGCTCAAAAGAGTGAAAAAGCCGAGAAGTTGCGCGTAAGAAAGGGATGGACACGATTGTCTTGAGCGTGCGCGCTGGGGTGTTTATGCTTAGATTCCGCGCAAGCTCAATGGAATCTTCACGTTCCGAGGTCACCGAGCTTTTGCAGCTGTGGAGCGACGGGCGCAGGGACGCGCTCGACCGACTCCTGCCGCAGATCTACGCCGAACTGCGGCGGCTGGCCTCCAGCTACCTCCGGCGCGAGCGACACGACCACACACTGCAGGCGACGGCGCTCGTCCACGAAGCCTTCATAAAGCTCGTCGATCAACGGGCAGTCCGCTGGCAGAATCGCGCGCATTTTTTCGGCATCGCCGCGCAAGCTATGCGACGCATTCTGGTCGATCACGCGCGCGCGCATGCCGCTGGCAAACGTGGCGACCGCGCACGTCGGGTGTCGCTTGACGAAGCGCTCGTCTTAACCGACATTCCGAATGTCGATCTGCTGGCGCTCGATGAAGTGCTCACGCGGCTCGCGGCCATTGACCCGCAGCAGAGCCGCGTGGTCGAGCTGCGGTTCTTTGGTGGACTGACGATGGATGAGACCGCCGAGGTGCTGCACATCTCTCCGGCAACCGTCGGGCGCGAGTGGACGCTGGCGAGGGCGTGGTTATACGCAGAACTTCGGCAATCAACAGAATGAATACGGATCAGTGGGCGCGCGTCAAGGAGGTCTTCCATGCCGCGCTGGAGCGCGGAGCGGAAGAGCGGATGGCGTTTGTGGCGAGTGTCTGCGACGCCGACGCGGCGCTGCGCGCGGAAGTCGAACGGCTTCTCGCTGCGCACCAACAGGCTGGCCACTTCATCGAGCGATCACCCGCGGCGGGCTATCGCCCATCCTTAACAGGTCAAGCCCTCGGTCACTATCAGATCGGCCGGCTCATCGGGACCGGTGGGATGGGAGAAGTGTACGTCGCGCGCGACGTCGAGCTCGGGCGCGACGTCGCGCTGAAGATCGGGATCGCCGGGGACGCGGATTCTGGGCTGCGGCGCGAAGCACAGCACGCATCTCAGTTGAATCATCCACATATCTGCACGATTCACGAGGTGGGCGCCTACGATGGCCAGACCTACATCGTGATGGAATACGTCGAAGGGCAGCGGCTCTCCGACCTCATCCCACCCGAGGGGCGACCGACCGAAAGCGTCGTGCGATATGGAATTCAGATTGCCGACGCGCTGGCACACGCGCACCAGCACGGCGTGATCCATCGCGATTTGAAAAGCGCGAACGTCGTCGTGACGCCAGAAGGGCGGGCGAAGGTTCTCGACTTCGGGCTCGCATGCGGCGTGTCGGCAGAACGCCTGGAGGATCTTTCCGAATCCCAAATGCCGGCGACCGCCAAAGGGTTTGTGGCGGGTACGCTCGCCTACATGGCACCCGAGCTGCTGCGTGGAGGACAAGCCGACGCGGGCAGCGATATCTGGGCGCTGGGCGTCCTCCTGTACGAGATGGCGAGCGCTGCCCGGCCATTTGTCGGTGCGACCGGATTCGAGCTGAGCGCCGCCATTCTGCATGAGGCGACAGCGCCGCTGCCTGCTCGAATTCCGGCGCCCCTCCAACAGATCATTCGACGATGTCTCTCGAAGGATCCACGTGAGCGCTATAAGCGAGCCGACGAGGTTCGCGCGGCGCTCGAGGCGGTGCACGCCGAGACCGCAAGCACAATGCCGCGCGCGCGGCGTGTACCGTCAAGCCGGCGTGTTCTGCGCTCATGGCGCGGTCGTGCCGCGTTTCTCGGCCTGCTGATTGCGCTCGCGGCCGTCGGGACGCTGACGTGGCGCTCGGTCCGGTCGGCGAGCGTGCCTGTGGCCGTGGGTGCGGGAGGGCGACCGGCGATTGCCGTAATGCCTTTTGACAACCTCGGTGGTGGCCAGGATATGGCCTGGCTGTCGAAAGGCGTGCCGAGCATGCTGCTGACAGGGCTGGCCCAGACGCGTGGCCTCGATATCGTGAGCGGCCAGCGACTGGAAGAAGTGATCAAACAAATGGGCGCGGGCAGCCTTGAAACACTTGGACGCAATAAAATCGCGGACGTCGCGCTGCGGGCTGGCGCCGGAGCGATCGTTGTGGGTGGCATTTCCAGGGCTGGATCCGAAATCCGCATCGACGCGCAGCTCGAAGATCTGGCCAGCGGGCGGGTCCTGGTGGCCGAAAGCGTCCGGGGAACGGATCTCTTCGTGCTGGTCGACCAGCTGGCTGCGCAGATCCGTGACGGCATCGGATTCCGCGATGCGACCGGCATCCGCAAGGTGTCGGACGTTTCAACCACATCGCTCGACGCGTTCCGGTTGTACTCGCAAGGGGTGGACGCGTTGTTCAACACGCGAATGGACGACGCGCAGAAATTGCTGGAACGCGCTGTGGCCATCGATCCAACGTTCGCCGACGCATACCTGCAACTGGCGGACGCCAGCAACTTCCGAGGGTTTTTCGGTCTCCGGCAAGTGTACCTTCGCAAGGCGGCGGAGCATGCCGACCGGCTCGGAGAACGGCAACGGCTCATTTTGGAAGCCATGTCGGCCCGCGCAGCGGGCGATTCCGCAACTGCGGCACGTACCATCGACGAGCTGATCGAGAAGTTTCCTGATACCGACCAGGCGTACGCCAACGCCGCTAGCTTGTATGCCCCGGTAACTGGGCTGGTTGACGATCCAGAGAAATTGTTGACGACATCTGCCGCAGGTGCTGCAGCGCTGCCGAAGTCAATGGTCACGCGCAACGTGTACGCGTACTCGCTGCTTGGTGCGGGTCGGTATGAAGAGGCGCTTGCTGAGTTCGAAGCATACGTGCGGTTGGCTCCCCGTGAACCGAATCCTTTCGACAGTCTCGGGGAAGCGTACCTCGTGATGGGCGCCCCCGAGAGAGCGGTCGAATCCTACTCGCGAGCGCTCACCATCGACCCCGCTTTTGCTGGCTCACATATCGGACGCGCGTGGAGTCTCGCGAGCCTAGGGCGCTATGACGACGCGATCCTCGAGGGTCCGCCGCAGTACCTGCTGGCCAATTGGTTATCCGTCAGGGCGCTCGTTCTTTCGCGCGTCGGCAGATATCGCGAGGCCGGCCGGGCCATGGAGGCCGGCAGGCGAGAGGCGGAAAACAGCGAGAACGCTGAGGAGCAGGGGAACTTGTTCCTCATGTCATCGCTCCTTGCGATCGAGCGCGAGGAGTACGAGCGCGCGCTGCAAGACTGCGTCTCAGCCGAACGCATATTCGCGAGTTTGCCCGAGAAGAGAAAGAGGGTCAGCCTCGTGCTGGTTCACCTGATGAACGGCATCGCGCATGCCAGGGCCGGCCGCGTGGATCAAGCTCGTGTGCATCTCGCAATGCAGGGACGGCTTTTCAACTCCGCCGTCGAACCCGAGAACTGGTGGCACAACGCGTTGGAAGGAGAAATCGCGTTGGCCGCTGGCGATCTCGAAAAGGCGGCGTCCGCTTTTTCCGCCGGCCAACCCTCGAAAAAGATGTGGTTCAGCGCTTTTTATTCGAACTTGTCCATTCTGGCGAACAATCTGATTTCGCGCGATGGACTCGCGCGCGTTGCGACGGCGCGCGGGGATCGCACCCGCGCGATTCGGATCTATCGCCAACTGTTGTCCTATGGCCCCGACCAGAAATGGGTGTCGGTATTCGAGCCGCGATATGTGCTCGAGATCGCGCGGTTGCTCGATCGATCGGGCAATAAGGAAGCCGCACTGAAGGATTACGAACGCTTTCTGGATTTCTGGAAGCGTGCCGATTCGGACTCGCCCGAGCTCTCCGAAGCGCGACGAGCCGTCGAGCGGCTCCTCCCGCTCGCACGGGTGACTCCATGACCTCCGCGAATGAGTTTTCGGTCGCCCCTGGCGTAGCGCCGTATTTTCAAAGCGTGACGCGGTAGTCGCGCTCAGTCCTTCGGGTTGGTCGCGAAGACGGTCAATTCCGGGATTAAGCCGCGGTCATCCATCTTTAGTGCCGCCCTGACGATCGCGGCGATGTCGTCGCTCTGCAGCGTGGTCGGGTTCTCGTTCTGTACAAGTCCGGCGGTGGCGGAAAGCCCCTGCTAACGCCACCTGTTTCACCGCCGGCGGCACTGTCAAGTTGACGAGGATCGTGCGTGACAATCCCTTCGATGTCGGGCTCCCATGATTTGTCAGCAGGTAGCCGTCACGTTGTTCCACACCAAGAAGGAACGGGTTCTTAACAGACGGTGGTGAGCAGCCTGTAGCAGGTGACGGCCT
>DAIRVG010000189.1:0-10788 GCA_036802945.1 Vicinamibacterales bacterium
CTCGACGTGCTCGCCAAACAAGTCGGCATCCGCGGCATCTTCTCAGATTGGGCAGCGACGGTGACGTACTACGCCAGCTGCATGGGACTGAAGTAGGGCAACGACACTTCGCGAGCGGAGCAGCGCCCGGCTATTAGGCGCGGCTTCGCTGGCGAAGACACGGAGACGCGGGGATCAGGCTATCGCGGAAGCCGGGAGACCACCATGACGACCCGCGTCACAGCCGCTCGCCGTCCGCCGGTCCCGGTGAGAATCGCGGTCACCTGGTAGTTGCCGCGCGGGACGTCCCGGAACTCAAAGTCCCAGACTCGCCGGGCGTCGTGTCCTTCGAGTTGAATCTGACTGCTTCTGAGATACCTGTCTGATTCCGCGGTGATTTCGAGCGAGCGGTTCCTATCGTCGGCTTCGACGACGGCGACGACTCGGACAATCGCAGGTTCGGCCGCAACGGCTGGCGAGACTCGTACGCTGAGGGGCTCGCCGCCGTCGAGCGGCATGACCGTCCCGACCAGGCAGCCGCACAGAAATACCGCGGTCGTGGCACGCTTGCCCATTGCATGTACTCCCCGAGTGGTGGGTGATGCAATGCTTATCGACTCCTCTCTTACACGGCTTTAGCAGCAGTCCGGGGGATGTTGAAATCGCGGGCGCCGGGACAACGCCCAACGTGCGCGGTGGTCTGCGGTTAACTACACAACGCCCTGGCAACGCATCGCCACAGCAGCGCTCGAGCGAGCGACCCGCTCGCCTGGCCTGCGGTCGACCTACCGCGGAGTCTGTCGCAGCTGGCAATACCGCACATCCGCCACGTTGATCCGACCATCTCCGTTGCCGTCTCGCGGATCACCAGGCTGGGCGGTCTGGCCATTGGCGGCAGCAATGAGCCGAAGGTCACTCAGATCGACGTCCTGATCCCCGTCGGCGTCACACGGCTGCGGTATGAACGTGATGCGTGCCACCTGCGGCTCGTGGTCGCTGGCCTGGTCGGCGAACTCGGAGTTGACGTGTACGACGTCGTAGAAACGGGGACGCGTGTCGAACAGGTTGTTGCTGAACAGAATGTGATCCAGCGTCTGTGAGTTGCCTTCGAATACGTAGCTGTAGCGCTCGTTCGCCGGCAGGGTGTCCATCAAGTCGTGCAGGATCGTGCCCTTGAGAATCGTGACCGTATCGGAGAATTCGAAGTCGTTGATGTCACCCATGACGACAACATCCGCTGTCGGATCCGCAGCGACAATCGCATTGATGAAGTCGTGTTCGATCTGCGCCTGCTGGTGTCGTTGCGCTTCGCTGCTGCGCACGGGCGGTTGGATGTGACCGAACAACGGATCATCACCGCCCTTGGAGTTGAAGTGATTGGCGATCACGAACAGGTGATGGCCGCGGAACATGAATTCGCCCGCCAGCGGCTTGCGGCTGCTGTTGAACGCGGCGTTCGTCGGATCGATGCGGCCCGGACTGAATAGCAATTGCGTGCCGGTGCCGCTGCCGACGACGGCATTGGCTGTCGTCGCACCACCGGCGGCGCGATCGATGAAACTCAGGCCGCGGTCGGTGCGAAAGAGAAAACCCTGGCGGATGTTCCCGCCTGGCGCGCCGCCATCCTGATTGTTGACGGGGTCTATCTGGCGATAGTCGTAGACCGGACCGCCCGCCAACTGGATCGCGGAAATCAACAGGTTCCAGGTGACGGAGGCATCCACCACCCCGTTGTTGGTTGCGCCGCTGTTGTCCTGAATTTCCTCGATCGCCAGCACGTCCGGCGCCTTCAGATTCGTGACAATCAGGCCGGCCAGCCTCCCGAACTTCGCGGGCGGGTCGCCGGGCGCGAGGTTCTCGACGTTGAACGTCCCGACCGCTAACTCATTCGCCCCAATAGGTGTCATCACTTCCTGCTGCAGGTGGTTGTCCGACAGAGGCGGCAGCGAGATCACCTGCAGCTTGAAGTTGCTGAAGCTGTAATCGATCACGCCGATGGTGATGCCCGGGTACGAATCGCCGACGTTGACCGACGGAAGCGTCGGGCCACCTGCGATCACGTCGTTGAGAATGACTCGCTCCGGGTTGAAGTCGGTTGACCGGATGACGATGCCGCCGCGCGCGGTCCGCAGGCCGGCATTGGCGCCGGCATCGACCACCACCGGGATTTCACGATTGCTCCCGAAGTCGCTCGTCGGCCCGACGGCGACGGCGTCATTCACCTGCACGAGCATCCCTTCGAGGCTTTCGTAGAAGTCAATGCCATCAGTGTCGGGATCGAAGACGCCGTTCGTATCCACATCGGTCGCGTCGTCTTCAATGACCGTCGTCGGAGGGGTACGTCCGCCGATGCCGATCACGACAGGAGTCGGGAGAGGATTGCCGCGGGTCAGGATGTTGATGGTAAGAGGAGCAGCCAATTCCGTGATGGTGAGGCTTGCGGCCGCCGCGCGGAATTCGTTGATCCTGCCAGTGACCTGCACGGCGTCGCCGACGCTCACCAGACCGGAAGGACTTGAACTGGTGAAGACGAAGAGACCCTCAGACGTGGCGTCGCTCGCATCCGGGTTCAGGTCCTGAATGTAGAAGCCCGACGAGCGGAGTGCCGTGACGATCGATGACACGGTTGTCACCGTCTGACCGTTTCTCAGCGAGAGGTGGCCGGAGCCCTGAATGTCGTGAATAGGAACCGGCGGCGCGGGAGGGTCCACCGTCATGAAGCTCGTGACGTAGTCGCTCGCCATCGTGTCCGGCGGGTCGTTCGTGTCCTGGTCGCTCACCTGGGAAGCGACCACCGTGAGCGTGCAGGTCTCGCTGTTGGCGAAGTTGGTGTTCGGGTCGATGACAAAGGTGGTTGGTCCGCCGGTTACCGTCGCCTCCGCGACGCTGCGGGGCCCGGAGACCGGGCACGCAACCGTGAACCAGCTGCCGATCAGGTCGACCGGCTCGCTGAAGGTCACGCTCATATTGTCGGTAAGCGCGACGCCGGTTGCGCCGGACGCCGGGGTAGTGCCACTGACGGTAGGAACGCTGTCGCCTGCGGCGCCGAGCGGCGTCAGCGAGAAGTCATCGACCGAGAGGCCGTCGTCGCTGCTGGGAATGTCGAGGTCGGTCCAGCGGATCCAGAACGTCGCGCCGTTCGTGATCGACAAACCATTGATCGAGTCGCCGATCGCTGTGCGGTTGCCCGGGGCGTTGCCGTTCAGAAGGCCGACGGCGGTGCTGATGTTCGGGCTGCTGAAGTCGAGCGTGTTGACATCGGTCCATGTGCCGGTTGTGAGGCTCGTGGCATTGGTGCTGTACTGGAAGTCGAGCCGGTCGGCGGCGTTCCGGTTGGCGACCCCCGCGCGCCACATCTCGCCGGTGTACGAGATCGTCAGCGTGGTGATCGTGCTGCCGGTGTTGTTCGTGAATTGCGCTCCGATGATCGGGACAAGAGTTCCGCTGCGCAAACCGCCGAACGCGCGGTCGGCGTCGCCAGCGGGGGTGCCGAAGCTGTAGGTGTCACCGGCGTTGCTGGAGCCGGTGCCTGCCGTATACAACGTGTTGGCGTTCGTGCTCGACTCGGAAAAATCCCATCCCAGCGGCACCGCGCTCGACGCTCCGCTGCTCGCCAGGCCAGAGAAATCCTGGGGCCCATAAGCGGTCCCGAGCGACGTCAGGCTGATGGTGCCTGCGGCCGAGAGGCCCAGGACGAGGTCGGCCCGCACGGAGTACGCAAGGGACACGGCGACGGCCAGCGCGCCCAGCATTGGCACGCGGCGGGTGAGCAGGGCGCGAATCATCGGACGGAGGGAACGTGAGCGCAGCTGGGGGCGGGCCATTGTGAAGGGAACTCCGCGATAAGGGTTAAATGTGGCACCGTACGACGGCGACCGAGCGGATACGGTAACACCTATGCAAACCTTCTGTATCGAGGCTTGTCGTTGGAATCATTTCTCCGATCGAATCGAGTGAATAACTAGTTTTGGACTTTTGAGCCGCGAGGGTTCGTGCACCAAACGCATCGCCGAAATCAGACTAGCGGCCGACGGACGCATGCGTTAGGCTTGCGAAATACAGCGCAGCCCAAGAGGGTTTGATCGCCAACCGCGTGTCAGCGCTGATCATCCGAAAGAGAACACATCATGAACTTGCACGAAGCCGAGTCAGCCGCGCAAAAGGCAGATGCGCTGGCGCAAGCTGCCGAGCGCACATCCAAGGAAACCGCCCAGAAGGTCAAAAGGGCGAAAAAGGAGGCGCGGCTCGCGAAATTGAAGCTCAAACAGGCGAAGAAGGAATCCAAACAGGCTGCGAAAGCCGCCCGCGTCGCGCGCGGTGCCGCAAAGGATGCGCGCAGGGCGTCTGCCAAGGCCGCCGCACGCGCCGCCAAAACGCAGGCGAAGGCCGCCAAGGCCCCGAAAAAAGTCGAGGCGCGTAACGGCAACGAAGCCGCCACGCCGAAAAAGGCCCAGAAGGCACTCCGCAGGTCGCGTCCCAAAGCAGCCGCCAGCGCGACGAGATCCGGTGCCACCAAGGCCCCGGTCGTGAAGTCAGCGTCCAGTAAGGCAACGCGGGCACCGGCTGCGAAGAGGACCTCGGCGTCCAGAACACCGGCGGTGCGCCCGGCTGCCCCGGCTGCCGCACCGGCCATCGATCGGCCAGACACAGACTTCGATGTCGAGTGGACCGACGCCGACTTGAAGGAGATCGACTCGCTCTCCTGACCGCTCGTCCGCGCTGTTCGGCCCGAGGTCGAGCTATGGTGCCGGAACAGCCGCACGGTTCGCTGTGACGATCTGCGGCTGATACGCGAAGACTTCGCGGGTGCGGGGGCTCACGAGAACTTTCAACCAGTGCACGTCGTTGTTGCCATTCGCCTGATTGTCACCAAACGTCTCGATGCGTGTGAAGTTCTCCAGCCGGCGCCCCAGGTCGTCCTGAAACGGCTTGTCGATGCGGAAGTAGTGCGAGTCGCCGTGCACGTACGCGACCGGCCTCCGGAACGCGATCACTTGAGCGCGCAGCGCGCTGAGGAATTCCTCGAAGCCGTCAGGTTGCCCGTCGGTCTGGAAGAGGGTCCTCGGGTTGCGCAACGGCGCGCGCGTGCCATCGGTCAGATCCCATCCGGGATTGGCCTGCGCGATCACCATAACCCCAGCCGAGCGCCGGTCCATCGCTTCTGCAAAGGCGTCTTGCATCCAGATGATGTTTGCCTGGTTGCGCGCCGAATACTCGGCGAAATCCGGAGCGACGTCGCAGAGGTTGTTGCACGACCCTGGGATGTTCAGCGTCACGTAGGTGACACCGCCAACGGTCCATCGGCGATTCTCGACGCAGGGTACCAGACCGCTGACGCCGCGGCACAGCGCCGCGTCCTGCACATCCTGACGCATGCGATGCTGCCCAAACGAGAACGGTGTGCTGAAAAACAGCGCGCGCTCATGATCGAGACGCTCGAGCGACGAAAACCCACCATTGGCCGGTCGGTCGCAATCAGTCCAATCATTGTCGCCGGGTGTAAACATGGCCGGCGCTTTCAGCGCCCTGAGGTATCCGAGGGCCTGGACATACATTGCGTCGCTGCACGTGGTTGGAGTGGTGGAGCCGGGTACGCCGCTGCCGACCTTGAGATCACCGTCGTGAACCGTGAACTCCAGGTCCTGTCTGTTCATATCGGCGATAAGGTTCGGCACCCCCGTCGTGGCCTGTAAATCGGAATAAGGCAGATCGCCCCAGAGGCCAATCGCGTAAGCGCCGCGTCCGTCTCGGTCGTCGTCGTGATCGTTGTCTCCGAAATCCTTGCTCCTCGCGACGGTGGTGGTAATTCCCACGAGCGTCAGCACAGCGATAATTGATAAGAACACCTTGCGTGTCGCCCGGGATCTTCTTGTGCGTTGTTCGACCTGACAATCGTTCAGCATCGTCGTCAGCCTCTCTTGTAACAGTGCGTCGACTTTCGACCAGGGTCGCCAGCGACGGTACCAACACGCCATCAACGAGAGCGTGACAACGTGGTAACGATGCTGAAACCAAGGATGTGAAGCAATGCGTCACCGGCACGCCACCGTAGCTGGACTCGCTACGGTTCTTTCCTCTGCGTTCATCGACATCTCCGGCTCACGGCCGTCATCGAGGTCACGTCAGCGACAGCCAGACTGCCAGCCCCATCAGGAGAAGACCAATCGCCAACAACACACGATCGCCGAGCCATTCAACGTCTTTACCGCCGACCATAGGTCCTCCCGGAGATACTCGTTGTGGATTATGGTCAGCGGATGCAACGACCTGTTGATCGCTGTGTAAAGATGGTCTGACAGCTCACGTGTGGCGGCACGGCCAGCCGCAGGGTATCGTGACGCGATGAACCTACTCACGATTCCGGCATTCGGCGGTTCCGGAGTGATCCACGTCGTGGTCGAATCGCCGCGCGGATCCACGGTGAAGCTGAAATACGAACCGCGATGGGAGGCGATGTCGATCTCACGGCCGCTTCCGCTCGGCGTGACCTATCCGTTCGACTGGGGCTTCGTTCCATCGACCGCCGGCCCGGATGGTGATCCGATCGACGCCCTTGTGGTGTGGGACGTTGGGTCGTATCCCGGTGTCGTCCTGCCGTGCCGCGCGCTCGGTGTCATACACGTCGAGCAGAACCGCAGGAATCACGATCCGTCTGAGCGGATTCGAAACGATCGAATTCTTGCCGTCCCCGAGGCTGCGCGCCGCGAACAGGACATCACGAGCATCGCCTCGCTTCCCCCGCGCGTGCGGGCGGAGCTCGAGCACCTGGCGCTCATCGCAACAGGTCTCGAGGGAAAGGACGTGCGGATCGTCGGGTGGGGAGACGCAGCGGCGGCGCTGAAGCTGATTTCGGATTCTGCTACACCGGCAACATCCCTTTGAATATCAACTTCTGCACTGCGGCTCTCTTGGGCACTTCGGGATCGAACGCTGAGGCAACTGATGGCGATGAGCGAAGAACTCTCCGGCTTCGTCAAGGAAGCACTCGTGCGGGGGCTGACGCCCGCGCAAATCGAGGATGCTCTGCTGCGAGCGGGCTGGACACACGAACAGGTCAGGGCCGCGCTCGCAGGCTTTGCTCAGTTCGACTTCCCCATTCCTGTCCCGAGACCAAAGCCGTACCTGTCCGCCCGCGAAGCGTTCCTGTACCTGGTCCAGTTCACGACGCTCTACATCAGTGCCTACTATTTGGGAAGCCTGTTCTTCCAGATCATCGATCGCGCCTTTCCCGATCCAGCCAATTCGGCCCTTGAGTACTACACACGTCAGGCGATCCGCTGGTCCGTCTCTTCCCTCGTCGTCGCGTTCCCGGTGTTTCTGTACGTCTCGTGGGCGACCACTCGTGCCATCCAGACGGATCCAAACAAGCGCAGCTCGAAGATACGACGTTGGTTGACGTACCTGACGCTGTTCGTGGCGGCCAGCTTCCTGATTGGCGACTTCATCACGCTCGTCTACAACCTTCTTGGCGGCGAGTTGACCGTGCGTTTCGTGCTGAAGGTTCTGACGATTGCGGTCATTGCCGGCACGACGTTCTGGTATTACCTCTCTGATCTTCGACTCGACGAGAAAGAGACCAGACCGTGACGCTGACATCGAGACATGTCGTCGCCGGCTTTGCGATCCTGCTGGTCATCGCGGGGGTGGCTGGTGGACTCGTGATTCTTGGTCCGCCGAGCGAGGAGCGCATCAATCGTCTCGATCAGAGGCGGGTCGAGGATCTGCAAAGGATCCAAGAGGCCCTAAACGTCTATCGGTCTCGACACGGACGGCTTCCAACGTCGCTGGAAGAGCTCACACAGGAAGCCGGAATCGGGATCAATGCGCGCGATCCCGGAACAATGGACGCTTACGAGTATCGGCCGCAAGATGAGCGCAGGTTCGAGCTCTGCGCGGTCTTCGAGCGTGAGTCAGGGCAAGCATCCCCGTTCGCAACGGGTTTCTGGTCGCACGGATCGGGCCGGCGATGCTTCCAGCTGCTCGTGCGGGAGTTGCGCGCATACTGACGCGGACGAGAACGCGTTAGGGCGGACCTAAAGGTCCGCCTCTGCGTACGCGAACAGGTCACGGAATCGGTGTCGTTGCCGCGTCGATCGATTGGATAAACCTGACGACGAAGCTTCGGTCGTTCGGATTCGAGAGCGTGTCGACACCACCGGTCCCTGCTGAGCGATGCTGCACGTTGTCGAGGACACCGGCCAGGGAGGACTGGCTGCCGTTGTGAAGAAAGCTGTCTGGAAACGCGAACACCGATAGCAGCGACGCCGGCGCAAAACCGTCGGCCCCGAGTGGCGGCGCCCCATTTTGACGAACTTCGTTCAGGGCCGTCGGATCAAAAGTACCCACCTGCCTCAGTTCACCAATAAGCTGACCGTTTGACACGAACGCAGGACCGGGAGGCGGCGTGAAGCGGACGCGGCTGCTTGTCCACTGTGGCCCGCCGTGACACTGCTGACAGTTGGCTGCGATAAACAGGGCACGGCCGGATATGACGTCGGGCTCGGTCTTGGAAACAGGCGAGATCGGTGGCCTGATACCGAACTGCACGAATGCCTTGATCGCGTCCCAGGCCGGGACGCCGTTGACCGTCACCTGATTACGACCGCCGTTCGCAAGCGGCGTGAAGTTGGCGACGTCGGGATCCGGCGTCACGCCGTCAGCCAGCACAATCAACCCCTGACCACCTGACACGACGCGGATGTTGAGCTCGAAGTCTTCCTCTTCGTCTCGCTCCGCCGACCAGTTGAGCGCCCGCATAGTCGCGCGAGTCGGATCCGTCAGATCGAAGTCGGTATGCTGCGGAATCGTCCGGCGTGGCCCCGGCCCGAAAATCCAGACGACGTTGTCACTCAGGCCGTTTGGATGGCACGCGGAACACGATCCCCAGCCAGCCGCAGACATCCGCCCGACGATGGCGGAACCACCAGGTATCGCGGGGTCGAACACCCCAACGGACGTGTTGTACAACTCCTTGCCAATCTGAATCTTCGCCTCGAGCGTGCCCGGCGCTGGCAGACTGGCCGACGGCATCGTCGCCATCACGGCCTCCGTGGCGCCCGTCAGGTCGATTACGCTGACATCACGCGACACGTAGTTCATCACGTACGCGCGTGTGTCGAGTGGATTCACCACGATGCCGCGCGGATTCTTGCCGACGCCGACCTCCAGGACTCGCGTCGGATCGAGCGGGTCGAACGCAACAGCCGGCGCACCCGTTAGTGGATCGACAGTCACCTTCACCACAATGTTGCTTGCGGCGCTCACGACGTACCCCTCGTCCGCCTCGTGTTTGAAGGCCATCGCCCAGGGCTGCGTGATAAACAGTCTCGCGGGGTTAGTCTGGTCGGCAACCGCACGATGCATGTTGATCGTCCGATTGGCGTCGAAGTTCGTCGTCCGATTGACGAGCGAGAGGAGGCTCTGCGTGTTGACATTGAAACGCACGGGCCCATTCGGCGAGGCCCCGGTATTCGGGAGGTAGGCAAAATTGCCTTTGATCGCAACGTTGTTGAGCTGATTCGGATAAGCGCCCGTCGTGAAGACGAAGCCCGCGCCCGGCGGGATGCGCGCGATGGCATCACCGTTTGCTTTGAAACCACTGTCGGCTATTGGATTGATCACCGCATTCGCCGCGATGACGTCAGTACCCGTGCTGATAACCGTCACGCGCCCGAATTTAGCGTCGTCCTGGCCGTCGACTTTGCCGATGGCGGGAAACGACAGAAAGTGCGAGACGTACAGTGTCTCGTCGGCATCGTCGTCATCCCCGTCGTTCGACACCGCCAGGCCGCGCGGCTCGGCATTGACCTGGATGGTCTTGACGACCGACTCGGTTGCCGTGTCGATCACCGAGATTGTGTTGGAGCGTGCGCTGGCCACATAGAGCTTGGTGGCGTTCGGCGTCAGCACCACGCTGTACGGTTCGGTGCCAACGGGAATGTGCTTTCGCGGTTTGCCGATGAAACCGTTCGGGATGTTCAGATCCATCACCGAGACCGTGCCGCTTACCGTATTGGCCACGTACGCGCGACGACCGTTTGGAAGCAATGCAACGCCGTTCGGCTCAACCTGCACCGGTACTTGGGCGAGCCGGCGGTTTCTGTCGTTGCGAAGATCGAAGAACGACACTGAGTTGTTGTCGGGATTGACGGACGCGAGAAAGGATCCCTCTGCTGACAGCGCAAGGGGCTGGGAAGAGATCGGTCCGATGAATCGGCTGATGCCGGACTGGGCGGAGAGGGGTCCGACCTTCCAGGCAAACACGAGGACAAATCCTGACACCGCGACGCACGTGAGCACCGTACCTGCATGGCGGACGGAAAGACGTCGCGCGAGCTTCCGCATGATGCTCATGACCTGGCCTCGCGATCAGCGTCAGTTCGAGTCTTCAACGACCGAACGTGAGCGGAGAAGGAGCAATCCGCCTGTGAGGACCAGCAACAACGTCGCGGGTTCCGGGACAGGTTCCGTCCCAGGTCGCCGGGAGGTCATGCGAGTGATGGGAGCCGCGGGTGCTGCGGCGCTCGCGTTCGGATGCGGCGGTGAGACGGCTACAAGTCCGTCGGCCACGACGGCCGGGACCACTGGAACGACATCCATGGGTGCTGCGGGAGCCAGCGCGGCGTGCGCGGTCAGCCCCACTGAAACCGTGGGGCCTTACCCATCGTTGGTGGACCTGTTTCGTACTGACATCAGGGAGGGGAAAAGCGGTGTGCCGCTGGCGCTGACGGTGAAAGTCGTCAACGTGAACAATGGCGCCCGACAGCGGCGCCGACGAAATCGCGCGCGTGGCCCGGGCATTCAACAAGA
>DAIRVG010000190.1:0-309 GCA_036802945.1 Vicinamibacterales bacterium
AAGTGGTTGGCGTCGCCGGCGTAGTGCGCCGTCACGGAGTAGGTGCCGACGTTGATCTGGTCCCCCGTGTAGGTCAGCGACGTGGCGCTGGTGCTGAGGCCGCCGGCCCCCGTCGCCGTGCCCGACCCGCCCGTGTGCGTCGTGCCGTCATAGGTGAACGGCCCATCACCCACCGTCGTCGTCGTCGACGTCGCCTTACTGATCGTGTAGGACCCATCGACGGGCGTAACGGTGAAGTTGGCCAAGTCCGCGCCGCTTGTGATCGGACTGATGGCCGTCGTGCCGACACCCGGCCCGACCGAGGCCGGG
>DAIRVG010000190.1:409-3494 GCA_036802945.1 Vicinamibacterales bacterium
CTGTTCACACAACTCAGCCCGCCGATGAACGCACCGCTCACCACACAGGCCGCTGGCGAATGCGTCGCCCCGTCATACGCGTTCGACCCGCTGCCGGCCGTCGCCGTGACTTCCGCCGGACTGATCGTGTAGGACCCATCGACAGGCGTGACCGTAAAGTTGGCCAGGTCCGCACCACTGGTGATCGGACTGATGGCCGTCGTGCCGACACCCGGCCCGACCGAGGCCGGGCTGTTCACACA
Source organism: Vicinamibacterales bacterium (assembly GCA_036802945.1). Taxonomy (GTDB): domain Bacteria; phylum Acidobacteriota; class Vicinamibacteria; order Vicinamibacterales; family UBA2999; genus Gp6-AA40. The sequence continues at coordinate 652 of DAIRVG010000190.1, forward strand.
ACTCAGCCCGCCGATGAACGCACCGCTCACCACACAGGCCGCTGACGAATGCGTCGCGCCGTCATAGACGTTCGACCCGCTGCCGGCCGTCGCCGTAACGTTGCGCTTATTTACCGTCACCGTTCCGGCCACGAAACTGAAGGCGTAGTTGTTGTCGGATCCTCCGGAGCAACTTGTTGACTGGGAACTTAGTGCCGCGCTCGTAGTTGTGTAGGTCGTCGTGCAGATCGGTGGTGTGTCGATGCCAGCCGCGTTGTCAGGGGACACAAAGGTTGCGTAGCTCGGTGCCGCCGTCGGAACTGGGTCGCCATAATTTACCGTATGGCTAGATGCTGTGACCGTCAGAGGTGCTTTGGCGATTGTTACTCCCGAACTTTGAACCGCAAGTCCGGGCGATGTGCCGGTTGCCGCGACTGGGGTCACTTCAAAGGTCAGTGTTTGTCCAACGTCTGCGCTTACTGTTGTATAGGTCAGACTTGTTCCCACAACAGTTGACCCATTTCGCAACCAGCGGAATGTGGACGTGCCCTGGGCATCGCTGTTGGCATCGCTGTAGGTGTAGTTTCCCGTCAACAACTGCCCGTATTGGGCTGTGCCGGAAATTGACACCGCGCTGGCAACAGGCGCCGCGTTGGCGCCGGTGACAGTAACTGCGGGCGGGCTGACGAGCGGCGGGTAGGGGCCGCTCGAGCAGTTGACGTTTCCAAATGAGCTGCTGTTCCACGTAAATGGGGAGCCGGTCGTGGAAGCTGGGGCGCTTACTTGGACACTGAAGTCGACTCTCTCGTTCGGGTCCAGCGTGTCAGTATTGCTGTTCGAAGCAGCTTTCGCCGTTAGCACTTGGCCACTGCGGCTAACCGTCCATCCCGCCTTGGATGAAAAGACGACTGCGGGCGTTCCCGGCGACGTGAACTGTGTCGGAATCGTTACAGTCACGCAAGCCATCTTTTCGTTATTAGTGCTTGTATTCGTCGTCCTCAAGGTGAAAGTACTTGTGCTAAGCGTAGAAACGGACGTCGGGCTGATAGTCAAAGTCCATTGGTTCCCGTCCGTAAACGTCGTCTGCGCGCGGCGCTCTCCTTCGGCCGTCACCTGCTTTGCCATCAGATAGAATCGGACGTTCAGATCGTGCAGTTCCGGCGCCCACTGATCCCAGTAGATGTTCCCGTTGCTATCCGCCTTCACGTGAAGGACGTAGTCCTCATGGACCGCCGGATCCTCTTGGAACACTAGCGTCACCCACCCCTTGTCCGGATCTGGTGAGTACTCCCACCCGCTGCCGCTAATAATCGCCTTCACGCCCGGTGCGTAGTCGTCCTTGTCCGTCTTGACTGTCGCGAAGCGATAGACCTCGGCATCCGGCGCGCCGCCGCCCATCGCGACCGCGTAGCCCTCGATGTGCGGTGCGGCAACGGCGCTCACGCGTGGCGCCGCCATTGAGCCGGTTGGCCCGAAGTGCCCAATCCCGTACGAGTACGGATCCGGGAACTCCGCAGGCAGGAAGAGATCTGAAGTCAGCTGCGCGACGTCGTTCGACGATCCGCCGGCGATCAGCACGCTGTTGTTCCACGGCAGCAGAACCGCCGCGTGGCCGCTTCGCGCCACGCTCATCCCGGTGTCAACCGCTTCGAACAACTGCGACCATGGCTGGTAGATTTCCGCCGACGCAAGGTCCGCGCTCCCGTTGTTGCCGCCTGCAATCAGCACGCGTCCGTCGATGAGCGTCGTCGCCGACGCGCCGGTCCGCGGCATCAGCATCGGCAAGGTCGTTGGTGTCGTGGTGTCGGCGCTCGGATCGTAAATCTCCGCCGTCTGCAGGACGACGTCGTCGGTCGTGGTGCCGCCGGCAATCAGCACGGTGCCGTCCGCCAGTCGCGCCGCTGCATGGCCACTGCGTGGCTGCGGCATCGTGGCGCTCGGCACGGATGTTCCAGAAGAGGGGTCGAACAGCTCGAGATCGTTTCTCAGAAGACCGGCGACCGTGCCGCCGACGATCAGCACGCGCCCGTCATCGAGCAGCGTTGCGGTATGCCCCACGCGAGGCGCGAGAAGTTGCCCTGCGCTTGCGAACGATCCATCAGCTGGGTTGAAGATGACAACGGTATCTGTTGGCGTGCCTTGGATCGACCCACCCGCGATGAGCGTGCGGCCGTCAGCCAGTGCGACCGCGGCCCCGCCGATGCGGCTCTCGGGCGTGGCGCCGATCGATGCCCACGTGCCCACCGCCTGCGGCGGCTCGGCGCGCAGTAGCAGACCGGCAGCCGATACGAACGCCGCCACCAGCACAACGCCAAACGCGATCCGATACTGCGAATACCGTGTCATCACTAAGTTGCCCCTCTGTGTAACGCCGGAATGGACACACCCCTTCCTCCAGGACCCGATAAGTCCCCTTACCGTGATCTACTGAGGCAGGTTGCGTCGTGAGGGAGCAACGCGTGTACCGGTAAATGAAGCGTGCACGCATAGCGCGCGAGTGCACGTCACTGCGCAGGGGCGCCACTTATCGCGCTGGTTTTGAATGACTGAGAGATCGGAGCTGACCTGCGTGGACCAGATGCAAATCCGCCCAGGACCAGATTCCAACCGGACCGGTCCGCGCGCTCTCGGGGCGCTGCAGGCCACAGAAAGTCAGACCGGAGGGAAAGGGTGCACGCACAGCACGAACGGCGATGGCGCAGTCGTCACGCAGAGGGGTCTGACAGAGCCTGGGCGAGGTTTGAGTCCTGACCTCGCCATAAGAAAAGAAGCCACGCGGCAACGTTCAGGAGATTCGGAATGCCCGCGGATGGCGGCCGACGTGGACCTCCGCGTTGCGGGATTGGGGATTGGCAGTCTGTCGC
>DAIRVG010000190.1:3594-10700 GCA_036802945.1 Vicinamibacterales bacterium
AGAGGGGATCGGCGACTTCGTCGAATGCGTAGCACTCATGCTCGAGAAGCTGCGCATTCGGTTCCTTCCGACGATAGAGGATCATCCTCATCGTCCACGGTCTCGTGAACACCTTCGGATCCTCCACCGTCACCTCATAGTTGATGTGGTCGGGACCGATGAGCGTGTAGCGTTCGATCAGGTGCAGGGCCTCGCTGTGGAAATTCCCGGCCCGGTCGAACCACGTCTGATCGTTGAAATGCACGATGTCGACGACTAACGTATCGCCTTCCCAACGACCGCGCGAATCGCCCATCCACCAGTCGATCGGGCCACGCGGATGTGCGGTTCCATTCACGTAGATGTGGCGAACTGCGTGAACGTATTCATGAACGAACGCGAGGTACGTGGGTGTCTGAAAAATCTGAAACGGATACGGCATGTACATGAGTCGCGGCACGCCGGGCAGGAAGCACCGGGTTTCAGGGTCCGCGGTCGCGCGGTTAGCGAAGTTCTCCTTTTTTTTCTCCGCGGCCCATGGCTGGTAGGGGATGACGTTGCCCTCGACGACACCTTGCCCTGCAGGAATGTCCTTCTGCGCCGAGTGACCCTGAATATCCCACGCGGCCGTGTTCACCACCTGCCAGATGCCCGATAGGTTGGGCTTTCCGTCGGCCGACCGCGGGATTTGACCGGCCTGCGTTCCGGCCGCTGGAGCCTGGGCGGCCGCCACCGCTGGCATGAACCAGAGAAGAGCCATCACCAGCCGCACCGCAGCAACCGCCAAATGGACACGCCGATTTCTCATCTGATCACCCTCTCGTCAAGGGACCGGGCCCCCGCTGGCTTCGCCGATCATTGCGGGCGCTTCTCGGTATTGCCAGCGGAATCAGTGTGGGGCGGCGGACAGACCCTCAATACACGCGTCTTCCAGGAGCTCAAACCCTTGTTCGGCGGTACGTTTATGGGTAAACGCGATCTTCCAGGGTCTGGTATAGGCCTTCGGGTCCTCGAGCGTCGCCTCGTAGTTAATCGTGTTGGCATCGACAAACGCGAAGCGTTCCACCACGTGCAACGCATCGCTGTGGTATGCGCCAGCCTGGTCGAACCAGGTGCGCGCGTCGTGATTGGTGACGTCCACGACCAGCGTATTTCCCTCCCAGCGGCCGCGCGAGTCCCCCCTCCACAGCTTGATGTTCTCTTCAAGGTGCGGACGGCCGTCCAGCGGGATCACGCGAAAGGCGTGCTCGTACTGGTACAGGAACAGGACGTATCCCGGATTCTGGATAATCCGAAATGGTTGGAGGAACTCGAACCGTGGCACACCGGCCAACAAACACCGGAAGATCGGGTCGCGCAGCTGCAAGTTGGGATTGTGGCGGTTCGCAAAACGCCGATTCTTGATCGCCTGGGCCGCGGGAGTGTACGGAATCGTGTGGTCCGGCGGGTCCACAATCATGTCCGATGGCATCGCCGGCCGCCCCGCCATCTTTGCGTGAAGGGCGTCGGACCCTTTCTCGATGTCATCGGCCTCATCCGTTCCGATGTCGGCAGACCAGAATCCCTCACCCTGTACATCCGGCTGACCATCCGGCAGACGCGCCGGCGACCACGGCTTTGCGGTGGCCGCCGGCGCCTGGGCAGCAGCCACGGCGGTCGCCAGCGACATGTCGGCGGCTCCCACCGCCAGCGCGGTGACAGTCACAGCACGGAAGAATCGATGCATCCCGCTACTCCTCCCCGCGTTGGATCGTGTGTCCCTGGCCGGTAGATTCCTGGGGAAACGCTGCCGACGGCCGTCGCACTTGGGATCGCCTAAGCGGACGCGTGTCGCTACGTTCTCGGGCTCTGCGTGAGGACTGGGTCCCTATAAGGCGGCCGCAAACCAGTATGAGCAGCACGTATGTACCACGGGTTGCGCGGTGAGGCAAGACGCATGGACAGCCACGCGATCGCGAGCCGTGAAGGTCGGCGGTCGCATCGACGGCTCGAAGGACATGGCTCGAGCGCGCGCCGACAGTACGCGTGCCTAAGAACCGCCGAGGAGTTTTTGGTAACCCCCACCCTTCGTCATCAGGGCGCTGCGAGCGTGAAACGACAACGTTCTGGCCACGAGATCCTCGCGCTCCGACACCAACTCGCCGTGGAGGCTGCAGGATTCATGCACCAGCGCCGATCAACGTCAAGATGATGTACTATCCGCCCGCCCAAACTCGGGAGGAGCTCCATGAGGCATGTCGTTTCAGCATCGCTGTTCGTGCTTACCTGCGCGCTGGCGCAGCCGGCGGCCGCTCAAGTCGAGGACAAGCCGGTGCCCATGGACAAGGCGCCGTTCCACATTCCGGTCTTCTCCAACGACTACCTGATTCTCTTGAACGTCAACATTCCGCCCGGGCGCAACACCGGATACCACATCCACTATGCGGACTCCGTGTCCGTGAACCTGACTCCGGCCTCGCAGACCAATCAGGATTACGGCTCGTCAGTAGTGAGCGCGCCGGGCACGGGTGGAGACGGTGAACCCGGCCGTGCGACGTTTACGGATGTGACCAAGAATGGTCCGCGCACGCACAAGGCGACCAATGTCGGGCCGACGCCGTTCCACAATATCTCCTTCATCCTGAAGAATCGCGCACCGACCGGAACCACAGTGTCGGACCGTTCGGGTGTTAGGGGCTACACCCAGATCATGGACAACGCGCGGCTGAGGGCCTGGCGTGTCGCTCTGAAACCCGGAGAGGCGACGGGACAGATCACGCAAACAGCCCCGGGTCTCAGAGTCTACGTCCACGGCGGCGTACTAGCCGAGATGATGCCTGGATCGGCCGACCGCGGCATGGCTCCGTACGAAGGCGATTTCATCTGGCAGGATGCAGGGCAGACGAGAACCGTGAAGAACACCGGTACGACCCTCATTGAATTCGTCGAATTCGAGCTGAAATAAGGCCGGCAAGCTATTACTCGAGAAATTCTCCGATCTTCGGTTTGCCGGTTCCGCTGCAACTCCCGCCTCCGTACGTCAGGAATTTCTGCACACGACCGGCGCCATCGACCTCGCCGACGTAGATGTTGCCCTCCGAGTCGACGCTCAGCGTGTGCGGCCAGTGAAAGGTGCCGGCCTGCCGGCCGCCTGTGCCGAAGCGTCCCAATTCGGTGAGGTTGTCACGATTGAGGACGTAGACCGTGAAATTCGTCAGGTCAGCGACGTACAAGCAGGTCTCCTTCGGATCCCGCGACAGCGCGATCGAACCGGACGTGCCGCCTATTGTCTGCGGCGCCACCAGAATCTCGCGAACGAAGCCGCACTTCCCGGTGTCGCCGTCCGGGTTTGCGCACGGCTTGCCAACCTCCGCGGTCCTGAAAACCTGCACACGATTGTTGCCGCGGTCGGCGACGTAGAGAAGGCCATCGCGGCTCATCTTGACCCCATGCAGCGGGCTACGGAAAAACTTCGGCTTCAGCTGCCCTCTCTTGAAGTCTGCGACCCAGGCGCCGCCGTAAGCGGGATCCGTGCTCTCGCCAATGACCGGGTTCTGCCCGTAGGCGCCGAAATGTCCGATGTAGTTGCCGGTCGCGGCGTCGACCATGAGAACGCGCCGGTTTCCGTACCCATCGGCGATGTGCAGGACGTTGGTCTCCGGATCCACCGTAAAGTCCGCTGGCAGATACGGCTGCGGCGTCCCGTTAGTCCCGCCGTTGGTGTCGTTGCTGTTCGGCTTCCTCACGCCGTGACGCCCGATGGCGAAGATGAAGGTGCCATCCGGCTTGAACTTCAGGATCTGGGAGTCGTCGCCGCCGAAGTTGGCCGCCCAGGGATACTCGCCGCTGTTGGTGCCGCGATCGATTTCCCCGTTGCCGGCGACCCAGACGAAGTCGTTGTGGTCGACAAAGATGCCGTGTTCACGTCCCGGCCAATAGCATCCATCCGCTACCCGGCATTTTGTCTCGAGAAAGCCGGGATCGGCAGGGCCGCCCCAGGCCTGCAACAGATTTCCGTCTTTGTCGAACTGCAACACTGACGGGGCCGGAACACAACACCACGCGCGCCGCTCGTCACGGGGAAATCCCAGCGGGCTGACCGATTGGCCTTTCGCATTCTTGCCACCCGCGCCCTGCGCGCCGCTATCAGTGGTCGTCAGCGCTCGCGGGCGGTGATAGACCCAGATGCGATCGTGCGAATCAACGTGTATGCCCCCTACGTCGCCCATGACCCAGTTGTGCGGCAGCACTTTCGGCCAGGCGGGATCGAGCACGAAGCCCGGCGCTGCTCCCGTCCCGGACCGGGACGCGGTGCGCTCGATCAGCCGTTCTAGCACCTTCGCCTTCTGCAAGGCGTCGACACCGGCAGAGGTCTGAGCCCGCAGTGGGAACCCCCAGCGCCATGCCCCGATCCCCGCTGCGAGAATCGCTGCAAGAATGACGAAGCTGATGACCCTCAGCGCTGACACCCTCGTGCTCAGAACCAACTGGGTTTCTTTTCCGGGGGATACACCGGCACTGCCGGGACGAAGCCATTCCGGTTCGGCATTACGACCTTCGGCAGGGTCTTCTCGTCCATGACGTCGTTTTCTTTGATGATGCCGTTCCAGTAGTACAGAAACGCGACCAGGGCGTAGACGTCGTTCGGGGCGAGCGATCCCGGATTGCTAGGGGGCATCGCGCGGTTGATATAGTCCCAGGCGATCGTCGCATGCGGGTAGTAGCTTGGCCCGTTCCTTTCCTCACCGTAAAAGGGGCCGCGATAAGGCTTGCCGGGACCGCCGATCACCAGACTCCGCATGAGCCCGTTTTCCCCATTCTTCCCGTGGCAGACCTCGCACCGCTTGGCAAAGATCTCCGCGCCTTCCTTGACTGTTCCGCGCCCAGAAGGAAGTTCCTTTCCCTCCGGCCCAATCATTCGGTCAAAGCTCTGGATGTCGGCCTGGCTCAGGGGCGTGCCCACATTGGGATAGACACGCGGTGGCGACTGCGCCAGCGCCGCCACAGGGATTGCCGCGATCATCGCTGGCAGGAGGAATCTAAGCGAACAGGACATCGGAAATGCTCCCATCGCGAGCGATTTTCCAGGGTTGAATGGCATTGAAATGAATGGCGCGCGGAAGCGGGGTTTTCTTCCAATCCGCTGCGTCCATGCCCCAGTTTTTCGTCAACTCCGTCAGCGACGGCTGAACCTCACCCGCGTCGTCCGTGCAACGAGACTGGATGACCGCCTCTTGGCCGTCCCAGGCCCAGTCAAACGTAAACCGGGTATGCGCCCTTGGAAGCACAGGCGCATGACGCTTCGCTTCCTTCCAACTCCGGCCGCCGTCCGTGGATACTTCCACCTTGGTGACCGTGCCCGCGCCGGACCACGCCAAGCCGGTAATCTGGACATATCCTCGGCCGGGCATGTTCAGTCCCGCTGAAGGCCGTGTAATCACGGATTTCGGACCAAACTGAAAATGGTACCAGCGCGCCTTGCCGCCAAGGTCGGGCCTCGAGACCGAATGATTCATGCTTTCATTCCAGGCCATGTAAGGCTGGTCCACGACCTTGATATGTCTTAAATACTTCACGCTGAAGGGGGCTTCCCAGCCGGGGACGACGAGTCGAATCGGATACCCTTGCTCAACGCGCAACGGCTCGCCATTTTGGCCGTAGGCCACGATCACGTCCTCCATGGCCTTCGCCAGCGGAAGGGTGTGAGTAAATTTGCCAGCGTCCCCCCCTTCCGAAACCAGCCAGCTCGCGCCTTTGTGCACGCCAGCCTCGTGCAACAACACGGAAAGCGGCACGCCGCTCCATTCGCTGCAACTGGTCATCCCGTGGACGAACTGGACCGGCAACCCCAGGTTCGGATCGTCAGAACCATGGATCGCGGGAGAGCTGTTTCCATGGCACTCCAGGAAGTGAATCCGGGAAACGGAAGGCAGCTGCTTCAGATCCGCCATGGAGAAACTCAGCGGACGATCCACCATGCCGTGGATCGTGAGGCGATGTTGCTGCGGATCGATCTCGGGAAACTCGGAGGAGTGCTGTTGCATGAAGTGGAGCGGGGCCGGTGTGATGATTCCCGCATAGTCCTGAAGCGGGGTGTAGTGCGTCATGTGATCGACGCGGTATCTGGCCCCGCGGCGCGGCGACTCGCCGTGGACGTGTTGTGCGTGAGCTGATTGGCCTCTGACGGCCCATCCTGCTCCTGCGGCCACACTAGCCAGTGCAGCAGTCTGTCTTAGAAACCCCCTCCGGTTAGATCGATTGGGATCCATGATTGCCTCCGTGCCGAATCTCCGATGGTCAGAATTGCCTTTGCCCGAATCTCCCCGCCGGGCAGCCTTGTCGTGTTCGGTAATATCGTCAGCGTGTCAACTCGAAGCGCATGAGCATATGAGAAGTCGCTGGAACGTCTGTCCACGCACGCTGCTGCCGATCAGAAGCCGGATAGGTAACGCGCCATCGCCTCCCGGTCGGCGGGCGACATCGCGGCCATCATCTTCGTCATGATGGCATTGTTTTTCCGCTCACCTTCGGCAAAGCGCCGCATCGCCTCGACCAGATATTCGTAGCCTTGGCCGGCCAGCCGCGGCGCCGCCATGCCATCAGCCTGCCTGTCACCAAGGAAGTCCGTCGCATGACAAGCCTGGCATACAGCGATTCCAGGTGGCGGCGGCGTGGACGCGGCGGCAGCGGACCGCGCCGGCCATTTCTGTTTCGCGAAATACGCCGCTGCGATCCCCAGTTCCTGCGGCGTGAGGGTTTTTGCCATCCACGGCATGACCTCGTCGTGTCGATCTCCACGCTCGAAGTCATGCAGCTGTTTCAGGAGGTAATTTTCCGGCTGACCTCCGATGACCGGAATGGTTGCATTTCTGCGGACGCCGTTCGCGCCGTGGCATTCGTTGCAAACGCTCAACTTGGCGCTGAATTCTCGATCCGTGCTCGGATCTGGGACACCTTGAGCGGCATGTGCCGGCGCGGCCAGAACGACCAGAACGCCGAAAGCAATCTGTATACGCAAGAAAGCCTCTCTCGCGTGCGTGTTTTCGGCGGATTATAGCGCACAAAAGCCGGCGGCGCGGAGTCCTTCGCGCGACCCCGTTATCGGACAGACGGCGCCATCCGGATCGCAGCGGGCTTCAGCCCTGCGC
>DAIRVG010000191.1:0-10691 GCA_036802945.1 Vicinamibacterales bacterium
ACCAGCTTGCCGTCTCGCAGCAGCCCCACCGAGGGTGAGGATGGCGGATACGGCGCGAAGTAGCCGCGCGCACGATCGGTCGCGTCGATATCCGCTCCAGCGAACACCGTGGCAACCAGATCCGGCCGGCGTTCGTGTCGCAGCGCAATCGCAATACCAGGCCGCGCTTTGCCTGCCGCGCATCCGCAGACCGAGTTCACGACGATCATCGTGACGCCAGGCGTGGCGATGGCGTCGTCCACATCCGACACCGTGCGCAGCTCGCGCGCGCCGAGGCCCGTCAGCTCCGCGCGCATCGGCGCGATGAAAGGTTCTGGATAAGGCATACGTGGATTGTAGTCCGCGAGAGGCTCAGGTTCCGACTGAATCGAGTACCTGCCGCATCTTCCGCAGCAGCTCTTCTGGCGTAAACGGCTTCTGCAGGAATGACGCGCTTTCCGCAAGCAGTCCGTTCCGGACGATCGCGTTGTCGGTGTACCCCGACATGAACAGCACCCGCACGTCGTGGCGAATCGTCGTGAGCTGTTCCGCGAGATCGGCACCGCTCGGACCCGGCATGATCAGATCGGTCACGAGCATCTCTATCCGCCCCGAGTGCGCCGCGGCGAGCGAGAGCGCCTGGATTCCATCGGCGGCTTCAATCACGGTGTAACCCGCGCGCGTCATGACCTCGCGTGCCAGGCGGCGGATCATCGGGGCGTCTTCCACCAGCAGCACCGTTTCGCTGCCCTTCGACCACTGTCCTTGCACGAGCTCCGAGTGTGTCGCGTCCGGACGATCGCTCACGTCGACCGGAAGGTAGACCTTGAACGTCGCGCCGAGGCCCGGCTCGCTGTAGACCCAGATGTTGCCGCCGCTCTGCTTGACGATGCCGTACACGGTCGCGAGGCCAAGGCCGGATCCCTTCCCTGCGTCTTTGGTCGTGAAGAATGGCTCGAAGATACGCGCCTGAAGTTCCTGCGACATGCCGATGCCGGTATCGCTCACGGACAGCCGCGCATAGTGTCCGGGGCGCACGCCAACATGCGTTGAGCAGTAGTCACTGTCGAGGGTGACCTCCGAGGTTTCGATCGTCAGGCGGCCGCCTCGCGGCATCGCATCCCGGGCGTTCACGACGAGATTCGCGATCGCCGACTCGAGCTGGCTCTGATCCGCCCTGATCTTAGGCAGACCGACTGCGCAGACGATCCGCAGGTCGATGTTCTCGCCAATCAGCTGGCGCAGCATGCCCGCCATCGCGTTGACCGTCTCATTGAGATTCAGCCGCGTGGGATGCAGCACCTGGCGCCGGCCAAACGCAAGCAGCTGCCGCGTCAGCGCGGTCGCGCGGTTGGCCGCCGCGAGGATCTCCGCGGCATTGCGCGAGGCCATCTCGTTTTCCGACACCTGCTCCGCGACGAGCGTGCCGAACCCGACGATGGCGGTCAGGATGTTGTTGAAATCGTGCGCGATGCCGCCGGCAAGCTGGCCGACGGTCTCCATCTTCTGCGCCTGGTAGAACTGGCGTTCGAGCCGTTCGCGATCGGCAAGCACGGCGGCGAGCTGCGCCTCGCTCTCTCGCAGCGCTTCCGCCGCCTTGAGCTCGACGTCGCTCGGCCGGGCCGACATGCCGGCGAACCTGCTCCCAGAGGGGATCGCCTCCACGACGTACTCGCGGCCCGTGTGACTGCGCAGCAGCGATGCGATCAGCGCACGCGTTTCGGCGTCGGCGTCAACGACGAGCAGGCGGATGGGATCTGGGAGCGTACTCTCGAGCATCTACGCTACACCGTGGGTAGAACCGCCACTTCGGCAATGTTCAGGAATGTCTCGACGTGGTCGCGGGCGAACTTGCCCTGCGCCGCCTCTTGCAGCACGTGACGCGCGGCCTGGTCCGGACTCAATGCCGGACGGTAGGGCCGGTGTGAGGTCAGCGCGTCGTACACATCTGCGATACCGACGATCTGCGCCAGCAGCGGCACATCGTCACCCTTGAGGCCCTGGGGATATCCGCTTCCATCGAGCCGCTCGTGGTGGCATCTGATGATCGGGCGCACTGTGCGAAGAGATTGGAGCGGCGCGCAGAGCGAATCGCCGATGTCCGGATGTTTCTTCATCAGGTCGAACTCGGCCTTTGTAAGGGGCCCGGGCTTGAGCAGCACCGCATCGGGGATCCCGACCTTGCCGACGTCGTGCAGATAGCCGCCGCGACGCAGCGCCTGGAGATCTTTGTCGCATAAGCCGAGCGCCTTGCCCAGCGCTACCGCTTGCTGCGCGAGCCGCTCGCAGTGGCCGTTGGTCGTCGGGTCGCGTGCTTCGATCGTCAGTGCCAGCGTCATGAACGCGGCCTCTGCTGAGTCGAGCACGTCGAGGAGCTGCTTCATGCGCGTCAGAGACCCGACCCGCGCGCGCAGCTCCATCGGATGGACCGGCTTCGAAAGAAATTCGTCGGCGCCCGCTTCGATGCCCTTGATGCGGTCCTCGAGATCGCTCAGGCCGGTGACGAGGACAACAGGGGTCAGCCGTGTCGCCGGATCGGACTTGAGGCGGCGGCACACTTCGAGCCCATCGAGCTTCGGCATCGTCACGTCGAGGAGGATGACGTCCGGATGGAATTCGTAGACTGCCGCGAGCGCGGCCACGCCATCCTCGACCGCAAGAACCTCATGGCCATCGGCGGTCAGCATCTTCTTGTACAACGCCCTGATGCTTTCCGTATCGTCCGCGACAAGGATACGGCTTCGGCGAGGCGCCGGAGAGGGCGATGCGAATTCGATCAAACGGAATACCTCATCTGTAACCGCCTGCGCTACGAAAGCGACTCGGCGCGGGACGTCATCGGTATCCGCTGATGCAGGCCATGCCGCTCCAGTTGCCGGTAGAACGCACGGCGGCTGATGCCGAGCAGACGGGCGGCAACGGCCTTGTTGCCCCGGACCTGGTGCAGCGTCCGAACGATGTGCTCACGCTCGACCTCCACAAGTGGCGCAGGATTGCTGACGCTGCGCAGTCTCGTGGAAGCGCCCGCGGCCACCGCCACCGCCGGGACCACCGTCTGCTCCTGCATGCTGCCCGCAAGATCACCTTCGCCGACAAAGTCCGTCTCGGCCAGAATGCACGCCCGTTCGATCACGTTCCTGAGCTGCCGCACGTTGCCGTCCCAGCCGGCATCGGCGAGCAGACGTTCCGCCCCCGGCGTCAGTCCCACCAGGGGCTTGTCGAAGCGCTGCGAAAAGCTCCGGACGAAGGCCGCGGTGAGGTACGGGATGTCCTCGCGGCGATCCCGCAGCAGTGGCAGCCGGACCTCGACGATATTGAGACGGTAGTACAAGTCGTTGCGGAAACGCCCTGAGGAGACTTCGGCGAGCAGATCGCGGTTGGTCGCGGCAATGAGCCTCACGTCAATCTTCTTGGGCTCGAGCGACCCGACCCGCTGCACCTCGCCCTCCTCGAGCACGCGCAGCAGCTTTGCCTGGACTGGAAGCGGCAACTCGCCGACCTCATCGAGGAACAGCGTGCCGCCATCGGCGGTTTCGAAGAGTCCGGCTTTGTGATCGGTCGCTCCCGTAAACGCACCGCGGACGTGACCGAACAGTTCGCTCTCGAAGAGCGTCTCCACGACCGCCGAGCAGTTGACCGTGACGAAACGCTTCGAGCTGCGCGGGCCGAGCTTGTGCAGCGCGCGCGCGACCAGCTCTTTTCCCGTCCCGGTGTCGCCCGTGATCAGCGCTGTGCGCACGTGCGGGGCCAGACGGCGGATCAGCCCGAATACCTCTTGCATCGCGGGACCGCGGCCAACCATGCCGCAGAACTCCAGCCGCTGCGCGAGGTCGCCTTCAAGCGTCAGCACTTCCCGCCGCTGCTCCGCTTCTTCACGCGTGGTCGAAAGCAGCTGTCGGAGGCGTTGAAGGTCGAACGGCTTTGTGAGGTAGTCGAGCGCACCGAGTTTGACGGCCTCGACCGCGCTGTCGATGGTGCCGTAGCCGGTCATCAGCGCCACCTTGCAGCGGGGGCTGATGTCCCGAATCGACCGGAGCACATCGAGGCCCGTGATTCCGGGCATTCGCATGTCGAGGAGCACGAGCTCCGCGGGACGATGCCGCAGCTGCTTCATCGCGTCCTCACCGCTGGTCGTCGTCGCGACGTCGAACCCTTCGGCCAGAGCGATGGTGCCAATCAGCGTGAGAATCGCACGGTCGTCGTCGACAACGAGCAGCCGCGGGCGGTGGTTCTGCATGGTGTGAATCTGCGAAAGTGAGCGCACACAGAAGCGTGTGACGCAGCACAACTTCAGCAAGGGTGGCTCCAAACCGCCCGCCCGGCCGCACACGCCCCGGTGTGGTGCCTAAGCTGCTCTATCGACTGGAGTTGCTTGCGACTTTAGCCGCTGTAGGACAGGGGAGGACACCGGGAATCCGAGACATCGGGGCAAGATCCGTGCGTCGGCGGCACACCCCGCCGTGCGGTAACGCCCGATTTTCAGCGAAATCTGGCCCTTCGAGGCTCAGAACAGACAGAGCGGCGCGGACCCTTCGGGTCCGCGAGGCGAGCCTGAAAGGCTCGCCCCGCAGTCAGCGCAACGACGCACCGTGAGTCCGGAGCCATTGGCGCGCCGCGCGGTACTCCGAATATGCGTCGGCCACCAGGCGCCAGTACGCCGGTGAATGATCCATGCGCTTCAGGTGCATCAGCTCGTGGATGAGCACGTAGTCGCTCACCCAGAGCGGCATCAGCACCAGGCGCCAATTGAGACAGATGTGACCGTCGCGGCCGCATGACCCCCACCGCGACCGCTGGTTGCGCACGCTGACGCGCGACACCGGGAGGTGGTGCTGCCGCGCGAGCTCGATGAGGCGCGCCGGAAGATCACGATCGGCTCGCTCACGCAGGGCGCGGTGCTCCTCCACCGGAGGTCCCCCTCGCGGCAACCGCGCCCGTTGTTGCGCGACCCACTCCACGTGCTTCTGCGCGAACGCGTCGGCCTCCCGCCGAGAGCCCCCGCGCGGAATCGTGACGCGTACGCGCCCGTCGATGTCGACACGCAGGACGTACCGGCGCGCGCGACGATGGCGTACGTAATAAACGGGAGCGATTGCGACTACGCTTGTGGGTGCGCCTGTGCCGTCGAACGGAAGTCCCAACTGCATCCGTGGACTGAGAATAGTACGACAATGCCCAATGCGCAATGCCCAAAGCTCAATGCTCAACGTTGGGCTTTGCGCATTCGGCTTTGAGCATTGGGCCTTGGTGTGGAACTAATGGTGGCCCAGTAGTGATGACCGAGGTGCTCCGCGTCGATTCCGCCAACCCCGATCCGAACGCCATCAGACGCGCTGCCGAGTGCCTCCGTCGCGGCGGGCTCGTCGCCTTTCCAACGGAGACGGTGTACGGTCTGGGCGTGCACGCCCTCGATCGCGAGGCCGTACTCAGACTGTTCCGCGCCAAGGAGCGCCCCGCGAACGATCCACTCATCGTGCACGTATCGACGATCGACGACGTGGCTCCGCTCGTCGCGGAATTGCCTTCCGACATGTACGCGCTCGCAGCGCGTTTCTGGCCGGGCCCTCTGACAATCGTCGTGCGGCGGTCACGCGCGGTGCCCGACGAAGTCACGGCGGGGCTCGAGACAGTGGCGATCCGCGTGCCTTCCCACCCGGTCGCGCGGGCCCTCATCGCTGCCGCAGGACTTCCGATCGCGGCGCCGAGCGCAAACCTCTTCTCGCGACCGAGTCCGACCGACGCGATGCACGTGATCGCGGACCTCAACGATCGGATCGACATGGTTGTCGACGGCGGCCCGACCGAGGTCGGGCTGGAATCGACCGTCGTGGACCTCTCGCAGGGTTCTCCCGTTATCCTGCGGCCTGGCGCCGTAAGCCTCGACATGCTGCGAGCCGTGCTTTCGAACGTGGAGCTGCGCAATCCGACGATCGAACCCGCAACAGCACAGCGGTCGCCGGGTCTGATGTCGAAGCACTACGCTCCTCGGGCGCCGGTCACTGTCTACGAAGGCGACGTCGAGGCCGCGCTGAGCGCGCTGGTACGCGACGCCCGCGCGCTCGTTCGTGGAGGAAAGGCGGTTGCTGTGCTCGCCTTCGCGGAGGACGTTGCTCGACTCGTCGATCTGCCGGTACGCCTCGTCCATCTCGGCGGCGAACGCGAAACCGCGGACGTCGCAGCCCGCCTCTACGCGGCGCTGCGCGAATGCGACGACCTCGGAGCGGATGCTGTCCTTGCTCGCATCGCCACGACTCAGCACGCGCTGAGTGCTGCCGTCCGGGATCGGCTCCACCGCGCGGCCACCCGCATCGTGAGCGGTGCGGACCTTTAAGGTCCGCAGACCTTCGCGGACCTAAAAGGTCCGCGCCGCGAAGTCAAGGTCCGCGATTGTTGGGCACACGGCTTGCGATGGCTACCGCATGGCCACGAAAACCACAACGGCTCTCGAGACCCCGCTTCGACATTATCTGGACCGTTTGGCGGCGTTTGAGCCAGCGGATGCGCCAGTGCTCAGCCTCTACCTCGACATGCGGCCCGACCACACGGGAAGCCGGCATCATGCGTCGGCGTTCCTGAAGAAGACATTCACCGAACACAGCCGCGCGTTGACGGGCGATGCGCGAAAAAGCTTCGATCGCGATGCGGAACGGATCGAGCGCTATATATCGACGGACGTTTCGAAGTCGACCAATAGCCTCGCCGTCTTCGCATGCGCGGCCAAGGACGATTTCTTCGAAGCGCTCCAGCTCGATGTGCCGATCGACCAGCATTCGCTCTTCGTGACAGAGGTGCCTCACCTCTATCCTCTTGCCCGGCTCAACGATCAGCACCAGCGGTACGCGGCACTGCTCGTGGATACGAACTCCGCCAGGCTCTTCGTCTTCGGGCTGGGACTGATCGAGCAGCGGGCGAATGTCACAAACGCGAAAACTCGCAGAACGATGACGGGTGGATGGTCGCAGGCGCGATACCAGCGTCACGCCGACAATTTTCACAAGCACCACATGAAAGAGGTCGTCGAGGTCCTCGAGCGCGTCGTCGCCGACGAGCATCTCAATCACATCGTCGTTTCCTGTGATGAGGTGGCGAAGCCGATCCTCATGGAGCAGCTGCCCAAGCACCTCTCCGAAAAAGTGATCGACGTCATTCACCTGGACGTGAAAACGATGTCAGAACACCAGGTGCTTGCCGAGACCATGGACGTGCTTCGGCAGGAGGACGCCCGCTCGGATGCGGAGCACGTCGAGCGGATGCTCGGCGCCTGGCGCGCTGGCGGTCTTGCCGTCGCCGGGATCCAATCAACCCTCCAGGCGTTGACGATGGGACAGGTGGAGGAGCTGCTCATCACCGCTAAGCCGGATCTGTTGAAGCAGCCGAACCAGCTGTCCGACGACGAGTGTTTGAAACTGGCCGACGAACTGGTCGCCAAGGCGCAGCAGAACAGCGCGCGCATTCGATTCATCGAGGACGAGAAGCTGCTCGCGGACATCGGAGGCGTTGGCGCGCTGCTGCGTTTCAAGATCTAGGCGGGTCGGACTTTTGCTAGCGGCGCGGACCTTCTAGGTCCGCGATCCTTTTGGAGGTCTAATGAGCAGAAGCAACAAGGTCAACAAGGACCGCTACGTTCAGCGTGGGCGGCTCACGCCCGACGAGATGGCGCGGCAGCGCGCACGGCAGATTCACCTCTCAAGAGGACGCGATCGTGTCACGGCTCGCGCGAAGGAGAGGGCGGCCCACCCCGTCGAACCGGCGTCCACCCCTCCTCGAAGCGGGCGCGAAGAATGAGGTTGACGACCTCGCCATAGCTGCGGATGCCCGCCTCCACGCGGTTGGCTTTCAGGTACTGGTCGTAGATCTTCCAGCTCGCCCGCTGCAACGCGGGAATCTCGTTGCGGCGTAGCCGCGCGATCACGGCGTTGATGTCCTCGCGTGGACCCCGCTCCAGCGCCGCGTCCAGTCGCTCCCGATCGCGAGCGTTTACTTCGCCGCCGATCTGCCAATACAGATAAAACCATCCGCTGTACTGCGCGGCCGGCGACGCACGGACGCACGTCAGCCATCCGACGAAGTTCGCATCTGCCTCGGTGGCGTAACCGGCCAGGTGTCCCCATTCGTGCGCGGCGACGAATGGCCGCTCGAAAGGCAGGAGATCGGGATTGACGAGCACCTCGAGTCCGAACGGATTGACCATCCCATCGACGCCCGTCCATCGGAAATATGGACCGAGAAGGCTGCGCTTCAACCGCCCCGGCTCCGCCGGAGCCGCATCGCTCAGCGCGCGTTGGACCTCTGCAAAGGCGGCGCGCAGATCAGTGTTCCGCCATTCGGGCCCGAATGGCGGCCCGGTGTGCGCCGCTGCGTACAGTCGATTCATCTCATCGATCGCTTTCAGTCCGAGCTGAACGACATCCTCGGTCGAGGGCGCCACGCGATCAAGTACGAGCCGCGCCGGCATCGGCAGACGGCGATAGTTGAAGCCCCATAACAGCAGAAAGAGGATGTAGAGAACCGCGCCCATGGCCGCGAAGTGCGCGAGCGTGCGAAGGATCCTCGCCGCCGTGCGCGTGTGCCACGCATCCCGAATCGCCCGGGTCAGTGTCACGATGGTCGCGACAGTAAGCCCCACGAGCAGCACGTCCAGAATCGCGAAAGGCAGTTGGTTCGAGAGCGGGGTGATCGAGTGTTGAAGCTGCGGATAGAAGCCGATCGAGTAATGCTGCTCGAGGATCGCTGACGGCAATGGTGCGAACGCGCAGACGAGTGCGCCAATACAGGCGGCGAGCTCAGCTATTGACACCGGACCGACCCACCGCCGCCGACGCGTTTCCACTTGAGGCGGATTGTAACCGGCCATCTTCCAAGGCTCATGGGGCAACGGTCTTGCTCATCCGGTCAGTTCAAGGGGGTTTTGCACACGCAAGTGCCAGAATCCAATACGGTTCTGTTCCTCCGTGACGCCGCGACCGACAGAAGTCCCGGCTGGTGGTTGCCCATGACCCTTTTGAATAAGTCCGCTGAACTAAGCGCTGAGCTCGAAGCCATTGAACTCGCCAACCGGATGAAACACGGCGACATGCCGATTGCCGAGCCTCCTGGACCTGGCCTCGTCGCGCCAGGCGATCAGTGTCATTTCGTCGCGCCTGCTCGCTTCGGGCGTCGCCGCTCTGACAATTGCGGCCACCTTGTGCTGACAGGCGGGTGGCTCAAATTCCGCGGCACGCTCGACGTGAGCGTCGGGTGGGGCGAGGTAGCTGACGTACAGCGCGCGGGCCGCGATATTGTCGTGTCGCTCGTGGAAAGCCGACGGCTGCTGCGTTTCTCCTGCTACTCAGCCGCAGAAGCCGCGTGCGGCGGGGTGATTGCACAGCACCTGGCCAGCAGTGCCCGTCCCAACGCGGTTGACCCCCACGCCGAGTATCACGCCTCGGTCTAGCCGAGCACCACTTCTCTATGTCCTTGTTGTGGCGCTGCTCCTGGCCCCGCAGCCGGCCGGCGCGTACTCAGTGCTCGCGCACGAGTCGATGGTCGACTCCGCCTGGGACGATGTGATTGTGCCCATGCTGAGGGTCCGCTTCCGCGCGGCAGATGCGGCGACGATCACGAACGCGAGAGCGTTCGCGTACGGCGGCTCGGTCATCCAGGATCTCGGCTATTACCCCTTCGGGAGCCACTTCTTCACGAACCTTGTCCATTACACGCGCTCGGGCGATTTCGTCGAATCGCTGATTCGCGGCGCCCGAGACGTTAACGAGTACGCATTCGCGCTCGGTGCGCTGGCGCATTACACGTCCGATACAACCGGGCATCCGCTTGCCGTCAACCGCTCCGTGCCGCTCGTCTATCCGAAGCTCCGCGCGAAATTTGGCGACGAGGTGACCTACGTTGAAGACCCGAAGCGCCACATCATGGTGGAGTTCGCGTTCGACGTCGTCCAGGTTGCCAACGGCGCCTTCCTCCCGGAGGCGTACCACGACCTAGTTGGTTTCCAGGTGGCAACCGACCTGCTCGAGCGCGCCTTTCACGAGACGTATGGACTCGAGATGAAAGATGTCTTCGTCAGTGAAGATCTGGCGATCGGATCCTTCCGCTACGCTGTTGGCACACTGATTCCGCAGATCACCCGTGTCGCGTGGGAGAAGAAGCGGTCCGACATCGAGAAGCTCAGGCCGAGTGTTCAGCGCAGCGCGTTCGTCTACACCTACACGCGCACCCAGTACGAGAAGGAGTTCGGAAAAGGTTACAAGCGCCCGGGGATCTTCGCCCGGTTCTTCGTGTTCGTCGTTCGCGTGCTGCCGAAGGTCGGGCCGCTGAGGGCGCTGGCATTCAAGGCGCCGACGCCTGAGGCAGAACGGCTGTTTGGCGAAAGCTTCAAAGCGGGGCGCGAGCGTTACCGCGCGCGGCTCGAGGCCATCCGCGAGAATCGCCTGAATCTGGTGAATGCCGACTTCGATACCGGTGAACCGACGATGCGCGGAGAATACACGCTCGCGGACGAAACGTACGGCGAGCTGCTCGATCGGCTCACGTCACAGATGCCGATGACCGTCCCTGACGCGATGCGCGCGGAGATCCTCCGCTTCTACGGGACCATGGACGTCTCGAAGGCGCGTGACAAGAAGGAGCGGGAGCAGCTCGAGAAGATCGACAAGGGATTGGCGATATTGAAATCCAACCACGAAGAACCGAAGAACACGAAGGAATGAATTTCTTCG
>DAIRVG010000192.1:0-4242 GCA_036802945.1 Vicinamibacterales bacterium
GGACCGTACACCTTCGACTTCTCCGCGCCGATGAAAGGCGAGCTGGCGTACTTCGGTGAAGACAAGGCGCGGTGGCCGCAGATGGTGGTGACCGGGAACGTCAGCCGCACCGATATCCCCGTCCTGCTCACGACCGCGGAGTGGGACGACCCTCGGTATTTCGGTCCTGAAGCGCAATTGTTCAGAGAGCTCATCGAGAAGAACGCAAGGCCTCGCTACAGGCAAAGCCTCGGGCACAACCATGTGTCGCAGTTGCTCTCGGTAGGGACCGCGGACACGAGCGTGTCGCGCGAGATCCTGGATTTCATCGATCGGACCATGGGGCGCTGATAGAAGGGACGCCGAAGGTCGAGTGCCTGAATCCATTACGGATCCGTGATGCCCGGCGTGATCGTCATTGGCCTCTTGGCCGCCATTTTCATCGGGTACGGGTGCGCTGCGCTCGCACGGAAGGTGCGCCTCCGGTCCACCGCGACGGCACTGGAGGGCGAGTACGTCGACGAGGGGTGGTTTCGACCGGGTCACATCGTCGGCCGCGGATTTGCGGTCCGCATCGTTCCCGCGCGGAGGTCGTTTCGCACGTACGTCGAATTGAGCGCCCGCTCCGTTCCCGGTCCGTACCTTCTGGATGCCGGCTTCTTCGACGCATGGCCCGATTGGAATCACGCGAAGGTCCCTCAAGTCAAACGCGAGCGCGCGTTCTTTTTTCATGTGACGTATCCGGGCTACGGCCCACCGACGGACGAACAGCGCAACGTTCTCTGGCGATGGCTGACGCGCGGTTCGAGCGATCGCCGGCTGTCCTACGAGATGCTGACGGCCGCGAAGATAAGGAGGATCGTCGTCGGGGACGGGTGCGTCTCAACGACCTTTCATGGAATCGTGAGCAATTCGTCGCGCCTTCGGCACGCGATCGATCTGCTGCGGCGATTGGCGTCCGACGATGGCGCGTGAGCGGACATGCGGCGCGCCGAAGGCTGAGTGCGTGGAGACAGTGACCGCGCTTATTTGACTCCCTTCCTGGCAGCTTCTTCGGCAGCTTTCTTCTCTTCGAGGCGAGCTCCAACGAGAGTGTTGTACAAACCGCGATTTCCCTCGTGGCAGGCATGCTCGAATAGCGGCCCTACGGTTCTCCGCATGGGAAGCTCTGCGGACCAGGGTCTTGTCCACGTCGACTCATCGTTGATCGTGAATTGATACCGGATCGTGTCAGCATCCACACGGGTGAACCGCTCGGTCACCCGCATGTTCTCGCTCGACCCTCGCAAGGGATTCTTTCCGTTAAAGTTCGTTGTCTCGACCACGAGGGTATCGCCTTCCCAGTGACCGCGAGAGTCGCCCGTCCACTGCCGGATGCTTGAAGCGACGTACGGCCTTCCATCGAGCGGGATTATGCGAACATCGTGCGCTATCTCGAAGAGAATCATCACGTATCCCGGCGCCTGCAGGATCTGGTAATTGCTGTTGTAACTCTGCGGGAGCATCGGCGGTCCGGCGCCCGCGAAAATGATGCAACGGTCGTCGAGTTCGTTGCTCTGAGCCGAGTCCCATCGGCCCACTCGCTTGGCTTGCTCTGCACGCTCGGCCGCCCTCTTTTGTCCTTCTGCGGTCAGTGGAGGAAGCATGCCGTCGCGCGGATCGACAATCAGCGAGGTTCGCAGATTCGATGCGTGCGGCGACTGATTCCGGTCCAGCCCGAACTGCGTGAAGTCATAGTGCACGTCCGCGACGGTGCCCGGCGTTGTTTGCTCCGTTTCCTCTACAGCGGCCCGCTTCTCCATTTCAGCGGCTTCCTCTTTTGTGTAGAACTCCTTCGTGACGTTCTTGGGCCGCTCCAACGGCGCATATGTGTTGTTTGTCCAATAGCCCTGCAGATCCGGCTGCCCGTCGGCTGTGCGCGGCGGAGTCCACTGCCTTGTCTGTCCGGCAAGGAAGGGTGTGACACACAGCACGAATACGATTGAAGTGAGCAATCGATGGCTCATGTGAGCTCCTCTTTCAAGGTCAATGTGCCCGTTCCGTTCCCCTCGTCTTGTCGACGACGACCCGACCCGCTTTCATCACCCAACGGACATTCTCCCTTTTCGAGATCGCGGTGATGTCGGCGAGCGGGTCGCCTTCGACCGCGACGATATCGGCGAAGAACCCTGGTGCAACGGCGCCGAGACTCTGCTCCATTCCAAGCATGGCCGCGGGTTCGGTGGTCGCCGTCTTCAACGCCCGCTCGGGCGTCATACCTATCTTCACGAACCAGTCGAGCTCCCGTGTGTTGAGACCCCAGCCGTTGTAGACGGCATCGGAGCCCATGACGATGCGCACGCCAGCCCGGAAGGCCTTTCTCGCGGTTTCAACATTGCGTTGGATGTAATCGCGCAGCCGCTCTTTCGTCCCTGGAGGAAAGCGGTAGACGTTGTCAGCGTTCTCTAGGTAGTACTGGTTGTGATCGATTGTCGGGGCGTAGTAGGTGTTCCGCTTGACCATTTCGGCGATTGTCGCATCGTCGATGTCGGTCGCGTGCTCGAGCGAATCAGCTCCGGCGCGAACGGCATCCCGGGCGCCCGCGGGTCCGTAGGAGTGAATCGCGATCTTCTTTCCGAGGGCATGCGCGACGTCGACCGCAGCCTTCATTTCCTCGAACGTAAACGTCTGAAACTGCGTGAGGTCGTCGAAGCCGCCGGTCGATCCCTGCATCTTCACCCAGTCCGCCCCGGAGGCGATGACCTGTCGCACGCCGCGGATGACCCCATCCACCCCGTCAACGACGAGGCCGACAGGCGCCGGTGGGCCGGTGCTTCGGGTAATCCGGAGGGCAGTGCCCGAGACGAACATCCGGGGCCCCACCATCTTTCCCATGTTGACGAGATCGCGCATCGCAAGGTCCGCCCCGTCGGCCGCGTTGAGATTTCGAATCGTCGTGAGGCCTGCCTCGAGCGCCTGTTGTGCGTTTTCCTGTGCGAGAAACACCGTGATTGCCGTATGGCGAGGCGGCTCGCTGCGCGGCACTGTCATCCCGTCCCAGTAGTACGTGATGTGCGTGTGGGCGTCGATCAACCCTGGAATGCCGGTGTATCGGGAAAGGTCGATCACCTCAGCACCAATTGGTATCGGCGTGCTGCCACTTGCGACGCTTCGCACCCGGTCGTCTTCCACGATGACAACGGCGTTTGTGAAGACCCGTCCCAAGCCATCCACCAGTTTGCCGAACTTGATGACCGTGGTCGCCGCAAGTGCCGTCGACGATGTGGCGAGGAGGAAAAGAACGGCCAGCAGTGTCGCGATGCGCATGCGTCCGGTCAGTTTACGCCCGCGACGCCTTTTTTGCAGATCCGTTAGCTGGGCGATGCCGACTTTCGCCAGCCAACAACGAAAGAGGCCCGGAAGACCGGGCCTCTTTGCTCTAATTCAACACCACACGGTCGTATCGGATCGCTGCCGGCGCTGCGCTACGTTGCCTTCTTTGCGTGCAGTGAGAACGCGGCGCCCTGAGGATCCATTGCGTTGACCACCCAGTCGCCGCCGGGAACCTCCATCGGCCCATTGAGGATCTGGCCGCCGTTAATCTTGATGCGCTCGGTGGCCGCGTTGATGTCCGGCACGCGGAAGTAGATCATCCAGTGTGGCGGCACGTGCGCCATTTCGGGCGGCTTGTTCATCATGCCGCCGATCATGCCGAACGGCCGATTGAACATGTGGTATTTGCCCATCGGCCCCATATCCATTGTTTCACTCGGTTGCCACCCGAAGATCTCGCTATAGAACTTCATCGCCGCAGGCGCGTCGGTGGTCATCAGCTCGTGCCATGAGGCCTCGCCGATTTCCGGCGCCGTCTCGGGGCGTTCTTCGGTCGACGCTGGCTGAATGATGTAGAAGGCGGCGCCTTGCGGGTCCTTCATCATCTGCAGGCGGCCGACCGTGGGGACCTCGATGACGGGAGAAAGTTCGCTTCCCCCAAGTCGCTTGATCTGGCCCACGGCCTCTTCGAGCCTCGGCACGGCCACATACATCGCCCAGAACGACGGCATGTTCATTCCGTCGGGCCTTTTCATCAAGCCAGCGACCTGGACCTGACCACTGCGCTTGAATACCGTGTAGGGATTCGGCGAGGCGTCAAAGGGCGCCGACGTCCACCCCACCACGGTCTTATAGAATGTCTCGGCAGCTGCCGTGTCCGTGGTCATCAATTCGTACCAGACCGGGCGTCCGAGCAGAGTTGAAACAGCGGTCGTCATCGCAATACCTCCT
>DAIRVG010000192.1:4342-10543 GCA_036802945.1 Vicinamibacterales bacterium
CCGGCTGTTGAGCAGCACGGCCTCTATTTCGTCTGACTGCACTTACGGCTAGCCCCTGCCGCGCCAATCGGCGCGGACAATCATTCGCCTCCTTCGGAATGCTATAACTCTACGCGAACGGCCCCGAGTGAAGACTTGAGCAGAGCGAGAAACGATTGCGGCGGCAACGGGAGCGGCTTCAGGTCTTCCAGCTTTTCGTGCACGTGCGATTCGTGCGGAGTCGCCGGGAGACACCTTCGAAGAGTGGGTCGCCTGCTGATGGTCGTACTGATCACGTCGGCCGGCTATGCGTTCGCACAACTGCCTGGCGGCGTCTTCGGCGGCCTTGGTGTACTGCGCGGGGAACAGGGCGATCCGGCGGAATTGCCGCCGCACGAGCGGCCGGATGGAAACCTTGCCGGATGCCACATGCTGTACACGAGCGTGCGCCGCGAGGCCAATGGCAACGGCTGGCGCACTGACTATCCCTGGGGCCAGCGCAACCTGCTCATCCGGCTGTCGGAGCTGACCAAGACCCGCGTCAGCCGCCCGGCGGACGGTCCACCGCACGTCTGGCTCGTCCGGCTCACCGATCCGGCGCTTTTCGGATGCCCCTACCTGATGGCGTCGGACGTCGGCACGATCGGGCTGTCCGACGAGGAGGCCGCGGCGCTGCGGCTCTATCTGCAGAAGGGCGGCTTCCTGTGGGTGGACGACTTCTGGGGCGAAGAAGCCTGGCATCAATGGATGCGTGAGCTCGCGAAGGCCATGCCGTCCCGCGAGTACACGGTCGAAGACGTGCCGCTCGACGATCCGATCTTCCATTCGATGCTCGATGTGAAGAAAGTGCCGCAGGTGACCGGCATCGGCTTCTGGCGTGCCGTGCGTGGACGGACGACCTCCGAGCGCGGCGCGGAGACGGCGGTGGCGCACTTCCGCGCCATGCGCGACTCGCACGGCCGCATCATCGCGGCGATGACCTACAACACCGACGTGTCGAATTCGTGGGAGCGGGAGACGGAAGATCCGGAGTATTTCTACCAGTTTTCGATCGACGGCTACGCCCTGGGGATCAACGTCCTACTCTACGCGATGACGCATTGAGCGCCGGCAGGCTGCCGGCTCCGCGCCGCACCCTCGACCCGACGGCACGGTAATATCCCGACTGCAGAATCACGGAGTGGACATCCGAGGTCAGGTCAGAATCGCGATTTGATGGGCGGTTCGATCCTGATCAAGTCAATGTCGAACACAAGCATGCCCCGGGGCTTACCCCGCTCGCCCTTGTAGGCCAGCTTTTCAGGAACCCAGAAACGCGTTCGCTCGCCCTCGACCATCAGTTGCAGCCCTTCGGTCCACCCGCGGATCACGTTGTTCAGATCCAGCGTCACCGGGTTCCCCTTCACGACGGTGCTGTCGAACAATACGCCATCGGTCGTCCAGCCGCTGTAATGGACGGTAACGCTGTCACGCGCCATCGGACGCCGTGTCCCCGTGCCCGCCTTGATCACCTTGTAATACAGCGTCGAGGAGGTGCTCGCGGTATCTGCCGGTGGAGCAGCGACATCAGGTGGAGGTGTGCTCGGGGTTTGGCGGACGTCGAGTAGTTCGATATCGAAGACGACGGTGCCGGCGGGTCGGCCGGCCTGTCCGTTGAACGCGAGGCCCTGCGGCACCCAGCATCGCCTGGTTTCGCCCACCGTCATCATCAGCACGCACTCGCGCCAGCCGGCCATGACTCGATTCAATCCGAACATGCTCGGCATGCTGCGCGCGTGGGAACTGTCGAAGAGCCGACCTTCGCTTGTCCACCCGGTGTAGTGCACGGTGACAAAGTCGGTTTCCTGAGGCGTCTCTGTTCCAGTCCCTGGCGTAACGATTCTCGAGACGAGACCAGAAGGACTTCTAAGGGCCTCCGCCGGCGGGGTCGCCACATCCGCCGGAGCGGGAAGGTCCGGCAGTCGCTGGGCCGATGCCACCGACGCCGCAAGCAGCGCCACGGCGGTCGTGAGAAATCGTCGCATCACAAACACGTGAAGGGTAACTCGGAATCGTATGAGATCTCGCGGAGCGCACCGATCGATCGACGGTGACAAACGCTCGTGATCTCATTCGTGATCTCAATGGTCAGGCTCGGCAAGCACAGCCGTGTTCATGGCCGAAAGCGCCCACCGGTCGGCGACTACGGGGATTTATCGAATGGCCGGAGTCGCGGGTCGACGGGTCTATCCTTTGCATCCCATGCGGCGGCCCCAGTATGACGACGCCCGCCAAGGCATCGAGCACCGCTTACGTCCTGCAGCGCCTGCCGTTCAGGGCATGTCTGGTGGCAGCCGGGCTGGCGCTGGCGGTGCCGCTTGTTGGGTGCGATCTGGCCCACTCGGATTTCGATATTGCCGTCGGTAACCGGACGGCAAACACGGTGTCGATCTTTGCGAACGGTGGAAAGATCGGAGATGTCGGTTCGAATTCGACCGCAACCTTCACTGTTGAAGAGACCCCGATCGGAGCTTCCGCGGTCTCAACCTCTCCGGGACCGGTCGCTCAAGTGACCTTCTCCGCTAAAGACATGACGACGGGCGCTTTGTCTGCTGGAGTGGCCGCCACACTAGTCAAAGACGTCACAACCTATGTTGATGTCGCACCGTGTATCGCCTTGTCTCTGATCGACGCGGGATCGGCACCGCCTTGTCTCTCGGTGTCAAGCGGGAGTGTCTCGGTGTCAAGCGGGACGACCGGTTCGCAGGGGCAGGTATGCACCGTCTCGCTTTCAGGGTCCAGTCAGTCCTTTAACGCAACGGGTGGAACCGGGAACGTGAGCGTGAACGCATCGAGCGATTGCGTGTGGAGCGCGACCAGCAGCGAAAGCTGGCTCACCGTGGTCAGGGGGGGCTCCGGAACTGGCACCGGCGTTGTCGTGTATGAGGTCGCAGCTAATAACACCAGGCAGGCGCGAAGCGCGTCCCTGTCCATCCGGGGCCAGACGTTCACAGTCAATCAGACTCCCTGAGTAACCTCCACTAGAACTGGTCGCGACGTGAAACGCCTGCTGCGGGTTTTCGCGAGGCTCGTGCGCCCGCCCTTGCCCATGGCACTCGACGCTCAGTGCTATTTCCCGCCGCGGCTCTTGATTCCCTGCGCCAGCATCTGGACCTTAAAAACCGTCCCGCCACCCACAATATAAAGCGTCTTCATATCCGGACCGGCGAAGGCAAGGTTCTGCGGTCTTCTCGATGGCGTAATGGACCCCAAATACCCGCCCTTCGGAGTGAAAACCTGAATTTTCCCTGCGGCCGCCGTGTACAGCCGGCCTTGAGTATCGACGGTGAAACCGTCTCCTCCTCCGACAACTTTGCCGTCCGTCACGGTCAGGCCTTCATACTTGGCGAAGTTGCGGCGATTCGTCAGCGTTCCGTCGTTCTGGACATCAAACGCGAGCACATACCCGGTGCCACCGTTGTTAACGTAGAGAATCTTCTCATCGGGGCTGAGCGTCACGCCATTGGGGTTCACGTTGTCTACCACCTTGATGACCTTGCCTCCGCCCGGCGGAAGATAGTAGACCGCCGGCGGCAAGGAAGGGTCAGGCGCGTTGGCCGGATCGGTGAAATAGATACCGCCTTTCTTGTCGGCGATGAGGTCGTTAGGGCGAACGAAAGGCTTCCCTTCGAAATTATCGGCAAGCGTCGCTTCACTACCCTTCGGATAAACCACTCTGACTCCCACCTTACCCGGAGCCGTCGTCGCACCAATGAGCCGGCCCTTGGGGTCCCAGGTCAAGCCATTCGGACCGCCCGCAAGAGCGGCATCTACGAAGACGGATTCTTTCCCGTCTTTCTCGACCTTGGCAACGCGGGCCAAGATGGTTTCGCAGAAAATCATAGTGCCGTCAGGCAACGCGATCGGCCCTTCCGTGCCTTGCAACGTGACCCCGGGGTCTCCGTGTCCTGGAACGTTTGCTATGACGACTTCTATCTTCGTCCCGCCTTTGATGACCCCAGGGATATCTTCCGCAATAGTGTCGGTAGGGGGCACCTCTGGAGCTCTCACCTGGCCTTGTCCCTGGCTCAATGCAGCTGCAGAACCGAAAAGGGATACTGCAAGGATCATTGGTGTCCATCTCATGACTGTGCCCTCCAGTGCCTCAGGCTATACGCTCGGCTCGTCTCACCTGTCAAGGTGGATAGATTCAGCATGACGTGGTCTGCGACGCAAATGTGCGACGGCGGTTTTTCCCCCGGCCGATGAGGAGAATCTAACGGTGCGCGAATTCACGCATATCCTGCGGACGGATGTTGAGCAGGAGCGTGCTGACGCGAACGCCAGCGACGACTTTATTCGCACAATTTCGTTTATTCGCACAATTTCGCACACAGCGTTGCCCCGGATGAGCGTCCCGGTGGACCGTGGCGGTTCGCCTTTGTGCCGGCCGGAGTGTGGACTTCTCAGCGGCGCGCATTGGGCGGATAATCTCGCTCGAGTCACGCGGTGTCGGTCGGCGTAAGCAATGATTAGAGGAGACGTGAGATGAGCAGTCGCTTCATCATGTTGAGCGTCGCGACAGCGGTGGCCGCCACGATGTTGGTGCTGCCACCGCGTGCGGCCGCCGACCAGGTGCCCCGGGTCGGGACTCCCGGCGCGGCCGTCCCGCCGGGGCCGCAGGCGTCCGAGCCGGCGCACAGTTGCGCATCCGACGACCCCGCTCTGTTCTGGCGATGTGCTCAGGAAAAGGCGACGGCATTCGATCCCCCTCGCACCGCGGACGGCAGACCGGACTTCAGCGGCTACTGGCGTCACGGGACGGAGGCGAAGGAAGACCTCGAAGCGCCCTGGGACAACCGCGCGCGGGTTGGAGCCCCCAGAGAAGGTGCGCGTGATACCGGGCCGGGAAAAAGCCTGATCGTCGACCCCCCGGACGGAAAGCTTCCGCTGCAGCCCTGGGCGGAAGCCCAGAAAAGAGAGAACGAATCCAGCTACATCGACCAGAACACGCTTTGCTTCTTGTCGGGCGTGCCCCGCTTTATGTATGAGTCGGGGGTCTACCAGATTTTTCAGGCTCCCGAATCCATCACGATCCTGTCCGAGGAGGCGCACGCGTTTCGCGTCATCGCCACGAACGGCCGTCCACGTATCGCAAAGAACATCCGACTCTGGCTGGGAGACGCGCGTGGCAGGTGGGAGGGCAATACCCTGGTGGTCGAGACCACCAACCAGAACGGCCGCGCGTTTCTGGACCGGCGGGGCACGTTCTATACCGACGCCGCGACCGTGACCGAGCGCTTTACGATGCTCGATCAGAACACGATCGCCTACGGGGCCACCGTGGACGACCCGCTCGTGTACACCCGACCGTTCACGATCGCGTTCATGTTGACGCGGCACACGATGAAAGATTTCGAGATCTGGGAAGACTCCTGCTTCGAAGGTAGCAAGGACGCGGACTTCCTTCACGAAATCGGGCTCAAGAAGTACCCGGGAATCACATCCGAAGACGTTCCTGCGTTGAAGGTTCGCACGCCTACGTCGCGTTAACCAGAGCGCTCAGGAGCCACGATCGCGCTGGGGATGGAACCCCTTAGAACTCGACACCGATCGACGCGACAAAGAAGCGGTCGTCCGATCCGGGATTGAAGAAGTAAAACACCGGCTCGACCTTCGACACCGTCACACCCACGAGGAGGCCGCGCTGGAGGTCAAGCGGCGCGCGGTGGGCGCGCGTCCGCTGTGTCACGAGACCGGCCCGGAGCCACTCTGTGGCCCGGATGCTCACTTCCGACCAGTTGTAGAGGAAGCGGTCACTGAGGTGGTCGACGTCGATGACGTACTCTCCCTCCGAATACAACTCGAGGCGTCTCCACGCAAGATCCAACTCCAACGCTGGGATGATTCCGTCAGTGTCTCCGATGACGGCGCCGAACATCGGCGTCAGCTGAAGCGTGACCGTTTTTCCGAGCTGGAGGTTCCATCCGACGAAACCCGAAACAGATCGGCGGTCCTCGTAGTTGTAGCGCCCTTCGATGTGCAGCGACCCGCGGTCAACGGCCACAGTCGGCTGGACGTAGTTTTCATCGTGCGGAAAAAAGTACGTGGCGGCGGACGCGCGCAGCGACCAGTGTGGCTCCTGGTCCACGGCTCCTGAATCCTGAGTCGCGCCGGCACCGGCTGACTGTGCCCGGGTGCCGACCGAAGCGGACACGATCAAGAGGATCAGAATGGCAATCC
>DAIRVG010000193.1:0-2556 GCA_036802945.1 Vicinamibacterales bacterium
CGGCCATCGTCACGGCATCGTCATGCAGACGATTGGCGACGATGACATCGAGCTTCCGCACGGCCTCCATGGCGGACTCCAACGCCGCCTCGATGCTGGCCCAGGTCGCGGTCTGATCTGCGGCCTGAAACGTTGTGAAAGTTCTGAAGGATCGATTTCCACAGGCCGTCACGCGCCATTCGGAAGCGGCGCGGATCGTAGAGGCGGACCTTCAGGTCCGCCTGAAAGCCAAGAAAGACGCCCGGAAGTTCTGAGGAAAACCACGGAAGTCTCGGCAGGAATCACGGACGTCCAAAACACAACCCCGGAAGTCCCAAAAAAACCGCGCAAGACGCGAACAAGACTGCGGAAGCCCGACAAAGAATCGCGGAAGTGCTCAGGTGGACCTGGTGAGCAGCGACGCGACGCACTGAAGCGGCCACCCGCGATCGGTTACCTTGGGAGTTGGAGGTTGAGAGTTGGGAGTTGTTCGATTGAGGCCTTTGACACCGGCTCAGGAGCAGCGTCTCAAGGCGCTTCGGTATATGTCCGAGCTGCTCGACTCGGCCTTTGTCGTGCCCGGCACGACTTACCGCATAGGGCTTGATCCGATTATCGGCCTGGTGCCGCTCATTGGTGATCTTGCTTCACCGCTCTTCACCATCGGCGTCTTATGGCAGGGCCGCGACCTCGGGATCCCGAAGGTCGTCCAGCTTCGCATGATCTTCAATGCGGCAATCGATGCGCTCATCGGCGCGATACCGGTCGCCGGGGATCTGTTCGACTTCGCGTGGAAATCGAGCCAGATGAACCTGGCGCTCCTGGAGCGTCATGCCTACGAGGAGCATCGCGCGAGCGCCGGCGACTGGCTCTTCGTCGTCGCGATGATCCTGCTTGTCGTGCTGATTGCCGCGGTCCCGTTCATCGTTGCCGCGTGGCTGATTGCGACGGTTGGACGACTCATCCGCTGACATGCCCTCCCGTGTCTTTCTTCTCTCGCCCGCGAACTGCGGTGGCATCCGCGCGCGGATGATGATTTCGCCGAACGCCGGCTTCGACCTCGCCTGGCAGCTGCAAAGCGCCGCTGGTGCGCCTCTTGGCGATGTGTTCAGCTTCGTCAGCGGTCTGTACTTTCGCGGCAAACTGGCGTACGCGCGGCGGTTCGCGCGCCCACCGGACCCGTCGGAACCGGTGGCGGCGGGCGGCGTGCTGGTCATCACGCCGAACGCAGGTCTCAGGTCCGCTGACACGCCGGTCACGATTGACTCGTTTCGCGGCTTTGCCGAGGTCGATATCGATCTGCGCAACGTCAAGTATCGGGCGCCGCTCGAGCAGGGAGCGCGGGCGCTGCTGTCGGCGATCGGTACGGAGTGCGAGGTCGTGCTGCTTGGCAGCGTTGCGTCGGCCAAGTACGTCGACCTGCTGTTGCCGATTTTCGGCGAGCGCCTGATGTTCCCCCCCGACTTCGTCGGCAGGGGAGACATGAGTCGCGGCGGACTGATGCTCCGGTGCGCCGCGGCAGGCGTCGAGCTGCCGTACATGCCGATCGTAGGCGCGGTCAGGCATGGACAGAGGCCGCCAAAGCTGGAGCCACTAAGACCACGAAGGACACTTGAAACCACGAAGGACACGAAGGTCACGAAGAAAGAGACCCAATAGTTCTTCGTGTCCTTCGTGCCCTTCGTGGTTGAAACCTCCTGGTTGAAATCCAATGGCGAAATCGCCGCGAGTACAGATTCCGACCGACGTAAACGACGCGAAGCTGGTGATCGCGGGGCGCGAGGTGCGCCTCACGAACCTGCAGAAGCCCTTCTGGCCGGAGCGGGGCATTACGAAAGGCGCGCTGATCCAGTATTACGCGGACGTTGCGACTGTCCTGCTTCCTCACATCCGGGACCGCGCGATGGTGATGAAGCGTTATCCGCACGGTGCCGCGGGCGAATTCTTCTTCATGAAGCGGGCGCCGGTGCCGCGTCCCGCCTGGATTCGCACGTGCGCCATCGAGCACGAGTCCGGCAACGTCATCGATTTCCCGGTCATCGACGACATGCCCACGCTGCTCTGGCTGATCAACCTGGGGTGCATCGACCTCAATCAATGGTACGCACGGTGTGACGATATCGATCGTCCCGACTATGTCCACTTCGATCTCGACCCCGGGCAGGGCGCGACCTTCGATCAAGTACGCGAGTCGGCGGGTATCGTCGGCGACGCACTCACATCGTTGAAGATGAAACCGCTCGTCAAGACGAGCGGCTCGAAGGGGCTTCACATCTACGTCCCGATCGTCCGCGGACCGGTGCAGAAGGCGGTGTGGACGTTCGCCAAAGCGCTCGCCGTGGAGCTCGCCTCTCGACATCGGGAATTGATGACGTCGGAGTACCGCGTCGCCAAGCGGCCTCGGGGACGGGTGCTGGTCGACTACAACCAGAACGCCTGGGGCAGAACACTCGCGAGCATCTACTCGGTGCGGCCGACACCGCTGGCGACCGTCTCAACACCGCTCGAATGGTCGGAGGTGGCGCGCGGCGTCCGCATCGAGGATTTCCGGCTGGACAACGTGCGCGAGCGGATTGC
>DAIRVG010000193.1:2656-5121 GCA_036802945.1 Vicinamibacterales bacterium
GATAGGCCGACCTCAAGGTCGGCCTCTACGACCATCGTAGAGGCGGACCTTTCGGTCCGCCCGGTCTGCTTCGACGTACGTTATTCGCCGAGCAGCTCGCCGATAGGTTTCAGATCCTCGATGCGATCACAGAAGGCCTTGACGACGACGAGCATCGGCACCGCGAGCAGCGTTCCCCAGATTCCCCAGACGAAGCTCCAGAAGATCAGCCCGAGGAAAATCGCGATCTCGTTCGTCCGCGCCGTACGACTGGTGAGCCACGGCGTGAGCAACCACCCCTCGATGGTCGTGATGGCGACCGAGACACCGGAGACGTATACCGCCATCTCCACCGTGCCGAACTGCACGAAAGCGGCGACAGCCGTGGCGGCCGCCACGATCACCGGTCCCAGATACGGGATGCTGTTGAAGACGCCCGCCGCAATGCCCCAGACGCCCGCGTAGTGCACGCCCATGAACCTGAAAGCCACCCAGGTGACGACCCCGACTGCGACGCTGGTGACGACGCGGACGAGCAGGAACTTTTCAATCTGTGAATCGATCTCGTTGAGGATCTGCACCGTGATCTTCTTCTTCTCGAGCGACGGTCCGACCAGCTTGACCATTTTCCGCTTGCACAGATCGCCCGACGCGAGGAGGAAGAAGACGAAGAACACGACGAGCGTCGCTTGGCCGGCAAAGGCGAGGACGCTTGCCGATCCCCCGGTCAAGTAGCCGCGAACATCGATCGTAGGCTCCTCGATCTGCACCCGCTGTACGCCGACGCTCACCGGATTCCGCCCGGTCGCTTCATCCGCCGTCTTCTGAAGCTCGTCGGCCGCTTGTTGCACCCGCTGGATCGTGCCGGGTTCGTCGCGTCCGCGGCGCATCGCCACGCGCAGCTTCGTCGCTGCGGCCGGCAGCTCCGAGACCATCGCGGCGGCATCGTCCGCAAGCGTATAGGCCGTGTACAAGATGCCGCCGGTGAGCGATGCGATCACGAGTGCCGACGCGACAACGCGGGGGATGCGGATCCGTGTCATCGCGACGACAATAGGCTCGAGCGCGTAGCTCACCAGGACGCTGAGAACGATCGGGATGAACACCTCGCTCGCCAGGTAGAGCACGGCAATTGCCGCTGAGGCGGCAATGATCGTGAGCGCGACGCTGCGAAACTTCACGTCCATTGGCGCCGTTGTTGGCGGCTCTGCCTCACGGGCGAGTCGGAGGTCGTGTGCGCGGTCAGCCATTGATGTCCTGGGCGGCGACGGCGAGTCCAGCGCGTTCCTGAAGTGCCTTGTTGATGGCGACGGCGGCCTTCGCGCCCTCAGCGGCGGCGACGATCGCGAACTGCACATCGCGCGACGCGTCACCGACCACGTAAAGTCCTGGCACGTGCGTCTGACCGAGTCTGCCCGTTTTCACGATCCCCTGACGGTTGATCTCGCATCCGAGCTGGACGGCCAGGTTGCACTGCGGGCTCTGTCCCGCCGAGAAGAAGATGGCGTCGCACGGCACTCTCGCGCCGTTCGTGAAAGCAATGGCGCGCACCTCCTGTTGTTCGTGCTCGACGCGCGCGATCGAAGCCGAGTGGACGGTGATGCCTTCGTTCGCGAGCTTCCAGCGGTCCGCGGCTCGTATCCGCGACGGTCCGTTGGTGCAGAGCAGGACCGTGGACGTCCACGTCTTGAGCGAGAGCGCCAGCCCCGCGCCGCTCGTCCCGCGTCCGATGACCGCGATCGTCTTGTCGCGTTCCTCCCACCCGTCGCAGTACGGACAGTGGTGCACCGTGACCCCGTAGCATTCATCGATACCGGGAATATCGGGGAGGTGGTCTCGAACACCGCTCGCGATGAGCGCGGTACGTGCCTGAATCTGCTTTCCGCTCTCGAGCGTCGCCTCGAAGCCCTCCCCGACGCACGCAAGACCGGTCACCCTCGCCTGACACGGTTCGATGCCGTAGGTCTGGAGTTCCGCACGTCCCATGCGAAGTAGTTCGAGCGGCGGTGTGCCGTCGCGCGTCAGGTACCCATGCAGCGCGACCGATCGCGCGTTGCGTGGCTGCGCCGCATCGCACAGCAGGACCCGCCGGCGACAGCGGCCGAGTACGAGCGCCGCGCTCAGTCCAGCTGGTCCGCCGCCGATGATCACTACGTCCAACACGCGCCGGCTGAACTGCAAGGCCCCGGCCATAAAATTGCTGAGCGTGGTCCGAACGATGAATTTGCCAACGTGTAGGTCGCATGAACGTTGACGAATTCGATTTCGAGCTGCCAGACGCGCTGATCGCGCAGGATCCGCCGCAGGAGCGCGGCGGATCTCGCCTGCTCGTCGTGCATCGCACCGGTGGTATCGCACACACGGCGTTCGCGAATCTGGCCGAGTACCTGGTTCCAGGCGACCTCCTCGTCGTCAATAACACACGCGTCTTTCCCGCCCGTCTGCTCGGTCGTCGCGTACCGAGCGGCGGAGGCGTTGAATGTTTG
>DAIRVG010000193.1:5221-10543 GCA_036802945.1 Vicinamibacterales bacterium
CAGGGGCGCGCATGGTGTTCGAGCGCGCCGGCATCACTGTCCACGGCGAGGTGCTCGCGATGCATTTCCAGGGTCGCAGGACGATCCGTCTGTGGACTGACCATCGCGATGGGCTTGCCGATGCAATCGACCGCGTCGGGCACATTCCGCTGCCGCCCTACATCAAGCGCGGTGATGCGGCATCGGACAGGGAGCGTTACCAGACCGTTTATGCGCGCGAGCGGGGATCGGTGGCGGCGCCGACGGCCGGACTCCATTTCACCGCCGGGCAGCTGGCGTCGCTCGCGCTACGCGGCGTCGAGCGGGTTGAGGTGACCCTGCACGTCGGCTACGGCACGTTCAAGCCGGTTAAAGTCGATCGCGTCGAGGACCACGTCATCGATCCAGAGCAATTCATCGTGCCGGCCGAAACCGCCGGCGCCCTGACGCGCGCGAAGCGGGAGCGTCGCCGCATCATCGCGGTCGGCACGACAAGCGTGCGCACGCTCGAATCACTCGTCGTCCGCGAGGACGGAGCAGTCATGCCAGCCAGCGGCGAAACACTCCTCTTCATCCGCCCCGGCCACCAGTTTCAACTCGTCGACGCGATGATTACGAATTTTCATCTGCCTCGCTCATCACTGTTGATGCTGGTTTCGGCATTTGCCGGCACAGAACGGATTCTGGCCGCGTACCGCGACGCGGTAGAGCACGGGTACCGCTTCTACAGTTATGGAGACGCGATGTTGATCCTGTAGGGGTTAGGGGTTAGGGGTTAGGGGTTAGGGGTTAGGGGTTAGAGGAAGGGGTTAGGGGTTAGGGCTGTCCCAGGCACAAGTCGGAAGGATTCAGTGAGGACTCGTCATCGCCCCCGCTCAAGCGAGCCAATCAGCCCGTGCAGCATCCGCGCGACCTCGTCGGCCTCTCCGATGATCGTCTTTGCTTCGTCGACGCGGATGATCTTGACCCGCTTCGCGAGTTCTACTTGTGTTTGAAGTTCGTTGTTAGAACCAGTCGAATATCGAAGGTGGTGGACGTACTCCAGCGTGTGATGTCGACCGAACCCTTCGGCGATGTTCGATGGAATGGAGACACACGACTTGCGGATCTCACGTCCAAGCACCAGTTGATCGTCGAGAGTGAAGCGCTTCGTCAATACATAACAGCGCTCAGCGAGATTCATCGATTTCTGCCAAACAAACAGATCGCGGAACGAGTTGATGTCGGTCATGGCTAAGGCGATTCGCATGAAGGTTGCCGCTCAAAAATCGGCCGATATCCTTCGCTATCCGGGGATGGGTCGCAAACGTTGCGACACGAAACGCGCTGGGAGTCTTCCCAAACTGCGCGCGCCGGCCTAATGACTTCCGCCTAAACAGCCCTACCCTAACCCCTAACCCCTAACCCCTATCCCCTGTCCCCCAACCCCCAACCCCTGACCGTTTCCACTGCCCCCCTTCCCCCTACCCCCTTCCCCCTATTACCGTAGTGACGTCATGCCATTCCGTTACGAAGAGTTCGATCTGTCCGGCGTCCGCACATATCCCCTCGCGTCGCGGCAGAGTAAGGCACGCGCAGAGGATTTCGCGCGGCCTGTTAAGGCGGGCAGTTCATTCAAGACCTGGTTTGATTCGCTGCCGACCATCCTGGGCGCGGCGGACGTTCGCCGCGTTGTCGATGCGCTCGTCGACGCGAAAAAGCGCGGCGCGGGGATCGTCTGGGGGATTGGCGCACATGTCATCAAGACCGGCGTCTCGCCGGTGCTGATCGATCTCATGGAACGCGGGTACGTTTCCGCGCTCGCGATGAACGGTGCCGGCATCATTCACGACTTCGAGATCGCGCTGTGCGGCGCCACGTCCGAGGACGTCGACGAGGCGCTTGGTCCGGGCCGCTTCGGGATGGCGGACGAGACGGGTACGCAGTTGAACGAAGCCATTGCCGCCGCGCGCACCGCGCGAAAGGGGCTCGGCGAGGGTGTCGCGGAGTTTCTCGCACGGAGTAACCCGCCCCATGCGGCGCGCAGCCTGTCGGTGGCCGCCCATCGGCTCGGCATTCCCATCACCGTCCACGTCGCGCTCGGGACCGACATCATTCACATGCACCCGGCCGCATCGGGCGCCGACATCGGCGAGACCAGCCTTCGTGACTTTCGCTACTTCACGACCTGCGTTGCGCAACTGACGGGTGGTGTGTATCTGAACTGCGGGTCGGCGGTGATTCTTCCGGAGGTATTTCTCAAGGCGGTGGCGCTCGCCCGAAACAATGGGACCTCCCTCGAGGGGCTGACGACGGTCAATATCGATTTCATGCGGATGTACCGCCCGCAGACGAATGTCGTCAGTCGCCCCGTCGCCGGGACGAATGGCACCGGCATTTCGCTGATCGGCCACCACGAGATCCTGATCCCTCTCATCGCGGCGGCTGTAATTGAGAGGGGTTAGAGGACAGGGATTAGGGGTCAGGGATTGGGGATTAGGGACCCCTGACCCCTCCTGCCCCCTATCCCCTGACCCCTAACCCCTATTAAGATCGTTGGTTCGTGCCGGAGTAGCTCAGCCGGTTAGAGCACGCGTCTCATAAGCGCGGGGTCGGCAGTTCGAGTCTGCCCTCCGGCACCAATCAGAAAATCCCAAGTCCCAAATCCCAAATCCCAAACCCCAATGCAGGTTAAACGGGGACATCGGGATGACTTGGGATTTGGACCTTGGGATTTGGGCTTTGGGATTTAATGAAAGCTCTGCTCCAGCGAGTCAGAAAGACCATCGACCGGCACGAGCTCTGCCCTTCCGGCAGCAGTGTGCTGATCGGGCTCTCCGGCGGCTCGGACTCGGTGGCCCTCGTCTTCCTGCTCCGCGAGCTCGCCGAAAACGGCGGGTTCAGTATTGCCGGGGTCGCCCATCTCAACCACCAGCTCCGTCCTTCGGCAGGGGGAGACGAGGCGTTTTGCCGCGAATTGGCGGAACGCCTTCACCTTCGAATCGTCGTGGAAAGCGCTGACGTCAAAGGATATGCCCGCAGTCGAAATCTGTCGGTAGAAGATGCAGGCCGCAGGATCCGATACAACTTCCTGGAGAGCTCGGCCGACGCCCTGGGCGCCGACCACATCGCGGTGGGCCATACGCAGGATGATCAGGCGGAAACCTTCCTGCTGAAGTTGATGCGGGGCGCAGGATTGACTGGACTGGCGGGTATTTATCCGCAACGCGGCCGAGTGATTCGCCCGCTGCTGGACGTATCGCGCGCGGACCTTCGCCGCCACCTGTCGGAACACGGCGAGCGCTGGATCGAGGACGAAACGAACGCTGATCTCGAAAACCCACGGAACCGGATCCGCCACGTGGTACTGGCGGAGCTCGATGCCGCGGCTGGCGGACCGACCCGGCCGGCGATCGCCCGGGCGGCGGGCCTTATGCGCGAGGACGGGCTGTGGCTCGATGAGTTGGCGGAAGAGCGATACCGGGCGTTGGCGGCGGTTGGTCCCGATGGGGTCACGCTTGATGCATCAGAAATTGCGGCGGAGCCGCTTGCCATCCGGAGGCGGGTCCTGCTGCGCGCGCTGCGGGCCGGGGCGGGAGATCGCGAAATTGCCCTGGATCATGTGGAGGCGGTAATGGCTGTCCTTGGGGGAGCCTGCCGCGGGGCCGATGTTCCGGGGGGACGCGTGGAACTTCGGCGCGGAAAGCTGGTCTTAGTACAGCAGAAGCCCGCGTCGAAGTGATATTCTTGATAACCCGTTTGTTGGGAGGCAATTGTTGAACTCAACCCTGAAGAGTCTGGTGTTCTGGGTCGTCCTGGTCCTCATTGGGGGACTGGTCTGGAACTTCTCTGCCCGCTTCCAGACCGCCAACAAGCCGGAAACCTTCAGCGAGTTCATGTCGAAGGTCGATGCGGCGCAGGTCCAGAAGGTCACGATCACCGGCAACGAGATCACCTACACCTCCAAAAGCGGGGATAACTTCCGCACCTACGCCCCCCCCCAGTACGAGGGGCTGGCGAATAAGCTCCTCGAGCGGAACGTCATCGTCGCCGCGCGCGAACCGACGACGAGCCCGTGGGCCGCGCTCCTGTATTCATGGGCGCCCATCCTGCTGATGATCGGCTTCTGGATCTTCTTCATGCGCCAGATGCAGAGCGGGGGCAACAAGGCGCTCTCGTTCGGCAAGAGCAAGGCGAAGCTCTCCTCGAGCGCGTCGAAGAAAGTCACGTTCAAGGACGTCGCGGGCGTTGACGAGGCCAAGGACGAACTGCAGGAGATCATCGAATTCCTGCGCGAGCCCCAGAAGTTCCAGAAGCTCGGCGGCCGCATTCCGAAGGGCGTCCTCCTCATGGGACCTCCCGGAACCGGCAAGACGCTGCTGGCGCGTGCTGTCGCCGGCG
The DNA here is from genome assembly GCA_036802945.1 of Vicinamibacterales bacterium. Lineage (GTDB taxonomy): Bacteria > Acidobacteriota > Vicinamibacteria > Vicinamibacterales > UBA2999 > Gp6-AA40. Next base: position 9,581 of record DAIRVG010000193.1, read on the forward strand.
AAGCCAACGTTCCCTTCTTCTCGATCAGTGGCTCTGACTTCGTCGAGATGTTCGTCGGCGTTGGCGCGTCACGCGTCCGCGATCTGTTCGAGCAGGGCAAGAAAAACGCCCCCTGCATCGTCTTCATCGATGAAATCGACGCGGTCGGTCGTCACCGCGGCGCCGGCTTGGGCGGCGGTCACGACGAGCGCGAGCAGACGCTGAATCAGCTGCTCGTCGAGATGGACGGCTTCGAGTCGAACGAGGGTGTCATCCTCGTCGCGGCTACCAATCGTCCCGACGTGCTCGACCCGGCGCTGCTTCGTCCGGGGCGTTTCGATCGCCGCATCGTCGTGAATCGTCCCGACGTGAAGGGGCGCGAGGGCATCCTCGCGGTTCACACGAAGAAGATCCCGCTCTCCGACGACGTCGATGTGGCGGTGCTCGCGCGCGGCACATCCGGCTTCTCGGGAGCCGACCTGGCGAACCTGGTGAACGAGGCGGCGCTCAACGCGGCGCGCTACAACCAGAAGGTCGTCCGGATGGCGGACTTCGAGTACGCGAAGGACAAGGTGCTCATGGGCGCCGAGCGGCGCTCGATGATCATCAGCGAGAACGAGAAGCGCATCACCGCGATTCACGAGTCTGGTCACGCGCTGCTGGCCGTCATGCTTCCGCACGCCGATCCGATCCACAAGGTGACGATCATTCCTCGTGGCATGGCGCTCGGCCTGACGACGATGCTGCCGATCGACGAGAAGCACAACTACTCACGCGATTACCTGCGGGATCAGATCTGCATTCTCCTCGGCGGACGCATTGCCGAAGAGATCACGCTGGGCAGCATCACGACCGGCGCGGGCAACGATCTCGAGCGTGCGACCGATCTTGCCCGCAAGATGGTTTGCGAATGGGGCATGAGCGATTCGATGGGGCCGCTGACCTTCGGCAAGAAGGAAGAGCAGATCTTCCTCGGCCGCGAGA
>DAIRVG010000194.1:0-10346 GCA_036802945.1 Vicinamibacterales bacterium
TGGTGGCTGCCCGGGCGGCCGAACTGCGACAGTTCCTTCCCAGAGACTCGATCGAAGACCCGAATGAGTTTGTCGCTGAAATCGCCGACGTACATATACTTCTGGGCAGCGTCACGCGAGAGGGCGAGCGACCCTGCCCCGCCGTTGCCCGTATAGGGCGCCCGGAAGACGAGCGGCGTAGGAATATTTCGTTTGAAGGCACCCGTCTTGTCGAAGACTTGGATGCGGTCGCCGTTGCGGTCGCACACGTACAGCAAGCCGTCATTTCCCATCACGACGCAGTGCACGATATCCACGAACACGCCGCCCACGCCCGCAGCGGCCTCGGCCGTCGTGCCCTGGCGCCCCCACTGCCGCAGGAACTTGCCGGTCTTATCGAAGACGGCGACGCGCTTGTTGCCGTAGCCGTCGGAGACGAACACCTCGCCGTTCACCGGGTCCACGGCGACTAGGGTCGGAGAATAGAACGCGACTGGACTCGCGTTCAGGAAGCGGGATTTCAGCGTGCCGTCCGCGGAGTCGACTTTGCCCTTGACGCCGATCTGCAGCAACAGCTTGCCGTCGCGGGAGTATTTCTGGATGAAACCGTCGCCGTTGCCGGCGATCCAGACATTTCCCTGGGCATCGAAGGAGCATCCGTGCAGCGCCTCCGCCATCACCTGACGATCGCCCCAGGAGTTCACGACGTTGCCCGTCTGGTCGAATTCCATGACTGGCGGCGCGGCTTGCGCGATTTCCGAAATTCCCGGGTACAAGTTGGCGCGCGACAGGACGAAAATGTGGTCGTTCGCATCAACGCACACGCCGCCGAGCTCTCCCGTGACCCACCGCTCGGGCAGCGGCTTGGGCCAGGACGGATCGACCTCGAACTGTGGGCCGTTGAGGGCGGGTCGCGCGGACTGCGCACTCACCTCCATCAAGCGCCAGGACGGCGAGGAAAGGACCACCGCCGCAATCAGCGCCAACGCGCCCATGCACCTTTTCGTTGTCATTGAGCCCTCCCGAGTTGCCGAAGATGGAGCGACCGAGGTGCGAGCGATCAGCACCGGAACGGTTCAGACCGGGATGTGAAGGATCGTCGACCGCCTAAGGCAGAAGACCGTGAATTATCGGCCCAGTCTTGGTACTCGTCAAGCTGGTTTCTCCCTTCTGGTTTCTCCCTTCGGCAGTCACAAGATGCGGCGAAGCAGTTGGTGGAGGCCGAATCGAGCCCCCGCATGACGGAGCTTGTTCAGCGTTTATACTTTCCGCACAGGGAGGATGAGCCGCCAGGGTTATCCACATGGCTGAACGTATTCCCACGCAGGTCGGGGATGTCCTAATTCTACGAACGGAGCAGACTTTCGCCATCCACGCAGTTGGGAGGGTCTCTAAAGACGGCCAGCAGGAATTTCGGGGTCAAACGGATGTGAAATACATGGGTGACCTTGCCGCTGCATTAGCAGAGGCGAGAGACCTTCTGGTGCCTGGACGGCGGATTTTCCTTCTGGATATGGACTCAGGCGAGTGGTCTGAGATTTCAAACTGAGACACTACTCCCACTCAAGCGAGCGAATCCGCGCAACCCTCGCATCACAGACACGAAGACGCCTAGTGTCTGCGCCTGTCGCCGTTTGAGGCTCGCGAATACGGCAGCTCCGGAATTTCCGCGAGCCGCGAACGGCACATGTCGGGGCATATGTGAGCTTCCTGCCGACCCTTCGCGAGCCTGGCGCGAGCGATCTCCGCATCCACATGATGTGCGGTCAGGCTGTTGGCCAGTTCGTGAAGAAGCTGATCGAGGTGTTCGTTGTCGTTCACAGTACCGCCTCAACGGTCGGCGGCTTAGGGACCGGCCGATCAATCAACGCGCGTATCCCCATGAGGCTTCTTAGGACCAGCGCACCTGTCGTTCCTCCAACGCCAACGGTCCCCGACTGAAGGACTTCGAACGCCGTGATCGCGGTGTTGGTCAAATGTCGCAAGTCATCTGACTGCCCGTCGCGGGTGATCTGCTGTCCACGGGCGTGCTCGGTGACTGCACCTGCGATGGCATCGTCAAGGCAGCGATTCAGGGTGCGGAAATCATCGATGGCGATTGGGGCGTTCGTTTCCATCGCCAAATCGGTCACTGACTGACATACGTCGCCATAGTCGTGGACGACTTGTGACACCGTGAACCCCTGACGCAGAAGGTCGCGCCCGTGCTGCGTTGAGCCTTGGGTAATGTCCTCGTTCTTGGAGCGTCCGTGGCGCAACTCTTCAACGAGTTGATCCAGGAACAAGGGGACGCCGTGCTCCTTCTCAGCCGGTGTAGCCTCAGTAGCCTGAGGCCCCGACCGTGTCGCCACTTTGTCTTCGCAGCGGCGGATCAGTTCTTCGCGATTAACCCCGATGAATTGATAGAGTGCGAGGCTCGCCATGCCAGGATCGTATGCAAGCCTTCACGGTCCGGCTGTCCAAAACAGGACAGGTGGTGATCTCCGTTAAATCCAGGAAATGCGGCCCGGCGACAGCCACGCTCGATCGCGGTCATGCGGGCGTGGAGCGGTTGCACTTCGGTTTGAAGCATGCAGATCAGAGAAACTTCGACCGCCTGCGCGAACAGATTTTCATGCTCAATCCGCCTGACGTCTAACGGAACGAGGCGGAAAGCGGCGTACAAAGCTAAGGCTTGGGCTGTTTCAGCGCGCGGAGCACGGCATTCGCTTCTTGTGTGATGCGGTCGGCTATGGTGTGGCGGGCTGGGTCGCCGTCGTGTAAGAGGGCGAGGTCATCGGCGAGTTTTTTGATGCGTTCCAAATGGACTGACATTGAGGCGTCATCAGATGTTGGCCGCACGCCGCGAGCGTACACGACGTTCAGGAATTTCGTCTGTCAGATTTTGACGGACTGGCTAAGGCTTTTTGTTTGCAGCCTCCAATACCAGGCTCGCGTACAGCTAAGCGACCGCCACGTCCCGAACTGGCGAGCGCGGCAGGTCCACGGTAAAGACACATCCCTTCTCCGGCAGGTTGCGCGCATAGAGCCGGCCACCGTTGGCTTCGGCGCCCCATCGGCTGAACGCGAGCCCAATGCCCATGCCGGTTCGGTCGGCTCCGCGCTGCTCGAACGGACGGAACAGTTCATTGACGTCTCCGGCTGGGAGACCGCCGCATTCGTCCTGAATCTCCACCAGTACACGGTCGGCGCTGGCGCCGACCCGCAGCGTCACGGCGCTTCGAGGGCGGGTGAACTTGAATGCGTTCTGCAATAAATTCATCAGGACGGCAGACAGGACCTGTCGGTCCACGTCGATCGCGACCCCTTCTTCGACTGGCATCACTCTGAGCGTGATCCCTCTCTCGTGGGCTGCCAAGGTCGCCGCGGCCTCGACCTCTTCGATCAATTCGGACACAACGATACGCTTCCTGCTCTTCACGCTATGTGTCAAACGGACATCGTTGAGCGAGCGTGCGAGCAGATCTCGCAATCCCCCGAGGCTTCGATTGAGCACGGCTCCGGTGTTCCCCGAGGCGCCTACACTTCCCGTCTTGAGCACCTCAAACGCGACAGTCGCGGTGTTGACGAGGTTCCGCAACTCATGGACAAGGAAGCCGACCCGCTCATCGTTACGGTCCGCTGCTTCCTCGAAGCGCGACTGCTGGCTTTCTCGCATGAACATCGTGACAGCGCCCGCGATCGCGTTGTCCAGGCATCGGTTGAGCGTGTGGAAGTCAGCCGTGCTCATCGGCGCGTTCGTTTCAACCGCCAGTTCGGTGATGGTCTGACACACGTCACCATAGTCGTGCACGACTTGCGAGACGGTGAACCCCTTGAGCAGAAGATCGTGTCCGTGCTGGCCGGCGCTCATGTCGATAGCGAGATTGTTGGCTCCTCCAGAGCGCAGCGCTTCAACCAGCTGATCCAGGAACAAAGGGACTCCGTGGTTGATCTCCGCATCACTGGGCGGCGGAATAACCCTTTTTGCAACCCTGGCTCGGCAGCGACTGATGATTTCGTCGCGATAAAGCGCGATGAATTCTTGCAGCATACGGTTGGTGTTGGTGTAGATCGATGAGACCACACTGCGAGGGTAATCGGTTAAATCTATTCCTGTTGAGCTACGTCGAGCCACCGAGAGCGTGCCGAACAGTTTCGCGATTGGAGATGCAATGGGAAAGGCGATCAAGCGAGTCGGAAAGGGATCCGCGACTGTTCCTCGGCTGACAGTTCCTCTCGAAGATACAGTCCAGGACGAGATGAAACGGAAAGCGCCGAAGGAACCACACCGAAAGGCGGTGAAGAAACGCTAGGAGCTTAGACCGCGCGAAACCATCGGCACTTCCGAAGTCTTCCACTGCCCGATTCGCCTTTGGCCTGTGTTTCTCAAACAGCGATTTCAAAAGCGTGGCGTTGCGAATACACGATCGCGATGACGAGGATGACCACGATGACGAGGAACTGAGGCAGGCCGACCCTTGTGAACATGGGCACCCTTCGCGCTGCTGGAAAAACGCTAATGTGTGCGGCGGTCGTCGTCTGACTTTCGGAAATGGGGCAGCTCTGGGCACGATGCTCTTGTCACCACGGGCCAGCGGGACCTAGGGATCGGCCAGGGCCAGCGGGAATCTCTGGCCCGCGGACCTGGTCGTCAGGGAGGTTGTCCTTCCGAAACGGCGCGTCTTCCTTCAATCCCATCTCCAGCTTGTCCTTCAGCGTCACTGTGGCATCCAGCCGGAGCGTAGCAACACTAGCGCCCCCTGTGGCGCTAGTCGTCGTCCACCAGTCCTTGCGATCAAACCCTACGTCTGTAAAAGAATCCACCGCCGCCGAGCAACAGCACTACGAGGAGGATGATGATTAAAGTGTTTGTGTCCATTTTGTCTCCTGTGTGTTTGGCTAGCGCGGTCCTTACTCCGAGCGTCCACTAATGCCCTGATGACCAACAACGATGCGGCGCCCTCGGGTAAGGATCGCGCCTAGCTCCTATATGCAGACTAACAACCGTCCAGGCCGTTGTCTGTGCGTTAGTGAACAGCACCCGCTGAGTCGCTTGCTGCGAATTCATCCGACGGCGATTGTGCTTCTCGAAAGTCGCGCTGCCGATTCCGATGAAGGTCATAGCGAACCGGCCCTGCGAGATTAAGCCGCAACGACTGAGACTGGTTGAGGGCGGCCATCGACCAGTGCGCAAGCTCGCGGCGCGCAGGCGTGGTCATCCGCCGGGAGGCGCTCGATGAAGCAGCCGCCGCTCGAGCCGTCATTCAGGCTGAAGTTTCCAAAGCACCGGGCGGTCAAGCGCGCCAAGAAAGACAACTGTGACGTGGTCATGTCACAGTCCGCGTCACAATCGGGTGATCTGACGAAGAAGATCCGCGAAACTCTTAAGGAAGTTGGCTCCTCAGGCTGGATTCGTCCACGCTCGCGGCGAGCAACGCGAGCCGCGGCGTGAGCTGGAAACAGCCTGGGGTGCCGACCTCGCCGAAGGCGAGGTTGGCTCCTCAGGCTGGATTCGAACCAGCAACCCTCCGGTTAACAGCCGGATGCTCTGCCGTTGAGCTACTGAGGAATTTGGTGGGAGCCGCGCCCCATGGGGACGCGGACGGCGCGTCGAGCGAACCCTGATCGTAATAGAAGCGCGCGGCCTCGCGCAACCCGACACCTATATAATCCGCGCCATCATGAAGATTCGAGCCGCGGCGTGCACCGTCCTGGCGCTCACGGCGGCGTCGTTCGTCCTCCATGCCCAGACGGGTGGGCCTCCCGGCGCCGCGCTATACGAAGGCGCGCGCCTGATTCCCGGCGATGGCAAACCGGCCATTGAACGCTCCGCCTTCCTCGTCGAGAACGGCACCATCACGCGTATAGGGCGTCAAGGCGACCTGAAGGCGCCCGCCGGCGCCGCGCGCGTGGACGTCACCGGCAAAACGGTGATGCCGGCACTCATCGACATCCACACGCATACCGGCTTTCAAAAAGGCGCGACCTACCGCGCAGAGAACTACTCTCGCGAGACAGTCGTCGACGATCTCAATCGGGCCCTCTATTTCGGCGTCAGCACGGTCGTCTCGGAAGGCATCGATCCCGGCGATGTCTCGTTCAGGATTCGCGATGACCAGGCAGCTGGGCGTCTCGGCGGCGCGCGTCTGTTCACGGCCGGCCGCGGGATGGGGGCGCCGAACGCAGGCCCGGGCGCGGAGACATATCGCGGCATCGCCTACGACGTCACGACCGACGACGAGGCGCGCCGCGACGTGCGGGAGCTTGCCGCACAGAAGGTCGACTTCATCAAGATCTGGGTCGACGATCGCAACGGCCGGGCCCCCGAGCTGAGCGCTCCGTTGTACCGCGCGATTATCGACGAAGGGCATAAGCACGGTATCCGCGTCAATGCCCACGTCTTCTACCTCGCCGACGCGAAAGGCCTTGTCGCCGCAGGAATCGACGGCTTCACGCACATGGTCCGAGACAAGGAAATGGATGACGAGGTTGTCCAGGCGATCGTGAGGCGCGGCGTCACGATCATGCCGACGCTGCAGAATACCGAGCGCGGGCGCAACATGGAGATGCCGGCATCGCTGGCCGCATGGCTCAATGGGCCGGTGCGCGACGCAATCCCGCCGGACCTCGGCGCAAGGATCCAGGCGGGATATGGCGGACGAACGGCGGCCCAGGCCGCCGCGGCGCACGAGCGCTACGCGATCCTGCAGCGCAGTCTCGCGAAACTCTCCGCCGCGGGCGCGCGCATCGTACTCGGCGGAGACACGGGCCTGCAGGACGATCCGTTCGGCTTCGCCGAGCATCGCGAGCTCGAGCTGATGGTCGAAGCCGGCATGACGCCGATGCAGGCGATCGTCGCCGCCACCAGCCGCGGCGCCGAGTACTTACGGCTTCGAAATACGGGGACGCTTGCCGCCGGCAAGCGCGCAGACCTCCTGGTGCTCGATGCCAATCCGCTCGACGCGATCACGAACACACGCCGCATTTCACAGGTTGTGCTGAAAGGGCTGGCGGTGGATCGCGATGCCCTCCGCTCCCGTCTGAATTCGACCAACTAGCCGCTTCGACGCGACGCGCGCGCCCCCAAATCGCCGAAACCCGAGTCGCGAAAGGGCTCTCCCCCGCCGGCTTCGGCAAGACAAGCGTCTTGACACCACGGGCGCCGGGCTCTACTGTCCACTCGCAAGTTCCCCCGCAAGCCCGGTTCGGCGGCATTCTGTTCCGGGCGGTCGTTTCAAGGAGGCATCGGATGCGGACTGTTCAGCGGCTTTCCGTGTTGGCTATCGCGTGCTTGATCCTGGGGACGTCAACCCCAACGTTCGCGCAAGGTGGGCGAGCTGAAATCAACGGCACGGTACTGGATGCGCAGAAGGCAGTGTTGCCGGGCGCCACCGTGACGGCGACGAACGAAGACACGGGGCTCGTGCGAGAGTCCGTGGCAGACGCGACAGGGCGGTTCGTCATGCCGAGCCTGCTCCCGGGCACCTACACGGTCAAAGCCGACCTCTCCGGCTTCCAGCCCATGGTGCGGACCGGCATGGTCGTCCGCGTCGGCGAAGAGCTGACGATCACGCTGACACTGCCGATTGCCGGCGTTGCCGAGACGCTGACGGTCACGGCGGAAGCGCCCCTGGTCGAGTCAACCTCCAACCGGATCGGCACCAACATCACCAGCAACGAGATCGACAGCCTGCCGAGCGCGAACCGAAGCCAGTTCAGTCTCATGCAGACGATCCCCGGCCTCGTGCCGACACTGCAGATCGGATCGTTTGAAGGCGGACAGTTCAGCGCGAACGGCCAGGCAACCAACAACAACCTGTTCCTGGTAGATGGCCAGTATGACAACGATTCGCGCCGCGGTGGTTCTCAAGGCACGCAGGCGCGTGTCTCGCTCGACTCGATGTCGGAGTACCAGGTGCAGACGCACCAGTACGGCGCCGAGTACGGCGGTTCGACCGGCGTCGTCGTGAACAGCGTGACCAAGAGCGGTACCAACACCTTCGCCGGTCGCGTGTTCGAGTACTACCAAAGCAACAAGCTGCAGGCCACCGACTACTTCCTGAAGCAGGCAGGCGAGAAGAACCCTGATTCAGGGAGCAACGTCTTCGGCGGCAGCATCGGCGGCCCGATCGTGAAGAACAAGACGTTCTTCTTTTTCAACTACGAAGGGACGCGCGCGCGCGAGGCGGCGAACCTGAACTTCCCGGCGCAGGCGGCGCCACTCGCCGTGTCCTATTCAACGACCACTGCGTTCTCGGGACCGAACACCTTCCTGCGCCTCGACCACCACCTGAGTGCCAATCACCAGGCGAGCTTCCGGTGGACGCGGGAGAAGATCCTGACGCAGCGAGATACGATCGAGGACGACAAGGCGATTCTGGATGCAGCCAGATTCGAGAACGATAACGGGGATCAGGTGTTCAGCTTCTCGCTCGCATCCGTGCTGAACAACCGGACGACCAACGAGTTCAAGATCGGACATGTGCGCGAAAGCCTCCTTCAGGGCCCGCGCGTGATGTTCGATTCCAATTGGAAATTCATTGGGTACGGCACCCTCGAGCCGTTCGATCTCGGCTCTCAGAACACCCATCCGGATTACATTGCCGGTCCGCGCAACACGTACCAGCAGGACCTGATTCGCGACATCAACTTCGACGACACGCTCACCTGGATTGCCGGCGCACACAACCTGAAGACGGGCGTGGCGTGGAGCCGCAACGGCGCCCTTCCACTGGGAACGGCTGCCAACTTCAATGGACTGTTCACCTTCCCGGGCAACGTGCCGTTCAATGTCAACAATCCACTCACCTATCCCTTCCGTTTTGGCGTCAGCATGGGCCAATTCGAGTTCAGGCAGATCGATCGGAAGGCCAGCGGTTTCCTGTCGGACAAATGGACGGTGGGGAAGAAGCTCACGCTGAACCTGGGTGTCCGGTACGATTGGCAGAAAGCGACGCCGAAAACGAAGGACGCGATCGGTCCGCGTTTCGGAGTGGCCTACGACGTTCTCGGCGACGGAAAAACACTCGTCAGGGGCGGAGTCGGCAAGGTCTATCAGTATCAGTCGCTCGCGATCCTCGCCACGTTGCAACAGCGCTCGGTGATTGCACCAACGTTGGCGTATGACACAACGCAGGTGGCCTCGCCGATCACGACAGGGACGTTCCCCGTGAGGGCAGGCGACGCGAACGCCACCGCGTGCCTGAATCCCGTTGCGGGCCCCGTAGCGGGCGAAGCCGTGTTGAGTCCCGCATGCCGCTCATTTCTCGTCGGGTTGCGGAGCTCCGTCCTGGCAGGCGGCGTTATCAATACGACAACAACTGGGCCGATCGTCGACGGCGACCGTCGGATGGCCTACACGTGGGCATTCAGCGCGGGCCTGAAGCGGGAAATCGCGCAGAGCATGGCGGTCTCGATTGATTATGTCGGCAACCGAGGACATGACAACACAGCCGTGATCGACATCAACGAGGGGCCGGTCGACGCGACGGGCCGCGTGACGCGGCGCGGCGTGAACGCGTTCGATCCGAGCGGCACGCTGGTGCCGGCAGTCGGGCGAACAGCGACCTTCGCCCAGTTCAACCAGGAACAGACGAGGGAGCTCGGATCCGTGCTCAATTCCAGGTTCAACTCGCTCGAGCTGGAGCTTGAAAAGCGGATGGCCAACCGGTGGTCGGGACGCGTGAGCTACACCTACGGGGTCTGCCACGACGTCGCGGCGATCGTCGTCGACAGCAACCCTGGCCTCGACTACGGCCGGTGCGATCGCGACAACACGCACGCGTTTGCTACCAGCGCCAACGTCGATCTCGGGCACGGGCTGGGCGCCGGCATGGTGTTCCGCACGTATTCGGGCTACCCGATCAACGAAACGACCGGAGTCGACTCGAACGGTGACGGCACCTCGAACGACCGCCCCATCAAGGGCGTCAACGACCTCACGCTGCCGATCGTGTCTGCGCTCGACTCGCGCGGCGTCGCCGTCCGCAACGGGATTGACGGCCAGCGGAAGACGATCCTCGACGGGCGCTTCCAGTACGTGCATCGGGTGGGCAGATATCAGGCGGGGCTCTTCCTCGAGGTCTACAACCTGACGAACCACGCAAACTTCGGGAATCCGACGGGCGCGCGTAACTCCGCCCAGTTCCTGAAGACGATCGTGGCGGACAACCCGCGCACCGCGCAGATCGGGCTCAGGCTGCTGTTCTAAGAGCAACCACGAAGGTCACGAGAGCCGCGAAGGTCACGAAAGAATATTTTTCGTGACCTTCGTTTCCTTTGTGTCTTTCGTGGTTAGTTTTTCTTCTTCCGCCGAACGACCCGCCCATTCTCGCCGCCGGTGATCCCAAGCTGGACACCGGCGCCGATCAGGCTCAGCACGATCC
>DAIRVG010000195.1:0-10258 GCA_036802945.1 Vicinamibacterales bacterium
AACGTCGTCGGCATCACCACGGTGCCGCTCGGCGCGGTGCCGACGAATCTCGATGCGTTTGCCGCGGCGATCACCACGCTCGAAAGTAACAACGCGAAGGCCACGGCCATCGTGACGAGCCCGGAAGCCTGGGGCGGCCTGTTGACGCTCAAGGAAGGGACGGGCTCGAACAAGGGGCTGCTGCAGGACAGCGCCGGCAGCGGCGGCCAGGCGGTACAGCGCAGCCTGTATGGCGTGCCGGTGTTCGTCACCTCGCAGCTGACGGCCGGCGATGCCTACGTCTACGACGGCAGCCAAGTCGTGCTCGTCGTCAGACAAGACACAACCATCGCGGTCGATTCGTCGAGGCTGTTCAACTCCGATCAGAGTGAAGTCCGGGCGATCATGCGCGCCGATCTCGCGGTGCCGAATCCGCTGGCCGTCGTGCATATCACGGGACTGGTCGCGGCACTGGCGGCACGCGGGTCACGCAAGTAGCACGTGAGGGCGACGGGGAACGATGATGGACAACCGATTCACACGCTGGTGGGAACGGCGCTCACTAGCGCACCCGTCGCCCACCCTGCTGCAGCTCTTTTCGAGCCTCCCGACCGCGGCCGGCGTCTCCGTCACTGCCGAAACGGCCTTGACAGTGCCGGCCGTGTTCTCCTGCTGCCAGGTGCTCAGTCAAGACATCGCGAGAACCCCGATCCGGTTCCGGGAAAAGGTCGCGGAAGACACGTATGTCGATGCCGTCGATCATCCGCTGTTCGAGATCCTGTCGGTGCTGCCGAACCCGGAGATGACGGGCTACCAGTTCAAGCACGCGATGCAGTGGCAGCTGCTCACCACGGGCCGCGCCTTCGCCGAGATCGTGCGCGTGGATGGCCGCGTCGTCGCCTTGTGGCCGCTCTGGTCCGCGTTCATGACGGTGGACCGCGACGAGCGCGGGATCAAGCGATGGACCTATCGGAACGGCGGCCAGACCTATGTCTGGTTGTTCAACGCGAGCGCGCCGCCGATTTTCGAGCTGGTGAGCGAGAGCCCGATCCTGCGCTGCCGCGAGATCATCGGCTCGGCGCTGGCGCTCCAGGCGTATGTCGGCAGCTTCTTCAAGAACAATGCGCGGCCGAGCGGGGTGCTCCAGACCGCGGGGTCCGTGAACACCGACACCGCCGAACGGCTGCGCGACTACTGGCAGCAGAACTACGGCGGCATCGCCGGCCGCGGCAAGATTCCCGTCCTCGATCAGGGCTTGAACTTCACGCCGATTCAGATGGAGAACGACAGCGCGCAGCTGAACGAGACGATGAAGGCGCTCAGTACCGCGATCTGCGGGGCGTTCCGCGTGCCGCCCTGGAAAGCCGGCCTGATGGAGAGCACGAACTACAGCAACATGGAGAGCGGGCAGCTCGCCTACCTCACCGACACGCTCGATCCGCTGTTCGCGAATTGGGAAGAGGCGCTGCGCCGCGATCTGCTGACAAGCCGGCAGTTTGGCGGCTACACGATGGAATTCGATCGCCAGGCGCTGCTCCGCAACGACATCCGCAGCATTAACGCCTCGCTGCAGAGTGGGATTCAGAACGGGTATCTGAGCGCGAACGATGCCAGGCGGGCGATCGGGCTGAATCCGATTCCCGATGGGGATACCTACCGCGTCAATGCGGCGCTGCAGCCGGTCGTCGAGGTGCCCAATGTCGCCTGAGCTACGAGGAGATTTTCTGGAACGGCGATCGGTCGCGGAGGTCCGGGCGGATGCCGCGAAGATTGTCGGGCACTGCGTCGTCTTCGACGTGCGTTCCCGCGACCTCGGCGGCTTCGTCGAAGTCGTCCGAGCGCAAGCCGTCGAGCAGGCGCTGACCGGCAGCGTCGTCGCGCTCTTCGACCATCAGCCAGGGGCCGTCCTGGGCCGCACGCCGGCAACGCTGCAGCTTCGGAAGGACGGCCGCGGCCTGGCCTTCACCCTCGACCCGGCGCCCACGCAGGCCGGCCGGGAGGCGCTCGCCCTGGTGCAGCGCGGCGACGTTGTCGGCGCCAGCTTCGGCTTCGTGACGAGGAAGGACGCCTGGCGGAAGGATGCCGGCGTGATGGTGCGCGAGCTGCTCGACATCGAGATCGCCGAGATCAGCCTGACGGCCTTCCCGGCCTATCGGGAGACCGATGTCGCGGTCGCGCAGCGGGCGCTGCGGAACCTGGTGCCGACGCCGACACTAGGTTCCCGTCGCGTGGACTGGCTGCGGCTGCAGGGCCGGGTGCTGCACCCCTAATGCACCCTCGGCGGGAGCCGATAGGGCGGGCGTGGACATCACCGAAGCGATGGAGACGCTCAGACTTTTCCTCGATGAGTGGTTTGAGCGGGAGCTGGCCGAGTTAGAGGCGGAAGGAGCCGCGGCCGACGTGCTCGCCCAGAGGCGGGCAGAGTTGGCGGCCAAGCGCACGGAGCTGCTGGCCGGCGTCTGGGAGAACCTCGAACGCGAGAGGATGCGATGACCGACGACGAGCAGGCGATGACCAACGCCGTGATTCTGGCGCTCGAACCCTACCGCGACGTGGTCGCCCGCATGGTGACGCTGGTCGAGCGGCTCATGGATCGCGTGGAAGTCCTGGAGCTGGAGCGCCTCCACGGGCGGTCTATCGGAAGCTCGGGGCCATCTACGGAATAGCGATTCGGATTTGCACCCCTATTGCACCCCCGGCGGCATGACCGGGAGGATGCCCCAACCTTGGCATCCCCGTAAGTGCTTTGTTTTATTGGGTTTGGTTGGTGGGCGCTACTGGATTTGAACCAGTGACCCCCGCCGTGTGAAGGCGAATCCAGCCCCTACCCTTGCACCCCCGGCACACCCTGACTCACCCTAAATAAGCCCGTATTTATTGGCGCATTATGGTAAGACCCATGCTATCTTGGGGTGCGGCGGGGTGCGGTGGGTAGACCGATTTGCACCCCCATTGCACCCCCGGCGATCGGGTCAGGGGTGCAGATCGTAAATCGGGTCTGTGGTTCGGAAGGGCTCTGAGACATGCGCGAGAAGCTGAATACGGAGTTCGTGCGGAAGCTCCCGAAGGTGAACCAGGATGTCTACGACACGAAGTATCCGGGTCTGGTGCTGCGCTGTCGTGAGTCGGGCATTCATACCTACCGCGTCAACTACGGCCGCGGGAAATGGTTGACGCTCGGCCGCGCTGACACGTTGACCGTCGAGGAAGCGCGGGTGAAGGCGCGAGAGGAGCTAAGCAGGATCGACAAGGGCCACGATCCGAAGGCGGCACGCCTCGCCGGCAAGGCCGACGTGACGTTCGGCGAGTATCTGGAGACGCACTACGGGCCCTGGATGCTGGCGCAGCGGCCGCGGACGACGCAGATCGGCCGCCTGAAGAGCAGCGCCTTCATCGAGTTCCGCGACGTGAAGCTGAGCGAATTCACCGCCTTTCAGATTGAACGCTGGCGCTCGGCGCGATTGAAGGACGGCACGATGGCTGGCACGTGCAACAAGGATCTCGGCGCGCTCAAGTCGGCGCTCTCGCGTGCCGTGAAATGGCAGTTGCTGAAGCGCAATCCGCTGACGGAGGTGAAAGTCCTCCGCGTCGATACGCGCAGCATCGTGCGCTATCTGTCGAAGGACGAAGAGCAGCGGCTGCGAGCGGCGCTCACGGCGCGGGACATCAAGCGCCAGGCGAAACGCGAGGCCGCGAACCAGTGGCGACGAGAGCGCGGTTATCAGGAATGGCCGGCCGAGAATCCCCATCACCTCACCGCGATCGTGCTCGTCGCGCTCAACACCGGCCTGCGCCAGGGCGAGATCTTCAATCTGCGCTGGACCGACTTCAATTTCTACACCGAACAGCTCACCGTGCGGGGCGACGGCGCGAAGAGTGGACAGACGCGGCATATCCCATTGAACAGCGAGGCGCTCAAGGTGCTCACCTGTCGGCAGAGGCAGGTGTCCCTCGACGGCTACGTCTTCCCTGGACGTGTCGATGGCGACGACGGCCGGCTCGACAACGTCAAGAAGGGGTGGGCCGCACTGATGAAGGCCGCGAAGCTTGAGGCGTTTCGCTTCCACGATCTCCGGCATACCTTCGCGTCGAAGCTGGTGATGGCCGGCGTCGATTTGAACACCGTCCGCGAGCTGCTCGGGCACAGCGATTTGAAGATGACGCTCAGGTATGCCCACCTCGCGCCGGAGCACAAGGCCGCGGCCGTGGCGAAGCTGGTGAGTGCCTGATGGGCCGCGAAGCTCGGCTGCGACAGTCCCTGCCGATTACGAACGAGGGCGATCTCGAAGCGGTGCGCTGCGCCGCCGAGTGCGCCCTCTACCAGCTGCAACCCGATCTCCGGGTCATCGAGTGTTACTCGGCCTGGTGCACGGGGCGTGAGCTGCCGCGGTTGATGCGCGTCCGCGTCTCCGAGTTCCTACCCACACAGAGAGACGCGGCGATCAGTTTACTGATCAAGGCCATTTGTCGCCCGCCCTCCGAGGCCGAATGGACCGCGGTCGCTCAGGTCGTCGAGGCGATGGGGGTGCCCTGCTGGCGCTGGATCACCTCCACGCTACTGAAGACCGTCTTCCCCGTTCGGACCTACAACGCGATCAACCCGTCGGACGCGAAGTTCATTCAGCTCGACCGAGCCGGCCTGGTGCCGGGGCTCCCACGGGGCTATATCCCGCGGGAGCGGGGCTCAGCCGCGATTCGCCGGAATGTCGAGTGGTGGTATCAGCGGAAGATCAAACATCCGCCGGCAGACCTCAGCAAGCTCGCCCAGAAATATAACGCCAGCGTGAATCGCAGCGATTCGAGCCGATCTCGGGTCGAAGAGGGCATCGAACAAGCGGAAAACCTGCTCAAACGCATGTTGGACGAGAACGAGACCCCCTAACCAAACAAAACAGGGCATTCCCTCCCGCGCCACCCCTTCCTATCCTGACGGGGTGACACCCCTAACCCCCAAACACACGCTGAACTGCGCGGATAGCGCCCAATACATCGGGCTCGGTGTCTGGTGGCTGAAGCAGGCCCGTCGAAAGGGCGTCGGGCCGGCCTACCTCAGAATCAACCGATCCATCAGATACCGCGTGGAAGACCTCGACGCCTGGCTGAAGGCGCATCGGGTGAAGACGCGGGAGTCCGCGTAGGGCGGCTGCCCGCCTATGGCCTTCACGGTTTCGACCCTCGTCTGGAAGCTGCGACCGGCCGTTGTGACCCCGTCCGAGCGCCTGGTGCTGCTCGCCCTCGCCGACTACGCGAGGCAGGATGGACAGAACGTCTGGCCCGCCGTCGGCACCCTCCACAAGCGCACCTCGCTCACCCGGCGGGCGATTCAGAAGACGCTTCACCGGCTCGTCAGTAAGGGCTTCCTCGTCGCCGTCGGCGTCATGACGCGGGGGTCTGTTCGCTACAACCTAAACCTCGAGCAGCTCGCCGCGGGCAGTAGTGACTGCGAACCACGTTCGCAGTCAACAGACCCTGACTACGAACCACGTTCGCAGACGACTGCGAACCACGTTCGTAGTGACTGCGAACCTGGGACGCGGGGGGGCGAACCAGGTTCGCAGAGGGGGCGAACCACGTTCGCAGATCTGCGAACCACGTTCGCCCGATCCGTATTTGATCCGTTACTTGATCCGTCAATGAACAAGATCACCGGCGCTGACGCGCCGGCATGTTCTGACGAAGGGAAAACGGCTGAGAAGACGGAAGAGAAAACCGAAGAGCGGCCAGGAACGAGAAGACCTAGATCCAAGTCTCCCGCGAAGCGCCAGTTCTGCGACGACTGCCAGTGCGTCGTCGAGGATCTGGACGTGCTCCAGCACTACCGCAAGCACCATCGGTTGCGCCTTGTGGAGGCCGCCGGCTGATGACGATCAACTGCGCCATCAAAGGCCGACGCGCCGAACACCGCGCCCGCCATCTGCTCGAAAGCACCGGCTTTACCGTCTGCCGCGCCGCCGGCTCGAAGGGGCTCGTGGACCTGGTCGCCTGGGATGCGGTCAGCCTGCGCTTCATCAGCGTGAAGAGCGGAACCACCTACGCCTCGGCGCTCGAGCGCGAGGGCCTGGCGCTGATGCCTCGCCCCACGATGGCCAGCGTCGAGATCTGGCGCTTTCCCAACCGCGCTCGAGCGCCGCTGATTGAGACGTTGTGAATGGATGAACTCGAAGGTGAGGACCGCGCCTTGTCCGCGACGGTCCTCGGAAACGCAGAGAGGAGCAGTGAGTATGGCACACGTGATTACGACGGTGACGATGACCTGCCGGCAGATCCTGCGAGAGGGCTCATTAGTGTCAGGGTCCGGGGGCGGCCATGGGGAACTCCGCTGTGTAGCGGAGGCGGATGAGAGCGGCTACTGTCCCGTGCATCGCAATCCACGTCCACGGCTCGTGCCGAGTCCGACGCCTCGTCCGAAGCGTGACCTGAACGCCGACGTGCTGCCGTGGGACGAGCACGATCGCGTGGTCTTCAGTGAGCAGTCCCGGCGATCGGTGAAGAAGCCGATGAGGCGATAGATGCTGATGCCGTCGCATCGCTGCCCGAAATGTCAGCGCCTGATCACCGGTCGCTGTTCTCACTGTGAGCAGACCCGCGATCAGGCCAGGCCGAATGCGGCGAGCCGGGGCTACTGCAGCGCCCGGTGGCGCCGGTTCCGAGCCATCCAACTGGCCCTGCAGCCGCTCTGCGGGGAGTGCCTACGGGGAGGGGTCAATACGCCGGCGACCGAAGTGGATCACATTCGACCGGTGAGTGGACCTAATGACATCACGTTCCTCAGCTTCCGGCATGTGCAGAGCCTCTGTCATGTGTGCCATAGCCGGAAGACCGTAACCGAAGACTCAACGTTTGTGAGGCGACGATGAAGATTGGCGAATTGAAGGCGCTACTTGAGAAGCTCCAACTGCCGGACACCCGCCATGTGTATGTGAGTGTCCAGGAACCTGAGCACAACCTCGGATCTGGACCGTATCGTCACGTTGATATGGCGATTGAGAACGGCGCGCTCATCTTGTTCGCGCTCGCCGATGGGGATGTGATCGCCACGAGCGACCAACCCCACCGAAACCCCTCGCCAGTCAGTTAATCGCCCATGCACCGCGATGACACAGAAAGCGCGTAAGAAGTCCCAGGCGCTCCCGGCCGCCGAGCACGTTCGGCGCGGCACGGTCCAACCCTGTCGCGCCCGGAAGCGGCCGGCGAAGGCTCGTCGCGCTCGGTCACTAGTCTCGGAGACTAGTGAGAAACGGAACTTCCCGGCCATCGCCGACGCCTACGTGTATAGCGTGCTATACGGCTCAGTCGTCGCCTGTCGCTGGACGAAGCTCGCCTGTGAACGCTTCCAGCGGATGCGACAACTTGCGGCTGCGGGAAATCCCGCAGGTGCCCAGCGACAGACTCAAAAACGAACCTTCGCAACGAAGGTTCGTTTGGCGTCTGCGGGAAATCCCGCACCCTTCACCTGGTCGCCCGAACACGTCCAGGATGTCTGCACTTTCATCGAGAAGTTGCCGCACGTCGAAGGCCGCTGGAGTTCACCGACGATCACGCTCGCGCCCTGGCAGGTCTTCATCCTGGCCGCGGTCTACGGCTTCCGGAGAGCTGATGGCGGCCGGCTCGTCACCACGGTGTTCTTCGAGGTCGCCCGGAAGAGCGCGAAGAGCACGCTCGTGGCGGCCTGCGCGCTCTATCACCTGGTCATCGAGAAGGAGCCAGGCGGCCAGGTGGTCTGCGGTGCGAACACCGGCAGCCAGGCGCGGATCGTCTTCTCGATCATGCAACGGATGGTCAGGCGTGCGCCCTGGCTGCGTGACCTCGGGCTCGTCACGTTCGCGAATGCGATCACCTTCGACGAGACTGGCGGCTACGCGAAGCCAATCAACAGCAAGTCCTCGACGCAGGACGGCTTGAATCCGAGCTTCATCAGCCTGGACGAATCGCACGCCCAGAACTTCGAGCTGCACGACGTGCTGAAGTCGGCGCAAGGCTCGCGCATCTCGCCGATGCTGATGGCGCCGACCACGGCCGGCTACAGCCTCACGTCTGTCGGCTACGCGCTGCGAAGCACGGCAATGAAGGTGCTCGACTCCGTCATCGAGGCCGATCACGTCTTCGCGATTCTGTATGAACTCGATGAGGGCGACGACTGGAAGGACGAGGCGACGTGGATCAAGAGCGCGCCGATGATCGGCATCACCCCCACGCTCGACTACGTCCGACGCTATCGGGACGATGCGATTGCCACGCCCGGCATGCAGGGCGAGTTCGAGGTCAAGATCGCCAACCGCTGGCTGCACTCGGCCTCGACCTGGCTGCCGATCGCGGCCTGGCATCGCTGCGCGGACCTGGCAAGTAAACTTGCCGACTTCGAGCACGAGCCCTGCTGGATCGGCGTCGACCTCGCTGAACGCGACGACATTGCCGCGGTCGCGCTCGCGTTCCAGCGCGACGATCTGATTTACGTCTTCGTCCGCGGCTATCTGCCGTCGCTCGTCGTCAATGAACGGGCGCGCGCAGTACCGGCGTACCGTGACTGGATCGCCAGCGGCGAGCTGATTGTCACCGATGGCAACCTCACCGACTATCCGACCATCGAAGCCGACCTGAAAGCCGACGCCGAGAAGTTCGACGTGAAGGACATCGCGATCGAACGGTTCGGCGCGCTGCACCTCGCCGCGAACCTGGCCGCGGCCGGCCTGCCGGCGCGCATCGAGAGCAAGAACGGGAAGACGTTCACCCCACCGGCGCGAGAGCTGGAAGCGCGCTTGAAGGCGCGGCAGCTGCGGCATACGGGTTCGAGCTTCCTCACCTGGCAGATCTCGAACGTCTGTGTCGAGCGCCGGCGCGACGGCAGTCTCCTGCCGACGAAGGACGCGGCGATGAGCCCGAACAAGATCGACGCGGTCGATGCGCTGCTGCTGGCGCTCTCCGGCCTGCTGGCAACGCCGGCGTCACAGCCGTATGAACCGAAGCTGTTTTTTCTCGATTTGGAGGCGTGATGGCCGAGAAGCTGTCTGTCAGGGGCACGGTCGCGACGGTGCAGTTGGCCGTCATCGAGTTGCTCGAAGCCGCGGGCGTCACCGACACGATCGACCTCAACGATCTGTCGGTGAACGTCACGTTCCGCCTCGGTCGTATCGACGTGGCGCGGCTCACGCCGGAGGGCGACCGCATCGAGCAGTGGGTGTGCGGCTTCTCGATTGACCCGAACAACCTGAGCGCGTTCGGGTGCCTGGTGCCGTTGCCGGGCATGGACCGACAGACGCACTGAAGTCCATCTTCCCTACGTAGGGAAGATTGCCGATTTTGTTAGGAAAACAAGAGATCGTCACGGCGTCGTGACGATTGCTGATTTTGTTAAGGATTCAGGCCGATGGTTCTCCGAGCCAGCCGATAGGTTGCTGACGGTCTCCGGCCGGGCGACTGAAAAGTCTCAACAATTGTTGAGACTTTGAGTTCGAGGTAGTTCAAATGGAAATCACAGAGTTCACGAAGAAGACGGAGCTGGTCCCGATGGGCGAGCTGTCCGCCCTCGCCGCGCAGCCGGGCGCCTTTGGCGACGATGTCCTCGCCGCCTTTGCCACGCAGGTCCAGCTGCGAAGCAGCCAGGCGCAGACCGTGCTCGACACGGCGAGCCAGGCGAACCGCGACACGCTCCTCGCCAGCGAGCAGCGCAGCTACGACAACGCCATCCGCGAGCGGGATTCCGTGCTCGGCCTGCAGCGGAGCATCGAACAGCGCAGCGAGCAGAAGAAGTTCGTCCCGGAGAGTCAGCGGTCGCAGCCGAAGAAGGAGAAGCGAGCCGGGCTCTTCGGCCTCGAACTGCGCGACCTCAAAGAGAGCGCGGCGCCCGGCAGCGTCATTGCGCCGGATGAATGGAGTGCGAGCTTCTTCGACAAGCTCTCCGCCGAGAGTGTCGCCATCAAGAGCGGCATCCGCGTCGTGCGGACCATGCGCGATGTGCTCCACGTCCCGCGCATCGACAGCGACCCGACCGCGGCCTGGACAGCGGAAGCCGGGACGATCACGCCCAGCGATCCGGCCTACACCGACATCCCGGCGACCCCGCGGAAGTTGGCGACGTTGACGGTGGTCAGCAACGAGCTGATTGCCGACAGCAATCCCGACGTGATTCAGCTGCTCGAAAAGCAGATGACTCGCGCCCTGGCGCTCAAGCTCGATCTCGGCGTGTTCGAGGGCAGCGGGACCGCGCCGGAGATTCGCGGTTTGAAGAACGTCGTCGGCATCACCACGGTGCCGCTCGGCGCGGTGCCGACGAATCTCGATG
>DAIRVG010000196.1:0-10208 GCA_036802945.1 Vicinamibacterales bacterium
GCCTACTTGCGACGTCTCGAGCGACTCCATCACCTCCATCACCATCGACAGGTCGCGAACTTCGGCATCAGCACCACGATGTGGGACCGCCTGTTCGGCACGTTCCAGCCGACGAATGAGCCAGCGACTGAACTACTTCTTCTGAAGCACGATTAGATCGTATTGGATGAAGCTGACCTGCAAGCCGAGTGCGACGAGCTGAGAATAGAACGCCATCTTCATCCACTCGCGGCGTTCGGCAGCGCTCAGGCGCGAGAAGGGTGCGGTCTTGAGGATCTGCCAGACGGCCATCTGGGCGCCGGGCCGGGTTTGTTCATTGATGCCGCGCACGGATCGCGTGCGGAAATGCCTCTCCCACTCCGTACGATTCGACGATTGGGTGCCGACCCGTCTCAGGTCCTCCGCGCGTCGCGTCAGGCACGCGGCACGATCGGCGAAGGCGATGTCGGCCAGGACCACTAGGCCGCCCGGCTTCAGGACCTGCGCCGCGCGCTCGTAGAAGCGCGGCCGGTCGAAGTAGAACGCGCACTCGATCGCCAGAACTCGGTCCACCGATGATCCCTCGACACCGGAAAGACGCTCGGCCTCTCCCAGGCGGAACGAAAGCTTGTGTGTCAAGTTTTCGCGTATCGCCCGCTCGTGGGCGTAGCGAACCTGTCGTTCGGAGATATTGAAGCCAATCAGGCGCCCGAACTCGCACGTATTCGACAGGAGGAAGTCCTGTTCCCCGCTTCCGAAGCCGACGTCGATGAGGACGTCGTCTTTGCCGATCTCGGCCGCCTGAAACACCTCGAGGCAAAGCCGCTGCTGGCGCGCTTCGTAGGTCTCCGTGCCCGAGACCGTGTACCCGTAGTTCAAGAACTTGCGGTCCTTCTGGAGCAATTCCAGGGAGGTCTGGAACAGGTCGTACTGTCGCGCGACGGTCCGCGTGAGAGAGGAGGCGACGTCAGTCATGGGAGATTCGACACGGGTCGGCACTCCTCGGCACACTGCCGCGAACGGCCACCGACCCAACACGACCACATACAGGGACGATATGCCTGATCGCTTATCTCGGCTTCGTGGCAGCCGACAGTTTGTCAGAATGTCTTGTCCTGTGAGCCGCCGCCCGTCGTCGCTCCAGAACTTCTAACACCGTCTGCACGGCCCCATTCTCCTTGTGTCGGAGGTCGTGCTGTATGCCGGGCGTGAGATACCAGGCTTTCAACGCCTTGTGCATGTCGTTCTCTTGGGTCTGAATGTCTGAGGTGTGTTTCTTAATGAGGGCCATCTGTCAACATTATCCCTTCTTCGCTGTGCGCCCGCGCCGTCCATGCCGCCGCCGCTGCCGCCGCCCTGCGAAAGCTTTCCAATCGTTAGGGTTCGCTGTCCCGCAGATGGTGCGTAATGGTCGCGATCGCTGCCGTGAGTTCGACTGGGTCAACGGGCTTCGGGACATACGCCTGGAATCCTGCCGCGAGGATTCGAGCCCGATCTTCGGCGCGCGCGTGGCCCGTGAGCGCGACCGCGGGGAGAAAACCTCCGTGTTCAGCTTCATACAGCCGAATCTGTCGGATCAGTCCGTACCCGTCCTCATCCGGTAGGCCGATATCGCTCACCAGGGCGTCGGGCGGCTCCACGTCGAGCATCTGAAGCGCTTCTCGGACCGACGCCACCGCTGTCACGCTGGCGCCCGCCTGCGTCAGGATCAATGACGTCAGAGCGCGCCCGTCGGCGCTGTCATCGACGACCACAATGCGCAGACCATCGAGCCGCGGTACGCGCGGCATGGGCGAGGCCGTCGAAGCCGCGATCCGTCGCTCTCCGAGCGCGGCCGCTTGATCGACGTGAGCCTCGCCGGCTGAAATCGGCAGACGGACGGTGAACGTCGCGCCGCGCCCCACGCCTTGACTGGCCGCGTGCACGGTTCCCCCGTGCAGCTCAACGAGCTGCCGAACGATGGCAAGCCCGAGACCGAGTCCGGTGTGACGTCGCGTCGTCGCGCCATCGGCCTGGCGGAAGCGCTCGAACATGTGCGGCAGAAAGTCCGGACTGATGCCTTCGCCTGTATCGACGACCCTGACCTCCATATGGTTGTTCGAGCGTTCGATGACGACATCAACACGTCCGCCCTCAGGCGTGAACTTGATCGCATTCGCAAGCAGATTCCAGATCACCTGTTGTAGTCGGCCAGCGTCTCCGCTGACGGTTGCGATGGCCGGGAGATTGGGTGAGAACGCGAGTTGCACGTTCTTGGTCACCGCCAACGGCCGGACGACATCCAGCGCCGCCTGCATCACGGCGACCAGATCGACGGGCTGCGACGCCAGGTGAAGGGTTCCCGCGACGATTCGGGACACATCTAACAGATCCTCGACGAGGTGCGCCAGAGCCGCGACGTTGCGCTCGATGGTTCCGATCGCGTATGTCGCGCGATCGGGCGGCAATTGCTTCGACCCCAGCATGCGCGCCCATCCCTGTATGGCATTCAAGGGCGTCCGGAGTTCGTGTGACACCGTGGCGAGGAATTCATCTTTGAGATGGTTGGCCTGCTCGGCGTCCTCGGTCATCGTTTGTGCGCGAACCGTAGCGACGACCAAGCGCTCGTTGACTTCACGCATCTGGGCCACGAGTTGTTCCAACTCGGACCTCGCTTGCGCGGTCTCTTCCCGAGCGCGAAGAGCCTCCTCACGAAGAGTGGACGTCTCCTCGCGCAGACCGGCGGCCTCTTCCCGTACACCGGCCGCGTCTTCGCGCAGCGTGGCTGTCTCCTCACGGGCCGCCATGGCGCCTTCCCGCTCCTCACGACGCGTGGACGTCTCCTCGCGTAGACCGGCGGCCTCCTCCCGTACACCGGCCGCCTCTTCGCGCAGCGTGGCCGTCTCCTCTCGGGCGGCCATGGCGCCTTCCTGCTCCTCACGACGCGTGGATGTCTCCTCGCGCAGACCGGCGGCCTCTTCCCGTACACCGGCCGCGTCTTCGCGCAGCGTGGCCGTCTCCTCACGGGCGGACACGGCGCCTTCCCGCTCCTCACGAAGAGTTGACGTCTCCTCGCGCAAACCGGCAGCCTCTTCCCGCACGCCGGCCGCCTCTTCGCGCAGCGTGGCCGTCTCCTCTCGGGCGGCCACGGCGCCTTCCCGATTCTTGACGGCAGTCGTCCTGTCGCCGACCGTCAGGCCCTGGTTTTCGGGGGCTCCGACATCCTCCGCCTGTTCTTCAAGCCGAAACGACGTTTCCGGTGCCGCCACCTGCTCGCTATCGCGTATGGACCGCTTCACCGCATGGACTTTGCCGGATGGATTCTGCTTCATCACACGCGGCGACGGCGTTTTCGCCGGTTTGTTCGTGTCAACCATACTCACCGTCGGGTCGGCGCTGACACGCGTCCCCGGCGTGCTTTCTGGTCACCTGTCTTTGACGGGGCGCTCGGGATCAACTCTGCGCTGCCGGTCAGCAAGCCCTCGTAACTGCCGAGCGTCTCGCCCATCACGATCCCTTCCTTCGTGATCTCGAACGCCCGCATATCCTTGCTGTGAGCGCTCCCACGCACTTTCACAACGGCCATGATGCGCTGCAGTTGACCCTTGAACGCGATATACCGCTGCATGATGATCGCGTCGGTAAGAAATGCCGTGCCGTGCGGGCTGAAGCGCAGAGCCGTGTAGCTGTCCTCCACCTCCGCCGTCATCATCATGGTGATGCCCATCCCTGTGAGGACGGTGACCATGCGATAGAGCGACTCCCGAAAGTCCTCGCGAAACGTCGGCGCCAGCGCGAGCTCGAACCCGGAGAGCGAATCGATCACCACCCGGCGCGCTTTGAGACGGTGAATCGTTTCGACAATTTCATTGAGCATTTCATCGATGGAGAGATCCAGCGGGCGCGTTTGGAGGATGCCCACCTTGTGTTCGCGGACGAACCGGTCGAACCGCCGTCCCATTGGACTGTCCTGCGAGTACTCGTTGGGGCGCTTCTCGAACACCGCGATGATGCCAGGTTCATCATGCCGCGCGCCGTCGCTGATGAACTCGGCGGCGAGCACACTCTTGCCGGAGCCCGACGGCCCGGCGAGCAGCACCGAGTAGCCGGCCGGAATGCCGCCGCCGAGCATTTCGTCCAACCCCTTGACGCCGATCGAGAGCCGTTTCCGGGATGTGCGCGTCGCGCCTCCCGCGGCCGGTCGCGACTTCTCCTCTGCCCCGACGATGACCCGGGGAAACACCTGAACCCCGTCGCCCGTGATGCGGAAGGTATGGAGCCCGGGAATGGGCGCCTGTCCACGCATCTTCATGACTTGCATCTTGCGAACGATCGAATTCCGATCGAGGCTTTGAACGAGCAACAGGAGTCCGTCCGCAACGGTGAAGACCGGATTCGGTTCAGTGTCCGAGGGTTGATACTCGCCAACGAGAAACGTCGTCGCTTCCCAGCTTGTGAGCCGGACGGCCAATTGCTGCACGAAATGCTGCAAATCGAGGTTGCCGTTCTGTGCCCGCTCGGCAGCCTGGACGGCCACCGTTCGAAAGGAATCGACAATCACCACACCGGGGCTCGTCGTTTCGACTTCCTGAACGATGCGTGCCAGGAGCTTCTCCAACGAGCCGGTCACCAGCTCCTGGCTCAGATTGACGTAGCGGACCGACTCATTCACTCGGGCCACATCGAAGAAGCTGAACTGCTGCTGATAGCGCAGCATCTTGAGGGGGGGTTCGCCGACGACGGTGAAGTACAGCGCGGGACGGTCGGGACCGGCGAGGGCGAACATGATCTGCTGCGCCAGCGTCGTTTTCCCCGCGCCTGGAGCGCCGGCAATGACATTGAAAGAGAATTCCGGCAGGCCCCCACCCAGGATCTGATCGAGTCCCGGAACGCCTGTGGGAAGTTGGCGAATCGCAACACGGTCCGTCATGTCTTATATCTCCTCTGTGCTCGCGTCGGAAAAGGCATCGGGCCACGCCTTTCGCAACAGACCCGCCGTTAAGGGTTCCCCGATGAACGTGACGAGCAACCCCGTGAATGTGGCGAACACCGCTCCGGCGGCTTCAGTGGCGACGGCAGGATCCTGTCGCTCCAGACAGAAAATGACCTGAGCAAATGGCTCTTTCGCTTGCTCCGGCTCGCGCGTGTCGACCAACCACGGGTATTCCCGTTGCGCAAGATGCAGCGCGCGACCAGTCAGCGCATCGACGCCAACCTGGCCAATCAGCGGAGCCGACACTCGAGCGAGGTCATCGTAGGCGCGGCGCGCTGCAGCCGCGAGAGCCTCCGCGTCTGCGGCCGACCCCGCGTGCTGCGCCAGCACTTTCAGCGCGAGCTGCCGCAGCGCCGCGTTTCCAAGGGCCGTCATGCCCCTGCGAGACCACACGTGTCGGTGGACGAATCTTTAGTAGGCATGTCCGGTTCACAGCACATCGCCAAGAAATCGGTCGCGGAAGTTGCTCGCCGTCAATCCAGTACTGTCTTGTGAGCCGCCGCCCGTCGTCGCTCCAGAACCTCTAGCACCGTCTGCACGGCCCCATTCTCCTTGTGTCGGAGGTCGCGCTGTATGCCGGGAGTGAGATACCAGGCTTTCAACGCCTTATAAATTTCGTTCTCTTGGGCCTGAAGTTGTGAGGCGTTTTTCTTGAGGAGGGCCATCTGTCAACGGTATCCCTTCTTCGCTTTGCACCCGCGCCGTCCAGAGTGAGACAGGTGCTCTACATCTTTCATGACTGAACTTCTCAGTACATGCCTCCGCCCATGCCGCCGCCCGGCGTCGCCGCGTTCTTGTGCTCTTCCGGAATCTGCGTGATGACCGCTTCGGTCGTGAGCAGTAGCGACGCGATCGACGCCGCGTGCTGCAGTGCGGAGCGGACCACCTTGGTCGGATCGATCACGCCCGCCTGCACGAGGTTCTCGTACTGCTCGGTCTGTGCGTTGAAGCCCTCGTTGTCCTTCATGTCTTTCACCTTCTGCACGACGATCGAGCCCTCGTGGCCGGCGTTGGTCGCGATCCAGCGCATCGGCTCCTCGATCGCGCGGGTGATGATGTTGACGCCGATTTGCTCCTCGCCTTCGAGCTTCAGCTGGTGGAGCACCTTGGACGCCCGCAGCAGTGCCACACCGCCGCCCGGCACAATACCCTCTTCGACGGCCGCCTTCGTCGCGTGCATCGCATCCTCGACGCGAGCTTTCTTTTCGTGCATCTCGGTCTCGGTCGCCGCCCCGACCTTGATGATCGCCACGCCACCGACCAACTTGGCGAGCCGCTCCTGCAGCTTCTCGCGGTCGTAGTCCGACGTCGTGTCCTCGACCTGCGCGCGCAGCTGTTTGACGCGACCCTCGATCGCTGCCGAGCTGCCGGCGCCGTCGACGAGGGTGGTCTTGTCCTTGTCGATCGTGACCTTCTTCGCTTGGCCGAGGTCCTCCATCTTGATCGACTCGAGCTTGATCCCGAGATCCTCCGTAATGGCGCGGCCGTTGGTCAGAATCGCGACGTCTTCGAGCATGGCCTTGCGACGGTCGCCGTAGCCCGGCGCCTTGATCGCGGCGACCTGGAGCGTGCCCCGCAACTTGTTGACGACGAGCGTCGCCAGCGCCTCGCCCTCGATATCCTCCGCGATGATGAGCAGCGGACGACTGAGGCGCGCCACCTGCTCGAGCAGCGGCAGCAGGTCCTTCATTGAGCTGATTTTCTTTTCGTGGATCAGGATGACGGGATCTTCGAGCACCACGTCCATGCGCTCGGGGTTGGTCACGAAATACGGCGAGAGGTATCCGCGGTCGAACTGCATCCCCTCGACCACGTCGAGCGTAGTCTCCAGCGTCTTGCCTTCTTCAACCGTGATGACGCCGTCCTTGCCGACCTTCTCCATCGCTTCGGCGATGATCGTCCCGATCGTCTCGTCGTGGTTCGCCGAGATGGTGCCGACCTGGGCGATCATGGGGCCGGTCACAGGCTTTGATTGCGCCTTGAGCGACGCCACGATGGCCTCGACGGCCTTTTCAATGCCGCGCTTGATCTCCATCGGGTTCGCGCCAGCGGCGACGTTCTTCGCGCCCTCGCGATAGATCGCCTGGGCCAAGACCGTGGCCGTGGTGGTGCCGTCACCGGCGACGTCAGACGTCTTACTGGCCACCTCGCGCACCATCTGCGCGCCAATGTTTTCGAGCGGGTCCTTCAGCTCGATTTCCTTGGCCACCGTGACGCCGTCCTTCGTAATCGTGGGCGAACCGAACTTCTTGTCCAGCACGACGTTGCGCCCCTGGGGGCCGAGCGTCACCTTCACGGCGTCGGCCAGCTGATTGATGCCGCGCAGGACGGCCTGGCGCGCCTGCTCGCCGTACACAATCTGCTTTGCCATGACGTTCGTCTCCTACTACCCAGCGGCCGACGCAGTTACTTCTTCGACTTCTTCGCCGTCGTCTTCTTCGTCTTCCTTTTGGCGTTGTCTTCGATGACGGCCAGCACGTCATCTTCTTTCATGATGAAGTACTCCTTGCCATCGAGCTTGATCTCCTGGCCGGAATACTTGCCGAACAGGATCCGGTCGCCCGCTTTGACGTCGAGGGGGATCCGCTTGCCGTTGTCGTTCGCCTTCCCGTTGCCGACGGCAATGACCGTGCCCTGTTGCGGCTTTTCCTTGGCGCTGTCGGGGATGATGATCCCGCCGACTTTCTGTTCGCCTTCGTCGATGCGCTGAACAATGATGCGGTCGTGTAGCGGTCTGACAGTCATGGATGTAGGCTCCAAATGGGGTGAATGGTGGATCGGACGTCGCACGTGTCAGGCAGCGGGAAGCCGAGGAGGTCTTCGATTTGAGCGAACGTCAGGACCACCGTGTTCGCATATCGATTCTCCAAGTACTGATACAGCGACGTATATGTGCCCGGCATCACTGGTCCTTCCGATAGATATAGATGGTCCACCGCTCACACACCCAGCTCAGTAGGCTGACACGGCGGATTCCAGAGCACGCCGTCGGCACTAAAGGCGGTCCAGCATTTCGGGCAATACCTCGGCCGCTTGGCTCCGCCCGTCTCGGTTCTCGGAAGCGCATCAAGTTGGTGCGTTCCACACGCGGTCCAGAGCGTCCACCGCTCGGCTCGATGCATCTGACCAGCCCGGTTGAGCACTGCTTCGAGCGTCACGGTGCTGATCCGCTCTTTCTCGCCTTTGTTCCGCGCCTGTTCTCCATGAACCCTCACGGGACGGCCAGGAGCGGCCTCTTGACGAAGTCGTCGAGCGCGTCAGGTTCGACATCGCCGACGATTCGCGCGACCTTCCCTCCCTGGCAATACCTCCGCAAGATCGCGTTCATGTCGACATCCGCCACGCGACACCAAAACTCCAGGTTTGAGTTCGAAACCGTCAAGAACGCCCGCGCGGACTCTCCCGCCCCCACGGACGCTCCTCCCGCCCGTGTCGGCTTCTCCAAGTCCAGGACGGCCGACACAATCACTGCCGCCCCCAGACGTCGATAGCCACGCCACTCCGGCAGCGTTCCTCGGTGACTTCGCTCGCCCACCGCGCGCACGCCGCGTCGCATCACAATGTCAGGAAGTCACCGCATCGACGGCCGCCCGTCGAGCGCGCCCCTGGTGAAACCGTGCCGTGGGCCCAGTTCGCGCGAGGGCACCGTGTCGAGCGGATCTTCGAGAATTTCGACGGGCGATGGACATGTGAGTGGGGCGCGTGGCATTGGGCGCTCCGACAAAACGGCCAAAGTTGGACCGGTCGGCGCGCACCCACTATCGAGGGGGGCACTACTCGAACGCTGGCTGGCTCAGTTCTGGAATGAGGTTCGAGTATAGACCCTGTACGGCAACGTCAGGTCCGAAAAACCACCCGCAGATCATTGAGGTGCTCCTGACTGAACTCGGCCAGCTCGGCTTTGGCTTGGTTGGCGCGCCGCGCGAGCGCACGCGCCTCCGCAATCGAGGCGAGGTCGCGATCGGTTGGCGGCGCTGCCTGGGCTTCTGGCGCCAGGGGCGCTTACGCGGTCACGGGGTCTTTGCTGCCATTGGGAAGAATCTTTTCGACCTCGGTGTGCGGGCGGGGGATGACGTGTACCGACACTAACTCGCCGACGCGCCGCGCCGCGGCGGCCCCGGCGTCTGTCGCAGCTTTCACCGCGCCGACGTCGCCGCGTACCATCACGGTCACGTAGCCGGCGCCAATGTATTCCTTGCCAACCAGCACGTCGCGACGGTCGACTAACAGACCTCGATGCCCAATTTCCGCAGTTCGCCATGAATCCGCGGCGCGCCCCAACGCGGGTTCGCCTGCGCCATCGTGCGAATCAGCGCACGCACGTCCGCCGCCGCAATCGGTCGTCCCATGAAGCGACGCCCGCTCTTCCACGTCCACCACAGCCGAAAGCCGCATCGGTGTCAGGCGATGACGGTCTCAGGCTTGACGATCACCAGCGACGTTCGCCACACAGTCCAGATGCGGAAGAGGACGACCCAGAGGCACCGGTCCGTCTTCGAGAGCCGCAACCGTCCTGGTCGGGCGCGCTGCAGCACCTGCAGTTGGTGCCGTAACGCCAAGACTTCGAGTTGGAGCGCGACGCGCGAATGCGGGCTTGCTCGCAGGGTCAGGAAGAGCGACAAGAGCATGGACATCATCGCCTGGAAGGCCATCCATCGTCGGCCGCAACATCAACTCTCGCAAGGAGAGCGGACTTTTCAGTAGGCACAACTGCGCAACGCTGCGATGATGGCGACCCTTATGCCGGATCGTGATTCGCCACGATAGCCGCGATGCGTGCGTCTGCCGCGTCAGAGTCGTTCCCGAACACGCCTCTGGACTTCAGATGCCCCAACCCGGCAGAGACGCGTGAACTGAGCAGGTTGATCGGTCCGCCCAACTGCACCCGCGCCCAGTAGTCAGGCACGCGCGCATCTCCCGTATCAATCAGCGCGAAGGTCGCCGTCCGCTCCGCAAAGGTGAAGAGGTCAAAATATCGTGCGTGCGAGATCACCCGTGTCCGCTCGACGACTGGCACCTTGGCGCCGAATCCGTCCTTTGCCGTGTAGGCGCATCCGATGTAATCCACGCCGTCCTGCGGCACTTCGACGAGCCCATCTGGCACGGGCAGCGGATGCCCCTCGGCATCGAGCCATAAATTCCGAGACACCGTGATCGCGTTGAGCCCGACGCCGTTCTTAAGTTCGATAAACCGTCGCGTCTCCATCAGTACCACTCCGTGACTTCCGTGATCGTCGTGGTGTTCGTGAGTTCGATC
>DAIRVG010000197.1:0-6723 GCA_036802945.1 Vicinamibacterales bacterium
CTGCGCCACGCAGATTGCCTATGAAAGGGTATTTCAACCCACGCGTCTGTCAACCGGATTTCGGTCAGTCTCTCCTGACGAGTCGTCGTCTCGAAGGGATGTGGTTCGGCCCACCACACCAGCAGGCATCAAAGACCAGCATTTGATGTTCGTTTCTGCTCCACAGAACGTTGTACCCACCAGACCAGGGCGCTCGTCGGCGGGGACACGATCCGAAACTGGATCGCCGCGGCCACCAATCGCCGCCGCGAATCGAGACCGCCTTTCCCGAAGGAGTCGGTCATGTGCTGTAACAGTGATGATCCTCATCCGCACACGGACCACACATCTGTGTCCAGTGCCAACCGCGCCGACATCGTGGAGCGCTTTGGTCGACCATCACTCGCGGCGGGCGACGTGACCGTCGATGTCGTTCCGAGCGGGCCTACTGGAGCACAAGTCGCCGGCATTCATCGGCTGCTCAATGAAGGGTGGATGCGCCAGCATCTTGAAGGGGCGCAGACGCAGCTCCTTTCGTTGCAGGTCATCGAGAACGATGACAAGGAGCAGGAACAGGCTGCCGCATCGCGATTTACGGCCGCTGTGTATGACTACACGAACAATCGCACATTGTGTCTGTGCGGCAGACTCGACCAGCCGGAGCGCGCGACCGTCACGGAGGCTGGGATCCAGCCGATTCCGACGCGCGAAGAGTTCGACGCCGCCGTGGACATCCTCACGAATCAGTCGGAACTCGGCGCCGCCGTTCGCAGCGGGGAGCTCCTCGCCTACCGTCCTATGCCGCCGCTGGCGCCTGTGGAGACCCCTGACGGGCGTATCGAGCGGACACTCGTCGTCGGTCTGGTACCCGCGCGAGGCGAGAGAAAACGCCATCAGCTCGTTGCCGTCAACATGATCCGTCGTGAAGTGCTGCACGAATTCGAAGGGCGCGCGCACGATTCAACGGACGAATGCGGGCCACCACCGTCGAGCACGTGCGCCTCAACGGGCAATTCCGGCCGCGTCTCGGTGAGGGTCACCCAAGGTGGGAATACGTTGTGGCAGTTTGAAGCGATCAGACCCACAGCCTCGTCCGGGACGAACGGTTCAGGAATCGAACTGAGGGGCGTTCGCTACCGCGGCAAGCACATCTTGTATCGCGCCCACGTTCCGATCCTCAACATCGAGTACTCCAGTGACGGTATTGG
Organism: Vicinamibacterales bacterium; assembly: GCA_036802945.1. Classification (GTDB taxonomy): domain Bacteria; phylum Acidobacteriota; class Vicinamibacteria; order Vicinamibacterales; family UBA2999; genus Gp6-AA40. The sequence continues at coordinate 1,188 of DAIRVG010000197.1, forward strand.
CGCGGGATGCGGACCCACCTATCGTGACTGGCAGAACGAAGAAACGTGCTTTCAGGCCAACGGGGCCGACGTGATCCCTGGCTATCGACTGTGCAGCGTCCCGGCACAGACCATCATCGAGTCGAACACTGATACGGGCAATTTCCGTGGCGTCGCCATTTACGTCGAGGGCCAGGAAGTGGTGCTCGTCAGTGAGATGGCGGCGGGATGGTACCGCTACATTACCGCGTGGCGGTTTCACAGCGACGGGACCATTCGGCCTCGGTTCGGATTCGCCGCGGCGAACAACTCCTGCACGTGCAAGGACCACCACCACCACGTGTATTGGCGCTTTGACTTCGACATCCGCACGGCTGCCAACAATGTGGTCGAGGAGTACAACAACCCGCCCATAGTGGGCAACGCGAACTGGCATACGAAGCGGTACGAGATTCGCCGACCGCGCGACGCAGCACGGAACCGTCACTGGCGAGTTCGCAATTTGACCACCGGCGAGGGGTACACGATAGTGCCCGGCACCGCGGATGGGGCGCAGGACGCGTACGGCGTTGGCGATTTCTGGGTCGTCCGGTATCGAGGTGCGGCCGAACATGACGACGGCCAGGGATTCACCACAAACCCGGCGCTCTCGCGGGCCAGAATCGATCAGTTCGTCAGCGGAGAGGTCGTGGAAGATCGTGACGTCGTGGTCTGGTATGCAGGCCACTTCCGACATACACCTGGCCACGGCGGTCATTACCTGGGTCCGGACTTGAAGCCGTTCAATTGGTAACGGGCGATCAGGGCATCCTGACGCCGGCACAGATGGTGGAACTGGATCGCTGGATGGATAAGGGAATCAATCCCGAAGTGAACCGGATTCTCGCCTCCCGCACCGCATCGACCCGCTGACGTGGACGGCAACTCGGAGACACGGAGGCCGTGCCTCCGTGACTCCGTGGCCCGTCGATGTGAAAAGCGCTAGAAATCGAACTGCACGCCGAGCTTCGCGAAGCGGCCCAGAATAACGGCTTGCGGGCGGAGCCACGTGGCGTAGGCGGTGTTGACCCCCGTCACCGCGTCGACGTTCAGTGCGTTGTAGAGGTCCAATTGGAAGGTGGTCTTCGCGCGGCCGGTGCGCACCGGTCTGGCAAAACGGATGTCCAATTGGTTGAGCCGCTCGCCATACATTGCCCCGGGCGAGACCAGATTCACCGACACGTTTGCTGCACCCCCGGACAAAGGCCGGCCCAGCGAGGGCATGACGATGGCATTGGTTGCCGTGAAGAAGGCGGCAATCTCCGGCCCCGGAATGCTCTGAAGGGTCGAGCTGACCTGCAGTTCGATCTTCGGAACGGTATAGGAACCGAGCAGCTTGACCTGAGTCTGGGGCCTCTCGGTGTGGCAATGCCACGCCGTCGGACTGGCCAGATTGAGCGTAGAGGTGCTGGTTCCGGCCGCGACAACCGGCGTCGAGTACGGATCGGCGACGGTATACTCCGGGACCTTCGCGCGAATATCGCAGACGTCCTGCGTAATTGTGCCCCTGTCGAGCCCGCCCTGGACGATGATGCCGTGCGCCATTCGCGCGCTGACCGTCAGAGCCACCCCGTTCCACATCTGCACCTGCTTGCCAAAGTTCTTGGAGAAGGTCGTGATGTTGTCGATCTGGCCGAACTTGGACTGGTTGACGTCGTAGAGCCCGGAGATCACGTTGCCGCCGCCATCTGGCAGACGCGAGTCCACGGGTGCCGTGATGCTGAATTGTGTGAAGTCGGCCGCCGTGACCGCGCGGTTGTCCACGATGGTGAAGTTGCCGTACCAGCGGCGGAAGTAGGTGGCGTCTACGGAAAGGCCACTCAGAACTTGCCGCTGCACGCCCGCCGAGAATTCCCAGTTGTAGAGCCGTTTGCCCCACCCCTGGAGTACGTCCGGATCGAAGTTTGCCTGGGCCCCCGCGCTCCCGAACAACGTATTGGCCACCGCGCCGCACTCGCCGTTGGCGGTTAGGACCACCAGGCTGCAGTCCGGAATGTAGTTGCCGTTGTCGGTCCACGACCGCGTGGTCGTAGTCGCCAGCCTGACAACCGGGCTATTCGCGCCGGCGATACCCCCCACCGTGTACGGCTCAACGTTGCGGTTGAGGCTCACCTTCAGCGCCGTCTTCCCGTCGCCCTTGACGTCATAGGCGGCGCTCAGTTTCGGACTCAGATCCTTGAGGTTGAGTCCCTCGGTATCGGAGTACAAGAAGTTCCGGGTCGGCGCGAGCTGAGCGGGCCCGATTGTCCGCGCCGGGAAGCTGTTCTTGAACCAGTCCAACCGCAGTCCGCCGTTGAGCGTCAGCCGGTCGATCGTCCACCGGTCCTGGGCAAAGGCGCCGAACTGGTGATTGACGTCGACCGCGAAGTCGATCGGATAGGCGCGCATCGTGATTAGGTTGGGCACGCCGAGGTTGAAGCGGTAGCTCACCGGGTTGATGTCCCAGTCGCGCTCGTTGGTGCTGCCAGAGATGTCTCCCACCCCGAACTTGAACGAGTGGGCCCCGGTGATGTACGAGACGGCGGCCCGATAGAAGAACACGCGGCTCGTACGGTTGATGAAGAACTGGCGGGCTCGGTACTGCCGCCCGGTTGACTGCTCCAGCACGCTGATCATCGCCGGGTTCACGTCGCGAATCGGATCGCGAATCGCACGCTCGAACGTGGTCTTTGCGGCGCCATCAATCAGCAGCCGATTCGTCAGAGGCACGGTAATGTCCCCGGTCACCTGCCGCTCCACAGGGAAATAGTGGTACGGTCCGGCCTCGGCCGCCAGGAGGGTGCCGCCGGGGGCTCCTGTCACATCGAGAATTGAAGGCCAGTTGCGCGCAGTCTGCTGAACATAAAGAAGGCCCACCTTCACTTTCGGTGCGGCCTGCACCGTCAGGCGCAAACGGCCGTCGTTGACGTTGGAATCGTTGGACACCGGCCGGCTCACGTCGGGCTGGTATGTCCAGACGTTTGGATTGTTGGCGTTCTTGTCATAGAACTCGTCGGCCATCCATTTGGAGGAGGTGGCGCGCCGGGCGGAGAAATAGAACCACGCCTTGTCCCGCCGGAGAGGCCCACCAAAGCCGGGATTGAAGTCGAACATCTTGTTGATCTTGTTGGGCGTGCGGAGCCCGGCATCCCTCAGCCGCTGCGTGAAGTTATTGCCCCCAAGCCCTTCGGTGGTCCCGTTCATGAACAGGACACCGTTGAACGTGTTGCCCCCCTCGCGCGGAATCACGTTCACCCGCACGCCACCGCCGCCGGTGTCGGCACCGGCGCCCGAATAGTCGACCGCGATCTCCTGCGACGCGGCCATGTTGAAGGTGATTTGGGAATTGGCCGGTGAAATCAGCGCGGCTGTCGACAGACCGTTTTCCATGAGCGATTGGGAGTTGCCGGTGGAGCCGTGGACCTGCATGGCGATCGCCCCGGAGAGCTGCGTCGCGCCTCCGACGTCCTGATTGGCGGCGGCCACGGTGACGCCCGGGATGAGCGCGATCTGCGCAAACGGCGACCGGCCGGCCGGAAGGTTGTCGATAAGCTCGCGGTCGATGACGCGCTGCCGCGCAGCGCTCTGCACGTCCACAATCGGAGTCTCACCAGAAACCGTGACGGTTTCCTGGAGCGCACCCACACGGAGCTCGGCGTCGATGGTGGCGGTAAAGGTCCCGGTCAACTGAATGCCGTCGCGCTTCGCCGTGCTGAAGCCTGGTAACGCAAACGCCACGCTGTAGGTGCCCGGAGGCAAAAGCTCAATCCGGTACTGACCGGTACCACCGGTCACCACCGACCGCACCTTCTCGATCAGCGCCGGGCTCGAGGCTTCAACAGTGACGCCGGGCAGCACTGCTCCGGACGCGTCCTTGACTTGTCCGGCGATCGAAGCCTGGGCGAACACAATCGCTGGGGAGCCCACGAGAACAACCAGGACAGATATGACGATTCGCAATCCACGCATGAATAACCTCCACTTGGGATGGCGTTTTCCCGGTCCAGGACCGAACAGGTCCGTCTGAAGGCGGACACGACCGACGAAGGCGGACACTACCACGATCTCATCGGTAGTCGTGCGGCTTAAGCCGGACCTGCTCGCGAGAAATAGAACATAGCGATTTGTTTCAACCTCTCGCGCCCGAGGTGGAAGCCGAGCTCAACCGAGCACGCGGCGAGTGGCGCTACCGCATCATCGACGGCCGCATCCGCTTCGAGCGCGATGTACGACTTGCTCACCAGCGCCTGAAGCAGAGCATCGCGCGGTTCCTGCGCGAGAGCAACCTCGCCTCTGTGCTCACGGCGCCGGTGATCTACTCGATGATCGTGCCGATAGCGCTGCGTACGGGCGCCGCATCCGCACTATCGGGAGTTCGTCGACTACGGCGACGCGGAGGGGTACAAGCGACGGCTACCGGTGTTGCGCGACGAACTGAAAGACGCCGAATGAGGATATCCCGCATGGGCGGCTGCTGCATACGCGCACGCAGTGTGGGTGCGTATCCATGCGCACGTGCGCCGACAGCAGTGTGTATCGATGTGCGATCGCCACCCGATGCGCCGCAGACTCCAATCGCGCGACAGACATCATTGCGGACCAACCCGTTCTCATGGATTTATCTCGACCACGGTTCTGCCACTAGCCAGGAATGGCCTCATGGTGGCGATTTGAAGGGAGTTGAACTGCTTATCGCAAAGTTCGAGCGACCTCATGTACGCCAACCGGGCCGGGATGTCCGGGACCCAGATTTCTTCGCCGGGGTAGATCAAGTTGGGATCGCGACTACGGAGCAGGTCCCGGTTGCGGCGACCGTCTTGCCCCTTGAAGTCGTACAGGGTCGTCCACGTTGCTAAGGGGGGACAGAATCCAATTCGTTGCGCGATCCTGGACAGGTTGTCACCTTGCCGGATCCGGTACTTTGTAGTCCGGCGATGGTCCAGCAGATATGGCGCATATTCGGCGTGTAACGAGTTGACGAACATGTAATTTCGAGGATCAGGCGAATGGCCTGAGCCATCAGGGCCACCGCTCACGAGTCCGAAGAGGTGGCCAGCCTCATGATTCGCCGTGTAAGCAATCGACTGACCGAGTTCGTGAGCAAGCTCTCGCACGACCGGCTCGCAGGTCTGTTGGTCGCCAACATCGCGGCAGAAATTGCGACGTCGCAGCGCCTCGATATTCACCTGCCCCGTGACTCCAGCAATCCCGGGACGGTACCAGTTGCGGTCACGATTGACTGGCGTCCACGCATAGCCCGTCTGGAAGGACAACTGATACGGGCTATCTCTCGTCGATCCTGTGAAATCAATGCGTAGCTCGTTGGAACCGATGAGGGCGGCAAATGCCGTTTCCATCTTCCGGCGAACGAAATCCCCAAAAGGGACGGCCCCGAAGTTGTTCAGGTTGAGGGTTCGAGTTGGCACTGGTCGCAACGCTTGTAATGGAGACAACGCTGGCGAGCTCGAGAGCGAACACCTGTTGCGTGCGTGACTAGCCCAAATTTCTGACGTCTTCACCTCGCCGCAGGCTCCTGTGG
>DAIRVG010000197.1:6823-10156 GCA_036802945.1 Vicinamibacterales bacterium
CGTGCGTGACTAGCCCAAATTTCTGACGTCTTCACCTCGCCGCAGGCTCCTGTGGCGGCTCTCGCCACCTAGGACACAAAGACGGGGTCAACCACGGTAAACCGTCTTTGTGCGCTTGACGTTCCCCGGAGACCGACTCAGAATGGCGACGCTTCAGGTGCAGTCCGTCCATCAGGATCAAGGGCTGCCCAAAGGGAGGCGCCATGAAACGACGGTTCACCGCTGCGGCGGTTATCATCGCCGCGCTATCAGTACCGTTGTCCGCGCAGTGGCCGAGGCGTCCGCCGCCGGGGGTTCCGAAAGGCCCCGATGGCAAGGTGAATCTCCTCGCGCCCACGCCGCGAACCGCTGACGGCAAGCCGGATCTCTCCGGCATCTGGGAGGTTTCACCGCGTCGCGAGACGCCGGGCAGCGCGCCGCCGGGACGCCCGCCGCTGGCGCTCTTCGCCAACCTCGCGGCGAACATCAAAGAGGGACTGCCGTTCCAGCCGTGGGCGTCGGAGCTTTCCAAGAAGCGCGTCGCGAACCAACGGTACGACAACCCGGATGCGCTCTGCCTCCCGCAAGGTCCGCTTCAATACCATCTGGACCCGCAGCCGCGGCAGATCTATCAAATGCCGGGCAGGACGCTCATCGTCTACGAGTCGAACTACGGCCTTCGTACGATTTATACCGACGGCCGGCCTCTGCCGCCTCTGGGCGAGCCGCAGCCGTACTGGCTCGGGTATTCCATCGGGCATTGGGAGGGCGACGCGTTCATCGTGGAGTCGAATAACTTCCGCGGCGTTGAGGGCGGCAACCCGAGCGACGCATGGTTAGATCAGATGGGCAGTCCGTTTACCAACGCCTTGCGGCTGACCGAGCGGTTCCGGCGCCCGAACTTCGGAAACCTGGAGATCGACGTCACGATCGACGATCCGAAGGCTTACACGAAGCCTTTCACCGTAAGGATCGAGCAGCAGGTCGTGGCGGACGGTTGGGAATTGACCGAATTCATCTGCCACGAGAACCAGAGGTTCCTCGAGCTGACCGGTCGGGGGGTTCAGAAATAAATCACGACCCAGTCCTGCGCGGTCATCGTCGGCGTCGACGTGTCCGCGCGCAACAAGGAGACGAAGTACACGCGGTCGACCCGCACAGGCGACTCGGGACGCTATTTCCCTCGCGCAGATGCCGCTCGGCCGCTCCAAGATCACGGCACAGGCGCGGCGCTTCAGCCGTCCGTAATCGAGGTGACGCGGACCCGCCTGTTCCTGTGGTAACGTGTCGGCGCACCAGAATGGAGGTGGGCGATGAGGAAGCTGCTAACGCTCGCAGGCATCGCGTTACTCTGGGCCGTTCCCACTGCCGCGCATCATTCCTTCGCGGCTGAATTCGACCAGAATCAGCCGGTGACGTTGAAGGGCAAGCTCACCCAGATGGAGTGGCTCAATCCTCACGGATGGCTGCACATCGACGTCACCGGGCCGGACGGCAAGGTGGTCAACTGGGCTATCGAGGCGGGCGCTCCGAATGCGCTCGTGCGGCGCGGTCTGCGAAAGACGGACTTCCCGATCGGCAGCGAGGTTATCGTCGAAGGGTACCGCGCCAAGAATGGATCGCCGACGGCCAACGGCACGAACGTGAAATTCGGAGACGGCCGGAGCTTTTTCCTGGGGGCGTCTGATCCCCCACAGAGCACTCCCGCTCGATAACACCGGCCAACGTCAGGGCGCTTGTATGACGACCCGGCTGATCGGAATTGTCGTTGCGACGGTGGCCATCGCGGCGTTCGCGAAGCCCGCGGCGGGCCAGGCGCTGCCGCGCACGGCCGATGGCAAACCCGACTTGTCAGGAATCTGGCAGGCCGTGAATACCGCCAACTGGAACATCCTGGCGCACGCCGCCGAAAAGGACGTGCCGGCCGGCCTGGGAGTGGTCGAGGGCAACGAGATCCCGTACCAGCCGTCGGCCGCAGCCAAGCAGAAAGCAAACTTCGCCAATCGCGCCACCGCGGATCCGGAGTCGAAGTGTTATCTCCCGGGAGTGCCTCGGATCACCTACATGCCCTATCCGTTCCAGATTTTTCAGACGCCGGGGCACATCGCGATCACCTATGAGTACGTCCATGCCGTCCGCCGCATCTTCATGAAGGAGTCGCATCCCGACGGCGTCGAGTGGTTCATGGGTGACTCACGCGGCCGCTGGGAGGGCGACACGCTGGTTGTCGACGTCGCGAACTTCACCGACCAGACCTGGTTCGACCGAAGCGGCAACTTTCATAGCGCGGACCTTCACGTGATCGAGCGCTACACGCCGATCAGCACCAATCAGATCAATTACGAAGCGACGATCGAAGACCCGAAGGTGTTTACCAGACCCTGGAAGATGAGCATGCCGCTCTATCGCCGTCTGGATAAGGGCATGCGGATCCTGGAAAACGAATGCTACGCGTTTGGCTTAGAACACACATGGCTCAAGCCCCCGCAATGAAGAATTCCCTGCGCTCGTCGATCGTGCTCGTTGTCATGGTGGTGCTGGCGCAGGGCCCGCGCGCGATTGGCGCCGCCGACCAGGGCGCTCCGCGCCCGGCGGCACCAGCGCCAGCCGGCGGGTACGCACCGGCGCGGACGTCCGACGGCCAGCCGGACATCCAGGGCATCTGGAACCCCATCGGCACGTTCTACAACATCCAGGACCTGGGGTTTCAGGCGCGCTATCAGAACTTCAGGGATGACCCGGCGCAGCGCGGCAAAAGTCTCATCATCGATCCGCCGGACGGAAAGATCCCCTATCAGCCGTGGGCGGCGGAGAAAGTGAAGCTGGTGCTCGAACACCACGCCGATCCGACGCCGCAGTTTCTCGATCCGAATGCGCGGTGCTTCATGCAGGGCGTACCGCGCCACCTCAATAATCGCGAATTCGAGATCTTCCAGCCGCCCGGCTACGTCGTCGTCTTCAACATGGCGCACCACACGTATCGAGCGATCCCTCTCAATGGCGGTCCGCATATTCCGGAGCCCATCAAGCTGTGGATGGGCGATTCACGCGGGCGCTGGGACGGCAACACGCTGGTCGTGGACGTCACGAACAACAACGATCAGCCGTGGTTCGACGTCGTCGGCTCGTTCCACAGCGATGCCATGCGCGTGGCGGAACGCTTCGTCCCCATCAACGCCGATACGATCGAGTACACCTCCGTCATCACTGATCCAAAGGTGTACACGAGACCCTGGACGATGAAGCTGACGTTCGTGCGCAACAAGGATTACGGGGCCGAGCTCTATGAAGAGGCGTGTTTCGAGAGCAACGAGCGCACGCTCGAGCTCATGCTGAGCAGGCCGGGACGCTAGC
>DAIRVG010000198.1:0-9973 GCA_036802945.1 Vicinamibacterales bacterium
ACAGCGTCGGGATCAACGAGACGATCAGCGTGGGAGCGGCGCAAGAAGTGACTGTTGGTGGTCTGCAGGCTGTCACCGTGGGCGCCGCGCAGACGATCAACGTCGGTGCCAATCAGTCCACGAGCGTCGGAGCAGCCCAGTCCACGACGGTCGGCGCAGCGCAAACGCTCAAAGTTGGGGCCGCGCAGAATGTCGACGTCGCTGCCGCAGCGAACTTGAAAGTCGGCGGCGATCAGGGAATCAAGGTCAGCGGTGGCCGAAGTTCGGATATCGGTAAGGATGACTCAATCAAAGCGGGTAAGAACTTCGTCGTCGACGCGGGCGACTCCGTGACGATCAAGACCGGCAGCGCGAGCATCACGATGAAAAAGGATGGCACGATCACCATTAAGGGCAAGGACATCACGGTCACGGGAAGCGGCAAGATCAACGTCAAAGCGAATAGCAGTATCGACATGAAAGGTAGCAAGATAAATCTCAACGATTGACCGCGGAACGCCATAGGAGCCAATCATTGCAAGACGTCCGGGGCCACACGATCGTAATCAAAAGCAGGGCCGTCACGATTGAGAGCGGGGGACGGATAGCCGTCGCGCGAGATCACGACGAGCGGTTCGAGACTCTGCAGAACTGAGGATGAACATGGAGGATCGCCTCCGGGTGCGCACCATCGAAAGTATTGAGGAAGGCGCGCAGCAACTTGAGCAGCTGCTGACAACGTCAAGCGGCGGACCTCACGAGACCCTGCTATCGAAGCGGATCGACGGCTCGCTCATCGGAACCTTAGTGGGTTTCAAGGACGATGCGGCGACACCGCTCGTGACCTACCATGGACAACCGGGGACCGCGGCGATTTCAGCGCGTGCCACCCTCGAACTGAGTGGCGCTCACATTGGGCGAGAAGCTGTGCTGCTGTTCGAGGGGGGAGACCCGTACCTACCGATCATCGTCGGCTGCCTTCACGGAAGTGAACAAGCGCTCCTCGATGTTCGGGGGAAGGTTGAACTGGAAGTGGACGGCGAGCGCTTAGTGGTGTCGGCGAAGGAGCAGGTCGTTCTTCGTTGTGGCAAGGCGAGCATCACCCTAACTCGGGCGGGCAAAGTGCTCATTTCAGGTACGTACTTGTCCAGCCGGTCCACAGGAACCAACCGAATCAAGGGCGGGTCCATTCAATTGAACTAGTGGCTCGAATAGCTTATACGGTCTTCGCGCACTCTGACTGCCTGCTTCATAGGGGAACCTTGGAGGCTGGCGCGTTTCCGGACGTGTCTCTCAGTCCACCGCCGCACCAGGGCCCACTGCCTATTCCATGTCCGAACGACTTCTCAGCCTCCGACATGGTCGACGGCCGTGCCACGGTCAAGGTGCTGGGAGCGCCCACCGGCCAGACTTGCCTAGGGATACAGCGTGCAAGTAAGCCGATCATTTCGGGACTGCTGATGGAGCTTACATCTGAGACGTCACGCGAAAGCAGACCGATGTCCTGCTCGATGATGAAGGGCGGTCCTGAGGCTCGATGAAGTAGCGCCTTCGCTGGGGAAAGCCAGCATGGCTAACTGCTTAGGCGTTTCTCCGCGCAAAAGGATCAACAGCGGCTCGATTCAAATCAACTAGACACTATCGCGATGGAATTAGTGAACGCAACGAAGATGCAGGCCGGCTACACGACGGCAACGCGGCCAGACGGACGAGAGTTGCTGGTGGTCGTTGTGAAGGGAACCTTCACAATCCCAAAACCGGGAGAAGAAGTTGCGCTCGCGGAGACACAGCTGCCGCTGATCGAAACGGACGCTTTCACGGGCGAGCCTGGTTTCTCGGCGCCACTATACGAAATCGATTTTGCGCCGCGCAAACCACATTGCGACGTTCTTCTCAACGGCAGCGCCCATGCACCGGGCGGCAAGCCGACCGGTCGAGTCAAGGTATCTCTGCGTGTTGGTTCGTGGACAAAGTCCTTTGAGGTCGTAGGTAACCGGAGGTGGAAAGCTGGCATGTTTCACACGGGCAGCACCAATCCAGAGCCATTCGACGTCATGCCTATTTCTTATAACAACGCCTTCGGGGGGGTCGATCGTTCTCGTGACGACGAACTGAAGCATCGATACTTCCTGCAAAACCATGTTGGTGTGGGTTATCACGGGTACCTCGACGAAGAGTCGCTGGAGGGTCAACCACTGCCCAATACAGAAGAAACCGGCAAACCTGTGACTAAGCCGGATGGCGATTATCAACCGATGGCCTTCGGGCCGATTGGTCGTGCCTGGAAACAGCGCATCCAGTACGGCGGGACTTATGGTCAACATTGGATTGACAACGAGTTCCCGTTCTTGCCCGCCGACTTTGATGAACGATACTTTCAATGTGCCGCGGAGGATCAGCAAATCGATTACCTCAGAGGAGGTGAAGAGGTGGTGCTGATCAATCTGGATCCTCGTGGGTTGACCGAATTCAAGCTGCCGGCTCTGAAGGAGCCGTTCGACTTTTTTTTCAAGAATGGAGAGAGAAAGAGGATCGCAGGAGTCGTCGACACATTGATGCTAGAGCCAGACTTGGGACGATTCACGCTTAGCTTGCGAGCGTCTCTGCCGCTGCGGCGGAACCTGCACGAAGTCAGCAGCATTGCGGTGGGCAGAGTGGTGCTTCAAGCGCCAAGTGCGGATGGAGAAGAACGCGAAATGTTGGCAAAACCCCACTATAAATCGCTCGCTGACTTGGCGGCGGCGAATCGGGCAAGACAACAGCAATAATGTATCTCGGCCCCACAGGTTTGGTTTGTTCGGTTGGTCTCAACAGCGCCGCTGCATGTGCTGCGCTGCGCGCCGGCATTGCCAAGTTCGAGGAACTGCCCTATTGGGATAACAATGGCACGCCCGTTGTCGGAGCCGCCGTCCCAGATCTGGATTCGCAATTCGGGGACCGCCTGGTGGAAATGCTTGCAATGGCCTTGCACAATTGTCTTTCTGGTATGACAGCGTTTCCTTTTCACGAGGTGCCGTTGCTCGTAGGCTTGGCGGAACCCGGACGGCCCGGAGGGGGAGCGTGGTTGGCTGAAAGGATAATTTCGCAGGTGGAGGAGAAGCTAGGCACAAAGTTCCATTCTAGTTTCTCGATGGTGATTTCCGAAGGACACACGGCTGGATTCGAGGGCCTTCGAATTGCTCGAGACCTGCTGCAGACGACGAACGTTTCTGGCTGTTTGGTCTGCGGGGTCGATTCCTATATCAATGCCAGTTCTCTTTTTTGGCTGGACCGGAGCTGGCGTCTGAAGCGCAAAGGTCACACGGACGGCGTGATTCCGGGAGAGGCGGCGGCAGCAGTGCTCGTCCAACGGCATATCCCTTCGAGGCTGGAACCTAGAGTAGAAGTCGTTGGTCTGGGATTCGGTCAGGAACGGGCATCAGTACTGGCCGAGGAACCTCTGCTTGCTCGAGGGTTGGCCGACGCCTGCAGACAAGCCCTAGCTGAAGCGGGCTGGGGTTTTCACGAATTGGATTTCAGGATCTCGGACGTGAGCGGCGAGAACTATGGATTCCGGGAGCTTGCATTGGTTGAAGGTCGCCTGGCGCGCGTTGTTCGTTCTCTACCGCAGCCTCTGTGGCATGCGGCTGATTCAATCGGTGACACTGGAGCGGCGGCAGGGGTGGTGCAAATGGTGAGGGCGAAGACCGCATGGGCCAAGGCGTACGCACCGGGCGCCCGCGCTGGCTGCTTCACGAGCGCTGTTCCGGGAAACCGGGCTGTTGCTCTACTTCGATCCGCCGAGTCTTGAGGGAAATTGATCGATGGGGTGCGATGTATATGCCGACGGTGATGAGATCGCCTGCAAAGCGGGGAGTGGCAAAGTCATTGCCGGCTTCCCCGACGTCTGCCTGACTCCGCCGCCTCCTCCAGCAGGGCCGCTCCCTGTCCCCTACCCAAACACGGCCTTTGCCAAGGACATGCAGCAGGGGAGCAAGACGGTGATGATCGAGGGCAAGGAGGTCATGCTGAAAGATCAGTCTTTCTATAAGACCTCTCCGCTCGGCGACGAAGCGGCCACCAATGGCCAGGGGGCGGGAGTCGTCACCCATGTGATCACGGGAAAGACCTACTTCATCGCCTGGTCGATGGACGTGAAATTCGAAGGTCAGAACGTCGATCGGCACACCGACGTGACGACTTCGAATCACGCTAGCCCGATGGCCAACCGGGTCGTCCCGACCCCAAACGGGGCGAAGATGTGCAAAGTGAAGTGGGACAATCAAACCTGTCGGGAAGACGTTCGCAAGGGAAAGAAGGAAAGGCTGACCAACGCGAAGACAAAGCAGAAGCAATGCGACAGTGCAACACCGAACCCTCCCCCTGCGGGCGGCGGGGCAGCGTATCGCAGGGCCATAGGCTGTTTTCGACTCAAGTGCAAACTGAGCGCCGAACTGAGACTTCTGAACCTTAGGCAAGAGATCGAACGCGAGTGCTTTAACGATCGGAGTCTCGACACGGTTCCGGGTGATCCGGTAAAGACCGCGGAGCTACAAAGGGAGCGGCAAGGCCATGACAATGCGATCGCTGAAACGAGAGTGGCGATCACAAACTCAAGACAAGCGATCGCAGACAATTGCAGATAGCAGGCAATGCAGGCCTAGATGGCAATGATCTACAAGAAGTTCGGCACTTCATCGGAACTCATTAACGCCATTACTCAGGACGATCTCAGCCACGTTGCGAGTCTTCTATCAGAGGGCGCGGACCCTAACGCTCCGGACGAAAGGGGGTGGCGGCCCCTCCACGCGGCTATCGGTCACGTCGACTTCGAAAAGCCGATCGACTATGTGAAGTCGATCGATTTCGTGAGGTTGTTACTCGAGCATGGCGCGAACGTCAACGAATGGGATGTTCATCATAATGAAACACCCATTCTCAGTGCTTGCGATCCCCCCAATATTGCTGCGGCCCGTCTCCTTCTCGAAGCCGGCGCCGACCCGAACGCCCGCCGGTCCGATGGTGAATCGCCGCTGCGCTTGTGTGCGGCGGCACAGGATCTAGAGATGGTAAGGTTGCTTCTCCAGTACGGGGCCGGAAAGACAATCAATGAATATGGCGGCGTACTTGCCTGGACTGCGCTCGCCCATGCGGCAAGCAACTTCGACATCCCAATGATTGAGCTCTTACTTCGAGCAGGCGCCGATCCAGGATTGACCGCAGAGTTCGGGGAAACCGCTCGCGACAGTTTGCCGCCTCGCGAACAGCACGATCCGCAAGCATGGGATCGCGTAATGGAAATGCTGGGGCGCCGAAATACCTAAAAACCTTCTAGAGTTAAAGGTCATCGCGGAAATCTTCTGCGGGGCTCACGCGCAATGGGTCCGCGAGGGGTAGTGGGAGAATCGCGAGCAGTGACGATCATTCCGGCCGTCGTTCGAGAGCATGTGGAGGAGGTCGCGTTTCTCCATACACTACGTACGTCGTTGACACGGGCACCACACGTCAAGCTGCGCGATGTCGCCGGCTTCGATGAGCGACTCGCAGCGCACCACGACGGGCTGTCAGTTGCGGGTGAGTATGGATGGCTCTTCTGCGACGTAGCGCTCGAAACCCCATCCTCAGGTACGGTGTTCACGTCAGCGGTTCGAGCGATTGAAGAGAAGCAACAGCAAAGAATCGACAGGTGCCTGGCGTTGGCGCATGCAGTGCCCGAATCTCGCCCGGGGTTGACGTCCGCTTTTGGTTGGCTTGGGGGGGAGCACCTGGAGGGGGTGGTGGCGAGCCTACTCGGTTCATCGGATCCGTTCCGGCGGATGATAGGCGTCACCGCGTGCGCTTTACACCGGGTCGACCCGGGACTCGTCTCTGCGCGTCGGATACTGGACGCCAGCTCCGCGGTTCGTGCGCGCGCTCTCCGGACGGCAGGCGAAATCGGATGCGATGACGCGCGTGCGGTTTGTGTGGCCGGGAGCCGCGATGACGACCCAGAGTGTGGTCTCTGGGCGGCGTGGTCGTCAGTCCTGCTTGGACATCGAGGCGAAGCTCTGGACAGGTTGACGGAGGCGGGACTGGCGATTGGACCCCATCGGGCCAGAGCGTACCGCCTAGCCCTTCAAGCAATGAATGCCAGTGCGGCGCATGAAGTGCTGCGGGGCTTGGCGAAAACTCCGGAGCAACTGCGATGGCTCATACAGGGCACAGGTGTTGCGGGCGATCCTGTCTACAGCGCTTGGCTCATTGGGCAGATGGCAGATGCCAAGATCGCGCGCCTTTCGGGAGAAGCGTTCACGCTGATCACCGGCGTTGACCTGAGTCAGAGCCACTTGGAGGGGGAGAAACCGGAGGGCTTTGAGTCCGGGCCCAACGACGAGCCTGACGACCCCAACGTGGACATGGATCCCGACGAAAGCCTCCCATGGCCTGACCAGAAGAAAGTCGAGAACTGGTGGGCGGCGAACAGCTCGCGATTTCAGAAGGGGCAGCGCTACTTCATGGGAGCGCCAGTTACTCGCGAGCATTGTATCGACGTATTGAAGAATGGCTACCAGCGCCAGCGGATCCTCGCGGCGCACTACCTGTGCCTCCTCGAACCAGGCACGCCGCTCTTCAACACCAGCGCGCCGGCTTGGCGTCAACAGAAGCTGTTGGCCCAAATGGAGTAGCTGGACACTACCCGGATAAGGTCCCAATTTAGGCGAGGAGCGGAAACAGATGGCGACATCTCAGCGCAAGGGCATGCGAATGCCCCTCGCGAAGCCCATTCTCCGATGTGACCGGCATTTACAGCTCCTCGTCGGAGGGACCTATGGCTACACGCGAGCGGTCAAAAACACAAAGAAATTTCACGGCGGTGTTGATTTGTATGCCGAGCCCGGCACCGACTGCTTTGCAATCTACTACGGCAGCGTGAAATCGATCCTAAAGGGGAAGGACTTCGGCAACTTCGTGATCACCAAAATCGATTTCCCGGAGTGGACATGCTGGGGGGTGTACGCGCACCTCTCCAAGGTGCTCGTGAGCCGAGGGACCAAATTAGAGCCAGGGACGATTATCGGGCAGACCGGAACCTCCGGCAATTCGAGCCCGCACTATCCGCACCTTCATTTCGAGATCTGGCGGACACTTGAGGCCGGGAAGCTGGGCACGCGAGAGAAATATCGGATCGACCCGTTGGTCGTACTCGGTGCAATTCCGCTCCAGCCGTTTGCCGGCGAAATAGTCGACTGGTATAGCTCCAGCGCGTAGGCGGTCGTCGGATAGGGGAGCGAGACTCATCGGAAGAGAGGAAGAGAGGTGGAGTGGCTGCAAAGTACATCCTTGCCGGGTTGGCTGCCGTATTTATCGTAATGGCCCTCGCGCGCGGTGGTCCCTCGCATCCCCAAAGCCGCACGTGGCTGCTCATCGGCGTCATCTTCGGCGCGGTCAGCGCCTGGTTGTTCTACCAGGGCTGATACTCGCTCCGCCGGGTCGGTACAGCGCTCAGGCGACCAGTACTGCGCTGTTCGTAAGGCTCGCGATCGCTTTCTCCAGCCTGTCCGCAAGGATCGTCCGCGCCGCGCTGGCGTCGGTGACGGGCGCTCCGCGATCCTCCATCTCGAGCGTCCCGCGTTCGAACCGCTCGACCAGCGCATCGAGGATGTCGCTTCGTCGCCGCCGCCCGTCGGCCAGCTTCAACACTTCCACCGCCAGCGCCTCGAGCTCGATCATCTCGTGGTGCGCATTCACCACCGTGTGTCCGCTCTGCACCTGATAAGCCGCGTAAGGATGCGCGCGCGGGGTATCCGACGGACTGTTGGTGCAGGACGGCGGCTGACTATGAAGCTTGACCATCCCGTACATCACGCCGCCGAACAGATCGCCGATAATCGCGCGTCGAGCCTCGTCAGCTGACGTGTCCGCCAGGAAGGGAGCGGCACGCTGGAGCGCGATCGCGCACAGCGCGTCAACGTCGATCGCCTCTGGCCAGATCTCCATCAACACCGTCAGCGCCGCCTTCGTGCCGGGCAAGGCGCTGTCCGCGCGTTGAGCCCCGATCCTGAAGGTCACCATCGTTCCGGCCGCGAGGTCGGGCGAGGCTGTATCGGCCACCGCTCGTGAAGACACCATCAGCCCGTGCATGAACTCCGGCGTCAACGCCCGCTTTGGCCCCGCGTCCGCATGGCAGAGCAGCGTCTGACGGAACTGCCGGTTCCGCACGAAATCCATGTACTGCTCGAGATGCAGCAGGTCCGGACTGATTCGCTCGAGCGTCTCGGCTACATCCGGTGGCAACAGAGACGTGAGCATGTCGGCCACTGCCGCCTCCGACAAGTAGAGCAACCCGGCGCGCTCAGCCCGCTCGATGAACTGATGAAAATAGAGCGGCATATTTGTCTGTTCCAGATGCTCGTGGAACAGGTACGAGTCGGCCGATCGATTCAGTCGTTCGACCTCGCGGTTCAAGAGCTCGCCATAAGGCCCAGAGCCATGAGAAGCGGATGCCAGGAACTTCAACAGCGCCCGCGCCTGCTCGATCTGGTCCTGCGGCTCCTCGAATTGGCCGGCGTGGTAGCGCATCATGTGCCGAACCATATCGCGCATGTGCCAGCCGGGGTACGTGTTGTAGCTGACGTACGCGACGCCGGCTGGAGAAAGATTCTGCGAGGCAACCTGGAGAATCTTGTCCTGCACGGCCGTTTCCACCCACGAAAAAACGCCGTGGCAGATGATGTAGTCGAACTCGCCCCAGTCCCGATCGATGTCCAGAATCGACACCTGCCTGACGGTGATATTCCGTATGTTCAGGGCGTCGATCGTTGCCTGCGCGTCGCGAACCTGATCGCGTGACAGGTCGATGCCGAGGAACGTGCTATCCGGAAGGTTGACCGCCATCGGAATGAGGTTGCCACCGCTGGCGCAGCCAAGCTCGAGAACTCGGCAGCGGGCGACATCGATGGGGGACAAATCGAACATGCGCGCGATTGTCGCCATGCGGTCGGGATGGGTTTGCGCAAAGGCAAGGCTTTGGTACGGGACCTTGTCGTAAGAGGTCGAATCGAGAGGAATCATCGGATCGGCCACAGGTGCGCTGAGGCCCTGACGCGTCAGACGCGTTCTGGCGTTTGGAGACGAACGATCTCGAGCAGGCGCTCCTTCAGCGGGTCTGGCAAACGCGCAATGTCCTCCACGTTGACGACTTCCTCGAAGGCGTCCATTCCCGTCAGCTCGGCGCTCTCGACGACGACAGAGTCCGGCGGGCGCTTGGTGGAGACCCCCACGCCGATTCGCGTCATGGGGAGGTCGCCGAATTCTGCCGATGTGCTCGTGGTGACGGGGAAATGGAGTCCATCCAGGATCTCCATCACCCCGGGCCGATACTTCATCACCAGATGGATGATGAGATAACTGAGGATGAAGCGCTGCAGCTCGTCGCCGCGAACCTTCTGATCCAACATCTCCTGCAGGCGGGGAGGCGCAAAGCCGGTATACGTCAGCACCCAGGTCAGAGGCGACCGCACGGTAATGTTTTTGGTGCCCGAGCCTGTCTGCGCGATGTGAACGTAGTCGACGGGTGTGAGCTCGAGGCCGACGTTCGGGAAATTGAACGGGGGCGTCATCTCGCGCCGTAAATTCAACGGCTTCGTGGGGGCGACGGTGTCGTAGAGTGCCTGCAGCTCTTTGAAGGCTTGGTCAGCTTTGAGGCTCGGTACCTTCGGAGCGCCCTGCATGTAATCGCCGAAGACGATCTCGGGCCGCAGCAACGGCGTCAGCGTCGTCAGGTACGTCGTGACCTGTGCACGAACGGTGTCGGCAATCGCGCGCGTCAGCTTTCTGAGCACGAGAAGCGACGTGATGCTGTCGCGTCCGTTCATGTGAGAAGACTCCGTTTCATGACTGCCGGTCCGCGCGGGAGGCGCGATGAAGCTCGAAACCGGGTCAGCTTATCGGCCAGTGGTGGGCTTGTCAACGAACGGTCCGCCGGCGTGCAAATGGATCGATGCAGGGCAGTGGCGCAGAGCCGACCCGCGCTATA
>DAIRVG010000199.1:0-9900 GCA_036802945.1 Vicinamibacterales bacterium
GCAAAGAGGTGGCGGTCGAGGACGCGCGCGCCCGCGGCATCCAGCCGCCGCCCGTGGGGCCTACGGTCGCACCGCCGCCGAGTCCGGTCGGGGCCGAGCCGCCGGTCACGACAAGGGCGCGCATGCTCGAACGCGCCACCGCCCGCGGCGAGGCCGAGCCCGGCATGAAGCGGTTCCGGCTGGATGAGGCTACAGACGCGGACGTGGCCGCGATGGAAGGCGAGTTGGCGCCGCCGCCCGCCCCGCCGCCGTCGCCCGCCGAGCAGTTGCGCACCCAGATCCAGGCGCGCGAGTTCGGGCCGAAGTTCGGTGGGACGAAGCCGCCACCCGTGGCCGGCCGCCAAGAGCCGCCCCCGCCGGGCGCGCGCGCCGCGACCAAGTACCGCAAGACCGGGGCGCCGACCAACCTGCCGACCGGCGAGCGTGCCGCCGAGTCACGCCTGGTACCAACCCGTCCCAAGCGGTTGCCAAAGAAGAAGGCCCAGCGGGCGCTCAACAAGACGGTCCGCCGGCTGGCGCCTACCGAAGTCGCAGGTCCGCTCCGCGAGATTCCGGCGCCGCCGCCGGTCGCCGCCACCCCGCGCGAGCCGCTGCGCGCTGCACCGAAGCAGACGGAGCGCACGGAGTTCGGGAAGGTGCGCGCCGCGTTCAAGGGCCGCGGCGAGTCCCCGCCGCCGGTCAAGGCCGCCGCCCCGCCGGAGCCGCCGAAGGTCGCGCCCGTTGCCGAGCAGCCGAAGCCGGAGGCGCCGCCCGTCGAGAAGAAGCCCGGCAAACCGCCGAAGCCAGCGAAGGGCTCCGTAGCCTACGGTGCTCGCAAGATCGACCCGAAGCGCGTCGATAAGCTGGGAGAGGTCGCGCGCAAAGCCTTCGACGCCTGGGACGAAATGGACCCGAACCTGCGCCCAGACTTCGACCAGTTCCTCGAAGTGTCGCTTCGCAAGGCCAAGTCCAGCACCGCGGAATTGCGTGGCATGCAGCTTGAGCAGCACGCGCTGGAACAGGCTGGCCTTGCGCCGAACATGGGACGCCTCAATCGCAGCGAGGTCGTCGCAGCCGCGCGCGCGCAGAACGAGGTTGCAAACGACGAGTTGTACATGGACGAGCGGATTCGCGGGATGCTCGGTGGAAACGAGAAGGAATACGAGGGCATGACCACCGAGCAGCGCAACCGCAAGGTGGTCGAGAAGTTCGTCAACCAAAACTGGGACTCGATCTTCGCCAGCGCGCCGGAAGCCATCGACTACCTCGCCAAGAAGTACGGCCGCGAGTTCGGACCGATGGTCGAGAAGGCCGTCGATGCTGCCACGCGCCCCGTCCACGAAGTCAGCGCCGACATCGAGAAGAACAGCATGCCGCGCGAGAAGCGCGCCGTCACACGCGCCAAGGTCATTCTCGGAGACAAGGCCGACAAGTCCCCCGAGGCGGGACCATCCACTGCGAAGGACAGGCGCGTTGCCGACAAGCTGGCCGACGCCGTCGAGCGTCACAACCAGCGCGAAGAGGTCGAAGAGAAAACCCGCAACCGTCAGCGGAAGGGTGGTCGTAAGGGAGATTCCGGCAAGTATATCGCTTACGGTCTGGCCGGGGCGGTTGCGGGCACCATCCTAGCATCGGACGACGAAGAAGCCAAGAAGGTCGCGCTCGCGGGGCTGCCGTTCGTCATCTTCCCGAGGGGGCGCAAGCCACAGGTCGGCCGCCTCAAGGGCGCCGAGCGTGCGAGCGCCGAGGCGTGGGCTCGCACGCCACTCGACCGCGGCCCGCTGCGCCCTGGACCGATGGACACGCCCGAAGGCGCACGCCTCGCCATGAACGGCCAGCCCGGTCCGCGGCGCATCGAGAGCATCATCGACCAAATCTTCCCGGAGATCGGCGTGGGCGAGGATCGCATCTTCCGCCCGGTCGAGCAGCCCAGCGAGCGCAAGGTCCAGTACCAGAAGAGCGACCTGGAGCCAGACCTGGGGCGCGAGCATCTGTTCCAGGGCTCCGACGCACCCGGCGTCACGGCGCCGCACCAGCCGAACCTCATTACGCGCAAGCTCCAGTCGGCAAGCCACGCGCTCACTGGGTTCGGCGCACCGGGCGAGGCGTTGAACCGTGGCGTCAACTTCGTGGAGCAGGCCGTCAACACACGCGCCGGCCGACTCCTGTTCGAGTACAAGCGCATACTGGTCGAAGCGCAGGAGAAGGCCGGGCTCAAGGACGACTTCACGCGCACCATGAACGCCAAGGAGACGAAGCACTTCGAGGCGTTCTGGGAGCACGTCGTCTCCGGCAAGCCGATGCCGAAGGACGTACAGGAGAACGCCAACACCAAGGTCCGTGTCATCGCAGACTGGGCGTCGCGCATGATCGACGGCCGGCGTGTGGCGGGGCTCACGAAGGAAGAATCCATCGTCTCGGACGCCTTGACGAAGTTCTGGTCGGACCAGCTCGCATCGACCGCCGTCGAGGCCACCGACACGATCAAGCATTGGGTCGAGATGCCCATGTACGGCCTGCCGGTGGTCATTGCACCCGAGGCCCTGACGCCCGAGCCGCGGAAGATCGGCCGGCTGGGAGTCCGCGCGTGGCAGGAGAAGTACGAGCGCGCCCAGGCGCTCCAGGAGAAGATCATCGACGAGGCCATCGAGGCCCGCCCCGACATGACGCGCGCACAGGTCCGCGACCACCTGAGCAAGATGAGCGGCATGGCCGAAGATCCGCTGTTCAACATCAGCATCGGGGAACCGGAAGCCAGCCACGCCAACTTCCTGGACCGCCACCGGCTGCTCGACGTGAAGTCCGGCCGGGTGCTCGACCCGGTGAAGCTATTCGATATGTACTTCCCGAATATCATCCGCCGCGTTGAGATGGCGCGCATGTGGGGCGGCGACATGGAACTCGCCCGCGACATCATGGACGTTGCGAAGGGCGACCGGCAGAACACGGACGCGATGGCGACGCTCTTCGACATCGCCAGCAACCAGGCGCCCAAGACCACGAGCCAGGCGCTCAACAACCTCTCGGCCCTGGTGTCGGTCAAGTCGCTCGGGCGCGCCGGCATCCGGCAGCTCTCGACGTGGGCGAACGAGATGAAGTACCCGGTTCGCTACCGCGACGGGCTCCGGGCGATGAACGATTCGTTCCGGTACGCCGTCTCCGAGTCGCACCTGCCGAAGGAGTTCCGGAAGAAGTTCTACAACGAGGAGCACGACCTGTTTGTGCATGAGATGGGCACGGCGATGCGGAACGAGTATTCGCACGTCCTCTCGTCGCTCTCCGGGATCATCGGCAAGGGCACGCACATGCTCTTGAAGTACCCGTACCTGGTGACGCCGCTGGACCGCCTGCCGCGTCTCAAGGCGAGCATGTGGGCGCGCCGCTCGATTCACGCGCTCATCCCGGAGATCGAGCACGCCATCAGGTCTGGGCAGACCACCCGATTCGGCAACAAGAACTACTACCAGGACGTAGCGCGCGAGCTGTGGCAGGACCCGGCTGTACAGAAGATTGCGCTCAAGCCGACGCACACGGCGGCCGAGATCGAAGCCTTGAAGATCAACGCCGCCGAGTGGCTGGTGGCGCGCACCAACGGGCGCAGCGAGCCGCGCGACATGCCGGCCGTCATGCAGCACCCCATCGGCAAAGAGATGTTCAAGTTCCAGCAGTTCAACCTGCGGGCGACGGCCGAGTTCCACCGCGAGTGGAATTTCACCGACCCCAAGAGCACCGTCCGCAACAAGGCCGCGCAGATGAAACTCTTCGCCGGCACGGCTGCAAGCCTCGGGCTTGGGTACGGTATCTATCGGGCGCTCGCAGCCCTGCGCAAGGACGAAAACGCCAAGGACGATCCGCTGTCGCACCAGATCATCGAGACGATGGCAGGGGCCGGCATGTACTCGTCGCTCATCGCAGCCTTCGACATCTTCTCGGGCTCCTACGGGCGCGACGCGGGTGAGAAGATCCTGGGCGCAACGCTCGGCACCGCAGCCGACGCTGGGCAGGCCGCCTACCGCACCGGAGCGACTGGCAAGTCAGATGCGGCGCGGTCGTTTATGATTCAGAACATGCCGGAGCCGTTCTGGGGTCCGTGGTTTGGCATCCCCGCCAGATCGGACTTGCGACAGGATGAGAAGGAGCGACGCAAGGTCGAAAAGAGGCGCGAGTCATCCGGATACTGAGTGGTCCATCTTTCGCCTAATCGCCCCTCGATGGACGTGGGAGGGCCACAGACATGACGCTAGGGGACTGGGAAGCGTTCGATCAAAGGTTGCGGGAACTCGAACAGTGGAGGGCCGGCGCACATGAATGGAGGACATCCGTGAGCCTCAAACAGAAGGAACACGAGCAGAAGATCGACGG
The DNA here is from genome assembly GCA_036802945.1 of Vicinamibacterales bacterium. Classification (GTDB taxonomy): domain Bacteria; phylum Acidobacteriota; class Vicinamibacteria; order Vicinamibacterales; family UBA2999; genus Gp6-AA40. The sequence goes on from DAIRVG010000199.1 coordinate 4,342, forward strand.
CCTACGAATCGCGCAAGCCAAGTGGCTCGGCGCCATCGCCGTCGTCGCCTTCTTGGCGTCCATGTTCGGCACCGCTCTCGTGGGATGGGCGCAGCGCCTCAACCCGCACCAGTGAGCATTGGTGCTGCCGATAACAGGTAGGACACATGGGACCCGCACCACACGGAACACAAAATGCCCGCAGCCAAGTCATCTCCGACTTGCACTGCGGGCATTCTGGGTACGACCGCGCACTCATTTCTCGCCAAGCGAAAAGTGATTACCGTCCGCTCGCTTGAACCGCCCGCCCCACGTCCCGCCGCGGTTTTCCCACCAGATCCCAAGCCCGTGGTAGTCCTCGGTCCGCGTCAAGTACACGCCGTCCTTGAACAGCAGTATGTCGATGGCGAGCTTCTTGCCGTGGAACGAGTTCTTCGAGCCGAGCCCGCGGACGAAGTACCAGAGGATCATCACCGGATGGCGCCAGGCTTCCCCCAGCGCCACCCGGTAGCCCATCCAGCGCGCGTGCTCGATCAGTTCCCCGACCATGTCGGCAAACTCCCACTGCTGCTGGTTGAGCGTCGGCATTAGGGGCGGTCCAGTTCACACGGCGGCCGGCAGCCGGTGCCGTTCGGAGCGCCGAGCCCGCCCTGGCCGTGCATGCTGCTGGCGGCGACGTACCACTCTGCCCAACGATCTTTCTTGCTCGTGCTGTTGGTGTCGTAGGTGAAGAAGCCGAAGCCGCCGTAGGCTTCGTCGTCGTCGTCGCGCTCGGCGCCAATCTCCGAAATCATGGTGCCGCCGTTGGCCGGCTTCTCCGTCCAGAGCGTCGCGTGGTACCGCATCTTCCCGCTCACGATACCGGCGCTCATCTGCACCCAGTAGTACCTGTTGTCGAGCAGGAACATGGAATCGACCGGCGTCTGCGAGTAATCCGCCCGCGTGCCCTTGTGATAGCCGGGCTGATTCACCAGGAATGGGTCGGCGGGAGCCGTGTTCCACGGGTACGTCTCGACCTCATCGTGGACGGCCTCGCTCTTGCCACGGAACGCGAAGTAGTCACGATCCACCTGGAGCCGCACATAGGTCCGCCCGTCGCGGGCGTTGTTTGGGCTCGCGCCCTTCTTCAACAGCCGCGAATGGAAGAAGAACCCCATGTGCTTGTTGTGGACGACGTAGCCACCGGCCGTGAATTCTTTGATACGGCCGTTGAACGCCAACCCATCCGGCACGATGTAGTCCACCGGGCTGTCGGAATGCGCGAACGAATCCGCATCGACGGTGTGATAGTCCTGCAACGTGACGCACTGCTTCGTCAAGCTCTGCGGGCTGCCGGACGTGTAGTTCTCGATCCAAATGTCCGGGCGAAACAGGTCCTCGATGGTCAGGCTGTAGTACCTGCCAGCCGCATTCCCGTCGCTCCCGTTCGACGCCCCGCTCTGCTGCGTCGCCTGGCTCCAGGTGAGCGTGCTCGGAATGTAGAGGTCGTAGGCCGTCGCCCCTCTCTCGTAGGCCCACGTCAACAGCGATTCGCGGTCCGCCTCGCTCGTGATGTGATACCCGGCCGGCGCCTTCTCGTAGCTGATGGCGTCGTAGAACGTCTGCATCTGCGAGTCGTCGAGGCTCGTCTTGGTGAGCATGTTGATGCCGGCCGTGTAGTTGCCGTTATAGGTCCGGGTGTGGCAGTCCTGGCACGTGCTCTTGCGGATTGCCCACACTCTCGGGCTCATCGTCACGGCGGTCGCCACGGTCGGCGGCGAAGTCTTGCCAGGTCCGTTCGAGGTCATGGATTCCTTGCAGGCCGTGGCAAGCAGCGCGAGCAATCCCGCGAACATCAGAAAATAGCGTCCATTTCTCGTCATCTGTGAGCTTCCTCCAGGTTTCACGGTCCACTTCGATCCTCCGATTCCCGATTCTACCAGACTACCGAATCTTGATCTGCGACTCCGGCGCCGAGAAGCCTTCCAGCGCGCTGTCAATCTCGTTTCGCCCTCCGCCGAACACCGCAAGGTTGCGTTTCCAGTACAGCATCCAGTCGCGCAGGCGCGCGTCCTCGGCCACCAAGCCTTCGGCCCGCTTGCGAAGCAGAGCACCCTCGGCTTTTAGTCTGCCGATCTCGGCGTCCTTCTTCTCAAACGTCGTGCTCCAGGGATCTCCGAAGTGCACCGCCAGCCCACCGTAGATCGCGCGGGCTTCGGATTCGGTGAAGTCGTAGGTGTTGACGCCCGCGCCGTAATCTCGCACGATGCTGAACCTCACCTTCGGCTCCACAACCTCGACCTTCACTCCTGCTTCTGCCATTGAGGGCTCCCTTTGTTTTTCCCTTGTACGCCACAAGTCCAACATGCACCACGCGACGAACAGGAACACCGTGGTTGCGGAGATCGCCCCGACCCAGTCCTCCGCGCTCATCCCCGCGCCTCCAGGAAGTCGAGGAGGTCCTCCAGAACCCCGAGATACTGGTAGTCGGCGTCAAGGTGCTGCTTCTTCCTTACCCACTCCTCCACCTCGCGGTCGCGCTCGGCAAGGATCTCAACTAATCTCTGGACGTTGTAGTCCTCTACCGCGTCCTCGTCGTTCAAGCTGCTGCTCTGACATTGGCAGCGGAATCCCTGTGCGAGTTCTTGTATCCTCTCCTCCTTCATGCCCCCGCGTCCTCCTTCTCAAGCAAGTCTGCCCACTTGAGCAGCTCCATCGCCAGACTCCTCGCCCACTCCGCCCCTTGCTCCTTGCTCGGCACGAAACCGTGGTACTTCATCAAGTCCTGGATGTCATCCTTCGCATCCTCGTCTACAAACTCATCCCCACCCGGCGCCACTATCCAGTCCTGACACTGGTGGGGAAGCATGAGAACGTTGTCCTCAATCTTGACCCCCCAAGGATTCTCTTCCTGCGTCACGTCCGTCCTCCTTCCCCGTCACGACCAGCGCCACGCGCCAGATGCGGAAGAAGTGCCCCGGGGAACAGTCGCACGGCTTCCCAGCAGCGTTGGAAATTGGGTTGTTGCGGTTGCAAAGCTCGTCGCAGCCATAGGCTTGCAACTGTCGTGGGTCCAACTCCGCGAGGGCCGAGAGGACCGCAACGGCATTGTAAGCGTGGTAGTCGTTTGTTGCAGCAGCCGACCACTTCCCGCGCGTACTCTCTGCCTTGTCGTAGGCTGCCTTCACCTCATCCGGGTCGAGCCAGTTGGTCATTTCTCCCCCTTCACCTTCAACCAGAGCAGCGCGGCGGCTTCGGCGGCAGTTGGATAAACCTGCATGCTCGTCACAAACACCGGAACCGTTCCTGCCTTCGATGCCGTGGAAGATGCGCCATATCCAAGCTCTCCGACGGCACCGACGCTTGGGCTATACCCGGCCTTGACCAATACCTCCATCAACTCCCCTACGGTCGGGGCGGCGCCAACCCGGTTGTAGGTACTCCAGAACGCATACACCCCATACTCGTTGAGGTCCGTCTTGTCCCAGTAGAAGTAGGTGTCATCCTGCGGAAACCCCGCCGCCTTCAGCCGCTCGCACGTCTCCCTGCTGGGCACCTGATCTTCAGCCTTCATTTCTCCCCCTCCATCGAGGCCAGCGTGACCTCGTACCCCTCGAACGCGAGCATCCGGCGGGCGATTTCGGAACACCCATTCCACGGCCTACCGGGATCATCTACGCCAGGCCATCCAAGGCGTTCACGGACGCACTCACACCCCGTCGCATGCCTCCCCGCTGCCAGGTCCGCGAGGCCCTGCTCGTACCAGGCAACCTTGCGCACGAACGACCCGTAGACGCTGCAATCGTGGAGTGTTTGCGCCTCCCTCCGGACGAGCTTCTTGTCAGTCATGGCTCATCACCGAATCCCGGATAGAGTAAGAGCCACAAATCCGCACCCGCTCACCGGAGACAAGCCGGATCTCGATGCAGTTGTTGGTGTACGCCGGACACCAGGCGCTAGCGATGTAGGTTTTGTACGGCGTCTGCACAATGTATCGGTAGCCGTCGTCCCGGTTGTCGCATCCTGCCAACAACGTAAGCAACAGAAGCGCCTGCCCCTTCTTCTCACCCGGCATCGCGGACCTCCGGACACTTGTGCGCTTCTACTTCCCAGAACCACTTCATGCACACTGGACACCTGCGCTGGCGCTCGCCATTCGCAAGGCGGCGCTTCGCATCAGCATGTGCTTCTATGTAGCCCATGATGCCAGTGCCGACCTTGGCGCGCCGCTTCACCTCGTCAGCAACGTGCTTTGGTTTCTCACCCGGCACCGTTTTCCTCCCGAGCAATATCGTGGATGTCGCTCGCGTCGGGGTCCCAGTCGAAACAGATGCACTTGCAATCGTCGTCCTGGCACTCGCCACCAAACCGCTTGTGCTCGTCGCGCAAGTGCCCGCAGGTACATTGGTCCCAGAACTGGTTCTTCTCACCCGGCATCGGGGGCCTCCATGCGTCTCACGGCGAATCGAATCGCCATCGCAATGTCAATCCCGAGCGTATCGTTCACCACGGCGAGCACCTTGTCCGTCCCGTACTTCTCGCGCTCGTTCCCGTAGACGTTGATGACATCCGTCAGCGTCCCAAGCCCTTGCAAGAACCCGCGCGGGACATACACGGGAACAAACCGATCCCCGAGGATCAGATTCCGAAGCTCGTACACGACTTCCTTCGGTGTCTCGAAGCGGATGTCGAAGGGCTCCGCGAAATCGTTGATTGACGGATACCGCTTGGCTGGTACCGCATACTTGAGCGTCCAACCCACGACTGGCACGTCCTCCGTCATAAGGTCGAGCCGAATTGCGGTGTCCCGCTGTGTGATCTCACCCGGCATCGCGGACCTCCGGACACTTGTGCGCCTCAACTTCCCAGAACCACTTCATGCACACGGGACACCTGCGCTGACGTTCGCCAGCCGCATGGCGGCGCTTCGCATCAGCGTGTGCTTCGATGTAGCCCATGATCCCGGTCCCGATCTTGGCCCGCCGCTTCACTTCATCCGCGACGTGTTTGGGGATCTCACCCGGCATCGTCAGCCCCCTTCAGGAAGGCGATCAGTGCACCGTGCCTGCCCTGTGCCTCTGCCCACGCCACGATCTCCGCGTCCCTCTCCGCGAGGGCACGCTTGATCGTAGCTACCAGCGACGCCTCCATCTCGTCGTGCAATCCAAGATCGAGCCAGATGCGCGCGAGGCTGCGAATCCTCTCATCCTTCACGTCAGTCCTCCCTTCGCATACACATACAGCACGCCATCTACATCGCAAAGCAGCGCGTAGCCCTTCTGCCACACCCGCCAGCGCGCCTCCGCGTGCTCGATGTGCTTGGGGTCGATGGAGAGATCGCGGACGAATTCGATGCGTGCAAGGAGATCTGCGGCCACCGCTGCGGCCCCCGCTGCGTCCCACGCTGCGGCCCTCGCTGCGTCCCACGCTGCGGCCCACGCTGCGTCCCTCGCTGCGGCCCTCGCTGCGGCCCACGCTGCGTCCCACGCTGCGTCCCTCGCTGCGGCCCACGCTGCGTCCCACGCTGCGTCCCTCGCTGCGGCCCACGCTGCGGCCCTCGCTGCGGCCCACGCTGCGTCCCACGCTGCGTCCCTCGCTGCG
>DAIRVG010000200.1:0-9799 GCA_036802945.1 Vicinamibacterales bacterium
CTCCGAAATCGTAGAGGCGCGCCGGGTTGTCAACGAGGAGCTTGCCCCTGAGCGCTTCGTCCGACGCGATCAGCGGCAGAAGATCCACCAGGTCTCCGTCGTTCGGGACATGACGGCCGACGTTTGGATGCGGCCAGTCAGTGCCCCACAGCACACGATCGGGCGCTGCGCGCACGAGCGCCTGCGCGAAAGGTACCGCATCGAGAAACGGCGGGCCGGTCACCGATACGCGCTCGGATCCGCATACTTTCACCCAGCAGTTCTCGAGCGTCATCAGGTCGAGCAGCGCCAGAAACGCCGGCTGCTCCAGACCCCCGTCGGCTTTGACGCGGCCCATGTGATCGATGATGAATGGCACCGGTAGCCGCCGAAGCAGGCCAGAGAGTTCCACGATGTCCGCCGCGTCGAGGTGCACGACCACGTGCCACTCGAGCGGCCGAATCTGTTCGAGGACACGATCGAAGACATTCAGATCCGGCATTCCGCCCAGGTGCTTGACGAAATTGAAGCGGACGCCCCTGATCCCGCGGTCGTGGAGATCGGCGTAGTCCTCTGCAGTGAACGAACCGTCGACGATCGCAACCCCGCGATAGCGCCCGCCGCTCGTGGCAATGGCGTCCAGCATCGCATGATTGTCGGTGCCGTGACAGCTTGCCTGAACGATGACGGCCCGTTCGATTCCCAGGACGGCGTGCAAGGCACCCAGGCTCTCTTTGGGAGCATCGGGCGGTGTATACGCCCTGCCCGGCGCGTACGGGAACCTGGCCGCCGGGCCGAACACGTGGCAGTGCGCGTCGCACGCCCTCCGAGGCAATTTGAATCGCGGTACGTTGGTGTCGTGATCGGGCGCGTTACACGTGCCCACGTCGCCTCGGATCAATGCAGGGTGCGCGCTGCGGCAACGGAAAGGATTGTAGAATCTGGCCGCGAATGCCGTCAACCGAACCGCCGGGCGAACGCGCCCTCGAAGCCAGGACGATGCGCCGCGTGGCCGTGCGGATCGTGCCGTTCCTGATGGTCTGCTATTTCATCTCCTTCCTCGATCGCGTCAACCTGGGGTTCGCCGCGCTACAGATGGTGCGGGACCTCCACTTCTCGTCGACGGTGTTCGGCCTCGGCGGTGGAATATTCTTCGTCTCGTACTTCTTGTTCGAGGTGCCGAGCAATCTGCTCCTCGAGAAGGTCGGCGCAAGGCGCTGGATCGCTCGCATCATGATTACGTGGGGCCTCCTGGCGGCGGGCATGGCGCTGGTCACCGGACCACGCTCGCTGTATCTGATGCGATTTCTCCTCGGCGCGGCGGAAGCGGGATTCTTTCCGGGCGTCATTCTCTATCTCACCTATTGGTTTCCCTCCGATTACCGGGCGCGCATCATCGGGATGTTCATGGTCGCCATTCCCCTCTCCAGCTTTCTCGGGTCGCCGATCTCAGCCGCCCTTCTCGGCGTCGACGGATGGCTTGCGATCCGCGGATGGCAGTGGATGTTCATCCTCGAGGCACTTCCGGCGGTGCTGCTCGGTGTGGCGTGCCTGATGGTCCTTGACGACGGGCCAGCAGACGCAGCGTGGCTGCCCGTCGATGAGCGGCGCTGGCTGCTTCGAAGACTTCAGGCCGACAAGGATCGCCACCATCGCGTCGGCCAGATGAGCCTGTCCGCCGTGCTGTGCAACAGGCACGTGCTGGTCCTGAGCCTCGTGCTGGCCGGAAGCACGGCGGTCAGCAGTGGTCTTCAGCTGTGGCAACCGCAAATCATCAAAGCGCACGGCCTGACCAACATGCAGACGGGGCTTCTGAACGCCATTCCATTTGCGCTCGCTTCGGTGATCATGATCTGGTGGGGCCGCCGATCGGATCGAACCGGCGAACGGATCTGGCACGCCTCGGCTCCTCTCATCCTGACGGCAGTCAGCCTGGCATCGACGCTGCTCTTCGACTCCCTCTTCTCCATCGTCGTCATCTTGTGCCTGGCGGTGATCGGCATCTATGCCGGCAAGGGGCCGGTATGGGCCGTCTCGACAGAATGGCTTTCCGGCGGCACGGCGGCTGCCGGTCTGGCGCAGATCAACGCGATCAGCAATCTCGCTGGATTTGTCACGACATATGCGATCGGCTTCATCAAGGATGCGACGGGAAGCTTCTCGCTGGCGCTGCTGCCGCTCGTCGTGCTCGCGGCGGCGGCCGCCGTGGCCATTCTGTGGATCGGTCGATCGGAAGCCTCCATTGACCTGACGGGCGACTCGGCCGTCACCGTTGCGCGATAGAGGTGGCACTCGGTTCATCGGGAATCGAGGCGGCAGCGACCGCATGATCATCATCAGGACTCGAAGTAGCGATTTGCGACTCAGGGTTTCGCGATCGTGATGGCCGTCCCTGTGCTGTCGCCGTCGGGCTCGTGATTCTGGTTTACGGAATAGCTCAAGCCAGCGGCCGTAATACCGCTGACGGTGAACGTCGCGGTGTTGTCCCGTTTCCGCAGGCTGGCCGAAACGATCGAGCAGGTGCCACCGGCACCAGTCGTACAAGTCCCGGTTCCGGTCGCGCCGCCGCTCCACGTCCCACTGACGACCGCGCCGGCGACGATCTGATGAATCGTGTCGTGCACGGTGATGGTCACCCTGGCAGTCCACGCGCTCTTGTTGCCGGACGCTGAGCTATCGAGATCGCCGACGTGCGTGCTGGACGCGGCGAACGGGTTGACGGTGACAACGACAGTATCGCTGCCGGTCGCTTCGTTATTGTCGGTCACAGTCAGCGTCAGCGTGTGCGTACCGACCATGAGCGTGACAGCTGGCGCTGCGATTGTCGCAAGCACAGTGCTGCCCTCACGCCACTCGTACCTCACGATGCTTCCGTCGATGTCCGACGACGCGCCGCCATTGAGCGTTACCGTCTCCACGCCGTTCCCGTCGCCATCGGTCACAGTCTGATCGGCTCCAGCGTTTGCGGTTGGCGGCGTATTGGGTCTGGCATTGACCGTCACGACGACGGTATCCGTACCCGTCGCTCCCTGGTCGTCGGTGACACGCAATGTCAGCGTGTGAGTACCGACGGCAAACGAGACGAATGGCGATACGCCCGTCGTTAACACCGCGGCGCCCTCGCTCCACTCATAACTCGGAATGCTGCCGTCCGAATCGGATGATGCGCTGCCATCGAGTGTCACCGTCTCCACGCCGTTCCCGTCGCCATCGGTCACAGTCTGATCGGCTCCAGCGTTTGCGGTTGGCGGCGTATTGCCCCTGACCGAGATGACGACGGTATCTGTCCCGGTCGCACCGCGGTCATCCGTCACCTGGAGTGTGAGCGTGTGAACGCCTACAGTCAGGAAGATCGACGGCGATGCCTCGAGCGCGAGCACACTGGTACCCTCGCGCCATTCGTAAGCCAGGATGCTCCCGTCCGAATCGGACGACGCGCCGCCGTTCAGCGTAATGAGTTCGACGCCATCACTACCCGAGTCGGGCACGGTCTGATCGGGTCCGGCGTTGGCGACCGGCGGTAGATTGGTAACACCGAAGCTCATGGCGTCATGGAGATTGAGTCCGCCATGAATGGTCCACGAGTCGAGCCGCACGGCGTCCACCCCTTGCGGATCCGCGCTGTTGAGGATGATGTCGACCACCTGCTGATTGCTGGTCACGTCGGCGCGCGACCAAACAAGCGCCGCAGCGCCCGAGACATGCGGCGTTGCCATCGACGTTCCGCTCAGCCAGTTGTAACACCCTATGTCGCCGGGCGCGGTCGAGGGCAGACATGCCGCCATCGGATACGCCGACAAGATGACGTTGCCGGGGGCTGAAATGTCCACCCCGGTGCCGTAGTTGGAGAATGTCGCGCGGCGATGGTCTTCGTCGAAAGCCCCCACGGAGATGACGTGATCGAAGGCAGCCGGGTAGAAAAGATTAGTACTGTTATCGTTGCCGGCACCGGCGACGATGACGAGGCCCGCATTCCAGGCGAATTGCACGGCATCGTCCAGACCCTGCGAGCGTTCGGCGCCGCCCAGACTCATGTTGATGACTTTGGCGCCGTCGGCAACCGCCTGCACAATCGCCTGCTGAATGGCAAAGTCGCTGCAGTTCCCGTTCGCGTCGCACACCTTGTAGGCACGTATTCGAGCGAACGGGGCGACGCCGACGACGCCCTCGTCCTCGGCTGGATCGCCCGTCGGGTTGTTCATCGCGGCGGAAATGGTTCCTGAGACGTGCGTGCCGTGGCCGTGATCGTCCATCGGATCGCCGTCAAGCGTGATGTAGTCGATGCCGCCCGCGTAGTTGGCTGCGAGATCAGGATGCGTGTAGTCGATGCCTGTATCGATCACCGCCACCGTGACCGCGTGGCCGGTCGAAATTGCCCACGCTTCCGGCGCGTCGATGTCGGCGTCGGGTGTACCCAAGTAGAAACAGAAATCAGGGATCTCGGGGATCACGCAGTAGAACAACTGTCCGGTGTTGTGGAGCGCCCATTGCTCCTTGAACCAATGGTCGCCGGGAATCGTCTCCGTCGCTGGAACGTGAGTGATCGGCGTGCGTTCGCCGATAGGCTCCGGGACGCGGCGGATGAAATTCGGCTCCGCGTACAGCACGTTTGGGTTGCGCCGATAGCGATTCATCGCGCCCGTTTCGTCGCCAGCAGCAACAGCGACCAACTGGAGGCGCGTGGAGGCGATCTCGTTCAGGACACGTCCGCCGCCCTGGCGGTGCGCGTCGGCCTTCGCCTGGCCGGTGGCGCCGGGCGTGAACTTCACCAGGATCTGGCCGGCCACCACGTGGTTGGCGTTGGGAGATTGAGCCGACGGGTGCGCGTTCAGCGCGAACGCAACGAGACCTGCAGCGACAAGCGCTTTGATCAGGCGCATACGTTTCTCCAACCGTCAAAAACGGGACAAGCGGGACGTCGATCGAATTAGGCTGGAAAAGGGCAAGCAGCCTGCCGCCTCGGGTATACGTGGAACATTCACGTTTCCGGCCCTGTCTCCCCAGGGCGTCGGCGCCCGGGCTACAGAATTGGTTGTGGACCGACGATCAATGAGCGGTCCGTCTCGGCACAAAGACGAGAGTTCTCCTGTATCGCCTTCGCGATCTGCAGGTGGATCCGTGCTGCCACTGACTGCAATTCGATCAAAATGGGATCCGGATGTTTCAGAGTGGCTGGTTCGAAACGACGACCGAGGGACGGATTGGGCGAACCGTCCTCAGCAAGCTCGATCGGGGCTGCGACGATTTCGTCTCTGGCCGGATATCGGATGAGTTCTGGACCCGGAAGTCACAGGAATTACAGTAAGCCGTTCGATCTACTCGTGCGAGGAAACGAGAGGATTGGCTCGCCGCACTGGACGATTTCCGCAACTGGCTCATCCGCGAAGCGGCCTAAATCGGCCCTGCCGTGAGCCACGACCGCATTGTGATCGCGCCGTTCACCGAGCCGCCCGGGGGCGGAGTCGACACCCCCTGCGGCCACGTCGCGGCAGCGTCGCGGACGCTCGCCTGAACTACGGGGCTTGTGCTCCCCGTCCCGCCGCTGCTCCCCGTCCCCCGCGCGGGGCTTGTGTTCCCTGTCGCGCCGGCGACGCCTCAGGAATGCCGTACATGTTGATGTAGTTGTCGGGGTAGCGCACGGCTTTCCCGTCTGCATCGAGAAACCGCGGCGACTGCTGAAACAGTCCTGGCTCGGGCGCACGCGGCGGAACCGTGGCCTCAATGATGTACAGACGATTCTCGAGCATGTGGATCTGGACGAATGTCCTCGACTGGTCCGGATTGGTCAGGTGAATCTGCCGGCCCACGATCCGATCGATCGTCGCCCATGCGAAGTACGTCACCTTCGCGTCGCGCTTGAGGAACGCTTCGCTCGCGTGGTCGAGGGCGCCCTGCACGTCGTACTTCCAGGCGCCGATACCCTGTGCCGCCGAATCAGCGCCGGCGATCGCAGCGGTGCACCGACCTTGCGGCGCGCCCGGGGAGCAGTTCATGGCCTTGGCCATCTCGGTGTGGACACGTTCGGCCTGCGTATAGTCGACGAAGGTGACCGAATACCGCTCGGCGCCACGCTCCACGGTATAGACGCGTGCCGGCAGCTTGGCCTCGAGCCACGACGTGTAGGTGAACTCCCGAATCGTTGGCTGTCCGGGCAAATTGACCGTGAAACGGTCCTGCCGGTTCACGTAGTCCACCCATTCCTGCCCGAAGGCCTGCGTTGAAATCAGGAGCGCGGCCGCGGCCGCCGCAATCGTCAGTTGGCGCAAGCGCATGATGCTCTCCGCTGAATAAAGCGTGGTCCTTCCGCGATCCTCCGAGAACTGCCACATTGTATACTCGCCCGCCGGGTCATGCAGGTCGGGAGATCGGCGAACTCGGACACGGTGGGTGTTCTCAGGACGGAGGAAGCATTGATGATACGGCGTGTACTGTGGTTGGCGACGTCGCTCCTGATGCTGACATCAGGAGTCGTCCTTGGACAGACGACGAGCACCTTCAACGGACGTGTGCTCGATCAGGGTGACGCGGTCCTACCCGGCGTCACGATTACGGCGACGAATACGAACACCGGCGTGGTCCGCACCACGGTCACCAACGCCGAAGGCGGCTACCTCATGCCTGGGCTCGAGCCCGGCACTTACAGCGTCAAGACCGAGCTCCCCGGCTTCCAGCCGTCCGAACGGCGTAACGTGACGCTCGGAATCAATGCGACACTGACGCTGGACTTCAAGCTCGCGCTCGCCGGCGTCAACGAGACGCTGACGGTGACCGGTGAGGCGCCGATGATCGAGGTCACGCAATCGAAGGTCGCCTCCACCATCCAGGCCACCGAGCTGCAGAACCTCCCGATGATCACGCGCACGATCAGCGGCATGCTGGAGCTGCTGCCGGGCGCCGCCCCCATCGAGCCGATGCACCGCAGCAAGCAGAACGTCGGCAGCGTCTCGTACGGCGGCTCCGCCGGCACGAACGTTATTGCGACCGTCGACGGCGCCGACAATCGCGACAACGCGTACGGCGGACCGCTCATGAGCTACACGGTCGAAGGGCTCGAGCAGTTCCAGCTCTCGACGAGCCTCTTCAATGCCACCGACGGGCGTGGCGCGGGCGCTGCGCTGCAGATGGTCACCAAGTCTGGCACCAACCAGTTGCACGGATCGGCCTTCGGCTACGAGCGCGATCGCAAGCTGAGCGCGAAGGACTATTTCACCAAGCGGGCCGGGACCGACAAGGTGCCGTTCAGCCGCCAGCAGTACGGCGGTTCGGTGGGCGGCCCGGTCGTCAAGAACCGGATGTTCTTCTTCGGCGCGATCGAGAAGGTCGACGAAGACACGTCGCTCCCGGTGCCGAACTCATCGCCAACCGACGTCTACGGCCAGTTGAACATCCTCGCCAACGCGATGAAGGTGGGACAAATCCCCTCGGGCCTCGTCAACCCGAACCACCCGCTCTTTGCGCCGACGCCAGGCCGCCTGCTGATGTTCACGGTCAAGGGCAACGCGCAGCTGACCAACACGCAGTCCGTGATGCTGCGCTACGCCGGCCAGCACGACGATCGTGACGCCGTCACCGTGGCGACCAACAACGATCAGCGCGAGCCCGAGAACAGCCGCATCCGGATGTACAGCCTCGTCGGCCAGCACAGCCTCGTGCTCGGCAACAAGGGGCTGAACCAGATCACCAGCCAGGTCAATCATCTGAGCCGTGTCAGCGATGTGACCAGCAACATCACGGGCCAGCACTACACCCGCGACTTCCCGAGCGTGAACATCTTCCCGCCGCGGCTCTCGTTCCCGACGGTCAACACCGGCGCCGGCGGCTCGGGCGGTTCGCTCACCGACGCGTACGTGCTGCAGCTCCGCGACGACGTCTCGCTGCTGATGGGCAACCACGCGCTCAGGTTCGGCGGCAATTACAACGCGTTGCGGCACATCGGCAATTACAACAACAACGAGCACTTCGCCACGCTGACGTTCTTCGACGACCCGTCGGTCATCGTCAGCAACAGCAACGGCCGCTATCCGCAGGGCTTCCAGACACCAGGCATCGTCCGGCAGTGGCAGCAGGCCAACGGCGGCGCGATGAACAACGTGGGCTCGGCGGCGGAGTCGCGCAAGAACGCCGCGCAGGCGATGGGGTGGTTCCAGGATGACTGGCGCGTCAACTCGAGGCTGACGCTGAACCTGGGCGTCCGCTATGACATCGACATCCACTTCCTCGACCAGCAGCACTGGACGAACAACGCGACGATGCTGCTGCTGCGTGACCTCGGCGATCCGAACGGCGCGCTGCCGAAGACGCCGAGGAACGACATCTCGCCGCGCCTCGGCTTGGCCTACGACCTGTCGGGCGACGGCCGGCGCGTGATCCGTGGCGGGTACGGACTCTACTTCGACCAGTACAACACCTCGGCGGCGTCGGGTGACCTCGAGTCGCAGAACCGCCGTCCGTTGAACATCCTCGCCACGCTGGTGAACACGGCGGTCGGCGTCGGTCAGCTCGCCACCTACCGTCTCGGCATCGATCCGGTGCCGCCGCAGCCGACGGAAGGCAACAGGCTGGGGCCGAACTCGACGGGGCAGTGGTACGGCAATCACTACGCCGACCCGTACTCACACGTCGCGCACGTCGGCTACGCGCACACGCTCGCGGCCAACACGGTGGTGACGGCCGATTTCACCTACTCGGTCGGGCGCGACGGCTTGCGCAGTCTCAACATCAACCCAATCATCAACGGGCAACGCCGGCTGGTGCCGGTGCTCCTGGCGCACGGCTACCCGGCGAACCAGTTCTCGAACGTGAACATCCTCTCGGCGATTAACAAGTCGCGCTACGACGCGACGACGGTGATGCTCCAGCGCCGGTTCCCGCGTGCGACATTGCAGGCGCACTACACGTTCGCGCATGCCATGGCGTACGGCGGCTCGACCGGCGCGCGTGGCGGCGCAGCGGCGCCGATGATCTACGACCAGCCGTTCGGTCCCGGCGAGTGGGGTCCGACCGGCAACGACGAACGCCACCGCCTCGTGGCGACCGGCGTCTTCGATCTCGCCTACGGCATCCAGTTCTCACCGGTCTTCCAGACGGCGAGTGCCCGTCCGTACAACCTGACGGCCGGCAGCGACCTCAATGCCGACGGCAACAACAACGATCGCTACATCGATCCGGCGACTGGCAAGCAAATGTCGATCAACGCCGGCCGCGGCGACGCGACGTACGTCTTCGACATGCGCGTGACGAAGTTCGTGTCGCTGGGCTCGACTGAGCGCAAGGTGGGTCTCTTTGCCGAGTTCTTCAATGTGTTCAACACCACGAACTTTGGTGGCAGCTACACAGGCAACGCGCGCAGCGCGACGTTCCGCCAGCCGACTGGGTTCATTCCGAGCATCGGCTATCCGCGCCAGGCGCAGTTGGGAGTGCGATTCCTGTTCTGATATGGAAAGATCGGTGTCAATGAAAGATGTTTGACACGTCGAGTAGCAATTCCGTCCGCGCCCGGGAAGCACGGCGCGGCGTGGAGTCGTGCCGAGCACGACGAGCGACAGCGAGTCGGGCGAAGCCTAGAAACAGCCTGGGGTGCCGACTTCGGCGAAGCCGGAGTCGGCTCCTCAGGCTGGATTCGAACCTGGTCAGCGAGCTGCGGTTGCCGTCCCGCCTCCCACCGGCTTGAACCGCTGGATCCGCCGACCGTCCAGCGACTCCGCAACGTAGACATTGCCTTTCGAATCTACGGCAATACCGTGCGGGCTGGCGATGCCCCCCAATTGGTGGCTGCCCGGGCGGCCGAACTGCGACAGTTCCTTCCCAGAGACTCGATCGA
>DAIRVG010000201.1:0-3319 GCA_036802945.1 Vicinamibacterales bacterium
GCCGACGGCGGATCGATCTTTCTCGACGAGATCGGCACGATGACGACCGCGATCCAGGCCAAGCTGCTGCGCGTCCTGCAGGAGCGCGAGTTCGAGCCGCTCGGCGCGGAACGCACGCAGAAGGTCGATGTGCGCGTCATCGCCGCCACCAACCGCGATCTCAAGCAGATGGTGGCCGACGGCAAGTTCCAGGAGGACCTGTACTACCGCCTCAACGTGATTCCGATCGAGATACCACCTCTCCGGGAACGGCGCGAGGACATCGCCGTGCTCGTGGAGCACTTCGTGGACAAACACCGGCAGCGCACGGGCAAGCGCATCGATCGGCTCGAGGACGACGTGGTGCAGGCGCTGGCGCGGTACGACTGGCCCGGCAATGTCCGCGAGCTGGAAAACACCATCGAGCGGGCCGTGGTGCTGGCGACAGGACCCGTCATCTCGGCCGCGTCGATCTCGCTGCTCGGCGCAACCTCCGCCCCGCCGTCGGGGTTGCCGTCGCTGCGGCTGCACCAGAATATCGAATGGGTGGAGCGCGAAACGATCCGCCGCGCGCTCGAGCAGTCACGCGGAATCAAGAAAGACGCGGCCGAGCAGATGGGAATCAGCCAGCGGGCGTTGAGTTATTATCTGGCGAAGTACCGCATCGACTAGATTCGATAGCTCCTTTCGATCCGCGACATCAATTACCTTGACCGTAACTCAGTCGTAGCTCCTGGCGCATTTCGCCGAGCGTTTCGTGCGTACCAGCCTCGCGCGGAGACGGTATTTTCCTTGCTCGAGGCCGCCGGTACGTTCTCTAGGAGACATCACACGATGAACATGCGTAACACGCTCGGCGGCATGGCCCTGGTCCTTGCGTTGGCCCTCGCGGGTTGCGACGAAAAACTTTCCGACGTCACGGGCCCGACGCCAAATCTCGAACCGACGTTTTCGAGCATCCAGCGGGAGATATTTGACACGACGGACGCTTCGGGACGGCTTGCGTGCACGAGTTGCCACAGCAATGTGGGCCGCAATCCTTCTGGAGGACTGAACCTCTTGCCGGGTCTGTCCCATTCCAGCCTTGTGGGTGTCCCGAGCACCGGGAAGCCTGGTGCGGTCCGTGTGATCCCGGGGGACCCCGAGAACAGTTACATCATCCACAAGCTGGAGGGGCGCTCCACGATTATCGGTGTGCGGATGCCACGAGGAAACGGACCTTTCCTGACGGATGGCCAGGTTCTGGTCATCAAGCGCTGGATCGCTAACGGCGCGCCCAACAATTAGGAGTCGATGATGGTGACGTGCCGTAGCTTTCTTCTCCTTTTCATCCTGCTTGCGTTTGGCGTCTCCGCCTCGGCGGCCGAGCCCACCGACGCTGCCAAGCCCGGTCCGGATCCGATGGTGGGCGGGCTGAAAGTGAATCCGGATCTCCTTCGGCTTGGCTTTCCCGCCCTCCCGGCTCTCCCGTCTCTGCGTGCAGCGCGCCAGGGCCAGGCGGCGCCTCCAGAGGACGATCGCGACCTCGATGTCGATCCGTTGCAGACCGACTTCACCGTCATCGCGCTGCCGACCACGTTGCGTATGCCCCGATGGAAGAGCGCGTTCCGAGTCACCCACCGGTTTACGCGCCCGCTGGGGCAGGGTGACTTCTCTAGTCTCTTGGAGGATTTCTTCGGCATTGATTCGGGAGCGGTGATCGGACTGGAGTACCGGTTCGGAATCATGCGAGGCGCGTACGTGGGCATCCGCCGAACCAACGATCGCACCATCGAGTTCTTCACCGAGTACAACCTCCTGCAGGAGCGCGACTCGAAGCCCGTGGGTCTGAGCGTGGTCGCGTCGATTGACGGGACGAACAATTTTCGCGACAGCTATACGCCTGGACTCGGCGTCGTGGTGTCGCGGACACTGTCACGCGCCGGAACGGTGTACATCGAGCCAATCTGGGTGAACAACTCGAACCCCCTGCCGGGAGAGCTGACCGACGACAACAACACGTTCCTGCTCGGTTTGGGAACCCGCCTCCGGATTCGGCCTTCTGTCTACCTCGTGGGAGAAATTGTTCCCCGTGTGGCGGGGTACGACCCCGGGGTCAATCACGCGAGCTTTGGCGTTGAAAAGCTACTGGGCCTCCACGTGTTCCAGTTCAATTTCTCGAACGGTTTCGGGACGACAATGGGACAGGTCGCGCGGGGGGGCACGTCGAACGACGACTGGTACCTCGGCTTCAGTATTTCGCGAAAGTTCTTCTAGCTTATTCTTACCGAGGGGACCAGACATCATGCACCGTCGTGCGTCAACAGTACTGATCGTGGGGGTTGCGTTGGCGTGGGCGCTCGCCGCCAGCGCGCAGAACGGCGGGGGGAATCCCGAGGCCGCTTCCGTGAAGAACCCGGTGCCGTCGTCCGCCAAGTCGATCGCGGACGGACAGAAGCTGTACCAGACGAATTGCCGGCATTGCCACGGCGCGAAAGGGTTGGGCGACGGTCCGCTCGCGCCAACGAACCCGAGTCCTTCCAACCTGACAGATGCGGAGTGGAACCACGGCTCCAGCGACGGCGAGATCTTCGCCCTGGTCAAGAACGGGGCCGGCCCGGACTCCGAAATGAAGCCGATGAAGACCAAGTTGTCCGACACGAACATCTGGAACGTCGTCAACTACATTCGCAGTCTCGGTCCCAAGCAGTGACCCTCGGGTGAGGACCCACGGGTGAGCGCCCCGCCCCACCGTTCTCTCATCCGCATGGTCGGCGTGTGCGCTCTTACCCTTGCCGGCGGCTCGGGCTGTGGGCTGTTCGAGACGAACACGCCCGCTACCCCGCCGGGGCCGTTGCTGCCGGGGCAGAGTTTCGAGGTCTTCACAACCGCACGTCCTACGATGAGTGCGGCGTTCAACGACTTCCTCGGCAGACGACCCCCTCCAGAACAACCGATCGAATTTCCGCACAATGTGCACGTCGCGAAGAAGATCGCATGCACTGAGTACTGCCACGAGAGTGTCACGACGGGTCCTGTCGCGGGTCTCCCGAGTGTCCGGACCTGCATGATCTGTCATGACGCAATCGCGACCGATCGTCCACGGATTCAGCAAATCACGGCGATGCGTGCCAAGGGGCTCGACCTTGCGTGGCAACGGGTCTACGGCTACCCCGCGCCATCGCACGTGAAGTTCAATCACGCGCCCCACATCCGAGCAAAGGTGGAGTGCGCCACGTGCCACGGCAACATCGGTGAGCAGACGGTCGCGCAGCACAACGTCGATCTGAACATGGGGGCGTGCGTGACCTGCCACATCGAAAAGAAAGCCTCGATCGACTGCCTTACCTGCCATTTCTAG
>DAIRVG010000201.1:3419-5664 GCA_036802945.1 Vicinamibacterales bacterium
GATGGACCGGCGCTCATTCATCAAGCTCACCGCGGTGTCCGGCACGAGCGCCGCGCTGGCGAGTTGTGGAAACCTGGAGAACCATCTCATTCGATTCGTGCCCGACGAAGACATCGTGCCGGGTATCGCGGTGTGGAAGCCGAGCGTCTGCCCGCTATGCCCTGCCGGATGCGGTCTGTCCGTCCGTGTGATGGACGCCGACGCAGATGTCGTGCGCAACGGGCAAGCCGGAATCCTCAGGATCCTCGCGGCCAAGAAACTCGAAGGCAGCCCTGCGCACCCGATCAACCAGGGCGGGCTCTGTGCGCGCGGGCAGGCAGCCATCCAGGTCACGTACCACCCCGACCGGATTACCCAGCCGCTCAAGCGTGCCGGTAACCGCGGCGACGGCCGCTACGACGCGATCTCCTGGGACGATGCACTCGCGGAAGTCATCTTGCGTCTTGACGCGCTTGAAGAGACCGGCGACCAGAAGGCACTCGCATTCGCGACGCGTCATGGTTCGAGTCACCGCGCCGCGCTGATTGCGCAGTTTCTCGGCCACTACGGCGCGCCGAGGCCGATCAGGTATGAGCTGTTCGACGACGATGTGCTGCGACGCGCGAACGCGCTCAGCTTCGGTCGCGAACAGCTGCCGACCTTCGATCTACCGAACGCGCGGTTCGTGCTCGGGTTCGGCGCGGACTTCCTCGGGACCTGGAACTCGCCCGTGTCGCAGAATCACGGGTACGGCCTGATGCGGCAGGGCCGCCCGGGAATCCGCGGCGCCTTCGTGCAGGTGGAGTCCCGCATGACCCAGACGGGAGCGAATGCGGACGAGTGGGTGCCCGTGAGGCCAGGCACGGAAGGAACCCTGGCGCTCGGGCTCGCCCAGGTCATCATCAGCGCGAAGCTTCGCCCCGCCGATGCCGGAGGCCGCGCGGGCGCGCTCATCGAGGGCTGGACCACGGGGCTGAAGGCCTATGTGCCGGAGCAGGTGGAACGGTTGACGGGTGTGGCGGCCAGCCGGGTCGAACGGCTCGCTCACCAGTTCGCCGACATGCGCCCTGCAGTTGCGATCATCGGCGGGCCGCCGCTGGCGCACACCAACGGCCTCTTCAGCGCGCTGGCGGTGAACGCGCTCAATGCGCTCGTGGGAAGCGTGGAGCAGCCGGGCGGCCTGTTCTTCACGCCGCAGCTCAATCTCGCCGCCGTGCCGACGCGGCAGGGCGCAGTGCCGGCGGCGCCACGATCACTTGACCGGCTCGCGGCCGACATCTTGTCGGCCGGTCCGTCGGCCCCCCAAGTACTTTTCATCGACGGAGCGAATCCTGTTTACACCGCCCCGCGAGCGTGGAAAGTCCGTGAAGCCTTCGAAAAGATCCCATACATCGCAAGCTTCGGCAGCTTTCTGGACGAAACGAGCATTCTGGCGGACCTGATCCTGCCGGATCATTCGTTTCTCGAGTCGTGGGCGGATGGCGTGCCCGAATCGGGTGCCACGGTTGCCGTGGCCAGCGTGGCGCCACCGGTCATGACTCCGCTGCATCAGACGCGCGCGACCGCCGATGTCCTGCTCGAGATCGGACGACGTCTCCGGCGCCCTCTGACCCTGCCGTGGCAAACGTTCGAGGAAATGCTCAGCGCGACGTTCGCGGTGCTCCCTCCCGCGACCAAGGATGCTGACACCTGGACGGACGCACAGGAGAAGGGGGGCTGGTGGGGGGAGCTTCCTGCCGGTCTCACTGCTCCGGCAGAGACGGCCACTCTCGCGACGCCGCCGCAGGCATTCACGGAACCGCAATTCGACGGCGACCCGCAGCAGTACCCGTTTCATTTCCTGCCGTATTCGTCGAGTGCGTTCCTTGACGGATCGCTCGCGCACCTTCCGTGGCTGCAGGAAATGCCGGATCCGCTGACGTCTGCGATGTGGAGCAGTTGGGTCGAGATCAATCCCGCGACCGCCGAGCGGCTCGGCATCGGGCAAGGCGACGTCATCGAGATTGCCTCAGCGCAAGGCGCCCTGCGCACGGCAGCGATGATTTCGCCCGGCATCGCGCCCGATCTGGTCTCGATGCCGCTCGGTCAGGGCCATCAAACATTTACGAGGTACGCCAGCGGCAGGGGCGAGAACCCCGTCGCGTTGCTCGCGCCGATGGCCGAAGCGACGACCGGTGCGTTCGCGTGGGCGGCGACGCGCGTGCGCGTCTCTCGAGTTGGCGATCCGGACGGACGATTGATTCTGTTCGCGGGCGGCATGCGCGAG
>DAIRVG010000201.1:5764-9715 GCA_036802945.1 Vicinamibacterales bacterium
ATGGGGAATGGCGGTTGATCTCGATCGCTGCACGGGGTGCGGCGCGTGCGTGACGGCCTGTCATGCCGAAAACAACATTTCGACCGTTGGCGCCGAACAGGCGGCACGCGGACGCGCGAAGCACTGGATCCGTGTTGAGCGCTACTGGGAAGGAGACTTTCCGGATGTACGCCTCAAGTTTCGGCCCGTGATGTGCCAGCAGTGCGAGAACGCGCCGTGCGAGCCTGTCTGTCCCACGTACGCGAGCCATCACACCGACGATGGTCTCAATGCGCAGGTGTACAACCGCTGCATCGGCACGCGCTACTGCGCGAATGCGTGTCCCTACAACGTACGGTTCTTCGACTTTTTCAACCCGTCCTGGGACAAGCCGCTGCACTTGCAGCTCAATCCCGACGTCTCGCTGCGCGAGGTCGGCGTCATGGAGAAGTGCACGTTCTGCGTCCAGCGCATCAAAGCCACGACGATCCAGGCAAAGGCCGAAGATCGCCCCGTCAAAGACGGCGAGATTCAACCGGCCTGCGCGCAAGCGTGCCCCGCACAGGCGCTGGTCTTCGGCGATCTCGAAGACCCTGAGAGTTCGGTGTCGCGGCTGTCCAGGTCGTCGCGTGGAAGCAAGCTCCTCGAGGATCTGGGTACCCGTCCGAGCGTGACGTACATGAACCGACAGTCGTAGAGCGCGCGAGCCATGAGTGAACCAGCGCAACGAGTCCCGAATCCCGAATCCCGAATCCCGAGCGATCAGCGGATCAACAGCGATCTGCTGCGGCCGCTGATGCACACGTCGTGGCGGTTCTATCTGCTCGTTGCGGTGTTCGGAGGCATCGTCTTGACGGCCTTCGTTGCCTGGATGTCGCAGGCGTACCGTGGGTACGGCGTGACGGGCATTAGATGGCCTGTCTATTGGGGCTTTTACATCACGAGCTTCGTCTTCTGGATCGGGATCAGCCATGCCGGGACGCTCATCTCGGCGATTCTCCGGCTGGTGAACGCGGGCTGGCGCCGACCCGTAACCCGGTGTGCCGAAGTGATCACGGTGTTCGCATTGATGATTGGGGCGATGTTTCCCATCATCCACCTCGGACGTCCCTGGCTCGCCTTCTGGTTGATCCCGTACCCCAGCGAGCGAATGATTTGGCCGAATTTGCGCTCGCCGCTCGTCTGGGACTTCTTCGCGATCAACACCTATCTCACCGGCAGTGTGCTCTTCCTCTTCCTGCCCATGATTCCGGATTTTGCCGTCGTGCGCGACAAGTCAACCGGCCTGAGGCACAGAACCTATCGGATGCTCGCGCTCGGATGGCGCGGGACGCCGAAGCAATGGCATCGGCTCGAAACGGCAATGCAGATCATGGCGATCGCCATCATTCCCGTGGCTGTGTCGGTGCACACGATTGTCTCGTTCGACTTCTCGATGGCGCCGGTTCCCATGTGGCAGACCACGATCTTCGGCCCGTATTTCGTAGCGGGGGCCATCTTCAGCGGAATTGCGGCCCTGTTGATCGCGATGGCCGTGTTGCGCCGGTTCCTCCATCTCGAGGCCTACCTGCACCCGGTGCACTTCGAGAATCTGGGCAAGCTGCTGCTCATGATGGCCCTGCTGTGGGGGTACTTCGTCTTCAACGAACGCCTGGTGACGTACTACGGCAACGAACCCGCCGAGATGGCGGTGTTCTGGCGGACACAGCGTGAGTCATTCGCGCCGCTCTACTGGACGATGGTGGCGTGTAATTTCGCGCTGCCGCTCGTGCTGATGGGCATCAGGCGCTTCCGGACGATCACCGGGTGCGTCATCGCCTCGTTCGGCGTCGTAATCGGCATGTGGCTCGAACGTTTTCTGATCATCGTCCCCTCGCTCGGACACAAGTACCTGCCCTACAGCTTCGGGATCTATCGTCCGCAGCCCGTCGAGATCATCATCGCCGGCGCAACCTTCGCCGCGATGGTGTTGATGTACGTGCTCTTCGCCAAGGTTGTGCCGATCATCTCGATCTGGGAGCTGAAAGCCGGGGAGCACATGCCTGCAGCACTCATTCCTCCTGCGACAGAGGAGCATCCGCTCGGGGAGTTGCACCCGTGAAGGCCGTCTACGGGCTGTACGCGGATGGGCAGGCGGCGCAGCAGGCGGTCAACCGATTGCGGGCCGCGGGGTTCGCCGACCGCGAGATCACCGTGCTCTCGCCCCAGCCGATGGAGAATCACGACTTCGGGCAGCGGGACAAGGCTACCTGGATGTGGTGGATCGCGTGCGGCGGAGGCCTCGTGGGGATGGCTACGGCGTTCGGGCTCGCGTGGCTGACCGAGACGTCGTGGCCGATGAATGTCGGCGGGCTCCCGATCTTTGCCTGGTGGCCGAATCTCATCATCATCTTCGAATTGACGATGCTCGGAGCCATTCTGGCTACGGTGGCGACATTGGTCGTCAGCGCAGACCTTGGTCGTCGCTCGCGGTTGTATGACCCCGAGGTGTCCGACGGCAAGATCTTGGTTGGGGTCGAGAACCCGCCTGACAGCGCCGTGCGCGAACTGGAAACGGCGCTCGGCGCCATACCCGAGGCGCAGGTAAAGAAAATTTAGTATCTCGAGGAGACTCTGGCGATGAGACAGCTCGTAATCAGGATGGTGGTGGCTGTTGCGGCAGCGTGCGTGATGACCGCCGCCGGGTGCGGCGGAGGTGGGGACACGTCGCCAAGTCCGTCGCCGGCGCCGACCCCGGCACCCACGCCAACGCCAACGCCGACACCGACACCGACACCAACACCGACGCCGACCCCAACCCCTACGCCGAGCGGAGGGACCACGGTCACCATTACTACGGCCGGAGCGTCACCAAGGACGATCACGGTGCCGGCCGGTACGCGGGTAACGTTCGTCAACAACGACACCCGCGTGCACGATATGAATTCCGATCCTCACCCCGAGCATATCGATTGCCCCGAGATCAACCAGGTCGGCTTCATGACACCAGGCCAGACGAAGCTGACAGGCAACTTGAACACGCGCCGGACGTGCGGCTTTCACGACCACAATCTGCCCGACAACCAAAGCCTGAGGGGCTCGATCATCATTCAGTAGTCTCCCCCGGCTTCAGCTCCAGCACCTGCACGCCCCGCGGTTCGATGAGCGTCTTCAGATCCGCGGGCGTGCCGGTCAACAGCGGGAACGTGCCCCAGTGCATCGGCACGACCTGCGTCACACCGAGAAACTCGCACGCCTTCGCGGCCTGCATGGGATCCATCGTGAATCGATCGCCGATCGGCAGGAAGGCAATCGAGGGTTTGTACATCTCGCCAATCAGCTTCATGTCCCCGAAAAGGCAGGTGTCGCCCGAGTAGTAGATCGACATGCTGTCCTCGAGCCGGACGACGTACCCCGCCGGCTCGCCCATGTACACCATCTGTCCGTTGTCGAAGTACCCGCTGCTGTGATGGGCGTCGGTCATGGTCACGCGCAGGCCGGCAATCTGCTGCGAACCCCCTTTGTTCATCGGCGACGTGTTTGCGATCCCCTTGCGCCCGAGCCAGTCGCACAGCTCGAAGATGCCGACGACCGGCGCCCCGCTCTCGCGCGCGCATGCCACGAGGTCCTCCATGTGATCGAAGTGGCCGTGCGACACAAGGATCAGATCCACCTTGGGCGGCTTCTTCATCGATTCGGGGCATGACGGGTTGGATGACATCCACGGATCGAACAGGATGCGCTTCCCTCCAGGGGTCCGGAGGATGAATGTCGAATGGCCCAGCCACGTGATGGAGAGCTTCTGCATACGTTTGACGACCTTCGATTCGACGCGATCATATTCCGTACGCATACGGCCCTGGATGGATGCAGAGTCCGCCGCGTCGGCGTCGCGCTCACCACGCCGAAAAACGCTCGGACGGCCGTCCACGGCCGCGGGCCGCTCGGGTCGCGCCAAGAACGTTCGCTTCGCGAACGGCGCTCAACCTCGCT
>DAIRVG010000202.1:0-1195 GCA_036802945.1 Vicinamibacterales bacterium
TGCGCCGCGGCAGCCGCGACCGCTACTTCCAGGACGAATTCGATCTCGAGGGCGGGCGCGCTGCCGACAAGCTCGTGCCCGAAGGCATCGAGGGGCGCGTCGCGCACAAAGGGAGCGTCGCCGCCATGATTCACCAGCTCGTCGGCGGATTACGCGCCGGCATGGGCTATTGCGGCAGCGCGACGATTCCAGAGTTGCAGCGGAAGGTAAAGCTGATTCGCATTACGGCGGCGGGCGCACGCGAGAGTCACGTGCACGACGTGCAAATCACGAAGGAAGCGCCCAACTATCGAATGGAGTAGGGCCCGACGGTAATCCGTCGAGACGAGTCGTCAACAACCTCCAACGTCACACGCCGCGCGCCCGGCATGTCATGCGTGAGGCGATCGGGCCACTCGATTGCCAGCACGCCATCCTGAACGCCAATTTCCTCCAGCCCCAGGTCGTTCGTGGCGGTGTTGTCCAGACGATAGAGATCTGCGTGGTACAGCGTGAGCCGCCCGCCGCGATATTCGTGGACCAGGGTGAACGTGGGGCTGCTCACCTCGCCGGGATCGATTCCCAGGCCTTCCGCGAGTCCGCGTACGAATGTCGTCTTCCCCGCTCCGAGATCCCCTGACAGCAACAACACGTCGCCCGCATTCAACGTCGTGGCGAGATCCCGCGCGACCTCTTGCGTGCCCTCGTCGGAGTGTGTGATCGAGGTTGTCATGTTCAGGCGGACCTGAAGGTCCGCCTCTACTTCGGTTATGAGTCCGCTTTCTGCGGGTTGGTGAGGCGGTTCAGCGCGTCGCCAAGGTACGCGATGACGTCGGTCGCCGTCATCGCGACCTGACCCTCTTCCGCTTCCGCCAGATCACCCGCTGCCCCGTGGAGGAACACCGCGAGGCGACAGGCGGCGTCGGCATCGAGCAACTGTGCGAGCCAGGCGGCGATCATGCCGGTGAGGACGTCGCCCGTGCCGCCAGTCGCCATCCCCGCGTTGCCGGTCGGATTGATGTACACATGGCCGTCGGGGGTGGCGATGATCGTTCGATGCCCCTTGAGAACGACGTACACCCGACGCGTGGTCGCGAAATCGCTGGCGACGTCGATTCGATTCGTCTGAACCTCCTCGACCGACGATCCAATCAGCCGCGCCATCTCTCCCGGATGCGGCGTGATGATGACGTCGCGCTCTTCCCTGCCCACCAGG
>DAIRVG010000202.1:1295-9678 GCA_036802945.1 Vicinamibacterales bacterium
GAGGCATCGATGCAGTCTCCAATCAGGTGCGGCGTATCAGCCGAGAGGCCGCTCGGCAGATCGATCGACACGATAGGGATCGAGGCGGCATTGACGTCGGCGACGACCGTTTCCATCATTCCGCCGAGCGCCGACTTGAGACCGGTGCCGAAGATCGCGTCGACGATCAGCGTGCACTGCGAAATCTCGGAGAAATGCAGCTCCCAGCTCTGCTCGTCGCTGATCTCGACCACCGTCACGCCGAGCCGGCCGAGAATGTCGAGATTCACCTTGGCGTCGCCACGCACGTCCGTCAGGGCGCCAACGACAAAGACCGCTGCGTCGATGCCGCGCTGAAGAAGCGTTCGCGCAACCACGAAGCCGTCGCCGCCATTGTTCCCGCGGCCGCACAGGACGGCGACCCGGCCGTTCAGACGTGATTCGTACGCCGCCTCCAGTGCCGCCACCACCTGGCGGCCGGCGTTCTCCATCAGGACCAGCGATGGGATGCCAATGTCTTCGATCGTGAAGCGGTCGGCCTCGCGCATCTGCGCGGCGTTGAGGATTCGCATCAGCAGGCAGCCGGCAGCACGCAGCCGGCAGTCGTGTGGGTTGCGCGAAGTGTACTACAGCGAATAGTCTGGGTTATCGAGGCTCGGTCCTGGCGCGTCCTGCCGGCTGCCCGCTGCCTGTTGCCCACTATGTCTGCGACGGTAAATGTGAACGGACGCATCACCGGCGACCGCGACGCGGTGATCTCGGTCTTCGATCATGGCTTCCTCTACGGCGAGGGCATCTACGAGACGATGCGCACGTACCACCGGCGCCTCTTTCTCTACGACCGCCACATGCGACGCCTCCGCCGCTCGGCGAGGATGATCAATCTCCCGCTCCCGTTCACCGACGATCAGCTGGCCGCGCAGATCCGGGACACGCTGGCGATCGCGGCGCTCGACGGCGAGGCCTACATCCGTGTGCTGGTCACGCGCGGCATCGGCGATCTCACGTACGACCTGAAGGCCACTCCCGATCCGTCGATCGTCATCATCGCCAAACCGCAAATCGATCCGACGCCTGACGTCTACGAGAACGGTGTGCGGGTCGTCATCGTCGACGTCGTGCGCAACCATCCCGAGTCGGTTAACCCGATGATCAAGAGCAACAACCTGATGAACAGCGCGCTGGCGATGCAGGAGGCGTTGCGAAGCGGCGCGTTCGAAGGGGTGATGCGGAACTATCGCGGCGAACTGACCGAATGCACCACCTCCAACCTGTTCATCGTCAAGGCAGGGGTGGCGCTGACCCCGCCACTCGACGCGGGGCTGCTGCCTGGCATCACGCGCGAGTTCCTGTTCGATGTCGGGAAGCAGATCGGCGTGGACGTGCGGGAGCAGACACTGCGCGACGAGGATTTATTCGGCGCGGACGAGGCGTTCCTCACCAGTACGACGCGCGAGGCGGTCCCGATCGTCACGGTCAACGACCGCACGATCGGTACCGGCAAGCCCGGCCCGGTGACCGGGAAGCTGCTGAGCGCCTTCCGCAGCCAGACCGAAGCGAGCTAGCGGAAGCCGCAGCTCGACCAGCGTGCCGCCATCCTGTGGCGCGAGGCAGGCGATCGTCCCGCCGTGCCGCTTTACGATCTCGGCGCTGATAAAGAGGCCGAGACCCGTCCCCGGAATCGCGCCGACCGTGCGTGCGCGGAATCCCCGCTCGAAGACGTGCAGACGCGCCTCCGCGGGAATGCCGATTCCGTGATCGCGGATCGCCATGCGCGCCTCGGTTGGCGACGTGCGTATCTCGATTTCGATGGGTCCGCCGTCAGGCGAGTATTTGATCGCGTTCCCAATCAGGTTCTGAAGGACACGCTGAATACGCCGTTCGTCGTAGTCGGCAAGAACCGGGCCGGGCGGCGCTGAATACCGAAAGGGATGATTGTGTGCCAGCGCTTCCATCTGGTCGATTGCGGCTTCGGCGGTGCGCCGAAGGTCGCCGCGCCGGAGATCGAGCTCGACCTGATTGCCATCCAGCGAGTGCAAGTCGGACAGCGCATCGATCAGATGCGTCGCCTGCTGCGCGGCCGAGTCGATCCGCCTGAACAGCCTCCTCACGTCCCCGTTCGTCGCGCCATCGGCCATCCCGCGACGAACCGATCCTACGATGACGGAGAGTGGATTCTTCACGTCATGGGAGATAGAGGCGAGGATCGCATCGCGTTCGGTCCGCAGTTGACGCTCGCGATCCGCCAGACGTTCGGCCTCGAGCTGCTGTGTGCGTTTCCTGGCGACGAGCCAGCCAACGACGCTCGCGACGATTGCGAAAACGGTGAGATCCTTCCACTGTTCTGGCGGAGGCAGCCGGCCCGTCAACACCAGGTCATCACCGGCCACGGCGGTGATCGCGGCGGCCAGGGCGGGACCAGTTCCAGAGGTAAGGGCGACAGATACGACAAGGAGCACGGCAAACATCACGTAGACGTTGTCGCGTACTCCATAACTGGCGGCGAGTATGGCGAGAGCCGCTCCCGCAATGACGCTGGCGACGTACGAAACGATAACCCGCACGGAGCAATGGCCGAGCCGAACGACGTCAGTCGACGGCCGGTACGAAGAATTAGACGGTAGTCAGGCCGTGAAGGTTTCCGTCAGACGGCGCTTGTGGCCAATCCGTCTTTGTGGCCATCCGTGGCGCTCGTTAGGCGAACGCCTCAACCGGTGGGCAGGAGCAGAAGAGATTCCGGTCGCCGTAGGGGTTGTCGATTCGTCCGACGCTCGGCCAGAACTTGTTGGCACGGACGAAAGGTAACGGAAAGGCGGCCTCTTCCCTCGAGTACGGATGGGGCCAGTCGTCTGCCGCAATGGCTTCGGCGGTATGCGGCGCGTTCTTTAAGAGGTTGTCCTTGCGATCCGCGCGACCGCTGACCACCGCCTCGATCTCGCGCCGGATTTGAATCATCGCGTCGCAGAATCGGTCCAGCTCCGCTTTGTCCTCGCTCTCGGTAGGTTCCACCATCAGCGTGCCGGCGACGGGAAACGACACCGTTGGCGCGTGGAAGCCATAGTCCATCAACCGTTTCGCGACATCCATCTCCTCGATGCCCGCTGACTTGAACCCACGCAGATCGAAGATCAATTCGTGTGCGACACGCCCGTTCGCCCGTGCGTACAGCACGGGATAGTGCTGTTCGAGCCGCGCCTTGGTGTAGTTCGCGTTGAGGATTGCGTAGCGCGTCGCGTCGGTCACGCCGGAGGCGCCGAGCATCCGGATGTAGGCGTACGAGATCAGCAGGATGCTCGCGCTGCCCCACGGCGCCGCTGAGACCGCGTGAATCGCGCGCTCGCCGCCGACACGCGCGAGCGGATGCCCCGGCAGATACGGCGCGAGGTGAGCCGCGACGCCAATGGGTCCCATCCCTGGGCCACCGCCGCCGTGCGGAATCGCAAAGGTCTTGTGCAGATTGAGGTGACAGACGTCGGCGCCAATCGATGCCGGGCTCGTCAGCCCCACCTGCGCATTCATGTTGGCGCCATCCATATACACCTGGCCACCGTGCTCGTGGACGATCGCGCAGATCTCCTTGATCTCGTCCTCGAACACACCATGCGTGGAGGGATAGGTGATCATCAGGGACGACAGGCGATCGCGATGATCCCTGGCCTTCCTGCGCAGGTCGGCCACGTCGACGTTGCCGTTCGCCGCCGTTGCCACGACGACGACGCGCATGCCCGCCATCGCCGCACTGGCGGGATTGGTGCCATGCGCCGACGCCGGAATCAGCACGACGTCACGATGCGTGTCGCCACGGTCGCGGTGATACGCGCGAATCACCATGAGCCCCGCAAATTCACCCTGGGCGCCGGAGTTTGGCTGCAGCGACACGGCGCGGAAGCCCGTGATCGTGGCGAGCGCCTGCTCGAGATCCGCGATAATCTGCGCGTAGCCCTGCACCTGGTTCTGCGGGGCGAACGGGTGGATGCGGGAGAAGTGCTCCCACGTGACAGGCAGCATCTCGGTTGCCGCATTGAGCTTCATGGTGCAGGAACCCAGCGGGATCATCGAGGTATCGAGGCCGATGTCCTTCCGCTCGAGGGCGCGGATGTACCGCATCATCTGTGTTTCGGAGCGATGCGTATTGAATACAGGATGCGTCATGAACGGCGTCGCACGGAGCACCGCCACCGGCGGGTCCAGAAGGACCCGCCCTCCCCGGACCCATTCGATCTCTGGCGCCGGCTTGCCCGCCGCCTCCGCGAACACGGCCACGATGTCCTCGATATCGGACGTCGTGACCGTCTCGTTGAGCGAGATCCCGATCGTCTTGTCGTCGATGTAGCGGAAGTTGATGCCGGCTTCCACTGCGCGCCGCCGAACGGCGTCCGCTCCGGACGGCACTTCGAGCCGGAGCGTGTCGAAGTATTGCGCGTTCGCCTGTGTCACGCCCAACGCGCGGAGGTGATCCTCGAGGATTCGCGTCAACGTGTGGACACGTCCGGCGATCGATCTAAGGCCACTGGGCCCGTGATAGACCGCGTACATCGCGGCCATGTTGGCCAGCAATGCCTGGGCGGTGCAGATATTGGAGGTCGCCTTCTCCCGGCGGATGTGCTGCTCGCGCGTCGCGAGGGCCATGCGATATGCCCGCTTGCCGTGGACATCCACCGAGACGCCGATGATCCGGCCTGGCATCTGCCGTACGAACGCATTGCGCGTGGCGAAGAAGGCGGCGTGCGGCCCGCCATATCCGAGCGGGACCCCAAACCGCTGCGAGTTCCCGTACACCACGTCCGCACCCATTTCTCCAGGCGGCGTCAGCAGCGCCAACGCAAGGAGATCCGTGCCAACGGCCACGAGCACGCCGGCATCGTGGGCGCGGGTGATGAATGGAGCCAGGTTCCGGGTGAGACCGTCCTGGTCCGGATACTGAACGAGCGCTCCGAACACGCGCGGCTCGAACGTCATCGCCTCGATCGGCCCGACGTGCACGTCGATGTCGAGCGGCTCTGCGCGCGAGCGCAGGACGTCGATCGTCTGTGGGAAGCAGCGATCGCTCACGAGGAAGAGGCTTCGCTCGGCCGGGTCCGAGAGAACCCGGCCTCCGGTGGACGCCCGGTCGACCAGGCCTCCGGCGCGCGCGCGATGCAGCAGCATCATCGCTTCGGCCGCCGCCGTCGCTTCGTCGAGGAGCGAAGCGTTGGCCACCTCCATCCCCGTCAGCTCCGTCACCATCGTCTGGAAGTTGAGCAGCGACTCGAGGCGTCCCTGGGCGATCTCCGCCTGGTACGGCGTGTAAGGGGTGTACCAGCCCGGATTCTCCATCACCATCCGCAGGATGACGCTTGGCGTGATGGTGTCGTGATAGCCGAGGCCGATGTACGACCGGAACGTCTTGTTCCGGCGAGCCACGGCCGTGAGGCGGCGCAGGTAATGATGCTCGCTCTCCGGCGGCGGGAGGTTGAGCGGGTCCTGCAACCTGATGGACGCGGGAATCGTCTCGTCGATCAGCGCGTCGAGAGACGAGGCGCCGATCGTCTCGAGCATCCGATCGCGGTCTTCAGGCGAAGGGCCGATGTGGCGGCGTGCGAACCAGTCGCTGGCGTCCAGTCTGTTCATCCCAGGTGTTGCTGATACTGCGAGGCGTCGAGCAACGCTCCGGAATCGGTGGGGCTCGCGAGCCGCACTTTGATCATCCACGTGCCGTGCGGATCGGAGTTCACGACCTCGGGGCGATTCTTGAGCGAGTCATTGACCTCGACGACTTCCCCGCTCATCGGCGCGAACAGCTCCGAGACGGCCTTCACTGACTCGATCGATCCGAATGATTCACCCGCGGCGATCTTCCGCCCGACCTCAGGCAGCTCAACGTAGACGACGTCGCCGAGCTGCTGCTGGGCGTAATCGGTGATGCCGATCTCGCCGGTATCGCCGGCAACGCGAATCCATTCGTGATCCTTCGTGTATTTCCGATCCGCCGGGTAGGGCATGTTTCCTCCGGGCGGGTCTAAAGACCCGCCCCTCCACTATCTGTCGCCAGTTATCGAGAACGTTTATAAAACGGCATGGGCACGACGCGCGCCGTGGAGACGCGACCACGGATATCAATCGACAGCTCCGAGCCCGGTTTCGCAAGGTCGATTGGGACGTACGCCATCCCGATGGCTTTCTTCAGAAACGGCGTCTGCGTCCCGCTCGTCACGACGCCGATCGGCTTCTCACCGCGCACCACCTGATGGCCGTGACGCGCGATGCCGCGATCGATCATTTCGAAGCCGACGAGCTTTCGGGTGAGGCCGTTGTCCTTCTGCTCGCGCAGACGCTCGTGGCCGATGAACGATTCCTTGTTCCACCCGATTACCCAACCGAGATCCGCTTCCAGCACCGTCGTCGATTCGTCGATGTCGTTGCCGTACAAGCGCATTGCCGCCTCCAGGCGCAGCGTATCGCGGGCGCCCAGGCCGCACGGGATGACGTCGGCAGCGCGGCCGGACTCGAGAATCGCCTGCCACACCCGGTCGGCCATATTCGGGGGGACGAAGATCTCGAACCCGTCTTCGCCTGTATAGCCGGTGCGAGAAATCAGCGCGCGCGCGTTGGCGACCTCTCCGTGCGTGAACCAGTAGTACTTGATGTCGTGGAGCTCAGTGGAACAGAGCGGCTGCAGAACGCCGAGCGCGGCGGGCCCCTGAATGGCGATCAGGGCATATCGGCTGCTCGAATCGACCGCTGCCGCCTCGCCTGCTTCCTTGATCTGCGCGTCGATCCAACCGTAATCCTTGGTGATGTTCGATGCGTTGACGACGAGCATGAAATGGTTCGGGGCCATTCGATAGACGAGCATGTCGTCGACGAACGTGCCCTCGAAGGTGGTGAGCCCCGCGTAATGCGCCTGCCCGACGTGGAGCTTGCTCGCGTCGTTGCTCGAGATGCGCTGAACCGCCGCGAGAGCGTCCTTCCCGGCGATCTCGATCTCGCCCATGTGGCTGACGTCAAAGAGTCCGGCCCGCGTACGCACGGCCATGTGTTCGACCGTGATACCCGAATACTCCAGGGGCATCTCCCATCCACCGAAGGGCACCATGCGACCCTTCGAGGCGCAGTGGCGGGCGTGAAGTGGTGTCTTGCGCAGAAGTGGAGCGACTGTGTCGGCGGACAAACACTTAACCGTACTATGCGCCCTGCGCGGAGATCAACCGCGGCAGGTGACCTTTCGATCTGCGCACTAGGGGCGTTGCAGCTCGCTCAAGAGCGCGTCGTGGAAGTAGCCGGCAGGTATGGTGCCCTGCCTCATGAACGCAAGGTGGAACGCTTTGGCCGAGAAGCGGCTGCCAAGCAGTTTGCTGGCTTCTTCGCGCAGCCCGAAGATCTGATCCTTGCCGAGGCGATAGGTGATGGCCTGCGTCGGCCACTTGGAATAGCGGAAGATCGCGCGCTCCGCCGATGCGCAGCTCTCGCGCTTCTGCGCGTTCTTCGCTGCGGAACCCGTGCACGAGCCGGGCAGAAAATCGACGACCTCCGAGAACAGCGTCGTCGCCTGGTCGTACGACATGCGCCCAGTGTGGATGCCGGTATCGATTCGCACGCGCAGATCGCGATAGAGCTTGCCCTGCAGTTGATAGAGGCGCTCTTCCGGCGTGTAGAAGCCGTTTGGCGCGGCGGGTTGGGGCTCGGCAGGCAGCGCCTCCGCATAGAGGCCCCAGCCTTCGGCAGCCATCGAGTCCTCCCACATCGACGATGAGTCTTCGACGGCGCCCGGGGTCAGCCATCTGACTGGCGCGATGCGGTCGCGGTACTGCGTCATCACCTTGTAATGCCAGTCGTGACCCGGGAACCCTTCGTGCGCCGACAAATCGGCGAGCGCCGCACGGTTGTTGGCCATCAGGCCCGCCGGATTGTTGTGCGTCGGGGTGACGTAGAACCGTCCCACGCCGCTGTTCTTGAACGGCGGCGCCGGGTAGTAGGCGGCGCCATCAATCGAGGCCTGCAGCGGCGGCGGCGTTTCGGTGACGTCCAGCTTGTAGTCGGCGGGCACGTCGAACAGCTGCGTCTTGCGCCCGTATTCGACCAGGCGGAATGCCGCATCCCGGTACCAGTCGATCATCTCGGCGTCGGATTTCGGATAGTCCTTCGAGAGCTGATCGAAGACGGCGCGCACCGCGGCCTGGCCGTCAGACGGCAGCGGCCATTTGTGCTGCGTGACGATCTGCCGTGCGAGATCGATCATCTCCTTCTGGGTGTCCTGCACGATCGGCCACGCTTCGTCGTAGAGCTGCGCGGCCGTCTTGTTCAAGAAAAGGTTGTTCTTGAGTGCCCAGTCATATTCGGTCTCGCCCATGGCGAAGCGATCCGCCTGGAACTGCGGCTTGACCGCCGACGCCGCGGAGCTCTGGAAGTACGTCGAGGCGATGAA
>DAIRVG010000203.1:0-9529 GCA_036802945.1 Vicinamibacterales bacterium
GATTTAACGGGTCGCGTAGGCATGAGTCCGACCCGCCGCGAGGACCTGCCGCAGTGCCTGACCTGTGTAGGACGCTTCCACCTGCACGATCTGCTCGGGCGTGCCCGTAGCGATCACGCGGCCGCCCGCGTCGCCACCCTCCGGCCCGAGATCGATGACGTAGTCAGCGGTCTTGACCACATCGAGGTTGTGTTCGATGACGAGCAAGGTGTGCCCTGCTTCGACGAGCTTCTTGAACGCGCCAAGCAGCTTCGCGATGTCGTCGAAATGCAAACCAGTCGTCGGCTCGTCGAGGATGTAGAGGAGCCGCTCGCCGCCGTAGGACGCAAGATGCGCCGCAATCTTGATCCGTTGTGCTTCCCCGCCCGACAGCGTGGTCGCCGGCTGGCCAAGGCGCAGGTAGCCGAGACCAATCTCGTCGAGCACCTGCAGCCGGCGCAGGACCTTTGGCGACGTGCCGAAGAATGTCAACGCCTCGCGGACGGTCATGTCGAGCACCTGGTGCACCGTCTTGCCCTTGTAGCGCACCTCGAGGACGACCGGCTTGAAGCGCATGCCGTCGCACTGTTCGCACGGAACGAAGACATCGGCGAGGAACTGCATCTCGACGCGAACTTCACCTTCGCCCTGACACGCTTCACAGCGTCCGCCCGGCACGTTGAACGAGAAGTAGCTCGCGGTCAGGCCTCGTGCACGCGCGTCCTTGGTTGACGCGAACAGCTCACGAATCGGATCGAAGGCCTTGAGATATGTCACCGGGTTGGATCGGGGCGTGCGACCGATCGGAGCCTGGTCGACGAGCACGACATCTGTGATGTACTCGAGCCCCTGAAGCTCACGGAATGTGCCGACGCGCCGATCCCAGTTGCCCTTGGCCCGCTTGATCGCGGCGTACAGCACGTCGTGCACGAGCGTTGATTTGCCGGAGCCGCTGACGCCGGTCACGCACGTGAGCGAGTTCAACGGGATCTCGATATCCACGTCCTTGAGGTTGTGCTCGCTCGCGCCTTTCAACCGGATCTTGTGTGCGAGGCCCTTGCGACGCGGCGAGGGCACCGGGATCGCCAGCTCATTCCGCAGGTACTTCGCCGTCAGCGATCGCGGCTCCTGCAGAAGCCCCGGGTAGTCGCCGGAGTAGACCACCTTGCCACCCTGCTCGCCGGCCCCAAGCCCGATGTCGACGATGTGATCCGCGACGCGAATCATTTCCTCGTCGTGCTCGACGACGAGGACCGTGTTGCCCTGATCGCGCAGCTGGAGCAGGATGTCGATGAGCCGCCGGTTGTCACGCGAGTGCAGCCCGATCGAAGGCTCGTCCAGCACGTAGAGCGTACCCACGAGCGCCGAGCCGAGCGACGTCGCCAGGTTGATACGCTGCGCTTCGCCGCCCGACAGCGTCGACGACAGGCGGTCGAGTGACAGGTAGTCGAGCCCCACGTCGCTCAGAAAGGAGAGGCGCTTCCGGATCTCGCGCAGCACTTTGTCCGCGACCGCCGTCTCTTTCTCACTCAGCTCCACGTCTGTGAAAAACTGCTGTGCCTCGCGAACCGTCAGCGCCGAAGCGGAGTCGATCGTCCGACCGCCAACGCGAACGTCGCGCGCCTCGCGGCGGAGCCGCGCTCCGCTGCAGTCGGGACATGGAAGATACCCTCGATAGCGGCTCAGGAACACCCGCACGTGCACCTTGTACTTCTTGCGCTCGAGCCACCGGAAGAAGCCGCGAATACCGTGGTAGGCGCCGTCGCCTTCGACGACGAACGTCCGCTCCTCATCGGTGAGATCGGACCATGCCACGTCAAGACGGGTGCCGGACTTCCGTGACGCCCGCTTCAACTCCGCCAGCTGTGCACGGTAATGCGGCTTGCTCCACGGTTCGATCGCGCCCTGGTTGATCGTCTTCGACCGATCAGGAATCACCAGGTCCATGTCGAGCTCGATGATGTTGCCGAACCCGTGGCACGTCGGGCAGGCACCGAACGGGTTGTTGAACGAGAAGAGGCGCGGCTGCGGCGTCTCGTACGCAATACCGCACATGCGGCATTCGAAACGCTCGGAGAACTCGACACGGACGGGATCCGGGATCCGGGATCCGGGATCCGGGGGTTCGGGATCCGGGGGTTCGGGATTCGGGGCTCGGGATTCGGGATTCGGGAGCACGATGGCGAACGCGGCTCCTCCGCCTTCGCGATACGACGTCTCGATCGAATCCGTGAGACGGGTCCGCAGATCGCCTTCGATGCGCAGTCGATCCACGATGACGTCGAGCGTGGTCTTGTCCTTGAGCGCCGCGCGATCGATGTCGCCGAACGTGACCGCCCGGCCGTCGACCAACACGCGGCCGTAACCGCGGCGCTGGAGGCCGTCGAGTGTTTCGGTGATGGGATCGAAGCCGTTGCGCGCCGGCCGGTTGACCGCCGCGTCCGCGTCCTCTCCGTCGAAGAGGTCGTCGGCCGCTTCGGCTTCGCTACCCGCATCCTTGACGGGCGCCGCGGCCATGCTCACGACGGGGATCTGGAACCCAAGCATCACGCGGGTATCCACCGGCAGGTCGGCAAGCCGCTTCGCGACGATCTCGGCCGTCTCGCGGATCACCTCCTGGCCGCACTGTCGGCAATACGTCCGGCCGACGCGTGCCCACAGCAGCCGCATGTAGTCGTGGATCTCCGTGGTCGTGCCGACCGTCGAGCGCGGATTGCGAACGCTGTTTTTCTGCCTGATCGCGATCGCGGGACAGATGCCTTCGATCTTGTCGACGTCGGGCTTTTCCATCCGCTCGAGAAACTGCCGCGCGTATGCGGAGAGCGATTCGACGTAACGGCGCTGACCTTCGGCGTAGATCGTGTCGAAGGCAAGCGACGACTTCCCCGATCCGCTGACGCCGGTGAAGATGACCAGCTTGCCGTGCGGCAGGGTGACGTCGACGTTCTTCAGGTTGTGCGTGCGCGCGCCGCGAACGATGAGCGGACCGCGGGCTGGGCGTTTGGCGTCGAGCATCCTACTGTCGAGAATTTCCGCGTAACCGTAAGAGAAGAATGGTACTACCGTGGTTCGGCTACCGCAAGCTCCGTGGTATTTCGCACCACCGATGACGCGAAAGCCACGCCCAGACCGGCGATTGCGACGACACCTCCGAGATCGAACAGCCGGACGGTTAGCGGCCCGAGCGCGACATGCGGATCGCGAAACAGGGCAATTGCGCCCACTGCGAGCAGGATCCGGAGCTCCGTCGGTCCGAATCCGGCAAACGACATCCGGAAGACACCGCGAACCGCGGTCGCCAGGAACACTTCACCAGCCACCAGCAGATATGCAATGAGCAATGCGAGCGCGACGGCGGGCGACATGAAAGACGAGCATGCGAGCCCGGCGAACAGCAACGTGGCTCCGACAATGTCGAGGACGTGATCGACGTAGAAGCCGTACCGTGGCCGCTCCGCCCGCCGCACGCGCGCGAGTGTGCCGTCAAGGCTGTCGCCGAACCAGTTCAGCGCGAGGGCGACGACGACAAGCCAGAGGGCCCGGCGATCCCATCGAGCGGCGGCGAAAGCGCCGCCGGCAAGTGCCATGGCGGCCAGGGCCAACGAGGTCAGGTGATCTGAATGGATCGCCGGCGGAATTCTCTGCGCGATGAAGATGAGCAGCTGTTTTTCGGCAGCGGCCAGAACGCTGCGATGGTCGCGCTTGTGCTCGGACATACATATCTCCTTAAAGGGCGGTCTGAAGGGCGGCCCATCTTTGGCCGGCCCACTCCCTAATGTGCGTTACCAAAGAAAAGCGGCTCAGCGCACACAGGGGGTATGAGTCGTGCAGCGAAAATGCGTATGAAGCGCCGATGGATGTGGGTCGTCGCCGCCGGGGTTGCCGCAATGGTCGTGCTCCTCGGATGGCTGGGACCGTACTTCGGCACGCGTCATCTGACTGGCCCGGCCAGCAGTGGAATTCCTAATGCGGAAGCGACGGCTGGACGTGAACAGCCGGAAGCCACCGACGCTGTTGTGCCTCCCTCAACCATCCAGGAAATCGAAACGATCACGGGCGCAGTCGACGGTCACGAGCTCATCGGACGTCGGGTTGAGTTGCGCCTGAAAGCGAGCGGCGTGACGAGTCAAGGCGCGTTCTGGGTTGGGCCGGAGGACAATCACGTCCTGGTCGCTCCCGCGCGCGACAAGCCGATCGCAGGCCGCCCCGTTCGTGAGGGCGAAGCCGTTACGATCCTTGGAACGGTTCTGGAAATGCCGAACGCCAAGCAGAGATTGAGCTGGGGATTAACGGCTCCCGATCTCGTGCAACTCACCGATCAGAGGATCTACATCCGCGCCGACCGCATCCGGTTCTGAGGTAGAGGTAGAGGCGGACGTTTCTGGTTGCCCGGCTGCTCGCCGCCGACCGTTCCACACCCCGATTCGAACTGTCCAGGCTGCCCTTCTCGCCTTCTCGATGTCTTTTCGCTTGGCCATCTGAGCACCAGACCCTCTGAACCCCCTGAACTCTTTGAACCCCTTGAACCTGAAAACGCGAGTATACTCAGTCCTTTCAAGCAACCCAGGAGGTTGAGTGATGCGTACATTGTTGACCGCAAGTCTCGTGTTCGGCCTTGCCACGGCGGCGATGGCCCAGACAGTCGATCTCAAGGTCGGTGACCAGGCGCCGAACTTCAAGCTGCAGGCAACCGACGGGAAGACGTACCAGCTGTCGGACTTCAAGGGCAAGCAGGCCGTGGTCGTGGCCTGGTTCCCCGCGGCGTTCACGCGCGGCTGCACAATCGAGTGCAAGTCGCTCGCGGAGAACGGCGACAAGATCAAGAGGTACGACGTGAGCTATTTCATGGCCAGCGTCGATCCGCTCGAGAAGAACAAGGAATTCGCGAAGGCGACCACCGTGAAGCTGGGCGACACTGAAGTGTCGAAGAAGGAAGCTGACTTTCCGCTGCTGAGCGATCCGACGAAGGAAACCGCGAAGGCATACGGCGTGCTCAACGAGCGCGGCACCGCAAGTCGCTGGACTTTCTATATCGACAAGACCGGGAAGATCTCCTACATCGAGAAGACCGTAAAGCCCGACACCTCTGCTGAGGACATGATCGCGAAGCTGTCCGAGCTGAAGGTGCCTATGGCTTCCAAGGGCACAAACTAAGCAGTAAGAGCGCCTTCCCTCCTGGCGTTGTCGCGGGTCCGGGGTCACGCGCCCCGGACCCGTTGACTGTCTCTTCCCACCACGCCGTTCTCATCAGCTCGGGCGAGTCCGTTCGAATCGCCTCTTGCATGTACGGAATCGCCTCTTGCATGTACGCAGGCATGGAGAAAAACCGGAAACACATGAGGTCGATCCTCCTGCGCGTGTGCCTTACGGCACTCGCGCTGATGTTGGCAGTCGCGCTGCCAACCTCGGCTATCGAATGGACGTCCTTTGAGGGGAGCGTCCGCGGTTTTCCCGTGCTCCGGGATCTGAGCGGCCGCCGGCTCGCCGACGGCGATTTCGTACAGTCGGTGGCCAACAATCGGTTGCACGTGCGCATTTCGTACGCCTTCAGCGGTGGCCGGCGCGCCGAGGAAGAAGTCGTCTTGCGTCAGCGGCCGCAGCTTGCGCAGGAGTCGTGGTCCTTCCGCGAGTTGCAGGGCGGAAAACCTATGCGCGCGTTTACGGTCGACATGAGAACCGGCGCCGCGTCCGCGATGAAGGACGAAAAGGGCGAGACCAAGCGCTGGTCCGAGACGCTCGACGTGGTCGAGGGGCAGACATTTGCCGGCTTCGGCTTCTCGCTTGCACTCAAGGCGCTGCGCGCGCGGCTGGTCAAAGGCGAGACGATCACGCTGAAGGGCATCGGCTTCGCGCCGAAACCTCAGTTGGCATCGGTGGAGCTCTCATACGGCGGCCGCGATCGGATTCGGATGGCGGGCCGCACCATTGCCGCAGACCGCTTCATCATCCATCCCAAGATTCCCGCAATCGCAAAGCTGTTCGTCAAGGTTCCCGACGCGCAGATCTGGCTGACGACGCCGCCGGCAGGATTCCTCAGGTGGGAAGGGGCGATGGCAGAGCCGGACGATCAGATCATCCGCGTGGATCTGCTCCCGGGCGGGACGAGCGAGGCCGCGGTGCCGGTTGCGACGAGCGGCACGCGGAAGTAGCGGCCACGAGCGGCCAGTAGTTGAAATACGCGGCAAAGAAAATCAGGAACGGGAAGGTTACGCTGAGAAGCGCGTTCGCCAGCCAAATCTCGTACTCGTACGCCGGGGGGCCAGACACCAGCTGGCCGGTCAGGGCGGGCGCGAGAAACCCGTAGAGCCTCGCGAGCACCACGCCGATCACCGCAGCCGCGACGGCGTTCATCACCCCCTTCAGTGGCTGCGTCATTGATGCGAAGAGCGAGTTCTGCAGCATGTTCAGGACGATGATGACGCCGAAGATGAAGGGGACGGTGACGCGCGTCAGAAAAACCATGGGGTCTATCCCCGCCGACGACACGCCCACGATCATCGCGATTGCGGTCCCAGCCACGATCATGAGCGTCCACACAACACCCAGCACCGGCTGTCTCATGACGGCCGGAGAAGTTGTCAGAGGCCACAGATCGAAGCAGAGCAAAAGAAACATCACCACAAGTGCAGTCACGTAGGACACGAGCGCCATCACAGCGCCGTACAGCCCGCGGGGTGCCGACGCGAGATAGACAGGGGTGCCTTGGAGAAAGCCGTAGTTGAAGAACGCTTGAAAGACTGCAAACGTGATGACATACGCGGCGATAAGGAGCGCGCAACCGGCCGCCGCACGGTTCTTGATCAATTGATTGAAGGGCCAGCCGCCCCACACGATGGTCAGGAAGAATGTGGTCGGGACGACCAGAATCAGGAAGTGGGATGGAATCGGGCCGGGCGGACTGATCCCTTCGCCCACGACTCGCAAGAGCAACGGGAACAGGACCGCGGCAACCGCGACATTCACGGCCAGCAGGACCAGACCCTTCGCGGGCTGCCGCAGTGTCGACACAAACGGCGGGTTCGCTCCCCAGAACACCACCATCACGACTTGCAGCGGGATGAGACACAGATTGAAGAAGGCGACCGATCCGGCGAGGGTGCCGAAATCGAACAACGAAATGAAGCCCAGCGCGATCGCCATGACGACCGTGGCGGCGACGATCCCTAGTCCCGGTTGCGACACCGGAGCCTCCGATTCCCGACCGCGTCGCCGGATCGTCTGACGAAATGCATGAATTTCCCTATCGCTTGTGCTGAACGGCGTGCTTCATGATGACGCTGATGTCATCCGGATTGATCAAGTCGGGGGCCGTCCAGCCGTCAAGGTCGTATTCCGCCATGCACTTTTCGGCAAAGCCCTTGTAGCGAGCGCTCGCCCCGGACATGTCGGCCACCATCAGTGTCTCGAAGCGAATGCTCTCGTGGTTGCCGAAGTAGTTCCGCTCGTACAGTTCGTGACGGCCGCCGAATTCCGTGCCGATCGCGTCCCAGAGCAGCTTCATCAGCTTCACCCTCTGCTCTGCGCTATAGCCGTTTGAACCTCGTACGAACTGATCGAGGTACGGACGAAGCTCCGGTACTTTGAAGTCAAGAGCGCTCGACGGCAGATAGATGAGCGCGCTGGCCAGCGTGTTTTCGATGAGCTCTTTGATCTTTGGATACGCCGTGCTGGCCATCACGCGGTACGCGAGGCCGTAATCCAGGTTGGGCAACACGTAGCCTTCCGTCCACGGAGTCGGAGTACGGGCCATCGCATCAGTGAGCGCCCAGAACAGGTTCCGCCAGGCCAGCACTTCGCCCACCTGCGCCTGAACGCCGCGGAAGTCCTTCGCGCCGGTGGCTTCGACGGCCTTGAGCAGCAGCCCCGCGAGGAAGTCCATCTTCACCGCAAGGCGCGTGCACCCCTGAAACATGAAACGGGGCAGGAAACCCGAGCGGGGAAAGAAGTTGTTGACCTTCTCGATATCGCCGTAGGCAAAGACGTTTTCCCACGGCACGAAGACCTTGTCGAACACGAGAATCGAGTCGTTCTCGTCCATCCGGCTGGAGAGCGGGTAGTCGAACGGCGTCCCCATGGCTCCGGCGGTCATCTCGTACGACGGACGACAGAAGAGTTTGACGCCAGGTGCACCGGTCGGGACGATGCACACGAAGGCGAACGGCTTCGTCTTGATGGGTAGCGCCCCGTTGTTGGCGATGAAGTTCAAGTGCGTCAGACTCGACGTCGTGGCCACGACCTTAGCGCCGCTGACGATCAGCCCGCCATCGGTCTCTTTTTCGACGTGCATGTACACGTCTTTCACTTCATCGAGTGGCTTATCACGATCCACCGGCGGGTTCACGATGGCGTGATTGACGAAAGAGACTTCTTCCTGGACTTTCCTGTACCAGCGCTTGGCGTTCTCCTCGTACGGCTCGAAGAAGCCGGAGTTGGCTCCAAGAGTTGCCAGAAACGCGGCTTTGTAGTCGGGACTTCGCCCGATCCAGCCGTACGAGCTGCGCGCCCATTCGGCAATGGCGTCGCGCGCGGCGACGAGATCGTCGACGTTCCGCGATCCCTTGTAGAACCGATGCGTGTAGCCTCCGCTGCCGGTGTCGGTGGATGTGGTCAGGATGTCTTTTCTGGCCGGATCGTGCAGCGCATCGTACAAGCGCGCAATCATCCTTACCGTATTGCGGAAGGCCGGATGCGTGGTGACATCCTTGACGCGGGCTCCATAAATCCAGATTTCGCGGTCGTCTCGCAGGCTCTCGAGATACTCTGCGCCGGTGAGAGGCCGGGGCACAGGCGCAGCGTGGTCGCCGCCATCGTGGGCGACGGTTTCAACGGTCATGATGATTCACCTCATCTCCTGATAGGCCGAATGCGGCCGGCGGAAATCGTTCCGCGCATCGGTCGCAATGACGTGACGCCAGTCCACGAAGCAGCCCACGGCCTGACGGAACGCGCGCAGATCGATCCGACTACGTCTGAAACCCTAGGGGACGGTTCCCGCCGGTGCCCCGGTCGGCGGGATCGGCTCCGGGACGCGGTTCGAAATCGCCGGAACCGTTCGAAGATACGCAAAGATCGCCTTCAGGTCCTCGTCGGTGAGGTTGGCCTGCATCTGCCACGGCATCGGCGGAAGGATGTCACGCGACACCGACATGTGCTTCCCCTTCCGGATCGCATTGAGGAATATGTCTTCGGTCCAAATGCCCATACCGGTGTTGACATCGGGCGTCAGGTTCGCGGTGAAGGAGATGCCCCACGGGCCCGACCATGCGGTGTTGGTTTCGTTGATTGAGACGGCCCATCCGGCGGGAAGCGTTGGTCCGGCGGTGACCTTCACGTCCTCGGGGTGACCCGACAGCATCCGCGCAAGGTCCGGCTCGCCGTTCTTGAACGGCGTATGACAGCCGTTGCAGTCCATGACGGTCACCAGATACTTGCCGCGCTCGACGGGACTCTGCACCGGCGCCGCGGCCGTGGCGGCGGGAGGCGGCTGGCTGACCGGCGCTTGAGTGCAGGCGACGCCAACCGCTGAAACAAGAAAGAGAAGTGTCGTCGC
>DAIRVG010000204.1:0-9166 GCA_036802945.1 Vicinamibacterales bacterium
ACAAGGGCCGCGCAAAGTAGACGGAGGGAAACTGCACGCCGCGCCGCCGGCGTGATCGAGCCGTCTGACGATGCGAGATGGATTGAGGCCTCGCTTGACAGCCGGAGATGCCCGGCTGATCATCGGGGCCGTGTCGTGGGATTGAGCGGGACCAACCGCTCAGGCGAAGCAGACCTGGAGGGACACGTGGCCAAGCAAGACATGAAGCATCGGCGGGCGATCATTGCGGGCCTTGGCGCGGTGGCCGCGGCCGGCGCGCTGGGCGCGCGATCAGCGGAAGCCCAGACGGCGTCGTCCGACTCGTTCACTCCCATGCTGCACGCCCAGGACGACTGGATGTCGGCGATGAAAGGCAGCAAGCACCGCATCGTGCTCGACGTGACATCGCCAGCGGGCGTGCCGGACGCCATACGGTT
The DNA here is from genome assembly GCA_036802945.1 of Vicinamibacterales bacterium. GTDB lineage: Bacteria > Acidobacteriota > Vicinamibacteria > Vicinamibacterales > UBA2999 > Gp6-AA40. The sequence continues at coordinate 417 of DAIRVG010000204.1, forward strand.
CGCCGGCAACTTGCTGGCCGGCCACAAGAACGGGTGGGGTGTCGAGGAGTCGGACGTTGCCTTGGTCGTCTGCGTCCGTCATGGGGCCACCCCCTTCGGCTATACCGACGCCATCTGGTCGAAGTACGGCAAGACGATCGACCCGAAAGCGACACCACCTCCCACGGCGAACCCCTATAACTCCGGCGAACAGACGCAGCTCGCAGCGCTTGCGAAGCGCGGCGTGCAGTTCATGGTGTGCGGGACGGCCAGTCGTGGGCTGGCAGGCCGCATTGCTGGACCAGGCGGTGACGTGGACGCCATCCTCGCGGAAATGGGCGCCAACCTGATCCCCAGCGCGCGCATTGTGCCGGCCGGTGTCGTCGCCGTGGTGCACGCACAGGAGCGCCGGTTCGCCTTGGTGTCGGTCGGATAGCCGCGACGCAACGACGGACGGGTGCAGCTCCATCGGTGGAGAGCCGAGCGGGCACCCGTCGCCAACTCGTCACCCCTTCACCGACTCGCCCAGCCAATACGCGAACTTCAAGAACAAGTCGCCGATCACGCTCGCCGGTCCGCCGAAAGGGCTGGACTCACAAACAGTAGATGAAGACCGTTGGCTTTGCCATCGCGCTCCTGTGAGCAGCAGCCTCCGCCGCGCTTTACCCGATATGCGTCACGTCGGCTCACAGTCGGCCGGTCGCCAACAACCCGCCGATCGCGGCCACGACGGTGAGGATCGCCGCGTCCTGTGGCCGACTAGTCAGGCACTAGATAACGCCTCGCTGAAACCGTCAGGACGGTGTCTAAGATCTGCATGAGGGGTACGAGAACACGCAGCCATCAGCCACGTGGGAGGCCCTCGCCCATGCAGGGCGTGTTCACTCGCTGGGCAATTGGATGTGTCGCGTCTGCCACGCTCGGGTGTGTAAGCGGTGTGCCGTCGTCCGAGCTGCCGGATCCACCATCATCGATGCGCGACGCATCGATTGAGCTGTCGATGAGTCCGTGCTACGGCCGTTGTCCCGCGTTTTCAATGACGCTGTCGGGCGGCGGCGCTTTGCACTGGGAAGGTCGGAGAAATGTCGCGGCGATCGGGGAGAGAAATACCGTCGTATCTCCCGCCGCAGTCGAAGCCATCCTCAAGAAGTTGGACACACAGTTTGAGCTGTGGCTCACCCGAAATCGTTCGAAGACCTGTCCGGCGCAGTTCGCGGCACCAGGCACTGTTTGTGCCGTGGGGAGTGTTCCGATCGATTCATCCTACACACTTCTAACCGTACGACATACGGGCGGTAGTCTCGTGGTCGGCCACGGGTTTCTTGCTCCCCGCGAGTTATCTCCATTCGAGACCGCACTCCTGGGACTCGTCGCAGATTGGCTTTGGCCATGAACATCGGGCGTTTCAGTACAGCGCAAACACCAGTCCCCCGTAGACTTTGCTCATGTTTGCGACGGCGCTGGCGCGCGACATCCGACCATAGCGGTAGCCGACTTCAACACTGATCGTTTCTGACGCTCGGAGCGCGACTCCCCCTCCGACTGCAGCGAATGGGTGAGTGCTCGAAAAACGAAGGCTCCGAGGAGAACATCATTGACGTCGAAGCTAAGGCCGCCACCGATCATGGCCAACATCGACGATGTGCCGAACGCTGATGCGCCAATGACTCTGATAGCTGCTGACTCCTGAGCAGACACGGTTGACGATGACAGCAATGTCGCGAGCGCAAGAATGGTGAAGTAACGAATCAGCTTCACCATTCCACGCCTTCGAAAATCGTGACTGTCATCCTTCCATTTCACAGAGCATCGTCCTGCCGTGTCCGTGAAGCGGAGCCAACCCGTTCACGCCGAAGATGGTGGCGGATCATGTTCGTCGGCCTGCGAGAAAAGCTGAACTCACACACGAAGGGGTTCATGTCCTCCGGCACACGTTCTGTAGTCACTTGTCGATGCGGGGAGCGCCCGCAAGAGCGATTCAGGAGCTGGCAGGTCACCGGGATCTGATGACGACACCAGAGGTATATGCATCTCAGTCCGGCCGCACTCGATGCATCTATTCGTCTGCTGGAATCCCCTAAAACCCCCTCTGAACGTGGAGAAATGTTGGAGACGACCGTGGTGCCGGAAGGAAAGGCCTTGGCCTAGAACAAGTTAAGTGGGGTGGGTGACGGGTTTCGAACCCGCGACTTCCGGATCCACAATCCGGCGCTCTACCCCTGAGCTACACCCACCATTCAGGAAGTTAGAAGTTAGAACTTCGAAGTTCGAAGTTCGTTCCACACGAACTTCGCACTTACTTCAGACTTCCAACTTCGACCTTCGAACTTCCAATTATAGACTGTAGCTCCGATGAAACGGAGTCATGACCGCTTCCTGACCACACACACAGGCAGCCTGCCGCGTCCTGAAGATCTGATCCGCATCATGTTCGCGAAGGAGGAAGGCGTCCCGGTACGGCTCCAGGCCCTCAATGCCCGCGTGCGTGACGCGGTTGCCGAGATCGTCCGCCGCCAGACCGCCGCGGGCGTCGACATCGTCAACGATGGCGAAATGTCGAAGCCAAGTTATGCGACGTACATCAAGGATCGCTTGAACGGATTTGGCGGCCAGAGCCAGCCGCCCCCGTATCCCGACCTCGTCGATTACCCGGGGCTCCACGAGAAGGTCTACGGCGATCGCGGCCGGGCGCGGCGCAAGATGCCCGGCTGCAATGGTCCGATCAGCCTTCGCGATCCAGAGGCCGTGAAGCTGGATATCGACAATCTCAAGACGGCGACGACCGGTGCGAACGCGGAGGACGTCTTCATGAGCGCCGCCTCGCCTGGAGTCGTGTCGCTCTTTTTCCACAATGAGTACTACAAGACGCACGAGGAGTACCTGCACGCCATCGCGGAAGCGATGCAGTACGAATACGAGGCGATCGCGAACGCCGGCTTCGTCCTGCAGCTCGATTGCCCCGACCTCGGGATGGGACGTCACGTGCAGTACGTCGGGCTGTCGCTCGACGAGTTCCGCAAGAAGGCCCGCGTGCACGTCGAGGCGCTCAATCACGCCGTGCGCAACATCCCACCGGAGCAGATGCGCATGCACCTGTGCTGGGGCAACTACGAGGCGCCGCATCAGATGGACGTGCCGCTGGCCGACATCATCGATGTCGTATTTCTGGCGCGCCCGAGCGCGATTTCGTTCGAAGCCGCCAACCCGCGCCACGCGCACGAGTGGGCGATCTTCGAGAACGTCAAGCTCCCCGACGGGAAAGTGCTGATTCCCGGAGTGCTCGAATCGAAGTCGAACTTCATCGAACACCCCGAGCTCATCGCCCAGCGCATAGGCCGCTACGCGGCGCTCGTCGGCCGCGAGAACGTGATGGCGGGAAGCGATTGCGGGTACGGGACGTGGGTCGGACAGGCCGCGGTCGATCCCGATGTGGTCTGGGGGAAGATGGCGGCGATGGCCGAAGGCGCCCGCCTGGCCTCGCAGCAGTTCTGGACCGCGAGATCACAGTCGTAGATTCGTGATCCGTGAATTGGTGATTAGCGATTTGTGATTGTGGTTTGACGGACTTCGAACGCCATTCAATCACGAATCGCCAATCACCAATCACAATTGATCACTGCGTCGACACCACCGACTGCACGGTCAGACGCTCCTGTATCAGCGCGACCTGATGGGCCGTGAACCGAAGCTTCTTCGTGGCTGCAAGCTCCATATCGATGTCGGGCCTCATCAGTCCTGAACTGGAGTGCGAGTGCGCCGGCAACAGCAAGTGGCCGAGCTCGTGCGCGATCACGTATCCGAGCAGCACGCCGGACGCGACGTGGCGTCTGCGCGCGGCCTGACGGACTCGCTCGTAGATCACATTTGCCGCTCGTGACCCGGGGATGGCAAAGCCGACCGTCTCGTCCGACGCGTAATACGGCGCCGCCATCTCCTGCGAGAGCACGTTGACATACAACCTCGTGGCACCCTCGTAGGTTGAAGGCTCAACCCACTGGATCTCGATGCCGGCGCGGCGGTACACCTCGCTCGCGACACGCTCCGCCTCTTTCATCGTCTTCGGGTCGACGTCCGCGTAGTGTGCGACCGCCACTGTCAGATCCCGCACCTCCTGCTGAGGGGCGGCACCGGCGCCGGCGGCACCACCGTACGTCATTGCCAAGATGAACAGGCCGGTTGGCCAGATGCGAACCCGCGAATCCATAGCTCCGATCCCTCTGCACGACATAACGTGCAAAGGGGGCGAAACGGACACGGGTTAGGGGAAGGGGGAAGGGGGAATCGAATGCTTGACCCACGCGCGTGCGTGCGCGTCGTTGCTGTTGACGAGCGTCCCAACGATGTCGAACAGGACGGCTCGGAACATGAGACCGCGGACCGGAATGGTGGTTATGCGGGGTGTTCGCCGGGGGCGAGCTCCACGAGCGCGCCGCTCTGGATTCGCACGCTCAGCGGATAGATCTGGCTGGTACGCTCGTTCTTTGCCTCGTACATCAACTTGTCGGCGCGCTCGAGCAGCTCCTGCGCGAGCTCGTGAGCGATCGGGCGCCGTTCGGACACGTCGCTCAGCATCAGGCAGACGATCCCGACGTCCACGCGCACAGGCTTTTCCGCCAGGCGCGGATCCTCGACGACCCAGTCGTAGCGTTCGACGGCTTCGCGGAAGCGCTCGGCGATGACCAGCGCGGCGCTGCAGTCATCCAGGTCGGGGATGAGGAAGCAGAACTCGTCACCGCCGAACCGCGCGTGGAGATCCTGGTTGGTCCGCACGTCGACCGCCTCCTGCGCAATCAGGTCGTCGGATCGAACCTGCTCCCGCAGCAGACGCGCGACACGATCGATAATCTTGTCACCAACCGCATGGCCAAGCGTGTCGTTGTACCACTTGAACGAATGGATATCGACCAGGCCGATCGCGCACCAGCGGCCGCGCTGCTCGAGGGCGAGGAACGCCTCGACCTGCTCGATGAAGCGGCGGAAGTTCATCAGCCGGGTCTTCGGATCGCGGTGCACACGATCGGTCAGATCCGCGACCAGATCTTCGAAATAGCGTGCGATGCTGCTGACGGTGGCATCGCGCGCCGACAGCTCCTCGCGCAGGCGGTTCAGGCGATCGGTGAAGCCGGCCGACACGGCCTGGATAGCCTCCTGCTTCGACTGCTGCCAGAGACGCTCGTGCTGCATGAAGACGTTGTCGATGGCGTCGACCAGCGCCTGCTCCTGGCCGGCGGGCAGATGTATGCGATCGCGCACCCACTGATGAAGCTCGGAGCGGGTGTTCGGCGTCGCGCTGGCGTCGGTATCGAGGCTCTTTCGCACTCTCATGTGGCTCGGCCGCTGGCCGTGGTCCACAAGCAGCTTCAAACGATGTGCCGAGCTGTTCATTCCGTCAGGCCCATCCATTGGCCCAGACCCCACTGATCACGTTATCGGACTGACTTTGAAAAAGGTGAGACATGGAGCATCCTTCCGTCCTCCGGCCGGCCGACCACGCGGAATGGCGTCCCGACAAGATGGGCAAGAGCAGCCTGTTCGAATCGCCCCGGCTCCTTATAGGACTAAATGCCTTTGAGCCGGGGCAGTTTCATGCCCTTCATGCCCACCAGGGGATGGATAAGGTCTACCAGGTGGTCGATGGAGAGGGGATCCTGCTGCTCGACGAAGGGCGGGAACTGCCGATGAAATCCGGGGATCTTGTGGTCGCGCCGGAGGGAGTGCCGCACGGAATCCGGAACGCCAGCGGTCGTCGGCTGCTGGTCCTGACGATACTCGCGCCAGCGCCCTAGAGCTGTAGGTGTAACGGCGGCGTGCAGTAGTTGCCGTCAAGGGTGTCTTATTGAAAAGCTCATCCGCAGGTAGGCTATGGATGAGCTTCGGGCAATTCCCCAACCTCCAACTCTCAACTCCCAACTCCCAACTCCCAACTCCCAAGGTTCCTGGGAGTTGGGTCTCCTTGGGCGTTGGGCGTTCAGTTCTCTAACGGCTGGCGGTCGCCGTCGGCCGGGCCGCACCCTTGAGCGTGACCTTCTGGACGCGCCAGTTGTTCATGTCGGCCACGATGACCGTGTTCTCGTCCGGGCATGCCAGCCCGTGGGCCCAGTTGAACTGTCCCATCTCATGACCCGACAATCCGACCATTCCGACGATCTTGCCGTCGAGCGTCATCTTGTAGAGCCGTCCGGGCTCGGAATCGACCGAGAACAGGTACTGCGGTGACCCTTTTGTGATGCAAAGCGCCCAGGGCGCTGATTCGTCCGGCGAATTCGCGGGCTTGTTGCCGAGCACTGGGTGCCGGTTCTTGTCATACGGCGCATTCTGGAAGATGAACCGCTTGAAATTGCCGTCGGTATCGAAGACCTGAATGCGGCGGTTGCCGCGGTCGGCGACGTACACGTTGTTCTGCGCGTCGATCTGCAGATTGTGCGGATTGCTGATCATGCCGGGATTCTCATTGGCGTGATCTCCACCGCGACCGAACGAGCCCCACGACTTGATCCAGTTGCCGTTCTTGTCGAACTTGGCGATGCGCGAGTTGCCGTAGCCGTCGCCAATGTAGATGTTGTCATTGGAATCCCACGCCACATCCGTCGGTCCGTTGAAGTTGCCATCGGCAGGCCGCGCCATGGCCTGCGGCGGCCGCTCGTAATGCCCCTCGTAACCCTCGGGCCTGCGACCCAGGTTCATCAGCACTCGGCCGGCCGCATTGAACTTCATGGCGGAATTGGTGCCCTTGTCGACCACCCAGAGGTTGTCGTACCTGTCGAACCGGACTCCGTGCGCGTAGCCAAGGCCGTAGACGCCCTTGCCGATCTCTCCCACGTACTTGCCTGTCGAATCGAATTCAAGAAGCTGCGTGGTCGCGTTGCCGTACAGCGGACCGCCGTTCGCCGTGCCGGGGTGGTTCAGCACGACGATCGTTCCCTTGGAGTTCACCGCCACGCCGAGCACCTCTCCAAGGTTCATCCCAGCGGGAAGCTTCAAGGGGTCAACGGCGTCGAACATGAGGGTCGGGGCATTCCGGTTATCGACCGGCGCCTGGGCCGCGGCCTGTGCGTGCAGGGGTGTCGAGACGTCATTCACCACGGGTGTGGCGTACTGCACGAGCAGGGGTGCCGCCACCAGTGCAAACAGAATCATGTAAAGGCGTCGCACGGGAACCTCCTTGAACATTTACCTTAGAAATTGCCCTCGACGTCCTACTTGGACCCGAGGTCCTCCGGCCTCTCGCCCTTGAATATCTCCTGCTTCGGCGCACTGACCTTGACGAGCGAATCCAGCGCGCCCCTCGATTCCACAACCCTGCCCGCGTGCCCGGTGAAGGTCACCTTTTCACCGGCCAGCAGGTCGTTCTTGTTCCAACCGAGCCGCTGGATCGCGTTCGGGCTGGTTAGTTCCAGGTTGTAGTTGATCACCTTCCCGCTTGCATCCGTGACATCGATGTACACGTGCATATGCGGATTGGTCCATTCGACTTTCGACACGACGCCTGTCCCTTTGATCACCTTGGCACTGTCATACTCGGTATCGAACCCGTGGTGGGCGGCGACCGGCACTGTCAGGCAGAAGAGGCCAAGACCGGCCACGATGATTCCAAACTTCGTCCGCATGAGTAACCTCCTCAGGTTGCAGTGGGTTCAGACAGTTCACTCACTTGCCTATGGGCGGGGGACCGCCACCGATGCCAGGGGACCCACTCTTCAGATAGCCACCAGCGATGCCAATCTGATTGTTCTCGGCGCAGATGTACTCCATCAAGTCAATCGTCGGTTTTACGATCCTGGCCACGAACCTCATTTGGATCGGCTTCGTGAACGTTCCAGGATCATCGATGGTGAAGTCGTTGATCAGCGTTCCGTAACTGAGGCGCGTCCACCGCTCGATGGTGTGCAGCTTCTCTGTATGCGGAGTGCCGACCGCGTCGAACCAGAACTTGTCGTTGTACCCGGTCGTGTCAATGACCAGCGTGTCCCCTTCCCACCGCCCGATCGAGTGTCCCCACCAGGTCGGTACCGGATCGACCGGGTGCTTGCGGCCATCCATGTAAACAACCCGATGCGCGCCGGCATCGCCGGTCTCATGCAGGAGATAGATGAACTGCAAGCCCTTCGACGTGTAGTTCATCGCGAACTTCCACGGATACGGGTTGACTCGGGGCACGCTCATAGGCAGGCAGTAGATATAGGGTTCCTCATATATCGCTTTTTCCCGCATGGCCCTCAGCTCTTTTGCCCAGGGCAGCAGCAGCGAAGTAAGCTCGCCCGGCTTCAGCCCTCCGTCCGTTTCAATGTCGCCGTCCGAACCGCCACCCATCCAGGGTCCGGTCAGGTCGGGACGGCCGTCGTGCATTCTCGGCACCGGACCGTTCATGGCGGGGTCAGTAGGACTAATCGTGTCGCGATAACCCGCCCCGCGTTGAAGGGGTTGGACGACGGGTTTGCCGCCGAATTGGCCGACCACCACGCCCTGCCCCCGCCCGCCACTCTGTGCGGCGGCCGGCCCGCCTCCCTGTCCGCGCTGTTGCGCGTGCGACTGCACAAAGAGAAACAGCGTCACCCCTGCGACTGTTCCTGAGACGAATAGAATTTTCTTCACCTGAATCCTCCTCAAACCCCGCAAGTACTATCGTGTTGGCGTAGGAGCCTTCATGTCGAACTCTGACGTATTAGGAGGGATGATGACGCCCGTAAGTGGTCCCGCGACGAACGTAAAGCGCCGATTTGGATGGTCATCTTACCCGATATGACACGTAATAGTGCTCCACCGGAAGGGTG
>DAIRVG010000205.1:0-9122 GCA_036802945.1 Vicinamibacterales bacterium
GGCACCACCATCGCGATGGGCCGCTTCGAAGACGTCGACGCAACCAAGGGCCCCTCAGAACTCTATGTTCAGAGCAACGTCTGGCCGCCAAGAGGAACCACCGGCTGGCACACTCACCCTGGTCACAGCCTCATCATTGTCACCGCCGGGACGGTGACGGCGTACGACGACCACGATCCGTCCTGCGCGCCTCATGTGTACACCGCAGGGATGGGCTTCGTCGATCCCGGCGGAGACCATGTGCACGTCTTGAGGAACGAGGGCCCGGTGGAGGCGCGGACGATCGCCGTCCAGCTCATTCCGGCAGGCGCGATGAGGCGCATCGACGCCGACGGCTCTTCCTCGTGCCCGTTCTGATATGCCGTCGCCTGCCGCGCCGAAGCCTTGGCGAAGGCGGGGTCAACCTGAATGGAGTTTTCTTATGCGCAAATCCATAACGTTCCTCATCGCCGTCACGTGCCTGCTGCAGCCTGACCTCGTTGCCGCGCAAGAGGTGACCGGAACCCTCATTGGAACCGTCCTCGATGCACAAGGCGGGACCCTTCGCGGTGCGGTCGTCCGTGTCGGTTCCCCGGCGCTGATTGGCGGCCTGCAGATGCTGACCACAAACGAGAAAGGGCAGCTGCGCTTTCCGGCGCTGCCCCCCGGACCGTACGTCCTCGATATCGAGATGCAGGGATTCAAGGCTTATCACGAAGAAGAGATCCGCATCGGCGTCGGCGCCACCATCGAGAGAAGGGTGGTCCTCCAACTGCCGGGCATTGAAGAATCGGTAGTCGTCCAGGGCACGGGCTCACGTATCGAAGCGCGAGGGAGCGGATTCGAGACTCGCTTTGGCCCCGAGGACCTCAGGGCAATTCCTGTCCGCCGATTCAGCATGTTCGACTTCATCAGGGCCGCTCCCGGTGTGTCGCCCACCTCGCCGGGAAGCGTCTCGACCAACAGTGTGTCCGCGTTCGGATCGGGCACGAACGAGAACACGTTCCTCATCGACGGCACAAACTTCACCTGTCCGTGCAGCGGCGAAGCGCGATCCGAGCCGGGGGTCGACTTCATTCAGGAAGTGCAAGTTCAGTCTGTGGGGGCGTCCGCCGAGTTCGGCAACATGCAGGGCGCCGTGGTCAACGTCGTCACCAGGCAGGGAAGCGATCGTTTTCTCTATGACGCGTCGTACTACGGGCAGACCGCCGGCTTGACGAGTCGGCCGGTGCGACTCGCGTATCCCGGCCCCGGCCAGCCAACAAGCGGGTACGAGCGCGTCAGGTATCGTGACGCGACGACGAACCTCGGGGGGCCGGTGGTGCGCGACCGGCTGTGGTTCTTTACGGGATACCAGCACCTGCGCGACTACGACAGTCAGCCGGGCACCGACCCGGCATTCCCCCGAACCTATCAGCAGGACAAGATCTTCGCGAAGCTCACATGGCGAATCGCTCCCGGCATGCAACTGCTTCAAAGCTTCCACGACGAGTTCTGGGTCAACCCCGAGCTCCCGACGCGCGTGAAGCCGTTCGAAGCGACCCAGCGCCGGCACGCGTCGGTTCCAGCCATGACCTTCGGCCACCTGACACACACGTTGTCATCCAACACCGTATGGGATGTGCGCGTCGGACGATTTGTGTTCACTCGGAAGGACGACCCGAGCACTGGCAGTGTGACGACGCCGAGCCGATTCGATCGCACGACGGGTGTCTTCAGCGGCGCGCCACAGACGTTTGGCGGACTCACGCTCATTCGCACGACGACCAAGGGCACGATCAACCACTACCGGCCAGCGCTGCTTGGCGCCGATCACCAATGGAGAGTCGGCGGTCAGATCGAAAAGGGCGAGCACTACCTGTCCACGATCATTCCGAGCGGTGTCCGGTTCGTGGATAACGGCGGACAGGCGTTTCAGACCGTCTCGAGCGCTCCCTCGCTGACGGGCGGTGTGTTCGTCACGGCCTCAGGGTTCGCGAGCGATGCCATCACGCTGGGAAACCTGCTGACGATCAATGCCGGACTGCGGTTCGACCACAGCCGCGCCATGAGTCAGGACCTGCGCGCGCTCGATCCGCAAGGGCGCGAAACGGAGAACATCGTCCGCGGCCTGGGTACGCTTTACACCTGGAACGTCTGGTCGCCGCGCCTGGGCGTCGCGACGAAACTCACGGCCGACGGTCGAACGATGCTTCGGGCGAGCTACGGGAGGTTCAACCAGGGCGTGCTCACCGGAGAGCTTTCCCCGTTCCACCCTGGCGCGACGCCGACCACGACAGCCGGCTTCGATCCGGCGACCGGCGGTTACACGAGCATCGTCTCGGTGGTCGATCCTAAGAGGAACCTCCAACTCGATCCCGGAACACGCTCACCGCGCACCGATGAGTACTCCATCGGGGTGGATCGGGAGGTCGGGCGGCGACTCGCGGTCGCGATCGCCTACGTACACAAGGCTGGTAGTCACTTCATCGGATGGACGGATGTCGGCGGGCGGTATCGCGAGGAAACGCGGTCGTTGCCAGACGGGCGCAGCCTTCCGGTGTTTGTGATCGCCAATGCCACGGCCGATCGGCGCTTCCTGTTGACGAATCCTGCCGGTTACTCGCTGAGCTACAACGGCCTCGTGGCCGCCGTCGAAAAGCGTCGCTCGCGCGGGTGGCAGGCGTCTGGTTCCTACACATGGTCGAGGGCCTCGGGGCTGCAACCCTCGGGCGCAGCGACCGCTGCAGGTCCCCAGGTCAGTACCATCGCCGGCACACCGTTCCTCACCTTCGGGCAGGATCCGAACAATCTCACCAACGCGCGCGGCCGCCTGCCAAACGATCGACCGCATATGCTGCGGGTCATGGGCGGCGTCGACGTGCCTCGGACGGGACTCGTCCTCGCCGCCAATGTGCAGCACTTCAGCGGCAAGCCGTGGGCGGCGACGGCGCAGATCGCGCTGCCGCAGGGCGACCAGCGGATCCTCCTCGAACCGCGCGGCTCCCGCCGGCTATCGTCGCAAACGCTGGTCGATTTGCGCCTCTCGCGACCGATCGCCTTGGGCGGCTCGACGCGGGTCGAGCTTCTGGTGGACGTCTTCAATCTGCTGAATGACAACGCGGAGGAGGGTATCGCCACGGACAATCTGTTCAGCCCGAATTTCGGCCAGCCGACCTCGTTCAGCGATCCGCGCCGCGCGATGTTGGGCGTGAGGTTGAACCTGGGTCGGTGATTGTTCGCTCGACTGCCGCCAGCCGTAGCTCGCCTGCGATCGGACGCGAGCGAAGGCTGGCGCGACAATCGCGCATTCAAAGGCGTGCATCGAGGGCAAGAGTGATCGAAACAGGCGAGCTGGAGCGAACCAGCGAAGGCGGTTGCGCCCAGCTCGCCTTGTCCCCTCGATGATGGGAACCTCGGCACGCTCGGAGAGTCTGCACCGTAGCTCGTCTGCGATCAGGTCGAGTCACTGCTCTTCCAGCGATTGAATCCGGCACGCTTCGCACCGCGCACGCTCCGCGGTCGTCAGCGGACGAGCGCCACGATGAGGGCGGCGACGGCAACGAGCAACGCGACAATGCCGATCACGAGCGCTGGCCACGCGCCTAACAGCAGTGAGCTGACTGCCTGCGCCCGGTCGTCGCCCGCAAGGTCGGTATGACCCGGCTTGAACAACGATTGACGCATCACCCGTTTGGCGGCGATGACGTCGCGGATGCCCTCCTGGAAGTGCCGCTGATGAATGGCTTTCGATGTGTCGCGGCCAGGTTCGCCGGCGGCGGCAGTTGCGGCCTTGAGCACCGCGTTACGGATATCGCCGCCGGTGACCTCGAACCGCTCCGCCAGCTCCCGGAAATTCACGTCTGAGGCGAGCGGCGTGAGCGTCGGATGCATCTGCACGCGCCAGATTTGCTCCCGCTCGTGAACGCCAGGCATCTCGAACAGCACGTGGGTGCTCATGCGGCGCTCGAACGCTGGATCGAAGTTCGCGGCGAGATTGGTGGCAAAGATGACGACGCCGTTGAACGTCTCGAGCTCCTTGAGCAACACGTTGACGACCGTGTTCGCTTCGCGCAGGAAGCCATGCTCGACAGAAGAGGAGCGTCGCGCCGCGATCGCATCAGCCTCGTCGAACAGCAGCACGGCATGTTCTTCCCGCGCGAGCCGAAACACTGCCGACACGTTCTTCGGCGTCTCGCCCATCCAGAGTGATTCCATCTCCGCGTAGCGCACGACGAGCAGACGGCGCCCAAGCGCGTTGGCCAGGGCCTCGGCGCAGATCGTCTTTCCGGTGCCCGGAGGCCCGGCGAAGTTGAAAGCGAGCGCGAAACCGGTCGGGTGCCGCTCGCCAAGACCCCAGCGATTGAAAATCAGGTCATGGCTCGTTACGTGGACCAGCGCCTGATCAAGTGCCCGGCGCGTCGCCGGTGGCAGAACGACATCATCGAATGTGCGCCTGGGGATGACGGTGTCGACCGTTCGCCGTGACGCGGTGAGACCGCTGAACACACGCAGGAGAGGATTGGCCATTGTCGCCTGGTCCTATCCTACTAGCCGGGCGCTGCGGTCGCTTCCGCGATAGTCCGAAGGAGAGGCACGAGTCGGCCAGGGCGTCAATCTTGACAGTTCGCAAGCCAGGCCTGCCTGCATTGGAGGCATGCGTACCAGTCCCAGCGAAGGGTCGCGAACTCGAAACTCGTGACGCCCATATGGTCGCAGTATGGACAGCATGTGTCTGGCCTCAGTCGGTTGGTACCCAGGCCCGAGCTGTACGCGCGAAGCAGTCTTCCGACCCTTTGGTGCAACAAGTTCGGCGGGAACGGCTTCAAGAGCACGCTATCGCAGCCGGCCGCCAACGCGTCCGGTACCTTCTCGGGAGCCGCGGTGATCACGAGTACGGCCGGTGAGGGATTGAGAGATTTGGCTTGGCGACAGACTTCCACCGCCGCGCCATTCCCGGCATCGATGTCCATGATGACAAGCGCCGGCCGGGCGTGCTGCAGGAAATGTCTTGCCGTAACCGCGGACATGACAGTGACCGTGAAGCGGTTCTGCAGCGTAGGGACGAGTGACGCGAATACGCGCTCATCATCGATGAAGAGCACATCCGGGCGCGGGCCTGGAGGAGCGGAAGTCACTGACGGCAAAACGACGCGAGCAGGGTCCGGCATCTGGGAAAAACCTTGGCCAGCTGATGGCTGCGGATTGGCGCTCACGGTCACGTCGTGCTAAATGAACCGGGCCACGTGCTATACGGTTCGGTCTTGCTCGATGCCGGTTCAACAATGAGGTTGTTCCTGCCACCGTTTTCCTTCTTGGGCGTGTCTCCATCGGCCTTGGGCGTGTCTCGATCGGCCGTGGACGTGTCTCGATCGGCAATTTTCTTCACGACCTCGATCGGGATCTGATCGAAGTGAGTGCTTGGTTTTTTCATCGGTTCGCTCCTTCGCGTCACCAAGCAAGCGTACTGAGGCGTGAGTGCTACGGGTTACCTCTTTTGGACAACAGGCTCCGCTCCGTTAGCGCAGCCTCACTCCTCAATTAGCGATCCCGCGCGGACCCCTTGCACGCCTCCGCTGCGCCGCGACTGGTGCTTTTAGTGGAGTGTATTTAATACTTGCACGGCGTTTTACGATTGGATACGATTACGTGTCGTTAGTTTAAGGTTTGGTCGTTAGTTTAAGGTTTGTGTGTGTGCTCAGGAGGTTGACGATGGCGCCTCGGACCAAGAAGATTCCGATGAACTTCAAGGGGATGCTGCAGGCCGATGTTCCAAACGGCCGGAACGGAAAACACAAGCAGATTGTCACCAAGATCCTGTCGGATCTCGATCAAGTGGAGAAGGGTATCGCGCTGAAAGTGCCGCTGTCGGCATTGACAGAAAGCAAGGAAAAGGTCCGGTCAGCCCTGAATCGTGCTACCCGGAAGAACGGGCGTACCGTGGCGACCGCCAGCGACGACGTCTTCCTGTACGTGTGGAATGAAACGTCTTAGAGCGGCCCGACGTCGGACGTGCTTCAGGCGAACCCTGCGCGGCTTGAAGGTGATGAAGGGCCGCGCACTCTCGGGGTGAGTTACGGGTGCGCCGCTTGGCCACTCCGTGCAGCAGTTCCTCAAAACAATCCTAAACAAGCCGACCGGTGTTCCCCTCGCCCGCGGCGGTGCGCGCCACGCGCCCATGAAGCGGCGCGGCTTCAGATATCATGTGACGCTCGATTCCGCCGGTGGCTCAACGAGAACCAGGCTTCTCCCCCGGAGACGAAATGAACTTATCGCGACTCTCAGCGGCCTGGTTGCTGGCGCCGCTCGCGCTCTTCATCCCGGCTATGTGCTTCGGCCAGGACGTGGCACAGCTGACCGTCGGCCGACTCGCCGGCGACGCGCGTCCGCAGGTCGATGGACTTGTGGACGACGAAGCGTGGTCCGCGGCAGTGCCCTACAGTTCCTTTACGCAGCAGGAGCCCAACGACGGCGAGGCCGCGACCGAACGCACAGAGATCAAGTTCCTCATCGATGCCCAGAATCTGTACATCGGCATCATCAGCTTCGACTCCGAGCCGGACAAGATCATCGTCAGTCAAAGCCGCCGCGACGCAGATCTGAGCGACACCGATTCGATTGAGGTGCTCCTCGATACGTTCAACGACGGGCAGAACGCGTTTGTCTTCGGCACCAACCCGTTCGGGATCGAGTACGACGGACAGGTCACGGGAGAGGCGCAGGCCGGCCGCTTCAATACGAACTGGGATGCCGATTGGGTCGTCCGCGCGCAGATGACCGAACGCGGCTGGGAAGCGGAGTTTGCCATTCCACTCAAGACGCTGCGGTACGAGCCGGGCGACGATCGCATCTGGGGCGTCAACGTCTTGCGCAACATCCGCCGGAAGAACGAGCAGGTCTTCCTGGCCCCCGTGCCCCGCGGCTACGACCTGCACCGCGTTTCGGTGGCTGCCAAGCTGAGCGGGCTGAGCCTTCCGGCCCGCCGAGAGTTGAAGCTCGTGCCGTATGCCGTCGGTTCGGTCAACGACGACCGGGCGCTGCGGACCAACACCGTGGACCGGAACGGCGACGTCGGACTTGACATGAAGTGGGGCGTGCGCGCAGACCTGACGCTCGACGCGACGATCAACACCGACTTCGCCCAGGTCGAAGCCGACGAGCAGCAGGTGAACCTGACGCGCTTTCCACTCTTCTTTCCCGAGAAGCGGCCCTTCTTCCTCGAGAACGCCCAGACCTTTCAGCTGGGCCAGGCCCAGGCCGTCGACCTGTTCTTCTCGCGACGGATCGGTCTCTCCCAGGGCGGCGCGCCGATCGACATCCTCGCCGGCGGCCGCCTGAGCGGCAAGTTGGGCGGCTACAACGTCGGCCTGCTGAACATGCAGACGCGGGAGGCCAGCAACGACCGGACGGGAGAGACGATCGCGCCGGGCAACAACTTCTCGGTGATACGGATACAGCGGGAGGTGGGCCGCTCGAATTTCGGGGCGATGTACGTCAACCGGCAGGGAGTCGGGTCGCTGGCGCCGAGTGACGACTATAACCGCGCCTACGGACTCGACGTGGCATGGCAGGCGACGACCAACGGCAAACTCCTGGCCTTTATCGCCCGAACTGATTCGCCGCAAGTCAAGGGCGGGTCCGACTACGCGGGCCGCGCGTCGTACACGCACGCCAACGCCGTTGGGAGCACCACGGTGGGTTACGTGCAGGTGGGCGAGCGCTTCAACCCCGAGGTCGGGTTTCTCCAGAGGCGGGCGTACCGGCAGCTTGACACCCGGTACAACCTCTCTTACCAGCCGAAACGGTGGCCCTGGATCCGTCGTTTTTCGCCGCACGCAAACTTCAACGTCTATACGGATCTGGACAACAAGCTCGAGACCTCACGAGGACATTGGCACTTCTTCCAAATTGAACATCGGTCGGGAGCCAGGTTCGGTTACATCTTCGAGACACAGCAGGACCGCCCGAGGCAGCCGTTCACCATCTACCAGGACGTCGAGGGACGCCGAGTGGTGATTCCGGCCGGTAACTATGCCTGGACGCATGGGATGTTCGAGGGAAACACGGACCAGAGTGCACCCATCAGCGCATCGCTGCGCCAGAGGATCGGCCAGTTTTACAACGGGAGCCAGATCGGCTGGCAACTGACGATCGGCCTGCGGGCTGGCGCCAGGCTCCTCTCCGAGATCGGCTGGAACCGGGACGACATGAAGCTGCCGTTCGGCAACTTCACGAACGACCTGGTGCCGATCAAGGTCAACTACGCCTTCACGAGCCTGGCGAACCTGCAGGGCCTCATTCAGTACAACCGCCAGACGTCGACCGTTTCCTCGAACATCCGCCTGGCTCTCCTGAATCGCAGCGGGACCGGACTGTTTCTCGTGTACAACGACCGGCGCGACACCTCAGACTTCACCTCGGAAGAGCTGCTGGGTCGCTCATTCATCGTCAAGTACACCCGGCTGTTCGGTTACTGACCCGGCGCGCAATTTCGGCCAGCCCATCGCGTTCAGTAATCCGCGGCGCGCTCGAAACGACTCGTCCATGTTCCGGCGAGCGTGCCAGCCGGAACGTGGCTGAAGACTTCGGGGCGCGGCCAACTCGCAGAGCGAGTTGGCGCGCCCGGAAGGAATCGAACCTTGAGCCGCGCCTTTCTACCAGACGCCCGGCCAGGGCTTGCCGACGACAAAGTCGGGGTTGGCGCCCTTGCGCGGCGCGTACTTCTGGACCCGGCCGGTTCTCACTTCGGAGGTGTAGAGATTGCCCTCCTTGTCGGTGGCAAACCCGTGCACGCCCCACTGGCAGCCCTGGCACGTGCCAAACGTTCCCCACGAATAGAGGAAGTGTCCGTCGGCGTCGTAGCCAAGGAGCTTGTTCGATCCCTGATCGGCGGCCCACAGAATATGGTTGGCGCCCATGTAGATGGTGTGAATGTTCATCGGCGGGCGCGGACCGAAATCCCACTGATCGAGGAACTTGCCGTTTTCGTCGAACACCTGCAAGCGCCCGTTGTTGCGGTCGTTCACGTACACGCGTCGCGTGGTCGGGTCAACGGCGATCCCATGCACGCTGTTGAAGTAGCCCGGGCGCTTTTCGTTGGGTGGAGTGCCCTTCATTCCCCACTCCAGAAGCTTCTTGCCGTTCATGTCGTACTTGATGACGCG
>DAIRVG010000206.1:0-2489 GCA_036802945.1 Vicinamibacterales bacterium
TCGAGCACGCGATCCTGCACCTGATCTACTCGCGCTTCTTCGCGCGCGTCTTCCGCGATCTCGGCCTGGTCGAGCACAGCGAGCCGTTCACGCAGCTGCTCACGCAGGGCATGGTGCTCAAAGACGGCGCGGTGATGTCGAAATCGAAAGGCAACGTCGTCGATCCCGACACGATGCTCCAGAAGTTCGGCGCCGATGCGCTGCGTCTTTACGTGATGTTCGTCGCGCCGCCGGAGAAGGAGATCGAATGGACCGACAGCGGCCTCCTCGGAAGCTTCAAGTTCCTGACGCGCGTGTGGCGGCTCGTGGATCAATGGCGCGACGCGATCTCGCAAATTCCGAATCCCGAATCTCGAATCACGGCTGGCGCGCTCAACCCGTCCGAGCGGGCCATCCGAAGAAAGACGCACGACACAATCCGCCGCGTGACCGGCGACATCGAGCAGCGACAGCAGCTCAATACCGCGATCTCCGCGATGATGGAGCTCGTCAACGACCTGTATGCGCTCGGCGAACCCGCCGAGCGTCCGGAAACGCTGGCGGTTGTCAGCGAGGCGATCGAAGCACTGGTCCGGATGTTGTCGCCGTTCGCGCCGCACATCGCCGAGGAGCTGTGGGAGATGCTGGGACACCGCGACGGTCTCATAGCCGCGCGATGGCCCGAATTCAGCGCCGACGTCGCCAAGGCAGAGGAAATCGTCATCCCTGTGCAGGTCAATGGGAAGGTGAGAAGCCGGCTGACTGTTCCGGCCGAAACCTCGGAGCAGGACCTGGGTCGGATGGCGCTGTCGGACCCCGCGGTCCTCGTGCATACGACCGGGAAGACGGTGAAGAAAGTCGTCGTCGCGAAAGGGCGCCTTGTGTCGCTCGTCGTTCAATAGATTTAGAAGGTTCAGAGGTTCAGCAGGTGCAGAGGGTTCAGAAGGTTCTGTTCGGGCTGGCGTTGCTTTTTGCGGCAACTTCGTCGGGCTGCGGGTATGCGCTGGCCGGCCGGGGGGCGTTTCTTCCGACAGACATCCGCGTCGTCGGGATTCCGCCACTCGTGAACCGCACGACCTTCTTCGAGGTCGAACAGGTCCTGACGGAGAAGATCCGCAACGAGTTCATCGGCCGCGGCAAGTATCGGGTCATACCCGAAACGACGGACGCCGACGCGGTGCTTAGCGCCGAAATCACGTCGATCACGCTCTCCCCTGTCGGCTTCACCAACACGCAGCTCGCATCTCGCTATCAGTTCGTCTTGACGATGAAGGTCGATTTCACAGATGCGCGTGTGAGCCGGTCGCTGTGGGCCAATGATGCGCTGTCGTTCACCGGTGAGTACGAGCTCAACGTGGGGACCGGCACGGTAGATGGCGCGTCATTCGTCGACCAGCAGCGTGGCTCGTTCGATCGCATTGCCAATGACGTCGCCCGGACCGTCGTGACTGCTATCCTCGAAGCCTTCTGAGCGTGCCGCCTCTCTCTCCCGCAGCGCTTCGGAAACAAATCGCCGCCGGCGAGACCGCGCCGCTCTATCTGCTCGTCGGCGCCGACGACACGGAGAAGTCCGCCGTCGCGAACGAGTTCACTGAAATGGTGGACGAGGGCCTCCGTGCCTTCAACGTCGATCGTCTCTTCGGAGGCGAGATCAAGGCGGACGACCTGTTCGACGCCTCGGCGACGCTGCCGATGATGGCGCCGCGCCGCATCGTGATCGTGCACGACGCCGAGCGGCTTCTGATCCCGAAGCGCGAAGGGAAGGCGGCCGACGCGGAGCAGGAGCGGCTGGAGACATTCTTCAGGAATGCGCCGGACCACGCCACCGTCGTTCTCGTGTGCGGTCCGCTCGATCAGCGCCGCCGTCTCGTCAAGTTACTGCTGAAGGAGGCCCAGGTCGTGGACTGCGGCACGATCGTCGACGCTGCCGGCGCGCACCGGTGGGTGAAGGCGCGTGCCGAGCGCGACAAGGTGCCGCTCGACGCATCAGCCATCGCGGCCCTCGTGGAACGCGCCGGCATCGACGTCGTCCGGCTGCGCTCAGGCATCGAACGCGTTGCCCTGTATGCGATGGGCCAGGCGAAAATCACTGCGGACGACGTGCGGCAGATTGTGCAGGTGACTGCCGAGGGGACGAACTTCGGGATCGCCAACGCCATCGAGCGCAACGATGCGGCCGAGGCACTGCATGAGCTCGCGGCTGCGCTCGAGGGGGGTGCCGCGCCGTTCTTCCTCATGGGCCAGTTGCGGTGGGCGGCGGAGAAGATGCCGCCCGCGCGGCTGAGAGCTGCGATTGAAGCTGTCTTCCGGACCGACCTGGCGCTCAAGTCTTCAGCAGGCGATCCGAAGGTCCTGCTCGAGCGTCTCGTCGTGGAGCTGTGTGAGCCCAAAGGCCACTTGTCGCCTTCGCCACGAGGCTTCGGCGTCCCAGGTAACCCTGCTGCTGCGTACGGCCGTCGCTAGCGGAAGTACGCGCCGACGAGGGCAGACACGACCGCCAGCAGAACCGC
>DAIRVG010000206.1:2589-8997 GCA_036802945.1 Vicinamibacterales bacterium
CGCCGCTTCCGTCTCACCGACGATCGCTGCAAGGGCACCGGGCTCGGGGCTGACGTAGAACTGATACGCGTATCGCTCCGTGTCTTTGGGAGCATCCCTGGGAATGTCCGCGCCATGCGCCGCACCGGCGTTCAGAAACGCGACCGCGGTGTTCGGCCTGAACGGCACCGTCTTGACAAGGTCGCAGGTCAATCCCTGGCGTCCAGGATAGAAGGTGTTCGCCCGATCAAGCGTCGGGACTCCGTTGATTCGGAAGAAGCTCGTGCCAAAGGTTTCGCTGTCGCCCCTGCGCGCGAAATACATCAGCATTGTCACCACGACCCGCCTGGGATCCAGATGCGGATCAAGGTGGTAGCCCGGCCGCCGCAGCATCAGCCTCCCTCCGGTCGCTTCATGAGGAAGGGCTGCACATAGCGGTCCCCGTTCGGGTCCGTACTCGCGAACATAGAACTCGCGGAGGTGCGGCTCGAACTTCTTGATTAGAGCCGGCACGACCATTCGGGGGATCAGCACCGTTTCGAGGAAGCTCAGCGTCTTCAACGTCCACTCAGGCGCGATGTCGATCTGTGAGAGCTTGAGATTCTGCTTCGCGTCGCCCTTCTGCGGGAAGAACACGCGTGGTGGGATGCCGTCGAGCAGCGCCTGATACGTGTCGTCGGGGATCAGGCCGGTGATGACGACGTGAGCGGTCGGATCGGACTGCATCGGCGCCGTGGCCAACGCCTGTTGAACGTGAGCGCCAACGCGTTCCGGATCGAAAAGCCCGGGATTGTTCGTTCCCTTTTCCCGTTGAGTGACGTTGAGCGCCAGGGTTTCTCGGAGCATCCGCACATCGCGGTCAAGCTTCTCGAGCCTGGCGTTGACCTGTGCGTTTTCCTCTCGCCACTGGTTGCGCAGGAGCGGCAGGACCCCTGAGCGCGTGAGCAGACGCTGCAGGAGGCCGCCGGCCATTTAGGGGGCGGTCTTCGTCAGCCGCAAGGCGAGCCGCGATTTGTAGCGCCCCGCGGTATTGCGGTGGATGATGCCCTTGGTGGCCATCTTGTCGACGATGGACACCGTCTGGCTGAGCGCCGCTTTCGCCGCGGTCAGGTCCTTCGCGTCGAGCGAGACGCGGATCGACTTGAGCGCGCTGCGGAGCTTCGAGCGCATCTGCCGGTTGTGATCCCGGCGCTTGACGTTCTGACGATTTGCCTTGAGAGCCGACTTCGTACGCTTTGCCACTGATCCTCGCTACTTTGAGAAAACGTAATTATACGACGGCTGGTCCGGGCACGCCGTGGCGGGTCCAAAAGGACGCGTCGCGTAGGCCGGGTCCTTTTGGACCCGGTATTGTCGTGGGAGCCCGCCGCTATTGAGGCTGGAGGACGTCGAGGGCGACTCGCCAGACCCCGTTGCGGCCACGGGTCCAGACGCGGACGTAGAAGCCGTGCTGGGCAGGGCCGGCCTTCATCGCGTAGCTGCCGTAGGTGTATCCCAGGTCGCCCGAGCGGGCTGTTTCGGCGAACCTTGATTCGCCCGACGCGTAGGCCCCCTGACCCGTCAGCCAGGCGACGATCGCGTCCTGGCCGACCAGGGGAAGCACGTCCGGCCGGTGCAGCCGCGCGCCTTCGGCCAGGTGGCCGCGATAGGCGTCGGCCTGACCCGCCCGTGCTGCGTTCGTCAGCGCCGCGTCGGTATCGCGCAACGACTTGGTGGCGGCTACTGTCGAGGCATTGCCGGTGTAGACGTCGGGGCGTGGTGCTCGCGTGAAGCCGTCCGCGAACGGCACGGGACCAGGTGTCGGCACACCCATGTCCATCACAACCCTGAAGGCCCCGTCCGCCTGGCGCTTCCAGACGGAGGCATAGATCGAATGGCTCGGCTGACCGTTGTTCCGCGCCGGGCTGATCGTGCGCACGGGTCCCGTCAGATACCCAAGGTCACCGCTCGCGGCAATATCTCCGTACCGAGGTTCCCATAGGATGCGCTGGTCCTTCGGAGGGTCCGGCTGTTTGCGAAAAAGGCTCTTGGCCGGCGCGGCCTGGTCGCCGTCGAATCCGACGGCCGTGTCGGCGAAATATTCGAGGAACGCCTGCTTCCAGCCGACGACGAGCGCGCGCGCCGCGAACATCTGCTCGGCCTTGACCATTTCGGTCAACGCAAGGCTTTGCGAGAACGCCGGCGCAGCGACAACCATGGCGGCCATGGTTACCATCACCAGCGTGCGTCTCATGCGCTTACTTTACGATGATTTCGAACGTGCCGGTGGGGGGCCTTTGCGACGAGTAATGCGGGATGGCCCGACCGTCGACGATCTCAAAGGTCTTGTACACAGCGTTCCTGGTGAGCGCTACCTGGCGGACGTCGCCGCCGCGAGCCGCGACTCTCTTCACGTAGTCGCGCGTTTCCCGGTACGGCGGAACGGTTTTTCCGTGGCGATCGACCGCCTCGGCGCCGGCGTTGTACGCGGCCAGCGCGAGCTCCTCGTTGCCGTCGTAGCGATCCAACAGCTTGCGCAGGTAGGTGCACCCGCCGCGGATGTTCTCTGCCGGGTCGTAGGCATCGCGTACGCCGAGCTCGGCGGCGGTTGTGGGCATTAGCTGCATCAGGCCCATTGCGCCGCGCGGTGAGCGCGCCAGCGGGTTGAATCCCGATTCCACCTGGATGACAGCCCGCACGAGTTCGGGGCGCAGTGCGTGGCGCAGCGCATGCTCCTGGACGAGCGGTTCGAATTTGTCGCGGTACTTCGCCCCCGCAAGCGGCGTCGTTGCGCGGATGGTTGGCGCATCGGGCACGGCGTATGTCAACGCGCCGTTACTGAGCTTCCGATCCGACAGGACCAGCGTTCCGTTTACGTCGCGCCACGCGTAGATCTGCGCACGCGCCGATAGCGGCGTCAGCAGAGCAGCGGCGAGCGCGAGGACGAGAGTGCGGGGCAGCAGGCGATCAAGATATCGGTGGGGCAAGGGTGCAGCGTTAGCGACGAAACTGGTTCATGATGCTGTGATGGCGTGCCACCCCGGCGATCACACTCTTGTCCGCGTACGTACATTTCTGAACAGATTCGAGTCCGATATGGCGAAAAGTGCACTTGAAGCCGCGGGGATTGAGTGCCTGGTTCGCGCGGACGATGCCGGCGGTCTTCGGCCGGATATGCAGATGAGGGGTGTCGACCTGCTCGTGAGGGCCGACGACGCGAAGCGCGCGGAGGCGATTCTCGCGTCGTAGGAGTCGTTACGCCCCGCCCGTGATCATCTTCTCGAGGATGCCACGCGTGGCGGCGAGCATCTCACCGATCTTCGACGGGTCCTTGCCGCCGGCTTCCGCGAAATCGGGACGCCCTCCACCCCCGCCGCCCACGATCGCGGCGAGCTGCTTCACCACCTGGCCCGCCGGCACTTTCTTGATGAGATCCGGCGTTACGCCCACCACGATGGTGACCTTGTCGTCGCCTGGCGCCGCCAGCACCACGACGCCGCTCTTGATCCGGGCGCGGTGCTGATCGACGAGCGCACGAAGGCCGTCCTTGTCGATACCGCTGACTTCGCGCGCGACTAGCTTGATTCCGTCGATATCTTGGTCGATCTGCACCGTCGGAGGCAGACCCGGAATGTGCAGTTCACCCGAGCCCATGGCGACCCTTACTCTCGCGGTCTGCAGCTCGCGGCTCAGGCGCTTTGTCTCCTCTTGGAGCGCAATCACCCTCGCGGCGATCTCCTCCGGTCTCGTGTTCAGAGATTCCGCGAGCGACGACGCCAGCTCGCGCTGGGCCTGAAAGGCCTTCACCGACTCGAGTCCCGTGATCGCCTCGATTCGGCGGGTGCCGGCGGCGACGCCGCTCTCCGACACGATCGCGAACAGGCCGATGTCGCCCGTCGCGCGCACGTGGGTGCCGCCGCACAGCTCCACGCTGAACCCCGGTACCGACACGACGCGCACTTTGTCACCGTACTTCTCGCCGAAGAGCGCCATGGCGCCCGCCGCGATTGCTTCCTGTGTGGCCTTGACGTCGGTCTGCACGGGCGTGTTCGTCAACACCTGCTCGTTGACGATCCGCTCGATCTCGAGAAGCTGCTCACGGGTAACCGCGCTGAAGTGCACGAAGTCAAAGCGGAAACGATCGGGGGCGACGAGCGAGCCCGCCTGCTTCACGTGCGTGCCGAGGACCTGGCGCAGCGCGGCATGGAGCAGGTGAGTGGCCGTATGGTTGCGCCGAATGGCCGCGCGTCGCTGCGAGTCAATTTCGGCGATCACCGGCGCGCCCGCGGCAATCTCCCCGCTCTCGACGCGGACGGTGTGCACGCGAACGCCGCTGCTCACTGCCGCGACCTCGCTCACGGCGCCGCGGAAGCCGAAATCATTTCGCAGCTCTCCGATGTCGGACACCTGCCCGCCGCTTTGAAGATAGAACGGCGTCTCTTCGAGCACGACCCAGCCGGTATCGCCGGTTGAGAGTGTCGACGTTTCGACCGGTGTCTCCTCGTCCCCTTCGAGCTTGGCGACCGCCAGCACTCGCGTCTTCACCGATGCATTGTCGTAGCCGGCAAATCTGGTCGCAGGCACGTCCGCAAAGCCCGCAAAGGCGGCGTCCTCGCGCGCGGCACCCTTGAACTTGCTTTTCGCGCGCGCCTTCTCGCGCTGGCCTTCCATCGCGCGCTCGAACCCGTCGCGATCGAGTGTCAGCTTGCGGTCCTCGATCATGTCCTCGATGAAGTCGCGCGGTAGGCCGAACGTGTCGTACAGCCGGAACGCGGCGTCCCCGTCGACCAGCCTGGTGCCCGCGGCGGCCTTGTCGAGCACTTCCTCGAGCCGGGGGAGTCCATCCGTCAGAACGACGTTGAAGCGTTCTTCCTCGCTGCGGATGACCTCGGCGATTGCCTTGTGCCCGGCGTTCAACTCCGGGTACGCGTCCCCGAACTCGCGGACGATTACGTCGACCAGCGCGTACAGAAACGGTTCGCTGACGCCGAGGCGTTTGCCATGGCGCATCGCGCGCCGCATGATCTTCCGCAACACGTAGCCGCGCCATTCGTTGGACGGCACGACGCCATCGGCTATCAGGAACGTCATGGCGCGCATGTGGTCGGCGACGACGCGCATCGACACGTCAGTGGGCTCCATCGAGCCACCATACGTCGTTCCCGCGCGCTCACCAATCGTGCGCAGCAGCGGCGTGAAGAGATCCGTGTCGTAGTTCGAGAGCGTGCCCTGGATGACCGCGGTGACCCGTTCGAGCCCCATGCCGGTGTCAATCGACGGCGCGGGCAGCGGCTTCAGCATCCCATCGGCCTGCCGATCGAACTCCATGAAGACGTTATTCCAGATCTCGACGAAGCGATTGCAGCTGCACTCGAGCCCGCGGCAGACACCACCCGCCGCTTCTTCGCCGCATCCGATTTCTGAGCCACGGAAGTAGTAAATCTCCGAGCAGCGGCCGCACGGCCCGGTGTCGCCCATCTGCCAGAAGTTGTCCGCGGCGCCCAGCTCGCCGATCCGCTCCACCGGGAGGAACTTCCGCCAGATGTCGTACGCCTCTGCATCACGCGGGACGCCGGCATCGCCATGAAAGACCGTTGCCCACAGCCGGTCGACCGGCAGCTTCCACTCCTCGGTCAGCAGCGTCCACGCGAATGGGATCGCCTCGCGCTTGAAGTAGTCGCCAAACGAGAAATTGCCGAGCATCTCGAAGAACGTGTGATGCGTATACGACGGCCCGACGTTGTCGAGGTCGTTGTGCTTGCCGCTTACCCGCATGCACTTCTGCGCCGTCGTCGCCCGCGTGTAGTCGCGCGTCTCCTTGCCAAGGAACACGTCCTTGAACTGGTTCATCCCGGCGTTGGTGAACAGCAGCGTCGGGTCCTCGTGTGGCACGAGGGGCGAGCTGGGGACGATGCGATGGCCGTTGCGCTCGAAGTACTTGAGGAAAGAAAGCCGGATCTCGTTCGCTGTCATGACGGAGGCTACGAAGGTTACAGGTTGCAGGGTACAGGTTACAGGGATTTCGCCCGACGGCGAAGGAGCTCAGTGACACGGCCGGGATCGAAACCCTGGCCGAGCAGGTACCTGTGCACACGTCGAAAGACGGCCGGGTCGCTCAGCGAGAGTCCGTGACGGAGCCGGCGGTCGAGGGCCTGTTCGAGCAGCGCGTTCTCGTCGAGCTCCGCGAAGACGTCAGCGACCGCCTCCCTGGCGATGTCGCGGTTGATCCCCAGCGCTTCGATGTGGCGGACGACGCGCGCGCGGCCGCGATGCTTGATGCGTACCTGTGTGCGGGCGCACGCCAGCGCGGTCCGGCGATCGTCGAGCGCCCGCTCGCGGCGCAGCCGCGTCATCGCGGCGTCGATCTCGTCGTCTGTGAATTTGCGTTTGGCGAGACGGGTGCGCAACTGGGCCTCGGCGAGCTCGCGTCGGGCAAGCAGTCCCAGCGCC
>DAIRVG010000207.1:0-1643 GCA_036802945.1 Vicinamibacterales bacterium
CCACCGCGGCTTTCGCACAGGTTGCCGGCTGCACCCATCGCTTTCACGAACGTCGCCCACGGAACAGGTTTTCCGTGAACTGGCGCGATCGTTTCGACGTTCAGCTTTTGCCGATGCACCTGATTGATGAAGCTCGTCATGGCCCGCGTCGGCATCGCCGGCGGCGGCTCGAACGTGTCGAACAGATCGGCCTCGAACACGATGTGCTCGACGGGCAGGTAGGCCATCAACATGCCCGTGGCGTGGTTCAGCGGCTGCACGTAGTAGACGTGCATGATCCGGGTGTCGTCGGTGATGACGAAGTTCTCCTGAATGGCCTCGTAGTTGTAACCCTCCGCCAGTTCGGTCGGCGGGTACAACGAGACGAGATCGGGCTTGACGCTTCTGACGTCGTGATTCAGAACATCGTGGTTCAGGAAGTCGATGTTGTTCCTGTGCGCAATGATGGTCGCGCCGATGTGGTCGTAGGTGCGCAGCCCTCCGATGTGATCGAAGTGCGCATGTGAGGTGATGAGCCAGCGGATCGGCTTGTTGGGGGCCAGCTTGGTGATTTGGTCGATCACCGCCAGACTGCGTTCTTCGTTGCCGGGCGCCTCGAAGACCGCCACCCAGTCTTTGAATTCCACCATGTAGCTGTTTGCGGGGCCGCCACCGAGCATGTAGATGCCATTCCCCATCTTGTCGACCGTCACAGTGTTGGGGAACGTCGCTGCCCGCACAGACTCGGGCACCGGCACGGGATCGGCGCAGACATTCGGCTGCACGTTCGGGAAGTTGCCGCCGTATGCGTTGTGGCCGGTGCTCAGGTTGAAGAACTGCCAGTTGTCGTCCCAGCCCTGGTGTGAGTGCCAGGCCGTTGGCCACTTCACGTTGCCAAAACTCTGCTGGTTGGTCGATTCATGCTCGATGTTGAAATCACCCATCGCGTTTTCGTTGACCGTCGTCTTGATGCGCTGAATCTGATTCTGCGGGTTGAAGGTGGCATCGACGCGGTACTTCCCGAGCATGGTAATCGCCACCACGTACATCTTCTCGGGGATCACGACGGGGCCATCGCGGCCTTTCTCAATCTGCTCCCACCGCCAGAACGCGATCGGATTCGCACCGGGCAGGCGGGCCGCCTTGAGGAACCCGGGCGGGTTCAGCCACAGATCCAACTGGTAGCGCTCGGCATCCTCCGGTGGAACGGCCACGGGCGGCCCGTCGCCGTCGATGTACCAGGCATTCTTGCCGTTGACGATGTGGGTTTGATGCGTGTTCTTCTGGAGCGGAGTGCCGTCCACCCAGCCGAGGCCGTACTTCCACGATGCGGGATTCAAGCCTGGCTTGCGATCGAATGTCTCCTTACTGGTCCCGGTTTCCCAATTGATCGTGCGCGTGTAGTTGGCCATCGAGTCGATTCGAGGCCAATCGACGTTGGGAGCCTGCTCGAAAGTCTGGCCCACCGCGCCGTCGTAGCCCGCCCCTGAATAGGTGATGCATTTCAGATTGGCCTCGCCAATCTCCTTGGCCGCCGCCGCCAGGATTGGCATCGGATCGACGTAACCGGGTCGAAATTGCTGAGCACTTTGCCAGCCACCCATCAGCGCCACGAGCACGATCACCAACGAAAGTCTTTTCGCCATTCCGCCTCCTTCGTCACC
>DAIRVG010000207.1:1743-8980 GCA_036802945.1 Vicinamibacterales bacterium
CGCACGTCCGATGACCGGCGTGCAGCTCGCCTTGCTCTGGTTCCTGCTGTTCGTGCTGCCGGTCGTGGCGGCACTGGCCTGGTGGCTCAAGCGCCGCTACGCCGCCGCCGTCGTTCGCCTCCAGACGACCAAACATCCCTCGGACCGTTCCCTCGATGACCGTGCAGACCGGAAGAGTGGCGACCTGCCTGAACCAAATGCCTTTGCCCCTCCCCTCCAGGTCCGCGTCCAGCCTGCCACGGACATAATCCTTCCGGCAGATGCCGTCAATCACCAGGCCGGCCCCTCGCGTCTGCGCCGCCGGGTGCTCCTCGTCCACGCCATCGGCGAGCTGGCGTACTGGTGCACGCTCATACTCCTTATGGTCGTCGCGGAGACCGGTCAGCTCGAGTTCGGCGTGCTTCGCATGGTGGCGCCGGTACTTCTTTCCTTCGTCGTGATACCTGTTGCGGTTGGCTGGGCCCTGCAGGCTGGCCTGCCGCGACGGCTCATGAGCATCGCCGCCGCGATGGTGGTGATCTACGCCGTCAGCCTCGTGTGGTCCGATGCGGAGGGTTGGCAATCTGAGGTCGGCTTCTCGCTCGGCTATGCAGCGATCACCCTGATGCTGTCGGCCTTCCTACGGCCGACCATCCGTGGTGCCGGCTTGCCGCTGGTTGCCGCAAGTATCGCGGGATGGGCGGTGTTCAGCGTCCTGATTGCCGTCGGAGTCGCGCTAGAAGGCCCCGACGAGGGAGACAGTGCGTCGTTCATCGAAGTCGCCGTGGGCGTCAGCGAGCTCCTGCTGATGCTCGCCGTCGCCATCTGGTGCGGATGGCGCGCGCTGATTGCGTTGTCCTCCAGGTACGCAGCAAAACGATTCAGCGATATTCAGCTGGCTCTCGCCACCTTTTGGGTGGTACTGACGATGTTCCTGTTGGCATCACTCGTCATGGAACCGGCGGTGTTCGAGACCAGGCCCATACGGACGGAGTGGATCATGTTGGCCGTCGTCATCACGTGGCTGCTCTGGCGATGGCTGCAGGCGTCGGCGCTGCACGCCGTCATCCGGACGGCCGATCCGTCGATCGGTCCGCTGCTGTTGCTGAGAGTGTTCAAACCATCGGGTCGATCGCAGGCGTTCACGGACCGGTTCTTCGCCTACTGGCGGTTTGCCGCGCCGGTCTGGATGATCGCCGGACCGGATCTCGCCGGCGCCTACATGGAGCCGGACGAGTTCTTCAAATACCTGCGAGGCCGCCTGCGCGAGCAGTTCATCGCCGATCCGGGCGAGGCGGCGCCTCGCGTCGCGACACTCGACCGTCTGCGCGACCCGGATGGTCGCTTCCGCGTGACCGAGGTGTATTGCACGGCGGACACGTGGCAGCCGACGGTGCTCGAGATGTTGGCGCGGGCGGGCGTGATCCTGCTGGACCTGCGCGAGTATGCCGGCACGCGACTGGGCACGCGCTACGAACTCACCGAGGTGCTGCGCCGAGCACCGCTGCAAAAGGTGCTGGTACTGGTGGGGTCTGGCGATGACGTCACCGGGCTCCGCGCCGAGATCGAGTCCATCTGGCGGGACGTCGGTCGCTCCCGTCGCGATCGCGCAGAATCCCTCGAGCTGACCGTCCTGCAGTTCAGCAGGAGCAGCCATGGCGAAATGCGTGGACTGTTTCGCGCGGCCGTGCGGGCGGCCCAGAGTGTCATCCCGATCGGTGCCAGCGGCGGAAGGCTCGCCGTTGGACCGTGATATTGGGGAACTGATCAGGCGAGATCTCCGAACCAACCTCGTCGTGCCATCCACTTCACGGTTTCCAGCACCGGTACGATCGAGAACGCCAAGGCGATCGTCATCAGCCAATCGATCGCTGAAAAACTGAACGTGCCGAAGGCCCGCTGAAGAAAGGGCACGTAGACGATCGCAATCATGAGCGCCAGTTCCCATGCCACGGCGATGTTGAGCCACCGGTTCGCCAACGGACGATTGAACGCGGACAGGCGATCGGAGCGGCAGTTGTATGCGTTGAAGAACTGGATCAGCACGAGCGTGACGAACGTCAGCGCCATCACGTCCTGGAGCCGCCGTCCGGCGGCAATCCCGAACGTGAACAGGGTTAGGTTGACGATCCCAGACCACGCTCCTGCCGCCAGAAGCATCGCCACCACCGGCCGCGTGAAGATGCCGACACGCGGATTTCGCGGCTTCCGTCGCATCAGATCGACTTCCGAAGGGTCGACCGCCAGCGCCAGCGCCGGCAGGCCGTCAGTGGCGAGGTTTACATAGAGGATCTGCACGGCCGTGAGTGGGAGAGGCAAGCCGGCGATCACCGCGCCTGCGAGCAGAACGATCTCGCCAACATTGCACGACAACAGATACATCAAGTACTTCTTGATGTTGCCGAACACGATCCGGCCCTCTTCGATCGCGGCGACGATAGTGGCGAAGTTGTCGTCGAGCAGCGTCATTCCGGCCGCTTCCTTGCTCACATCGGTCCCCGCGATGCCCATCGCAATACCGACGTCGGCCTTCTTCAGCGCCGGCGCGTCGTTAACGCCATCGCCGGTCATGGCGGCCACGTCCCCCCGTTTCTGCCAGGCGGTGACAACACGAAGCTTGTCGGCCGGCGACACGCGGGCGTACACCGTGATGTCAGCCACATCGCGTTCGAGATCGGCGTCGCTCATCACCTCGAGCTCGCGGCCGGATACCACGCGGCCGTCGGTCAGCATCCCAACCTCCCGCGCCACGGTGGCCGCGGTCAGTGGATGATCCCCGGTGATCATCACCACGCGGATGCCTGCGGCCTCGCAGGTCCGCACGGCCGCGCGTGCCTCGGGCCGCGGTGGATCCATCATCGCGACGAGACCCAGGAGGGTCATGCCCGATTCCGGATCCTCGACCGTCGCGCCGGCTCTTCTGGCGAGGGCCAGGATGCGAAGACCCTCGGCGGCCATGCGCTGCTCGGTCGCGCGGGTCCGCTCGCGATCGGCTGGCGTCAACTCGATGTTCCGACCCGAGCGAAGCTGGCTGGTACAGCCGGCTAGTACTTCCTCGACCGCTCCTTTCGAGTAGGCGGTGAGGCTGCCGTCCGCCGTTTTGTGAAGCGTGGTCATGCGGCGACGTTCAGAGGTAAACGGAATTTCGGCGACGCGCGGCTCGCCTTTGTTGAGAAATCCTGGATCCAGCCCGGCTTTCATCGCCGCGACGACGAGCGCGCCTTCGGTGGGATCACCCTCCACCTGCGGCCGGCCGTCGCGGCTCACTACCCGCGCGTCGGACGCGAGCACGCCGGCAGTCAGCAAGGCGCGTACGCCGTCTGGCGGGTCGATCGCGCGACCGGCGTCGAGGACCTCCCCCGTCGGATCGTACCCGGCTCCCGTGACGTCGAGTAGCCGCTCATCAGCGAAGAGATGCCGGACCGTCATCTCGTTCCGCGTCAACGTACCCGTCTTGTCGGAACAGATCACCGATGTGCTACCCAGCGTTTCGACGATGGGCAGACGCCGCACGAGCGCGTTCCGTTTGACCATGCGTCGCACGCCGATCGCCAGTGAGATCGTCACAACGGCCGGCAGGGCCTCGGGGACAACGGCAACCGCGAGGGCGATGCCGAACATGAACATCTGAACGACGGGCAAGCCGCGCAGCAAACCAATGGCGACGACCAGCCCGACCACGACCAATGCCGCCTTGCCGAGCGTGCCGCCCAGACGATCGAGGTTCTCCTGCAGCGGTGTCCGGGTTATCTCCACGGTGTCGACCATCCGGGCAATCCGCCCGAACTCAGTTGCCATGCCGGTCGAGACCACCACTCCCTGCCCCCGGCCAAGAACGGCCGACGTGCCCGCGTAGGTGATGTTCCGGCGGTCGCCCAACGGCAGCCGTGGATCGTCGAAGGGGCTGATCGTCTTCTGGGCTGGCTGCGATTCGCCTGTGAGCGCGGCTTCGTCGATCGCGAGGTTGATCGCCTGTGTCAGCCGGATGTCGGCGGGAACCCTGTCGCCCGCGCGCAGCAGCACCACATCGCCGGGGACCAGCTCACGAGCGGGAACGACGGTCTCCTGACCGTCGCGAAGCACGCGCGCGGTCGGCGCCGCCATCTGTCGCAACGCGTCGAGCGCGCGGCTCGCGCGGTATTCCTGAAAGAAGCCGAGCAGGACGGCAAACAGCACGATCACGGTGATGACGACCGCCTCGAGCGTGTGGCCCAGAAATCCGGAAATGACGGTTGCGCAGAGAAGAATGACGATCAGCGCGTTCTTGAACTGCGCGGCGAACGTGCGCCAGGCAGATTCGCGAGTGAGCGACGTCAGCTCATTCGGGCCATAGACGTCCAGGCGCTGCACTGCCTCGCCGCCCGACAGCCCGAGCGAAGCAGTGGCGAGATGGGCGAGCGCGTCCTCAACGGATACGGTGTGCCAGATCGGCCTCCCATCCGAGTCAATGTGCTGTTCGGGCCCCGGCGGTGCCGACGGCAGCGGCGGCATCATGCGCGCCCCAGGGCCGCCGACATGGCCATGCACCAGTCAATCGATTGATCGACCTTCCACCCCAGCTCGCGTTGCAGCCGTACCCGTTCACGGTGGATGCGGCCGCACTCGATCGCTCCCCATCCCAAGGCGGGCATCATCAGGATCGTGACGGGCATTCCGACGACTTCCACGAAAAATGGCCAGGCGCTCATCGCGCTCCTCCTGGCGTTGCTTCGCACGAACGTCAGCGTTGGCCGCGCACTGCTTCGGACTCGCCTGCAAGCAAAAGAAAAGGCGAGCCCCTCGCACTATGGGCTGTTAGCCGCTCGTGCGAAGGTCTCGCCTGTTCCTGGAGAACCGGCCGAACCGTGCGCGTGCCGCGCAGTCTTGACGATTCGGCCGCGCGGGTTACCCCGCGTAGCTACTCCCCTTCGGGTTCAAACATAGTGGTTTTGTCGGATCGAAATCAAGCCGGAGTGCGTCTGGGCTAAGAACGCTCCTCTAAATACAAAACCCTGAACCGCAGACAGCGAACGGAGAGCTGAGAACCGAACCTGAACACGAATTGAGCAGTTCGGAACGTTTGAACAACACTATCCGCTCAGCGTGTTACCATCCCGCCATCAACGGCGGCGTCCCACGACGAAATCGGAGGAGTGTATGAAGCTGTTTCTCGCGGCGCTCATTCTGACGATGGGAGCAATCCCGGCCGAGGCTCAGTGGCTGGATTGGCCAACCCCAGGCATTCCGCGCACTCCCGACGGCAAGCCGAATCTCAAGGCGCCGACGCCGCGCGGGCCCGATCGGAAGCCTGATTTGAGCGGAGTGTGGAACGGGCCGAATGTCGTCGCCCGTCCTGATAAAGACAACGTGCAGTCGTGGGTCAGCGATCTTGCCCGAAAGTACCAGCAGGAGTACTTCAAGACGCGTCCCTATTACCAGTGTCGGCCGAGCGGACCCGAGGCGGAGAGATTTGGTGGCTGGAAGCGCTTCCTCCAGACGCCGACTGCCATCGCGATCCTGAATGACGACCTCACCTATCGCGTGATCTTCATGGACGGCCGCAAGCTGGAGGCCAACCCCGCACCAAGCTGGATGGGATATTCGGTCGGGCGCTGGGAGGGCGACACGCTGGTCGTGGACAGCGTCGGATTCAACGACAAGACGTGGACGAGCCGCTATGGGATCTCGCATACGGAGGCGCTGCGGACCACAGAACGCTACCGACGCACCGACTTCGGCCACCTGCAGGTGGAGGTAACCTATACCGATCCGGCCGCGTACGCGAAGCCGTGGGGCTTTACGGAGAACATGGCGCTGGCGGCCGATACGGAAATGCTCGAGGCGATCTGCGAATGGAGCAGCGATCACTGGGAGGGCACCGTCTCGGACGGCCCGCCAGTGTCCGTGCCGCCCGACGTGCTGGCACGATACGTCGGCGCCTACAGCGGGATATACGGGGGAAATAAGCGCACGATCGAAGTGTCACTCTCCAGCGGCCAATTGATGGTCAAGATCGTCGGTGCCGCGGACATCGAGGGCGGCCTCGGCACTGCTGGCCTCGACCCGGACGCGGCGCAGCCGCTGGTACCGCGCTCACAGACACTGTTCGAAGGCCTCGGACTCGGTTTCCAGTTCATTGTTGACGACAAAGGTGTGCCGACGGACCTCGTGGAGATTCACATATCCGGCCCGTACAAGTTCCCGCGCCAGAAGTGACTCCGGTTCGCGTATGAGGCTATTTCTTCTCTCTGCGCTCGCGCTGATCGTGGGGACGATGCCCGCGGCGGCCCAGTGGCTGGACCGTTCCTGGCCGGGCATTCCGCGCACCGCCGCGGGAAAGCCGGACCTGACCGCACCCGCGCCGCGCGGGCCCGATGGCAAACCAGACCTGACGGGCGTGTGGAACGGGCCGACTCCCGAACCCAAGCTCGATCCCGCCATCGCACAACCGTGGGTGAATGATCTCGTCCGGCAGCGTCAGCAGGATTACCAGAAGGGGCGTCCCTCTTATCGGTGTCTGCCGAGCGGGCCCGAGGCTGACAGGTTTGCCGGGTGGAAGCGCATCCTCCAGACACCGACCTCCATCGCGATCCTGAACGACGATCTGACTTATCGCGTGATCTTCATGGACGGTCGCGAACTGGAGGCCCACCCCGCGCCAAGCTGGATGGGATACTCGGTGGGGCGCTGGGATGGCGACACGCTGATCGTGGACAGCGTCGGATTCAACGACAAGACGTGGCTGAGCCGCTATGGGCAGGCGCATACGGAGGCGCTGCGTGTGAGGGAGCTATACCGACGCCGGGACTTCGGCCACCTCCAGGTGGAGGTGACCTTCACCGATCCGGCCGCATACGCGAAGCCCTGGGGTTTGACGGCGGATATGGCGCTGGCGGCCGATACGGAAATGCTCGAGGCGGTCTGCGAACTCAGTAGCGACCACTGGGACGGTAGCCTCGCGGATGCCGCAAACGCGGGAGTGACCGTTGCGCCCGACGTGCTGGCGCGCTACGTCGGCGTCTACAGTGGGTTGTATCTGACAAACAAGCGCACGATCGAAGTGTCGCTCTCTGGCGGCCAATTGATCGCAAGAATCATCGGCGCCGCCGGGGTCGACGGGGGCGAGATGCGGCCGTTGCTACCGCGATCTCAGACGGTTTTCGAAGGGCTGGGAATCGGCTATCGATTCATCGTCGACGACAAGGGTGAGGCGACTGACCTCGTGGAGATTCACATATCAGGTGACTCCCGGTTCGCGCGACAGCGGTAAGGAAGGGAT
>DAIRVG010000208.1:0-8965 GCA_036802945.1 Vicinamibacterales bacterium
GGAAAGGGTGAAGTCGCCGGCGACGCGGGGCGACGCGGTAGTCCCTGACACGGTCGCATTGGCGTTCAAGCGGCCGCTCAGACGCTGGTCGCCGAGCATCAGCGCGTCGAGCTGCGCGACATCGACATTCCGAGTCTGAACGTGCAGCGTGTCGCTCGGTAACCCGACCGAGCCCTGGGCCTCGATCTGCTGGTCGGCGTTCACGAGCTTGATGTCATCGACGACGACGCGGTTGTCGGCGTACTGAATCGTCGGGTGCGAGGCCGGATCGGTCCGCCACACGATCTGCTCCGCCTGCAGCGCGAGATTGCCGACATGGATTTCACGATGATCCGGGTGCAGCACCACGGAGCCGTCGGCTGCCAGCTGACGAACGCCCTGCTTTGCGACGGCGTTGAAATCGAGCTTCGACTTCGAATACGTCGTGTCCGCGACCAGCTCGTTGACCTGCTGGCCGGCGACCTGCAGGAACGTCGCGTTCGTCTTGGCGTGAATCGTTGCATCCGCCAGCGTGAGTTGCGGCACCGTGACATCGAAGGTGCTGTCGAGGTCGAGGGCGCTGTTTTCGCGGAACGCCATGTTGCTGCCGTCCAGCGTCCCCCGCACCTTGAGTTCCTGCCCATTGCCGGTCACCGCCGCGTCCACGATCGCACCGCCCTTGATCTCCTCGCGACCGACGAGGCGCACGAGCCGATCGAGCGATGGTGCTTCCACGTGGATAATCAGGTCGGAGGAACCGGTGTCGTTCAACGCAATCGGACCACGGCCGTTCGCGTGAAGGTCTGGCCCGTCGATTACGAGTTCATTGAGAGTGCCGGCGCGATTCGTGTACGTGCCGTCGACGACCCCCTTGTCGATATCAAGGCCGCCGATGGTGGAGTGCCCCACATTGACGCGACCGGTCGCGTCGAGTGAGTCCACGGTAACGCCGCTCACGTAGTTGCGAAGCGTGACGTTCACATCGACGTCGCCATCGACCCTGCCGGCGACGCGGTTGTCCTCGGCGATCGCCGCCGGATCGAGCCCGGTGAACTGGCCCATTGCAACGACGCGTGCGTCTCCGCCCCCAAAGTTCGTCGTGAACTCGAAATGCGGAACGGTGGCGCGGAAGATCTCGGAATCCACCAGGGTGCCCGTGGCGTCGAGCGTCAGCGGATACCGCCCGCCCCCGACGCCTTTCACATCGAAGGCGGTCGCATTGACGCGGCTCTGAAACTTGTCGGTGTCGAGCGCGGGAATCTTGAACCCATGACCAATCTTCTGCAGATCGAGGTTCGACACCTGCCCCTTTGCCGAGTACTCCGGGGCACCGCTGCCGATGCTAAAAGAACCGATGGTCCCGGGCGCGATCGTCGCGTCGGCGAGCGTGGACTCCTCCATCTGCACGTCGCCCGACAGCGCTGGACCGCGTCCTGCGAGCGTGTAGCTGAACTGAAGATTGCTCGGCACTCCAGGTGCGTTCAGCTGCGGCGGCAGGTTGCGCAGATCGACGTTCGTGGCGCGTCCCTCGAGGTCGATCGTCAACGGAGCTTCCGCCCTGACCGTGCCGGTCGCGGTCGCGTGACCGCCGTACGCCGCCCCGGCCGCATCCACCGTGACGAGCTGCCCGTCGATACGCCCCTTCGCGTGCAGGTTGCGCGCTTCGTAGCCGGCCACGACCGCCCTGGAGGCGTTCATCGTGTACGTCCCGCGCATCGGCTTTCCCGTCGACGGAAACACGAGGTCCATCGTGCCGCGGCCTGTGACGTCGGTCCTCACAGACGCGCCGCGAACGAGTGCGCCAACGTTGAAATGCTCGGTCTGCGCCTCGCCTGCAATCCGCCGCTCCGGTCCCTGTGCGTCGACGATGAGATTGCCGGCAACGTGTCCAACTTCCTTCTCGCGGACGTTCAGCTGGACGTCGAGGCGATCAGCCGGACCACTGACGTTGATCTCGAACGCCGGCTGCAGATTCTCGTAGCCGCGCAGCGCCGGCACCAGCTTCGCGGCCTCGTTCATCGCAAACTTGTCGGAAGACGCCTTGACGTTGATGACGGGATTGCCGCTGTCGATGTTGCGGATGGATCCACCGACGCGAAGCGAGGTCTCCTCGGTCCGCAGCGACAGGTTTTCAATCGTGATGCTGTCCTCATGCCGCCGGATGATGCCAGAAAGATCGTTGAGACCGACATCCGGATGCTGTCCGCGTAGCGATACGTGTGCGATGGCCACCTTCAGCTCGTTCGCGTCGCTGGACACACCCACGGACGCGTCGATCTTGTCGATGACCTTTGGAAGGTTGACGCCCGACGTCCCCACCGGCTGCCCCTCCAGGTACAGGGTGCCGTCGCTGATGCCGACCTCGGCGATCACGATCGGCCTCCGGTTCTTTGGTGTGTTCGGATTCGGCGTCTGCGCCTTCACCAGCTCGCCGAGGTTCCATCCCTTCGGCGTCTTCTCCACGTGCAGCGTCGGCTTGTTGAGGCGGATGTGATCGAGGACCAGGTGTCCGCGAATGAACGTCAGCAGGTTGTAGTCGAGGCCGACATCCTTGAGCGCAATCACGGGCTTGCCGTTCATCGTGATATCGACATCCTCCATCTCCACGCCGAAGAACAGGTTGCCATCGAGGCGGCCAATCGTCAGGCGGCCGTTCACGTAGTCGTCGGCCTGGCGAACGATGAAACCTCGCAGCCATTCCTTGAACCAGGTGGTTTGCGTGACGATGACTGCCATCGACGCGGCGCCGACGATCAGGGTGCAGATGAACGCGAAGACCTGAAGCGATCTGCGGGTTAGCGACATGGACAGGCTGAACTCACCATTTCAAAATGCTTGGCCGATGCTGAAGTGGATGCGCCAGTGACGCGATTCAGGCTTCCCATTGACCAGCAGGTTCGGAATCCGATTCAGCTGGTAGCCGAAGTCGACGCGAGCGGGGCCGACCGGGGTCAGGTACCGCAGTCCTGGACCGGCCGCAAATCGCAGGTTGCCCCCGCTGAACTTCAACGAGTCCGCCCAGACATTGCCGTAATCGAAGAACGCCACGCCCCCGAGCTTTCCCCGCAGGGGCATTCGGACCTCCGACGATCCTTCGAGCATCGTGAAGCCGCCGATCGGCAGGCCGAAGCCGCTCAAGGGGCTGACCTCGTACCTCCCCCATCCGCGGATGCTCGTGGCACCGCCGAGAAAATAACGCTTGAAGAACGGCACGGTCGCCGCGTTGCCGAGCGCGTCAATCGTGCCCAAATTGATCCGGTTGGCGTACACGAACCGACGCGCGACCGTTACATAGTGGCGCGCTTCACCCCTCACCTCCCAGTAGTTGTAGGTGCCCCACAGCCACTTGCCCGCCTCCTCGACATGAGCGGCCAGGACGTACCCGCGGTTGGCGTCGAGGATGTTGTTGGTCGTGTTGTGATTGATGTCGAAGGCGATCGCTCCGGTCGTCCCGCGCGTCGTACCGTCGCGCGGATCGAGGCCCAGGGCGATGAGGTTGTTGCGGATCTTGAAGTCCTCCAGGCCGGCGTCGCTGATGCTGCTGCGCTGGAACTCGTTGATGAGGGAGACAGCCCAGTAGTTCACCGAGTTGGCCTGATGGCGCAATGTCACGCGCCCGCCGAGCGAGTCCAACGAGTAGACCGGCTCGACCGCGTTCCACGCGCGCCCTTCGACGTTCATCGAAAAGTGCGAGGCGAAGAAATAGGGCTCGGTGTAGTCGATCCGGACGCCGCGGTCGAGCGACGACCACTTGCCCTCGAAACCTGCGTGGCGCGCGCCGCCGAAGAAGTTCACGTGGTCCCACCGGAGGGTCGCGCGCGCCTTTTCCTCCGATCCATAGCCCAGGCCGGTCGTCAAGCGGCGGTGTTTGCCCTCCGCCACCGTGACGCGCGTCGGAACTTCCGGAGACTGCGTGGCCTTGTCCTCCTTCGACTCGGCGTTCGCAAACTCGAACAGCTCGAGGCGGTACAGCTTCCGCTGCGACTCGCGCAGCTCGCGGCGCGTGAACAGGTCTCCGGGCTTGTATGTGAGCTGTCGCCGGATGATGTTGTCGCCCACGCTCTTCTCGCCGACGATTTCGACAGGACCGAAATACGCCAGCGTGCCGGGCGTCGCCGAAAACGTGACCGTGATCTGATTCTGCTCGCCGCCTTGCTGCGCGATCGTCACCTCTGCGTACGGATAGCCGTAGTCACGGAGCACGTTCAGCGCGCGCTCGCGCGACGCAACGGCGAGCTGTCGATCGAGGGGCTTCTTCGGCTGCAACGGCAGCGAATCACGCAGGTTGCGCAGTTCCTTCGGCGGCACTACGTCGAAACCGGTCAGTTCGATCCCGGCCACGAGCGTCGGCTGCCCTTCCGAGATGTTGAGAACGACGTCGACCTGGTCCTGCGTGTCATTCAGCGTGATGTCGAAGGAACTGACGCGCGCGTCAGGGAATCCGCGATCGCGGTAGAACGCAACGATCCGTTCGAGGTCGGCGTCGAACGCGCGACGATCGAAATAGGTCTTCTGGCCCCACGGCAGCCGTGAACCCGTTTTCGTTTGCAGGGCGGCCGCAAGCGCCTTTTTGTCGACTTGCTTGACGCCTTGAAAATCGAGTTTGTGAATCGTGATATCGCCCTGCTCACGGCATCCGGCCGCCAGGAGGGCAACGAGGAGGAGCAAAACGGAAAAAAAGGAGCGTGCTCCCGGCATGGCGAGGTGTGCAGTAACACACCTCATGCCAAGGCACGCTCGGGCTAGCGCCTACTCGCGTGTCGTAACCGCCGGCCGTCCCGACGCGACTGCCAGCATGATCCCGAAGCCGACGGCGATGATCGCGCCGATGGCCAGCCAGATCCCGGGGATCTGCCGGAGGATTCCGGACTGCCATAACGCCAGGCCGGCGCCAAGCAGCAGGATGAAATAACCGACGAGGTACAGTTTCAGGAATCTCATGACCGTGTCTAGAGCATGAAGGGTGCCGACTCGGCGGGAGGCCTGCAGCAGGCAGCCCGCAACGGGCAACAGATCGCAGTATTGCGAAATGTCTGCTGCCCGTCACTGCCTGCTGCCCGCTGCCGGCTGTCCTACTGGATCGTCATCGTCACAAACGAGGCCCGGCGATTCATGGCGCGTCCCTCGGCCGTGCTGTTGTCAGCCTTCGGGCGCTCCTCGCCGTAGCTCACGGTCCTCAGGCGCGCCGCCGCGATGCCGCGATTGAGGAGGTAGTCGCGGACCGCGTTCGCGCGACGCTCACCAAGCGACAGGTTGTATTCGGCGGTGCCGACGCTGTCGGTATGCCCTTCAATCGTCACGTTGAGACGCGGGTTCGCCTGCAGGCTCATCACCGCAGCGTCCAGAATCCTGATCGCCTCGGGTTTGAGGCTCGACATGTCGAAGTCGAAGTACACGTCGTCGAACACCAGCGGCGCGCGCCGCATCACCGGGATCGTGGTCGAATTGGTCGCGGTGCCACCACGGCCATCCGACGCGACCACGGTCAATGGGTAGTTGCCCTCCGCGTTCGGCGCCGTCCAGATCGTATTCATCCCGTTCTGCGAGCTGAACGACCCTGCCGGTGCGCTCCACGTATAGGTGATCGTGTCGCCATCGGGATCCGTGGCGGGGGCGCTCAGATTCGTCGTTTGCCCCGGCTCGAGCACCGGCGGGTTCGCCTGGATTGGGCCGTTGAACACCGGCGGACGGTTTGGCGCCGGCGGCGCGGGCGCTGCCGCGGCCGGAACCTCGCGGATCACCTCGCGGATCTCAGGCGCCGGCGGCGGCGGCGGCACGTACACCTTCACGCCGGGATGCCAGCCGACGCGAATGTCGAAACCCCACGGGTTGTTGGTCTGATCCCTGCCGTTGATCATGTGCGTGCCGGTGTTTTGGCTGAAGTTGACGCCCGCGTGGACGAACGCGCCGTTCCTCGCCTGAAACACGCCGCCGACCTTGATGTGCGCGTCGTCGCGAATGCCACTCAGAAGCGGCGCGATGCTGCCATCGTCGCCGCGGTACGGGGGCTGAAGTGTGACGGCGTTTTCGTCGAACGACCATTCGCCGACGTACTCGATCAGGCCGCGAAAACGAGAACGCGTGCCGAGGATGGCACCGACGCCCCACGCCATGCCATCCGAGAGCGAGAACGGCTCGGGATCCCCGCGAAGCACTCCACCGATCGTGCCGGTGAGCTCGACGCTGTTATTCAGCTCGCGGCTCGCAACCAGATCAATGTGACCGATCAGCTCGTTTGTGCCTGACCAATCGGCGCCGCCGGGAAATTCAACCACGGGACGAAGCGCGAGGCTCATCGCATCGCCACGCGACTGCGAGATGACGGCGAATTTGGCTCCTACGGTGGGCGGGCCGCCCAGCGTTTTCGACCAACCGCGCCTCATGTACGGGTACTGTGAATCGATGCCGCCAAACGCGACGTCGGAGGGGATGAATACCGGGTTTCGCACTCCGCGACGCAGACGAACGACTTTCCACGAGCCAAACAGTTCTACGTAGTCGTTGAGTCCAATTGCCGCAGTGATTCCGATATCGCTGACGTCGGTGAGACCTTGCCGACGATCGAAGTTCGCACGGAACAGGCTGACGGACGCCCGGTGCGACGGAAGGGTATCCGCCGTCGGAACGAACCACAGACCCGTGTCGCCGAAGAAGGTCGGCAACGCGGGCCTGGTTTCCGTGCTGGTGTTCTGGGTACTAGCGGGCTGATTGGTCGACGTCTGCGCCGCGGCGGGGGCTACTCCTGCCGCGGCGAGCAGCAGGCCGCAACACAAAATGCGCACGTGCACACCTCAAACCGGTCGAGTCGGGTCGAGTCGAGCCGCGTGCGACAGTCGTTAGTCCGCGCGGCGGGACTCTGCGCCGGAAGCAGGAGTCCCGCCGAGATTGTTATTCACATCTCCTGCCGTGGTCGGCATGAGACGTCCGCGCCCCCCGCGACTGATCTGTCCACCCTTGCGTCCCGCGTTACGGGCCTCGTCGGGTGTCCACTCGTGCGCGGTGCCCTTTTCGTGAGCGGCACGGCCGCCCTTGCTAGCGATCTCGCGCTGCTTTTCAGGGGACATTGAAGCAAATCCGCGGCGTTCCTTGCGTACTCCGTCCACAGCATTCCTCCTCGTTACATCAGCAACCAATGGGTCGGTCACCGGTTGCGAATCGCGTCCGCGATTCAGCGTTGGCAGCCGGGGTTACAAGGCGGATGCCAGCCCGTCAGGAAAAGTAAGTGCTTGAGCCCTCATGGTTTACAGGAGTAGCTCGATCGAACCACCCGAGAATGCTGACGTGGATCCCGACAGTTGAGGTAGAAATGCGTGGGGTTTCCATACGGACCAATGTCTCAACTCCCGACTCCGGTTGGGAGTTGGGCTTTGGGAGGTGGAGTTATACGATGGCTCGCATGGCTGATTGCGATCCCGCTCCCCAGAATCAACCCGTCGTGGGTAACAAGACGGGTCGTATGGTGATGTGTACGAAGTTTCAGAAAGAGTTACCTGGCCTCGACTCTCCTCCCTGGCCCGGCGAGCTGGGACAGCGGATTTACGAGAACGTCTCGGCACAGGCCTGGAAGCTGTGGGAAGAGCGGATGAAGATGATCCTCAACGAGTACCGATTGATGCCGTGGCAAAAGGAAGCGCAGGAACTGATCGGCAAGCACATGGAGGACTTCTTCTTTGGCGAAGGCGCGGCGCTGCCTCCCGGGTACGTGCCCCAGCAGACAAAGTAACCGCCCTCAGGCCCGGTCGGTTACCAGGAAGTCTTTGTTGATCACGAACCGCAGCTGTGTATGAGCGACACGCAGCGCCCGTTCCACTTCGAATGGGTTGGCAGCACGCGCGAAAATGAATCCCAGATAGCTTCTCCCTTCCGGCAGAGGGACGAGTCTTGCGTCCAACTTGGCGGTGATGCGAACGTCTGTCACATGTGCGACGCGGCCCGCCGCATCCTCCCCTTCGACGCCCTTGTAGATCCCGCGATGCGGAATGGGAATCATCATCACGCCCGACGCCTCTGGTTCCCGCGAATAGCGGGCGACGTCTTCGCCGATGGCGTGACGGAGCAGCACCTCTTCGAGTGACGTGCGGGCGCCGCCCTCAGACACGAAAGCGAGCGCGCGCGAGCAAAGCCC
Organism: Vicinamibacterales bacterium; assembly: GCA_036802945.1. GTDB lineage: Bacteria > Acidobacteriota > Vicinamibacteria > Vicinamibacterales > UBA2999 > Gp6-AA40. The sequence continues at coordinate 8,105 of DAIRVG010000208.1, forward strand.
GCCGATTGGTCGCGCCGCGACCTCGAGCACGAAGACCCCGCGATCATTGAGGCGACATTCCGCGTGCACTGGTCCGTGACACAGGCCGAGCGCGGACGCTGAGGACGCCACCGCCGCGGCTATCTCGTGCTGGACATCCGCATGCTCGCGAGATGGCGTGACGTAGATCGTCTCCTCGAAGAAGGGGCCATCGAGCGGATCGGGCTTGTCGAAAATCGCGAACACGCGAAGCGTGCCCGCCGTCATCACGCCCTCAACCGCAAACTCGCGTCCTGGAATGAACGACTCGACAAGAAGGGTGTCGTGTGCGGCATCGCGCTCAACCCGCACGTCAGGCTGCGCCAGCAGGGCGCGCAGCCGCTCGAACGCTGAAACAAACTCGTCCGGCGTATTGACGCGGATCACGCCCCGGCTGCCAGACATCGCGAGCGGTTTGATGACCGCTGGATAAGCAACCGTGAACAACGGGTTCAGCGGATCGGCGTCGAGCGACAGCGGGTGAAACCACGGCACCGCCAGATGCGCCGCCTTGAGCGCCAGGCGGCTCTCGAGCTTGTTTCGACTCGCCAGCGCCGCGGAAACCGGGTTGCCCGGAAGCCTGAACGCATCGTTCAATCGCGCGGCGAGGATGACCGGCCGATCGCCTACTGCAAGAATCCCGTCGGGAGGATTCGCTCCGAAAGCCTCCACGATCGCCCGGACGGATGCCGCCTCATCGTGGAAACGGATCGGAATCGCCTGGTCCCACCACGGGTCCTCGAGTTGATCGCAACGATCGCTCGCGAACACAAGACGGATGCCCAGCGCCTCCGCGGCCTCACCAAACGAGCGGATTTGATAACCGGTCGTCGTCGCGAGCAG
>DAIRVG010000209.1:0-8865 GCA_036802945.1 Vicinamibacterales bacterium
CCTCGGCGGCCGTGTAGCCCAGCATCCGCTCGGCGCCGACGTTGAAGATCTGGATAACGCCTTTCGCGTCGGTGGCGATGCTGGAGAAGTTGGCGCTGTTGAAAATCGCGCTCTGCAAGGCCCCCGTCGTCAGTATGGCCTCCGCGTGCCTTGCGTCAATGTTCACGTCCGCTTCAGCAATGGTCGTGTCAGTAATCGGCATATGCCCGCGGTTTCCAGTTACGAGACACATAAAGCGAGGGCGAGGGCGGGAACTGAGCACCGCGGAAGGTCGACGGTAAAGACGCATCCGACATCAGGGAGGTCACGCGCATAGATCCGGCCCTGGTTTGCTTCAGTAGCCCATCGGCTGAAGGCGAGGCCAAGGCCCAAGCCCGTTCGATTGGCGCTTCGCTGTGCGAACGGGCGGAACAGTTCGTTGACGTCACCACGCGGGAGACCGCCGCATTCATCGGAGATCTCCATCAGGACTCGCTCGGCGCTGGCGCCGACCCGGAGCGTGACGGCGGTGCGAGGTCGGGTAAATTGGAAGGCGTTCTGCAGGACGTTCATCACCACCGCCGCGAGAACTTGTCGATCCGCTTCGATGGCTATGCCATGCTCGACGGGCATCACCGTGAGCGTGATTCCGCGGGCTTTCGCCGCCAAGGTTGCGGCCGGCTCGAGTTCGTCCACGAACCCGGACACGAGAAATGGCTCTCGATTCTGAATGCCTTGTGTGAGCCGGGTCTCGGCGAGCGAACGCGCAATGAGGTCGCGTGCCCCCAGGAGGCTCCGATGGAGCACCGTACCGGTGTTCCCCGTCACTCCGACGCTCCCGGATTTGACGACCTCGAACGCGACGAGCGCCGTATGCATCAAATTCTTTAATTCATGCGTAAAGAACCCGAGTCGCTCATTCTCGCGAACGGTCGCTCCGTCGAGGCTCGATTGATCGTGTTCGCGCCCGTATTGGGTGACGGCGTCCGCGATGGCGCTGTCAAGGCAACCGTTCAGCGTCCCAAAGTCTTCCGTGCTGATCGGCGCTCTCGTTTCCACGGCGAGCTCGATGATGGACTGACAGACGTCTCCATACTCGTGGACGACCTGTGACACCGTGAAACCCTGAAGCAGAAGGTCATGCCCGTGCAGAAGGGCGCTCTGGCTCATCTCAGGGCTTGACGACTGTCCAAGGCGCAGCGCGTCGATCAGTTGATCCAGAAACAGGGGTACGCCGTGATCCAACTCCGCTGCGGTTGGCGGCGGAGCCGACCTTGTCGCCACTTTCGCTCTGCAACGGCGGAGGATCTCATCGCGGTATTCAGTAATAAACGCGGAGAGCATTGCCACCTCCTACGAGGAAATCCAAGGGCTGGCGCTTGTCAGGAGGTCTGTGGCCCACTGATGAACGCGTTGGCTTTGGAGAGGCTGTAGCTCAGCCAATTTCCGCGTAAGGGGCTGGGGGAGTCTCAGGAAAGCAAGAGATGCGTGACGCTACCACGCTTGTGTATAGGTTGCGGCATGAAACCATCAATACTGTCGAGCGTGACTCGTTTGCGAGACAGCGAGATCGATCCGCGAGTGCTGGTCCACAACCTCGCGTCGTCCTGTCGCGAAGCTTCATCAAGTAGCTCGCGCAGGCACAGCGTTCAGGACCACTCGGTGAAGGGATCCGGAGCGAGAACGAGGTGGCGCTGTAATCAGCGTTGCGAGATCGCTTCAGCAAACAGTTCGTCTTCGCTAGGACTGCGCGTGAGCTCTACGTATATGACATTCAAACGGTAGTACAGCGTCTCCAAAAACGCACCTCGCGTTACAAGGGGAAACAGCGGCACAGTGCTCGTCGTCACGATTTGAATGCGCTCAGACGACAACCAATCGTTCAGCATGTGCTGTTCTCCAAGCGATAAGGGCCCTACGTCGTGCAGGATGAGAGTTCGAACCGACTCGGATGGCGGCAACGTCAGGGGAACGCGACCGTAGCGGCAAATGAAAAATGGGAGTTGAAGCGTGGGTTGCAGATCGCTCAGGGCCTCACGGGTTGCTATCGCGTCTCCAATTAAGAGGATGTTCGGGTGTGCGCTACAAAGCGACGACCATTCACCGCGCAAGGCACCCGCGAGCGGTTCAACAGAATTCTGGTAGAACACGGGCAAGGGCGAAACGGCAGAGGACATATTTTTGGAGACTCGAGTTGGGGATGAGAGGTAATCGCTGGATTGCATCGATCCAGTTCGATGCTGTCACTCAGAATCGTTAACGGCGGTATCACGGTCGAACGACCGACTGCACTACCACTCGCTCACGCGGTGCGGCGTCCCACAGGTGCTGGCACCGTGGGCAGAAAAACGTCTCGGTCCTGACCCCCTCGTGTGTCAGCGTCGCGTCGACGGACTCGCACCTGGGACATTCAACAAAGACCGGCGGTCGCCGGATGCTCATGGCGTGCATCCTCGTTGCATGACCAGACTCGGCGTGCGTGGACTCGAGACGGCATCGCTATGCGCCAATTGTCACCCCCTCGTTGATCGAACGAGCCTCTCCTGTAGCCAACGGCACGTCGATCACGAAGACGCAGCCGTGTCCGGGCATATTGCGGGTGTGGATGTCACCTCCATGCTCCCGAATAGCCTTGCGAGCGATCGAGAGTCCGAGCCCGAGGCCCGAGCGATCGCTGCCGCGCCGTTCGCCGAAGACCTCGAACAGATTGCCGTTGCTGTCCCCAATGCCGCCGCAGCCGTCTTCGACCTCAACGACGAGGCGCCCTTCGTCCGCCCGTGCCCGGAGTACCACGCGACCGCCAGCCGGCGTGTACTTAAAAGCGTTGTGCAACAGGTTCATCAACGCTGACGTGAGCAGCTGTGGGTCCCCGTCGATCGCCAAGCCCGAATCTACGGGCTCAAGGGCGAAGTGGACGTGCCGGTATTCCGCGTGGAGCATGCCCGTCGCAGCTATTTCGTCGAGCAACGCGACGACCCTGAGTCGCTCGCGCCGCGTTTTTCCTGTCGTCAGCCTGACCTCGGAGAGGGTTCGGTCGATCACGTTCCGCAGGTTGATCAGGCTGCGGCCGAGTACCTCCCCCGTGCTTCCGTTGATGGCGACGGTGCCTCGCCTCAGCGCATGGAACGCGAGAAGCGCACCGTTGAGCATGTCTCGAAGTTCGTGAGCCGCGTGCCCGAGACGCTCGACTTCGTTGGAGGATCCGGTCTGGACCGTGATCCGCACATGCTCGGTCACCGCTTCAGCAATCGCGATGTCGAGACAGCGGTTTAAAGTATGGAACTCCTCAACGGTAATTGGCGCGTGCTGTTCCACAGCGAGCTCGGTGACGACCTGACACACGTCGCCGTAGTCGTGGACCACCTGCGATACGGTGCAGCCAGCCGCCAACAGTTCCGCGCCGTGCCGCGCCGCACTGACGCCAATGGCGCCCGAGGGGAATGGTGTATCGGTCGCCTCCAGGCGGAGCGTCTCCGAGAGTTGAGTCAAGAGCAGAGGGACGCCGTGCTCAATCTCGCGCGCTGAGGGTGACGGCCACAGCCGGTCCACAACTCGTTCCTTCGTACGCGAAATGATCACGTCCCGATTGGCGGCAATGAACAGGTGCAACGTCGTACTCGGGGTCATAGATGTCTCTGCGCGTAGGCGGCGTACGCTGAAGTGGTCCCTGGTCGGACGAGTGGCTCAACATCGCACCACCACCAGCGCGTGTCGCCGTGCCGAAGCACAACGAGATAAGTGCGAGGATCGGCGAGACTAGCGCGGCCATTGCAATTCCTCGGGCGAGACGCCTTGACGAGGAACCCGCATCGCGCGGATGGCTCAGAAAAGCAGGAAAGGTAACGGGAGTCTACACGTGAAGAGCTTGTGCCCGGGACTTATTTCCCGCTGGCGTCGGACTTCGCCCCGCGGCGTGCCTACGGCTGGGCTAGCTGCACCCGGTTGGATGACCCGCTTGATCGGCAGGTCCTGCAGGGAACAATTCGCGGACACCGAACCTATTCGATCCGACTTGATCGAGCAACACACCCGAGGCGTTCGACGACGGTGTACCCACCCATGCCGACAGGAACGTCATCGACGTCGAGGAATACCAGCGCACGTTTCGGGATGCTCGCATCGGATCGCACGTATCGAACACCGGTTGACGCTCGCTCAGGTGGTGGTACCCGGCGCGCTTCCGCGTTTCTCCATGTGCCTAACGGCTGAGATGCGCGAGCATGTCATGGTAGTGTCACGCGCATGCAACTGATCTGGAGGCTACGTCCTCCCACATCCGGCCCGATAAGCGAGTGCCACCTAATTGATGACTCGTTGCGGATCGGTTTGGAAGGTCACACGGAGGCCTCGCACGTATTCATAGATGCGGATGCGGCCATGAAGACGGCAGCGCTGCTTAAAACCGGGCTCTACGCGGACGGCTGGACGGACGCGGATCGAATCGAGCGTTGGCAGCGCCCGCAACTGGCCAGTCGGAAACCGCCAATGCTTGGCAGTGCTCTGATGTGGCTTGGCTGTCTGATGATGGCAGGCTCGGTCTTGGTGGTCTTGTCGGCTGGCGGACGTCACACCCTCACGTCCCTGTTAGGGCGATGGAGCCTCGGCACTTGAAGGAACGAACAGGGCTGGAGCGATAGGCGACGTAACCCGGAATGGAATTACGCCGCCAAGTGGAACGGATACCAAAGATAAAACAGGTGAGCCCTTAATGGTGTTCGAAACAGGACAGGCTCTCAAATAGATCTGTGAAGACGCCAGGTCGCTAGCGTCGAGGCACCCATCCGCGCACTGTGCTCCTCCGAGGGCGGCTGCCGTGTGCATAGCCGGGTTGGTAGGGTGAACCAAGTCAGATTTGGGACCTGCGAGGCAGAGAAGATGCGGAGTTCACAGTCGGTCCCTGAGTGCTCGATGATATGGCACTCGCTGACGTTCTCCGACAATGGCGACCGAAGCCGCCCGGCCACTTGCGCTTAAGAGCATACCCGCACGATATCGAAGCAAGCACCGGCCGCTCGTCGGATGTGCGATCGAGACGGCCGAGCGCCAACAGCCGGCGCCTGTACGCGAGTCGAAATTGACTCACTCACATCTTCTTCCTCTGGTCAAAAGATCAACGGCGACAATTCTTGCGAGGATGACTTGGACCACTTCCACTTCGGCCGGGACCCTTTTGTCGGCCGCCAACCATTGGCTCAGCATGACCTTCTTGTGAAGGCCGCACAAGGGCTCTACGAAAAAGATCCGAACGACGAGTTCATCACACCAGATCTTGCTATACACGTGGCGACAGACGATCTGCCACTTCGAGGCGCGGGCAGCGTAACTGTTCGAGAGGTTCTGAATTGGGTACAGAAAACAAAGACGCCACCCACAGATTTACCTCACGACCCAAGGATGTGGCCTGCGTTGCAAGATCTAGCGAACACGCTACTAGCACCTAAACCATGAACAAGAGCGAAAAGAGGGAAGGCGTTCGGAGGCTCTGGCTCCAGCGCACTGATGCCAAGCGTACTGGGATTGACGTATTGGTGTTCTACTTCTGGCTCAAGGACCATCACCCGGACCTTCTGCAAGTTCCCCCGCCTAGGAGCAACGCCGACCCGGCAAGCTACCTGAAGTCCGACCTGTCAGGATTGTGGAAGGACGAAGACTGATACCACGGCGTCTCTCGTCGTCAGATTGAAACTCAGGAGTGAAGGGTGCGCTGGTCCATGCATTCGTTCGATTGGCACAGCGGGCGGGGGGGCATTCGAGTGTCCTTTCTTGAACAGCCTGAGGTCCTTGTTCTGCAATAGGATTTTGGCCATGGGGAATGTCACGCTCTCTGAATTCATCGGCGTACACCGCGAAGAACTCATTCGCCGATGCATAGCGAAAGTGGCGACGAGGGGTACTAGAGGCGGGACTATAGGGGCTGCAGAGGCCACAGGGGCTCGAAAGACACAGGGCGATCGTGGAGTCCCTCTGTTTCTGGATCAGCTGGTCCACGAGTTGCGCGACGGACAGTCGAACACCAATGAGATTAGCAAGGGCGCGATCAAACACGGGAGCAACCTCTTGCGTCAGGGGTTCACCGTGTCTGAGGTGGTACACGACTACGGCGACGTCTGTCAGTCCGTCACCGATCTGGCAATGGAAACGAAAGCCCCCATCGCCACCGAGGATTTTCGCACACTGAACCGCTGCCTTGACGACGCCATCGCAGGTGCGGTCACCGAGCACGCGCGCGGACAACAAGTCACACGCGACGGACAGTCAAATGAAATGCGCAACTTGATCCACGCTGCAATTACAGCGTTTGAAGTGATTCAAACGGGGACTGTTGGAGTGGGAGGGACGACGGGGGCCCTCGTCCATAGGAGCCTCGTGGGGATACGCGCGCTCATTGAGCACCCGGTCGAAGATTCGCCCGTGTCCGTGAAGGCTTGATCCATTGCGCCAACCGAACGGGTTCTTCTCTCGACATTATTCTTAGCCTTGTGGTCCCTCCCACACAGCCACTGGAGCACATGGCGCACGTGAGGCGCGAACGGGACACACATGTGCGAGGGCGCCGCGAAGCCGCGCGCCCGCCTCACGTTGGAAATGCCTGGTTCCCGGGATTTGACACGCTCGCCGGTGATGACCCCACGGCGATGACCGCGCGCACGTCGCACGGCGCCGCAACAAGCCCTAATGCATTCCTTCGCGACACCGAATGACAGTCGTAGCGGTCAACTCTCCGAGCTTTTCCCCGAGGGCAACGGCCTGTCCATTCTGTGCGTCAGGCATCGTCGTCGAAGGTGCGCGCACGGCTACGCAGATCCAATACGTCTGCAGCGGGTGTTATCGGCGTTGGTTCGAAGCGGCGGAAAGACCGTGGCATCCCAGCGCCGCGACGAAGATCTCAGAGGCAACGTAACATCTCCTGCCAGCGCGTTGGCATATGCAAGTCCTCTGGCGACTCCGTTCTCCATCATCCGAACAGGTGAGCGAATGCCACATCCTCGAGCACACGCCGCTCTCCTTTGAACTTCGCTTCGTGCACGTCCGGCAGGGTCTCTCGATCACCACCTCGTGCCGGTTTATAGCCAACGATGCGGCCACGAGATGCGCCGCGCTCCTCGCGACCGCACTGTGCGCGGATGGTTGCTCCGACGCCAGCGACAAACAACCGTCCTAGCCAACTGGCGACCGGATTGGCCGCGTACAACGCGGAACAGCGGGAGCACGGCCGACCGATGGTCGTCCTCAATGACTACCTGGCGACGGGCCATCCTTGGGAAGCGCTCTTTGAGAACTGGGAAAGTGAGTTCCTGCAAATGGAGGTATTCGTGCTGCTGACGACGTGCCTGGTGCAGAAGGGGTCACCGGAGTCCCGGCGGCCCGGCGTGAAAGAGCTGGCCGATGCGGACCCGCGCGACTTCGCCGACCAACCCAACGTTCCCTGGCCGGTCAAGCGTGGCGGGTGGGCGCTGCTCCTGTACGTGCACTCGCTCGGCTTGCATCGAACAGGCGCCGCATGTCAGCACGAGCATCACGAGTGATGCGTGAGTCCTGCCTTGACGGCCTTTGTCAGGGCCGCTATGATTAGCAGTTGCCAGCGGTGAGTGCTAACTCTCCGTGTGTGCTGCATCAATTTCCAGGCATTTCGCGCTGGCCTCCCGGCCCGGCGCACCTACCAGACAGTTGGAGTCGACCCACATGAACGTCAGACCACTACACGACCGCATCATCGTCCAGCGCATCGACGAGGGCGAACAGAAAGTCGGCGGAATCATCATTCCCGACAGCGCCAAAGAAAAGCCGCAGCAGGGCAAGGTCATCGCTGTCGGCCTCGGCAAACGGGAGAAGGCGGAGCGCGTGCCGCTCGACGTGAAGGCAGGCGACACGATTCTCTTTGGGAAGTACTCGGGGCAGGACATCAAGCTCGAAGGCGAGGAATACCTCATCATGCGCGAGGATGAAGTGCTCGCGGTTATCGATTCGAAATAACGCGCAGCCGCGCAGGCGTCAGCCTGTTGGAGTCTAGGAACATGGCAAAACAGATTATCTATGGCGAGCAGTCGCGGCAGGCTATCCTGCGCGGCGTCAACCAGCTCGCCGACGCGGTGAAGGTCACGCTCGGGCCCAAGGGGCGCAACGTCATCCTCGACAAGAAGTACGGATCGCCCACGATCACCAAAGACGGCGTCACCGTCGCGAAGGAAATCGACCTCAAGGACCCGCTTGAGAACATGGGCGCGCAGATGGTCCGCGAGGTGGCGAGTAAGACGTCGGACACGGCGGGCGACGGTACCACCACCGCCACGGTGCTCGCGCAGGCGATCTATCGTGAGGGCGCGAAGAACGTCGTGGCCGGCGCCAACCCGATGGAGCTCAAGCGCGGCATCGAGCGCGCGGTTGAAGTCATCGTCGCCGAAATCAAGAAGATGGCGAGGCCGGTGTCGGGCAACATGGTGGCGCAGGTCGGCATGATCTCCGCCAACAGCGACCTGACGATCGGCACGATCATCGCCGAGGCGATGGAGAAGGTCGGCAAGGACGGCGTCATCACCGTCGAGGAAGCCAAGACGCTCGAAACCACGCTCGAAGTGGTCGAAGGCATGCAGTTCGACCGCGGCTACCTCTCGCCCTACTTCGTCACGGACGCCGAGCGGATGGAAGTGGTCCTTGAGAACCCGGTCATCCTGATTCACGAGAAGAAGATCAGCTCGATGAAGGATCTCCTCCCGCTGCTCGAGCAGGTCGCCCGCCTGAGCCGTCCGCTGCTGATCATCGCCGAGGACATCGAGGGCGAGGCGCTCGCCACGCTTGTCGTCAACAAGCTGCGCGGCACGTTGCAGGCCGCGGCCGTGAAGGCGCCCGGCTTCGGCGATCGCCGCAAGGCGATGCTCGAGGACATCG
>DAIRVG010000210.1:0-8823 GCA_036802945.1 Vicinamibacterales bacterium
TTCTGAAGACGCCGCTGCCTGGCGCCGGTGCGCCGAATCCGTATTGCGCCGGCTTCAAGCGACACGACGTGAACCCTGTGTCAGGCGGACCGCTCGGCAATACCGAGGACGAACAATCCGTCGCGAGCCACATCACCTTCGGAAAATTCCGGTTCCTGTATCTGGCCGATTTCGACTGGAATCAGGAAGTCGAGCTGATGTGTCCGAACAACCGCATTGGCACCGTCGATCTCTTCGTGGCGTCACGGCATGGGCAACCGAGCTCGAATTCCGAGACGCTCGTGCACGCCATTCGGCCGCGGGTGATCATCATGAACAACGGACCCCGCAAAGGCGGACAACCTGCGGCGATGAACGTGCTGCTCAACTCGCCCCGCCTCGAGGATCTCTGGCAGATTCACTTCGCGCTGCTGGGCGGCCAGGAGTACACCGTGCCAGGGATATTCATCGCCAACGTGGAGGAGGGCGCCAGCGTCCCGGTCGCGCCACTGCCGCCGGCGCAGCGGGGCACGCCGCCCCCGCCGGCACCCCAGCACAATGGACCGGCGAACTGGATCAAAGTGTCGGCCCAGACCGATGGCAGCTTCACGGTGACCAACGCCCGGAACGGTTTCAGCAAAACCTACAAGGCGGGAAGCTAACGCGATCTCTGTCAAAATGGGCGTTGGTTCGCGGTCGGCTAAGGAGGATGCATGCTTAGAAGATTGTTCGCTGGATTCGCAGTTGCGGCTTGCACGACGGGTCTGTTGCAGGCACCGGTTGGTGCCCAGCGGGGCGCACCGGCGCAAGATCCCGGCCTCCCCACCGAGAAGCAGATGGCGGAGTCCCCGGTGGCGCAGAAGCATATTGCGGCCGCGATGGCCATCGCGAAGTCGGATCTGCAGGCGGAGGCCAAGGCCAATTGCACGGCCACGGGTCCCCGGCGGCCCTCGCTCATCAGGCAGATGGCGGGCTTGCCACCGGAACCACAGGTCGTCATCGAGCCCACCAAGATTTTCGACAATTTCTACTACTTTGGGTTCAATACCGTCGGTGGCTGGGCGCTTACCACGAGCGCAGGGATCATCCTGATCGATACGCTGAACTCGGCAGAGGACGCGGAAAAGGTGATCGTCCCCTCGCTGCAGAAGCTGGGTCTCGACCCGACGCAGATCAAGTACATCATCGTCCAGCACGGTCATGCCGACCATTTTGGCGGCGCGCTGTACCTGCAGGACAAGTACAACGCGCGCGTCGTCATGGGCGCCGCGGACTGGGAGATCATCGGACGCCCGGGGCGGGGCGGGAGGAACAGGCCGGTGCCGCGCCGGGACATCGATGTAACGCACAACGGCCAGCAGTTGACACTGGGGGATACCACTGTGACGATGGCCCTCACTCCCGGCCACACGCCCGGTTCGATTGCACTGTTCTTCCCGGTGAAGGATCGGGGCCGGCAGCACACCGCCACGATCCTGAGCCTGACAACGCCCGACCGTGACGATCTTGTTGCGCTGGAGCGCGCGGTCAACGACTTCGCCAAGCCACAGAAGGCCGCGGCCCGGTTCGCGAGTCACCTTCAAGGTGAACACGTGACCTGGCTGGAGTCGCTTCGCAAGAACCCCAGCGGACCCAACTCCTATCTCTACAGCGAGGAGCGGTTCAGTCGGTACTTGGACATCATGGTCGAATGTTCAAGAGCGAGGGTCGCGGCACTGGAGCACAAAGTGCCGTGAACCCGGCCAGATGCAAGGGATATTGAAGTGTAGAGGCGGCAGTCGATCAAGCGCGCAGGCCAGGCGCCAACCGTCACATGAGCGGCTGGAGGAAATCGACAATCACCCGGATCAGCTCGTTCCCCGCAAGCAACTCGTAGTCGTTGTGATCGGCTTCAGGAATGATGACGAGCCTCTTTGGAGCTGAAGCCGCGGCGTACACGCGCCGACTCTGTTGGATGGGCACAATGCGATCGTGCTCGCCTGCGATGACAAGCAGTGGCGATCGGATCCGGTGAATCCGATCGCTCGACGGGAACCTGTCCCGCAGCAGCAACCGCACCGGCAGAAACGGATAGTGATGCTGTCCCACGTCGGCCATTGAGGTGAACGGCGAGCGTAGGATGAGTGCCGCTGGCGGGTGCTCCACGGCCAAGCCGACAGCGACCGCCGCCCCCAGCGACTCGCCGAAATAGACAAGCCGCGATGCGTCAACATCGGAGCGACCGACCAAGTACGCTCGGGCGGCGCGACTGTCTGCGACGAACCCGCTCTCGCTCGGATTCCCGGGATTTCCGCCGTAACCGCGATAGTCGACGAGCAGGACCTGCAATCCGTGCCGGTTGAGCGCCGCAGCCAGAGGGCCTCGGTGCGCTCGATTGCCGGCATTCCCGTTGAACACCAGGACGGTGAGCCGCGGTGCCGGTCTCGACGCAGGCATGAACCAGCCTCTCAGTACGAGCCCGTCGGGCGTCTTGAAGGTCACAGGCTCAACAGGGGCCAGCCCGATTTCGTCGGGCGTCGGCACGTGAGCCGTTGGGAAGTACATCACCCAGCGCTGCATCGTCCAGAGAAGCGCCAGGGCGACGCCGATCACGGCTACGAACAGAACTGCAGCGATCATCGCGCGACGCATCGCTCGACACAGTCCGACACGTTCTTTCCGGTCCACATTTCGTATGGTCCCTACTCTGACGGCTGCGAGCGCCTCAGATTCTCGACTCGTTGTTGGAGGTCCGCTCGGCGATTCCGCCTCAGCCTAGCTCGAACCGACCCACTCGATGGGTAACGAGTAGTGGCCTTGTGGAGACCCATTGCGACGTCGATGGTCGCTCGCCAGATCGGCGTTGATCGCTACTTATCCTCGCTCGGGCCTTTCTGCGACCGAGCGACGTGCGTCGCCGGCACAGGGCCGCTATCGTGCCATTCGGTCGCCGAAGAACTCGCCAGAGTTCCACATGGGGCGTGCGAGCGCGTCCGCAGCCAGATAGGCCGTGATGAACACGAACTGCGTGTAACGGGCTGCCGCAGCGAGGTCGAGTGGCTGACGCATATCATCCTGCGGAGTGTGGTAGCGAGTTCGCATCCACTCATCGGTCAGGGTTGCTGCGATCCACAACGCCGGAATTCCAGCCAACAAGAACGGCGAGTGATCACTTCCACCAACGCCGAGGGGCTCGTGGGTGACACTGAGCTCCACGCGCCGTGCGGCGGCGTCGGCGATCGCACCCAGCGACGAATTGGATCCACCGCTTATCTCGAGATGCTCGAATGCTGTCACTGAGATTCCATCGACATTGATGGCGGCGATAATGCTGTCGACGGGAATCGGGGGACGACGGACGAAATACTCTGAGCCGATCTCGCCCTGCTCCTCACCCGTTGTGGCCAAGAACAGCACCGACCTGGCGGGGCGAGTCGGTACCTCAGCGAACGCCTTCGCCATCGCCAGCAGCGCAGCCACGCCAGACGCATTGTCGACGGCGCCGTTGTAGATTGAGTCGCCATTCACGGGTGCGCCGATTCCTACGTGATCAAGGTGAGCTACAACGACAACGTGCTCGCGAGCACGTGCCGGGTCAGCTCCGGGCCAAACCGCGTACACGTTGGCACTACGAACGTCGCGATACGCCTGACGGACCGCCAGCTTCCCCGATCCGATGCCGATGGCGGCACCGGCTTGGAGAGCCGCGCTCTCAAGGGGTTGGCCGATGATTCTCTCGGCTACCGATCGGTTCAAGTAGACGATCGGGACCGTAGGGCTCATCTTGGTTGGCAGCCCTTCGCTTACTCCCAGTTGCCGAGCGGCCCGTACACGCAGGTCCCACGGGATGTGCGCCTCCTCCACCAACAGTAGCGCGACAACGCCGTGGGCCGCTGCGTTGGCGGCCTTCGCATCAGCGCCACCATAGTACGACCGCTCGCTCGGGCTGAGCGACGCGGGGGCGCCAGGCAACGCTAGCGCGATCGTGCCCACGGTCTCCGAACCTCGGTACGCATCGATACCATCGCGCGGAACCGTTACGCCGTCTCCGACGAAGACAATCTGGCCGCCGACCGAAACATTCGTCTCACCTCGCACGCCGTACGTCACGAAGTCCCTTCCGTAAACGAGGGGTTCGCGCCTTCCCTGCCGTGTGATCTCCAGAACGGTCTGGCCTTCATTGACTCGCGCGCGCCGAATTGTCATCGACTGCACGTAATTGCCATTGATGGCGTGCAGGTGTAGCGCTCGAAACTGATCGGCAACGTACTTCGCCGCGCGGTCGAACCCACGGGTCCCCGTTTCTCGCCCTTCCATCGCGTCATCTGCCAAGACTGCCATGTGTGCGCGGAGGCGTTCACTGGTAATGTCCCGAAGCCCTGCGCTAGAGACACTGTCAAACGCCGTTTGAGGTGCCAGTGCGGTCGCAGTCAATACCAGACTGGAGACCGCGAAGACGCCGAGAAGGGTGGCGCACGAGAATCGAGGTGTCATCAGCGGACGTTCACCGCCCGGGATCCTCCCCCGGGGGATAGGTTGATGATAGCGGAAGCAACGGTGATGTGAGGTTCGCGGTCGGCATAGTCGCGACTGGCCCACTGGGCGAGCGCCTCGCGGCTGAGGCCGCATCGCTCCCCTGTAGTCGCGAGGTGGCGAGGAATCTGGACGGCGATGCTAGATCTCCTTCAGCAGGTTTCGGGCGCTTTTCTTCCGACCCCTTTTCCCTTGACATTCCACCCTGAGGGCGTAGTCTCGCCTGTCAGCTGGAGGTGTCACGTGAGAGATCGATTCGTCACGGTCACGTTCGTTTCAGCAGCCATCCTTCTCATGGTCTCGTCGCTGGCGGGGCAGGCGCCGACGACGACGACCGGCAAGCCATGGAGTCCCCCCCGCACAGCTGACGGTAAGCCCGACCTGCAGGGAATGTGGGCCGCCACCGTCGGGGGACACACGTTCGAAGAGGGCGATGATCCCGAGTCTGCCATCATTCAGGGCGACGAGCCGCCGTCAGGAGTGCGACCCAAAGTCATCGTGGACCCGACGCCCGATGGGAGGATTCCCTATCAGCCGTGGGCGGAAGAGAAGCGGAGGGAGCACCTGAGAAACCTCTTTGCCCCGACCGAGCCGGCGCACGTCGAGCCCGAGGACCGCTGCCTGCTGAACGGGGTGCCGCGCATCAATTTGCGTGGCCAGATCCAGATTGTCCAGACTCCCGGATCCATGCTGCTGCTGTACGAATGGATCCACGCCTATCGCTTCATCCCTCTGGACGGAAGACCGCATGTCGCCGGAGACGTCCGGCTGTGGAACGGGGACTCGCGAGGCCGGTGGGAAGGCGATACCCTCGTTGTCGACGTCACCAATTTCCACGTCGACGCGAAGAATTACAACAACCAGCCCTGGTTCGACAGCCATGGCAGCTTCTATAGCGACGCCCTGCACGTGGTCGAACGCTGGAGGCTCGCTGACGCCAACACGATCAGTTACGAAGCGACGATCACCGACCCCAAGGTGTTCACGAGGCCGTGGACGCTCGCGTTCACCCTCGGCCGCAACAGGGACAGGAATTATGAGTTCTTCGAGATAGCGTGTCACGAGGGGTACAAGCCAGAATTGGCGCTCGAGGCAGGACGAGCCCTCAGAGCCAAAGGCCAGACCGGCATCCATGAGCACACGAAGGGTTTCTACGGCGGGAAGTAGAACGGCGTAGCGGCGAGGACCACACCGGCGACGTTACTCCACGACAACCGGGGCAAAGCAGTCGACCTCCGGATCCGCGCGCAGCGGCAGCCAGCCGCTGAAGTTCCCATCGAGATCGGCCGCAATCAGGACAGGCGACAACGCCATCGGATCGAACAGCGACTCGTCGCGGCCGGCGGCACGCAACCGCTGCGCAACCTGCTCGCGGAACTGGGTGAACTGCGGCAGATCGAACAAAAAGAAGTAAACGCCCCGAACGACCCCCGGTGCACTGATGCGTCGCCGGGCCATGCAACGTGGCTGGAACGTCGCCGACTCGAGACCCGCCTCCCGCGCGGCGGCGAGTAGCGCCTCCGGCGCAAGCACGTCTGCCATCGCGCGCTGGAACTCGCTGCGCAGCACGACGGGGATGGCTGGTGGCGGATAGTGCAGCGATTCCCCCATACGCGCAAACAGGTCACGGGCTATCGGCGGCATCAGCTCCACCTTCGGCGTGATCGAGAGCGACGAGCCGAGCGGGTCGTCAGCCGGCGCGAGGGTCAGGGTCCATCCCGCGAGGTGCTGTCGCGCGATCGTGAAGGGCTGTGCGCGCGCGCTCTGGGCCGAGCGAACGAACAGCAGGGCGAGCACGGCCACCACCACGAGCGCGATCGTCACCTTGAGCAGTGTCTTCATCAGCTGCGCTGTCAGGAAGCCGGGGACGGGATGGCGACCGCGCCGGCGATCGCTATGACGAGTGGATCGTAGCACTTACGCTGGCGTCACTGAGGTGACTCGGAGCCGCGGATGGCATGGGCGGCTTCCAGCGGGGTCCATTGATCCTTGGGTCCAGACGTGCCGTCGCTGATATAGGGGCACATCGTATCGGCGCTGGCGATCAAACAAGTCGTAAATAGAAATAGTAGAGGCGGACCTTCAGGTCCGCCTGTCCATCTTGTCAGGCTTCATGCCAACCCTCTCGTGCGGGCGATCGACCGACAGGCCGACCAACTGACGTTTTCCCCCAGGCGTCTGCTGACGCGAGGGCGTAAACGTTCCGACTGCCCCTGCAGAACACGCCGCCAGCCGCCGAAACTCAGGATGTCGCCACGCGCCGTGGGCGCTGCCGTGAGCCAACGCGGCACAACTCGTTTTTCAGGACGGTTAATACGATGACTACCATTGGAGCGTCTCTTCTTATCACCGGTGAAATCACTAGCCGGGAAGACATTACGATCCATGGCCGTGTGAAGGGCCAGATCCGAATGGAGGAGGGTTCCCTCCTTCTCGCGCCGAAGGGCCACGTGGACGCTGACGTCGAGGGCGCGCGGGTCACGATTCACGGGACGCTGGCGGGGAACGTCGCGGCCTCCCAAAGGATCGAGCTCACGCCAACGGCGGATGTCTCGGGGATGCTCACCTCGTGCGCGGTCGTCATGCACGACGGCGCCACGTTCAACGGGTTGATCGACGTCGATCGACAGACCGCCAAAGGCGCGCCGCGCCTCAAGATAGCGCCAGCGACGTCTGCAACAGCGATGAAGGCGAGCTAAAAGCCCATCTCAGGGGTGATACTCGATCAAAGTAGCCATAGGCAGGCCCAAAGACGATCGCTGGTTGGGTGAATCGTCACACGCTCATTCCGGCTGGTCGCACCCAGACGTCCGCTGCCTGGAGGAGCCGTCGGCTCAGGGTGCAACGCACCCGAACTCAGGCTCATAACTCAACGAAGAACGCTGCGATATCGCGGGCGAGCAACTCCGGCTCCTCGACTGGGGCGAAGTGACCGCCGCCAGGCATCGGGGTCCACCGGCGCACGTTGTATAGGCGTTCGGCCCATTCACGGGGAGGTGTCCCCTCATCGACAAAGGTGTTTGCGAAGACCGCAATGCCAGTTGGCACGTTGACGAAGTCCTGTGGTCCAAGCGTGACTTGGAACCGCCTGTTGTCGTTGTCGAAGTAGTCCCGCATCGAGGATGTGATGGTCTGTGTGACCCAATAGATCGTCACCGTGGTCAAGAGGAAATCGCGAGAGAAGCGCTGATCGAGGTTTCCGGCAGAATCGGCCCAAGAGCGCCACTTCTCCAGAATCCAGGCGGCGAGCCCGGCCGGCGAGTCGTTCAGCCCGTATCCGAGCGTCTGGGGTTTCGTGGATTGGATTGCCTTGTAGCCATATTCCGCCTGCCAGAATGCCTCATTGCGCTCGAGATACGTTTTCTCCGCTGCGGATAATGGCCGCGCCTCTGGTCCAGTGTAAGGACTAATCTCCAGATTACTCAGGTGGATGCCAATCATTGGCGTGGGATCTTTCATTGCCATGAACGTGGCGATCCCGGCCCCGAAGTCTCCGCCCTGAGCTCCGTAGCGCTCGTAACCCAGCCCACGCATAAGCCGGTGCCACAGTCCGGCGACGTGCTGATAGTTCACGCCCACCCGAGCGGGCCGCTCGGAGAACCCATAACCCGGCAGCGAAGGGATGACCACGTCAAAGGCGGGACCATCGATGCCGTGGGCGTCAGGATCAGTCAGGAACGGGACGAGCGGAAGCAGCTCGACGAAGGTGCTGGGCCAGCCATGGGTCAGGATCAGCGGGATGCCGTCTCCGCATTTCGCCCGTACATGAACGAAGTGAATGCGGACGCCGTCGAGCTCGGCCTGGAACTGATTGGTGGCGTTCAGTGCGCGCTCTTGCGCGCGCCAGTCAAATTCGTCGACCCAATACGCAAGCAAGCGTCGCAAGTAATCAAGATCGGTCCCCTGTTCCCAGGCCGCGCCTGGTGCCGAATCAGGCCAGCGCGTGTTGCGGATGCGCTTTCGAAGGTCAGACAGAGTCTCTGCGTCGATGTTGATCAAGAACGGAGTGACATGTGTGGGGATTTCCATCGTAGGTCTCACTCTCTAGGCCAGCAGCTTGTAGTGAAACGGTGAATTAGGGATCGACTCCGAACGGCTTCGTTATCCCCGATAACGCCGCAGCGATCCGCGAAGCGGCCGACGCGAATCGGCAAACGCTACGCGACTTTCCGCGAGTAATCTGGTTGGCGTCCGGTTTAGCAGGCAGATCGCGACAATCGGTTAGTCGGTCATTACAAAGAAATCGAATCCGTCGTATTGAGTGGCTCGGCCGATAGTGATCGGCGCAGCGGTTAAGGCGTCAGGCGTGCCAGGATAGAAAGTCGTGACATG
>DAIRVG010000211.1:0-2428 GCA_036802945.1 Vicinamibacterales bacterium
GGGCCGTGCCGTGCGACCGCGTGGCGTGCCGTGATGGAGCAGTACGACCAAACCCGTCTTGAAGGACCGCTCTGCGGACCAAAGTGAGCGCGTCGAGCGCCGTTCTGGATTACCCGCTGAGCTTGGGCAGTACCCCCGCGGGACAGGATCAAAGACTTCGTACATTGAGGCCGATACGACGGTCGCACATGCCTACAAAGACAGCCACCGCACCCCGTCGTTCCGCGGGAACGAAGAAAGAACCGCTCGAAATCGTCGTGCGCCGCGGCGCCGTGAGGCGGTTTGACGCGCTAAAAACCCGAACATCCGATCTCCCGGTCGTCGTGACCTGGGACCGGCGTAAGGCCGATCGACGCGACTCGAAGGCCCTGGCTCACCAGATGGACGTGCCACGCGACCGCCGGGCCTCAGACCGCCGGCAGAAGCCGCCATTCACGTGGGATCTCGCCGATTTCGTCGTCGTTGCGCCCGCGGATGGGCAGAAAACACCACGCAAAGGGAAGGCGAAAAAGGCCTGAGACTGTAGCTGCAGTAGCAACGGACCGAAAGCTTAGGTCAGCCAGCCACATGATCAACTGGGAATTACCACCGGACGCGGTCCCGTGTCCCCACTGCGGTGCCACGGAAACGCAGATTACTCTTCAGCTACTCGGCCTGATCAGGTACGGGTGCAACAGCTGCCACAAATCGTTCGCAGTCAAGAGTAACGGCAAGGTCTCGCCGTCCGCTCCCCCAGCAATCTCTCCCTCCTAGCACTCGCTCTCCACGACAATTCCGCCAATCTGGTAATCTCGCGGTTCGAGTGATCATCGGCCTCGATTTCGCGCTTGCGCTGCTGTCCGGCGCGCTTCTGGCGCTCAGTTTTCCACGTTACGGCCACCCGGCGTTCGCATGGATTGCGCTCGTCCCGCTCGTCCTGGCGCTGAGCGGATGGCGAGGCCGCCCCGGACGCCTCCCGGGGCAACCGCCACTGCGCGCGTTCCTGCTCGGGCTCGCGTCCGGCAGTGTGTATTTCGCCGGCACGCTCTACTGGACGGGCACGGTGATCCGGACGTTCGGGGGTATTCCGACGATCGCGGCGATCGGTGGCGTCATTCTGCTGGCGCTCTATCAAGGAGCGTTTCCTGCCATTGGGGCGCTCATCAGTAGCCGTTTGATCAACCGCGCCGGGGTTGCCGGGATCTTCCTCGTCCCGGCCGCGTGGGTCGCTACGGAGTACTTCCGCGGAGTCGCGTTCGGGGGATTTCCCTGGGTGCCCCTCGGCGACAGCCAGGTCACGGTCCTCCCGGTTGCGCAGCTTGCGAGCGTCCTCGGCATGTACGGGGTGTCCCTGCTGGTAGCGTTCGTCAATGCCGCAATCGCGTATGCGATGCTCACAGCTGGCCGTGCGCGCATGTCTGCCCTGGCCACCACCGCCGTGGTGCTCATCGCGACCGCCGCATGGGGCAGCCTCCGGATCGCGGACGGATCGCTGACGCGCATGGGTACGGCCATTCGAGTCGGCTTGATCCAGGGGAACATCGCGCAGGAAGACAAATGGAAGGCGGGTGAAGCGCGCCGCATCTTCACGACGTACATCGCGATGACGCGCGACGCCGTACGCCGCGGCGCCGAGTTCGTCATCTGGCCCGAATCGTCGACGCCGTTCATGTTCGAGGAGGATCCCGTCGGGCAAGCTGCGATCCGCGAGCTCGCGCGCGAGCTGCACGTGCCGATTCTATTCGGGAGCGATCAGGAGGTGCGTGGCGCGACCCCGGCGCTGTATAACGCCGCGTTCCTCATCGGGCCCGATGGCACGACGCTCGGTGTGTACCGCAAGATTCATCTCGTGCCCTGGGGCGAGTTCATCCCGCTGAAGCGATGGCTGTACTTCGTTTCGCCGCTCGTCGATAGTTTTACCGACTTCTCGCCCGGTACGACAATGGTCATGTTGCCCGTCGGTTCGCATTTGGTATCCACGGCCATCTGTTACGAGGTCGTCTATCCGTCGCTCATTCGACAGGCGGTGCAAGCCGGCAGCGAGCTGGTGACAACGATCACCAACGACGCGTGGTATGGAAACTCATCGGCGCCGTACCAGCATTTCCAGCTGGCGTCGATGCGCGCCATCGAACAGGGGCGGTACATGGTGCGCGCCGCAAACACGGGTATCAGCGGCATCGTCGATCCGTACGGGCGAGTCGTGCAGCAGTCGGCTATCTTTGAACAGTCGGCGCTGGTCGAACAGGTCCGATTTCTGACGATCCGGACGGCGTACTCGAAGATTGGCGACGTCGTGGCGTACGCGGCGATGGCGATCATCGCCGTGGCGCTCATTGTTGTCAGGCGGACCTGAAGGTCCGGCTCTACGTTTTGGTGAGTTTCGTAGAGGCGGGTCTTCAGACCCGCCTTGGGGAAATGTGTTTCGTAGAGGCGGGTCTTTAGACCC
>DAIRVG010000211.1:2528-5517 GCA_036802945.1 Vicinamibacterales bacterium
CCTGTAGGAGGATTTCGTGGCAGTTGCTGTTGATGAACTCGTTCGGCGTTACGAGGACTTGAGCAGACGGGCGATGGAACTGCGGAGGCATCTTTGAGGGTGCACACCTGGATGAGCAGCTCGGGGAAGTAGAGTCCCGCACTGCCGCTCCCGATTTCTGGAGCAACCAGGCCGAGGCGCAGAAGGTCATGCAGCGCCGGCGGCGGCTCGAAGAGGACCGGACGCTGCTCGAGTCGCTGCGCCGCCGGACCGATGACATCAACGTCATGGTCGAGTGGGCCGCGGCGGGCGAAGAGGTCACCGCGGATCTGGCGCGGGCACTCGACGAGCTGCAGCAGGAAGTCGATGCGGCGGAGACGAAGAAGATGCTTGCCGGTGAACACGATCGCGCAAACGCGATCGTGACGATTCACCCGGGCGCGGGCGGCACCGAGTCGCAGGATTGGGCCGAGATGCTGCTCCGCATGTACTTGAAATGGTCCGAGCGTCGCGGATTCCGGCGCGAAGTCATTGACTACCAGCCGGGCGACGAAGCGGGCATCAAGAGCGTCACGTTCACACTGACCGGTGACTATGCCTTCGGGTTGATGTCGGCTGAGGCCGGCGTCCATCGTCTCGTGCGCATTTCACCCTACGATCAGGCCGCGCGGCGCCACACCTCGTTTGCGTCCGTGTTCGTCTGGCCCGAGCTTCCCGAGGACGTTGACCTCCAGGTCGAGGATAAGGACCTGCGGATCGACACGTACCGATCCAGCGGCGCCGGCGGCCAGCACGTCAATGTCACCGATTCCGCCGTCCGCATTACACATCTCCCGACCGGCATCGTGGTGTCGTGCCAGAACGAGCGCTCGCAGCACAAGAACCGGGCGTCCGCGATGAAGGTGCTCAAATCGCGGCTATACGACTTGAAGATGAAGGAAAACCAGTCAAAACTCGACCAGATCGCGGGCGCGAAGAAGGAAATCGGGTTCGGCAGTCAGATCCGCAGCTACGTGTTGCAGCCGTACCAGATGATCAAGGATCACCGCACGAAGATGGAAGTGGGCGACGTGAGCCGTGTTCTCGACGGCGATCTCGATCCATTCATCAAGACTTATCTGTTGAAAAAAGCAAGCGGCACCCTCGGCGCGCCTGCGCCGGCCGACGAGGATTAGCCACGAAGGTCACAAAGACGATGTGAACCACGAAGGTCACGAAGAACACGAAGGAAAGCAGGACACAAAAACCTTTTTTACAAAAATGGCTTTGTGTTCTAACCTTCGTGATCTCCGTGTCCTTCCTGGTGAAAAACGTCTTAGTGCCCTTGACGGCGCTCGTGGCGCTCGCGGCTCTCCTAGGCGCGCAGCAGCGACGATTCACCGTCGTAGAAGCCTCGATCTCGGACATGCGCGTGGCGCTCCAGAGCCACCGCGTGACGTCGCACGAGCTGGTCCAGCAGTCGCTCACGCGAATCGCGCTGTACGAGGATCGGCTGAACGCGATCATCTACGTCAACCCGCATGCACTCGAAGAGGCGGACGAGCGCGACCGTGAGCGCGCCGCGGGACGGATTCGCGGGCCGCTTCACGGCATCCCGATCGCGCTCAAGGACAATATCCAGACGCGCGACATGCCGACCACCGGCGGTGCCCTCGCGTTCGCCGGCCTCATTCCACCGTACGACGCCACGGTGACAACAAACCTCCGCGATGCCGGTGCAATCATCATCGCAAAGACACAGATGACCGAGTTGGCGAACTGGGTGACTGTCGGGATGCCGGCGAATTACAACAGTCTCAACGGCTACGGGATGAATCCCTACGATCCGCGGCGCGACCCGCGTGACGGTCTTTCCGATGGTCGGCCGGTGCTGGCGACCGGAGGATCAAGCTCGGGCGTTGGAACGGCCGTGAGCTTCTGGGCCGCGAACGTGGGAACGGAGACGTCCGGCTCCATCCTGAGCCCCTCTAACCAGAACATGCTTGTCGGCATCAAGCCGACGGTCGGACGCGTGAGTCGCCACGGCATCATCCCCATCACGGCGGATCAGGACACCGCCGGCCCGATGGCGCGGTCGGTCAGCGACGCGGCCATCGTCCTTGGCGCGATGGAAAGCGGAACACCCGATCCTGACGATGCCGCCACCGCCGCGTGTGCCCCTCCGGCAGGGCGGGACTACACGCGATTCCTCGACCGCGCGGCGCTGAAAGGCGCACGTATCGGCGTGCCACGGGCCTTTTTCTACGACGCGGTTACGTCGGGACGCTCATCGGTCCCTCGAGGCGGCCTCACTGCCGATCAGCGCAAGGCGATGGATGATGCCCTCGCGGTCATGCGGCAGCAAGGTGCCGAGATCGTCGACCCGGCGGATATCCCGAGCATCGTCGACGCCGATCCCGCCAGGAACTTTCTCGACTGGAACGTCTGCTCGGGACCGGACAATGCGAAGGGGAAGGATGCGGACTGCTCGGTGACGTACAAGTACGGCATGAAGCGCGACTTCGGTCGTTGGCTGGCGCTTCTTGGCGACGCCGCTCCGCTGAAATCGCTGACTGCGCTCCGTGCGTGGAATGACACACACAGGAGCGCCGGCGCGCTCAAATACGGCCAGTCAAATCTCGACAACGCGGACGAGACAGACTTGCTTGCAGATCGGAACCGCTACGAGGCGGACCGCCGGAAGGATCTGTTCCTGACCGCGTCCCACGGCATCGATGAGGTGATGAAGGCGCAGCGGCTCGATGCGCTGGTCTTTCCCGCGCAGAGCGGGGCGGGAATCGCGGCGCGAGCCGCATATCCGACGGTCATCGTCCCATTCGCGACGGTGCCGAATACGCCGATGCCGGTGTTTCCCGCGGGTTTCGATCCGCGGCCGGCTCCGCATGGTGTGAGTTTTACCGGGATGGCCTGTAGCGAGCCGCGGTTGATTGCGCTCGCATACGCGTTCGAGCAGGCCAGCCGCCTTCGCGCGGCTTCGGCGGGCCAGGCGAGAGGGCGCGTCGCGCCGCCG
>DAIRVG010000211.1:5617-8649 GCA_036802945.1 Vicinamibacterales bacterium
TTTGACGCGGGAACGGCGGGTGGAACTGCAATGGCGCCCTGCGGCTGTGTGCCGCTGATAAACGCCTCGCTGATGCCCGAGTCGAGCGTGACGAAGACGATGTTGCCAGGCGCTTCAAACTCCGGCACGTTCTTACGATCGGCGCGCGTGTCGATGTAGGCCTTCATGAAGTCGATCCAGATCGGGAGCGCCGCCTGCGCACCGGTCTCGTTCTGCCCGAGCGGCTTCTTCTCGTCGTAGCCGACCCACACGCCGACAGTGATGTTCGGATCGAAGCCGATGAACCACGCATCGGTGTATTCGTCCATCGTGCCGGTCTTGCCCGCCAGCGGCCAATCGAGGCTTGCGGCGGCCGCGGCCGTCCCGCGCTGAACGACGCCGCGCAGCAGGTTCGTCATCACGAAGGCGGTATCGGCGCGGATGGCTTCGTGCGGTTCGGGCCGGTTCTCCTCGAGCACGTTGCCCTCGCGATCCGCGATGCTCACGATGGAGTACGGGCGCATCCGCACGCCCTGGTTCGGGAACGCGCTGTACGCGCTGGTCATGTCCCACAGCGTCTCTTCAACCGAGCCAAGCGCGAGCGAGAGATACGGCGGCATGTTTGGCGGCAGGCCGAACCGCGAGGCGACCTTGATGACATTGGCGGCGCCGAGCTCGGCGAGCGCCTTGACGGCCGGGATGTTGCGCGAGTCTTCGAGCGCCCAGCGCATCGTCACGGGCCCTTCGTACTTCTTGTCGTAGTTGAGCGGCTCATACGGCGGCTGGTTCGGGCCGGCGACCAACGAGATCGGCTCATCGACGAAGACCGACACAGGCGTGTATCCACGATCGATTGCCGTCGTATAGATGAACGGCTTGAACGAAGACCCGACCTGGCGCTTCGCCTGGGTCGCCCGATTGAACTTGCTCCGCGCGAAGCTGAAGCCGCCAACCATCGCGCGCACCTGTCCGGTCCGATTGTCGATTGCGAGAAGTGCCCCTTCGACCAGCGGGTCCTGTTCGAGTGCGATCGTCTGCGGTACGCCGCCCTTCATCGTCCGCATTTCGACCTGAACGAGGTCACCGACGCTGAAGAGATCAACCGCCGCGGTCTTCCGCGTCCACGCGAATGCGCTTTTCGGCAGCTCGACTTCGTGAGTGCCTATCCGCACGCGAGCGCTGCCATTTCCCCCTTTGGGCGCGACCGCCACCACGAGCGCTGGTACGATGTCGCCCTCGAGGATCGGCCTGTTCCACCGATCGGTCGTGAACGTATTCAGCGCGCGCTGTTCGGCGACGATGTTTCGCGCAGGCTTCCGGTAGCCGCGGTGACGCTTGTCGAGGCGTCGCAATCCGCGATCGAGCGCCCGATTGGCAGCCTCCTGCAGTTCGGCGTCGAGAGTCGTCTGCACGCGCAGCCCTGACTGGTACAGCGCGTCGGCTCCGTACTGCTGCTCGAGGGTCTTCCTGATCTCCTCGACGAAGTACGGCGCAATCGACGGTTCGGGACGCTGTTGTCCCTGCAGGACCAGCGGCCGCTGTTGCGCGTCGCGGGCCTCGTCGGCCGAGAGGTAGCCCTCTTCAGCCATCCGCTGCAGCACATAGTTGCGCCGCATCAGCGTGGCTTTCGGGTTGACGAACGGGCTCAGCCGACCAGGCGCCTGGACGATGGCGGCGATCACGGCCGCCTCTTCCAACGTGAGCTCCTTCGCTGGCTTGTCGAAGTACAGATGTGAAGCCGCTTCGACGCCATACGCGCCGTGTCCGAGATTGATCTGATTCGCGTATAGCGTGAAGATCTCCGGCTTCGTCAGCCGCTTCTCGATCTGCATCGCCAGAATCCATTCCTTGATCTTGCGCTCCGGCGATCGCTCGAACACGCCGCCTGCGGATCGGTACTGGCGCAGGAACATGTCGCGCGCCAGCTGCTGGGTGAGCGTGCTCGCACCGGCGCGCTCGCCGGTCACGATGTCTTTCAGGAAGGTGACGATGATGCGCGACATGCTCAACCCGAAGTGCTGGTTGAACCCTGCGTCTTCCGTCGCGATGATCGCGTTCCGCAACGCCGGCGCGATGTCGTCGTAGCCGACGACGACGCGGCGCTCGGTGGCGAACTCGCCGATCGTCTCGCCGTCGCGCGCGAGGAGCCTCGTGATGGTGTTGGGGCGATAGTCGTCAAGCGCGCTGATTGCGGGGATGTCCCCGGCAAACGCGAAGAGCACGCCGCCCAAGGTGCCAAGGAGCGCGGCGACGACGAACAGAATGACGAGGCCTGCCTGCTGGGCCACACGAACAACCACGCGGCGTCCGGGGCGCGGCTGCTGGTCGTTGTTCACCATCAAATTCAGTATAGCGGAGCGAATTGATTGATGCTCCTGTGCTTATCGGCTTGTGCGCCGCAATAAGTTGACTGCACTTGACTCAGATTTAATAATGTAAACGGCCTAAACATTGGCATCGGCGGTCGCGGACGTTGAGGGTCCGCGACGCCACAGGCACCGGTGCTCCGCGGACGAAGGACGCGACGACATGAGCAAAACCATCGGCATCGACCTCGGCACCACAAACTCCGTTGTGGCGGTGATGGAGGGCGGCGAGTCCGTTGTCATCACCAACCCGGAGGGGAGCCGCCTCACGCCCTCGGTCGTGGCGTTCACTAAGACAGGGGAGCGGCTGGTGGGTCAGGTGGCGAAGCGCCAGGCGGTGACCAACCCGGAGAACACCATCTTCTCCATCAAGCGGTTCATGGGACGGCGCTACGACGAGGTCAGCGAGGAAATGAAGATGGTGCCGTACACCGTCACCGCGGCCGGCAACGACGTGCGCATCAAGATCCTCAACGAGGAATACGCTCCGCCGCAGATCTCCGCGATGATCCTCCAGAAACTGAAGCAGGCCGCGGAGGAGTACCTCGGCCAGCCCGTCACCAAAGCGGTCATCACCGTTCCCGCCTATTTCAACGACGCCCAGCGGCAGGCCACGAAGGAAGCCGGAAAGATCGCCGGCCTCGAGGTCATGCGCATCGTCAACGAGCCGACGGCGGCGGCGCTGGC
>DAIRVG010000212.1:0-8638 GCA_036802945.1 Vicinamibacterales bacterium
AGCTTCGTAAAATCCCAAGACATCGGTAACAGATCTCTTTGCTCTCCTCTTGCGGCGTTCGCGGGAGGCGGACGGGTCGATCACCAAAGAGCGACCCGTTCAGCTACTATTCTGGCGCGGGGCGAGAATGAGCAAAAAATCGAAACCACGACGACGGTCGAGGACCCCGTCGGAAACACACGCACTCCGGCCCGGGCCCAATTGGCCGCTCCTGGCGGTGAGCAGCCTGGGCATGATACTGACCGGGTACTTAGTGTGGACTGCATTCAGTGGCGGCGCGGTGCAGGGATGTTCCGCCGGCGGAGGATGCGACATCGTCCTCACGAGCCGCTGGGCGACCCTTCTCGGCCTGCCGACAGCCCTCTGGGGACTATTGGGCTACACCGCGCTCGCAGGTATCGCGTTCGTCCGCCGAGCAGACACGCACTGGTCTTATGCCTTGACCGCCGCATTCTTCGGCGTCTGCTATAGCGTCTACCTGACGGTGGTGTCCCTGACGATTCTCGAGTCCGCGTGTCCGTACTGCCTGACGTCGCTCGGACTCATGACGGGCGCGCTCGCGCTCGTGGTGTTGCAACGTCCTCCCGAGATGGCGCACCGCTCCTGGGTGGGTTTAGTCGCTGGTCGGGGCGCGCTCGCGGCCGTGGTGATCCTGCTCCTCCACGCCAACTACACTGCTCCGCAAGCCGAGCCCGTCGGGCCGGAAGACCCTATGACCCGTGCTCTGGCGGAGCACCTGACTGAGGAAGGCGTCTTGTTCTACGGCGCATCGTGGTGTCCACATTGTCAGGAACAGAAGCGACTCTTCGGAGCGTCAGCAAGTCGTCTTCCGTACATCGAATGCGGCCTCGCTGGACCCAATGGCCCGCAGGCACCGTCGTGCCGCGCCGCCGGTGTGCAGACCTATCCAACCTGGGTGATCGATGGCCGGGCTACTGTCGGGCAAGTGTTGACGCTGGCTCAACTCGCCGACGCCACAGGGTTTCCAGGGGCGGCCAGCTTCAAGTAGTGCCAGGCGCCGACAATCCGATCACGCTCGAGGCGATCGGGCACGAATCACGGTGGGGACTATACACTTGCTCCATCGTGCGACTGCGACTCCTCGCGGCCTTCGTTCTCCTCGCGCTGACGAGCGCGGGCGCGCAGGAGCAGCGCCGCACGTGGCGCCTCGACTTCTACCAGACCGGCGGCCCAGGCATCGAGGCCTACAGCTTCGACCGCCTCGTCGTCGAACCGCTGGCTTGGCCGGATAATCCTGCCGCCAACGTCGAGCCCTCACCGACAGGCAACTACCGCTTCGAGGTGATCGACGCCGCCGGGCGCGTGACGTTCGCGCGCGGCTACGACCCGGCCTTCGCGGAGTGGGTGACCACGGCGGAAGTGCGCCAGGTGCGGCGCACGTTCCACGATTCGCTCCGGTTCCCCGCGATCGACGGCAAAGCCACCGTCGTCCTTTACAAACGCAACCCGGACGCGCAGTACGACGAGGTGTGGCGCCACGCCATCGACCCGGCCAGCCCATTCATCGATCGCGCGGAGCCGCCGCGCCAGCAGGCGATTGAGGTCGAGCGGCACGGCGACCCGCGCACCAAGGTGGACATCCTGCTGCTCGGCGACGGCTACACGGCCGCCGAATGCGGACGCAAGTTCCGCGGCGACGCGCGCCGCATTTCGAATGCGCTCTTTGCGCTCGATCCCTTCCGCACGCGCCGCAACGACTTCAACATCTGGGGCATCTGCCCGCCCGCCGCGCAGTCGGGTATCTCGCGGCCGTCCACCGGCGTGTACCGCCGCACGCCGGTCGGCACGAGCTACGACGCCTTCGGCTCCGAGCGCTACATCCTCACGTTCGAGAACCGGACGCTCCGAGATGTCGCCTCCTGGGCGCCGTACGAGTTCATCACGATCCTCAGCAACAACGAGATTTATGGAGGCGGCGGGCTCTACAACGTCTACTCGACGCTGGCGATCGACAACGATTTCGCGGACTACCTCTTCGTCCACGAGTTCGCGCACCATTTCGCCGGGCTCGCCGACGAGTACTACACTTCGCCGGTCGCCTACGAACCGCCCGAACGGATCGTCGAGCCGTGGCCCGCCAACGTCACGGCCGCGACCGACCCGGCGCGGGTGAAGTGGCGCGACCTGTTCACGCCAGGCGTCCCCATCCCGACGCCCTGGCCGAAGCAGGAGTACGAGGCCGCATCGAAGGCGTATCAGTCACGCCGTGCGATGATCCGCGCCGAGAATCGTCCCGAGCCCGAAATGACGCGTCTGTTCCGCGAGCAGCTGGAGATCGAGACGAAGATGCTGTCGGCCGCTGAGCACGCAGGCAAGGTGGGACTGTTCCAGGGTGCCAACTACGACGCCCAGGCGTTCTACCGTCCCGAGGTCGATTGCGTCATGTTCTCCAGAAACCGCGTGCCATTCTGTCTCGTCTGCCAGCGGGCGCTGTCTGCGGTGATCGACCGTCACACGCGACCGATGTGACCGCCTGATAAGTCGGGCACGAGTAGCGGTCGCGCGCGGAAAGACGTCACGGAGCGGGAACGAATCCGTCCGGCAAAAGTTCCACCGCCACCGCGATCCCCTGCTGGTTGCTGGTTGCCGGGTCGCGACGCCATGTCACGTACACGTCTTCCGGCGGCCGACGCGGCCCGCAGGAAATCGTTCCTGGTGTGGTCGTTCGATAACTGATGAAGTCGATCGCATCGAATCGCGACGCGCGCAGCAGCAGCGTCTGACCCGCCGCCCGCACGTGCAGCACGATCTGTTGTGGCGAGCACTCGATTTCCGTGAACAGACCGTACGTCCGGGTCTCGCCGGCCTCTCGTTCGCGGAACGCGGGCTGAACCGTCGAATTGGTACGGCTCGCAGGGCTTGAAATCGGCGGCTGATCCGGCGCGGGCGGCACCACCTCCGCGCGGACCTTTTGCTGTTGCTCGATTCCAACCGACCGCGCGAGTAATTCGCGCGCGCGTTCCTTGACCCGCGCATCCGCTGCACGTCCGACGACGGGGCCAAGCCGTCGGCGAGCTTCAGCGAACTGTCCGAGGCGCAGCTCCGCTTCCGCCAGCATGAGAATCACGTTGTCGTCGCCGGGATCCCCATCGAGAGCACGACGGAGCATGTCGCGACCCTTTTCCGTCTCATTGGCCAGAAGGTATCCGTACCCGAGCATCTTCTCTGCCTCGGTAAAACCGGAGCGCAACTCCACGGCCCGCTCGAGCGACGCGATTCCTTTCTTCAACTCGCCATCACTGGCGGTGCGGTTCGCCACACGTCGAACCAGCGCGACGCCAAAGTAGTAATGCACGAACTCGTTTGGCGAGTTGGCCGACGTCGCCTTCTAAAGATACGCCATGGCCTCATTGGTTTTATCCTGCCGCAGCAGAAGCGTGCCCATCGCCGCATGCGCTAACGGCAGTTCTGGCGACGCTTTTAACGCCCTTTCGAGGAGGGCGGTTGCCTCTTGCGTGCGACCCGCATGCGCGAGCAGATCGCCCAGCCAGGCGTGCGCTTCTGCTTCGGACATCGACGTCGGCTGTTCCTGGATGCGGGTCGCGACGCGTTGATCCAATGCGACCACCTGATACTGCATGGCCTGTCGCCGCACGTATGTCTGCAACTCCTGTTCGAGAACGGCCGGTGCGACGCCGACCGCTTGCTCGAAAGCGGCGGCTGGAGTCTGCCCGTTGTGCACCAGGGAGTCGAATTGGACGAGTTGTTTCCACCGCTCCTGATTCTCGATGAACGCGTAGTGAGTCACCAGCCACGATTGCGCGTAGAAGAGCGTCCGCCTGTTGCCTTCGTTATACGTCGCCGAGTCATGATTCACCGCAAACAGCTCAAGCAGGGGCATCTGACGTTCTCGCAGCAGGCCGACGTGCTCCACCAGCGGCCGGCCGAAGCGCGCCGTGCTGCCAGAGGCGTCGAAAGTGCTGAAGTACTCCGCTAGCCCCTCGTTCACCCAGGCGGAGAGATTTGCCGCCAGGCGACGCATCAGCAGATGCGTGTATTCGTGGTAGACGGTCTGGAAGTCCGAACCGCGCGTGTCGGCGGCAAGCGTGATGTAGTTGATGTCGTTTCCACCGATGAAGTACCCGCCGACTCTCACCGCTTTCCCGTTGAATTGCGGCTTGTACGGTTCGTATGACCGTTGGTCACGAAAGACGATGACGACGACAGGGGGCCCCGGGCGGTCGTCGGCGAGTACTGGAAACGCGCCGGTCACCGCCGCCCGAAACTGCTCGAAGCGCAGCGCCACGTCCCTGATGTCCCGTCCGCTGGCATCGCCGATGAGCAGGAAATGGTCGGTCTTGAGCGATGTCCAGTCCGCCGCGACCGCGGGAGCCGCGGTAACGATGCAGGCGGCAATCAACAGGAGGCGGACAAGACGCATAAGTCACCTCACTCGTCGAGCAGGTCGGCTTCTGGTAAATCGTCACCGTGACGGGTGTATTAACGGACGATTTCCTTAATAGGTCAGCCCGAATTCAGCGCGTATCACCGCGACGAGCACGTCAGCCAGTCGGTCTGCGCGCAACCAGAGGGTGTCGCGTGGTGGCTCGAGCGTTTTCGAGTTGTATTAGACATCGAACCGATGCCGGAGATAGGCCTTTCTTGTGATGACGTTCGGGTCGATGCTTGCGGTTGGCGGCTTGCGGCTCCCGTAGCCTGAGTCCCCGGCGAAGGGTGTATCCACGCGAGAGGCGGACCGACGCAGGTTATGTCCCTGCGCCGTCGAGCCCAGTCAGGGCTGGTTATAGGCGGTCGTGCTGATCGACTCGCCCGAGACAACCAGCTCCACACGTCGATTCTGCTGTCGTCCAGCCGGAGTATCGTTCGAGGCAACCGGCTGGGTTTCGCCGAATCCTGCCGTTCCCACCGCGGTCGACGCGATGCCCTGCGCCACGAGATACGTGCGCACCGAATCGGCGCGATTGTCGGAAAGACGCTGGTTGTAGTCTTCCGACCCGACGCTGTCGGTGTGACCTTCGATCTGCATCTTCAGCGCCGGGTGTGAAAGGAAGATACCGGCGACCTTCGCGAGCTTCTCACGCGTACCGGCTTTCAGGTTCGCGCTGCCGGTATCGAACAGCACGTCCGAGAGGTTCACGATCAGCCCGCGTGCGCTTTCGCGCGTTTCAAGAATCGTGTTGAGCTGTTGCCGCAGCTGATCGCGGAGTGCGGCTTTCTCTCGATCGGATTGAGCTGCGCTCGCCTGGGCTCGCTGCGCCTGGCTCTCCGCCGCGAGCCGGGCTGATTCTGCCGCCGCTCGTGCCGCCTCGGCCGCCGCCTTGTCGCGCTCCGACTGTGCCGCGAGCGCCTGCGCTCGCTGCACCTGCGCCTCCGCCGACGCGCGTGCCGCCTCCGCGGCAGCTCTGTCGCGCTCGGCGGCAACGCGTGCGACCTCGGCATTCAGTCGATCGAGCTCGGCCTGCCTGCGGGCAGTCTCTTCGGCGCGCGCGCGATCGAGGGCGGCGCCCTCGCGCTGCTGCACGAGCGCGCGTTGCTGGGCCTCGAACTCATCTTCCTGTTTCTGTAATGAGATCAACCGCGCGTCCTCGGCGGTCTGGACGGCCTGGCGCGCCGGCATCATCACTTCGTTCCCGCCGCGGCCGCGGCCGCGCGCCTGTTCGGCCTCCATCAACAGCCTTGTCGCCTTGGTGAACGTATCGTCCGAGTAGCGATCGGCGCCGGCAAACCGCGCCAGCATGACGGCATTGCGAGCCTCGGCAAGATCAAGCGGAGCGCCCGGCTCGAGCGGCTTGAGTTTCAGCTGGCGCGTGTCCTGGTTCATCAGGTACGTGCCTCGCTTCAGCAGATCGTACTTGGCCGCGATGACTTCGATACTGCCCTTGGTGCCCTTGCGAACCTCGTTCTCAAGCACCACCACGTCGCTTGGCTGCGTGACGGCGAAATACGGTTCGGCTGTGACGATCATCCCGAACGCCTGGAGCTCGGTGGTGACGTGGACACGCGCGTGATTGCCGTCCACCTGGACTTCGCCAAGGTTCGTGGAGCGCCCCTCCGGAGTGATCGCCCAAAGCACGTAGGTGAGATATTCAGGACCGAACTGTGTGGGCGCCTCGAGCTTGTCAAACTTGGCCTCGATGTCGATATAGCCCTTCTTGCCGCCGACCTCCGCCTCGCCGACCGCGAACGGCAGAAGAGGGGTACCTCTGAAGTCGATTTTCGTGTCGCCTTTACGCGGCCGGTAGTTGACGGCCGGCGTCGTATGACCCACGACCGTGACCCGGAAGACAGGCACGGGGCCGTCCTGCGCGGATGGACTGGATTGCTGGATTGAAGAAGATGTCGTGGGCTGCTGGCTGGGATTGGGCCGCGTCTGCGCGGTCGCGGGACCTGTGACCAGGGCGCCAGCCAGGAGCAACGCCGCCGCGCCTCGTTTAGACATGGAGGTCCTGTCGGCAACTTCCGGTCCAGTCCGGACGCACACTTCTGACGATCAAATGGGGGCGGCTTCGACGGAAACAGCGGGGTAGACGTCCGGCGTGGCGTCGCTCGATCACAGTTTTCGATTGCGACCCTCAGATTTGCCAGTGCCGCGTGGAGGCGCCGGTCCCGGACTTATAATCCGCAGCAACTAGAGACACACGTCATACAGAACTCTGAGCGGAGGTTGTCCAGTGAAGCCGCACTTACTCGGTTCTCTCGCTGCAGCCGTACTGATGGTCATCTTGTCAGCCGAGCACGCCTCGGCGCAGGGCGCTGCGCCGAGAACAGCCGGCGGATGCCCGCTCGAGCCGGCGAAGTTCCACGAATGCGCGGTTCCAAAAACGAAGACCTTCAATCCGCCACGTACGGCGGATGGGCGGCCGGATATGCAGGGTAACTGGGGGCGGGCGTTTACCTCCCAGGACATCGAAGAACATGGCGCTGACGGCCTAAACACTCAGGCGGGACCCAGCCTCGTGGTCGATACGCCGGACCGGAAAATTCCCTATCAGCCCTGGGCGCTCGAGTTTCGGAAGGGCATCGTCGAACGGCTCATCTCTCCGCTCGCCAGTTGTTTTCCACCCGGCGTGCCCCGCCACGCGATTGCTCCGGGAGCACATCAGATTATTCAGATGCCTGGCTACGTGATGCACCTGCTCGAGTACTCCCACGCATACAGGGTCATTCCGACGGCTGGCGAACCGCAGCTGGGAAGCGCGATGAAACTCTGGCAGGGCAATTCACGCGGGACGTGGGAGGGCAACACGCTCGTCGTTGATGTCACCAACACGAACGGCCTGACGTGGCTGGACAACGCCGGCAATTTCTTCAGCGACGCGCTGCACGTGGTCGAACGGTTCACGCTCATCGACCGCGACACGATCCACTACGAGGCACGACTCGAGGACCCGCGCGTTTATACACGGCCCTGGACGATGGTCTCTGCCCTCATCCGGAACAAGGAACCCGGTTTTGAGGTGTGGGAGCAGGCGTGTCACGAGGGGAACAAGTCCGTCGAGGATCAACTTCGCCTGGGCATGAAGCCGTATTCAGGGGTCCGCCCACCGGGCGGAAATTAGAAACGCATGGCCACGATCCGATCGCTTGAAACCGCGGGTTTCACCATCATCGTCGCGACGTAAGCACGCTCGGCTTTCGGAGTGCGAACCTCTGGTTATCCGCGCGATCTATGGGCGGCGAATCTCAGGCCGTTTGAGTTCGTGCAAACTCCGACCGGATGCTGCGGCACAATGCAGTTTCATGATTTGTGGCGCAAAGATACCGAACCACAGCCGGCACGCTAGGCTTCTCCATGCCCCGCGAAGCCCGCGATAAACTCACACCGTGAACGCACCAGCCAAATGGCAGACCGCGTTGGCGTGCGTCGGATTCGTACTGACGCTTGGCGGCTGCTCCAGGCCAGCACCGCCGCCTCCAGTCCAGGCGAATTCGTACATGGGATCGGCATCGTGCGAGAACTGCCATAAGTCTGAGTACGAGCGCTGGAAGGTCACGTTGATGGCCAACGTGGTTCAGGACCCGAAGCAACGGCCACAGGTCATACTCGGCGACTTCTCGAAGCCGAACCCCCTGGTGACGTTCAGGCCCGAAGATGTGGCGTTTGTCTACGGCACGAAATGGAAGCAGCGTTACTGGAAGAAGCAGGGAGATGACTACTACGTCCTGCCCGCGCAGTGGGACGTGCAGAACAAGACCTGGCGTCCCTACCACGTTCAAGCAAACACCGACTGGTGGGTTCCGCACTACCCGGAAGCGCAGGAGGAGCGACCGACAGGCCCGCTGTGTGATGGCTGTCACTCGGTGAATTACAACATCAGGACGAAGACGGTGACCGAGTGGAACGTTGGCTGCGAGCGATGCCATGGTCCGGGCGGTTCCCACCTCGCGAATCCGATCCCGGCAACGATTGTTAATCCCGCCAAGCTCGATGACACCCGGTCCAACGACGTCTGTATCCAATGCCATTCACAAGGCCAGCCACGGCAGAATCCGCACGAGGGCAAGTACTACGACTGGCCGGTCGGCTACTCTCCAGGCGACCGACTTGCCGACGTCTGGCGATTGGAAGAGCAGACGCTTGGGGAGACCACGTTTACGCATTGGCCGGAAGGGTCGGCGCACAAGAACCGGATGCAGGGGAATGACTTCGTCACAA
>DAIRVG010000213.1:0-8616 GCA_036802945.1 Vicinamibacterales bacterium
GGCAATGCCCATACGCCGAGCTATGCGGCTTGGTTGGGGCGTCTGATTCCTGGTCCATTCGGGACGATTGAGCAGGACGATATCGGGCGCGCCTTTGTCGCTGAATTCATCAGCAGCTCGGCCCCACACGGAGTTGTTTATCTCGAAAATGGGGCGATGAGACAGAGGTCTCGTGCGTTTAGAGAGCTTTCGGCGGCCTGTTAATTTGACCGCGCTGGACCAGCCGAAATAGGCCGCGGCGTGTTCGGTCGTCTCGGCGGGCCGCTTCGCTCATCGCGTCCCGTCGGTCGAATCGACGCGGCTACCGTCACATGGTCTTCTTCATTTCAAACGAAGGCAGATCGATCTTGTTGATCCATGCGTCTCGCTGAAGGCCTTTCACCATGTCCTCCGCTAGCTGGGGCACAACATTTCGGAACAGGCCTGTGTCTTTCGGGATGATCTGTACCATCGCGTCGGCCATTAGCTGAGGATCCATCCGGTTCTGTTCATCACCCAGGATCCGATCAAAGAAGCCTTGAACGTCGGCTCTCTTCACGTAATTCTTTCGATCATCCATCCAGTGAGAAGATGATTCGGCCTCGGTCTCATTGAAACCGGTCAGATAACCGCCTGGGTTTATCACCTGCACCTGAATGCCGAACGGCGCCAGCTCCGCCTGCATCGATCCGGCGATTGCTTCCAACGCATGCTTGGTCGCTGCGTATGGACCACCATAAGGAATGGAGATCAGGCCACCAATCGAGCTGGTGAAGACGATCTTGCCGGGTCGTCCCTCGTCGACGAATTTGCGAACAAATCTCTGCGTCAGTTCCAATTGCGAAAAAAAGTTGCCCTCAAACATGCGCCGAAGCAGCTCCATCGGGATTTCAGTGATCGGGCCGCTTTCAGCAATTGCAGCGTTATTCACCAAGATATCGATGGCCCAATTCAACGCGTTCTGGACGTCGTAGGGATGCAAGAGATCAAGTTTTTCAACTCGAAGAGTCTTCAAGCCGAGCGCCTCGACCTTCCGGCGGAGTGCAGTCGCCTGAGGCCAGATCTGTACACCCGCGATCACATCGTGACCCGCCTTTGCCAACCCGATCGCGGCTAACTCCCCAAAGCCCGAACCAGCTCCCGTAATCAGAATGCGTTTCACTTTCATGATCAGTCCTTCTGTTCTGAACTGGAAAAGAGTTCCCGCACGGATCACGCACCCAGCGAGCCAAAGACGTTGACTTCGCGCGCTCACCGTAGCGCTGTTAGGAGGGCAGTTATTGTAGAAACTTGCTCAATCGGCGAGCGGCGAACGTGTGTGCCGGTACTTGGCTGGCGTCATGCGGAATACTCTGCTAAACGCGCGCGTGAAGTGTGGCTGATCGTGGAAGCCGCATTCGATGGCGATTTGCGCAAGCGTCAGCTGTCCGGCGGTGATGAGCCTAGTCGCTCGTTGCAGGCGGAGTCGCAAGACGAACTGATGCGGCGGCAGACCAAGCGTCGCCCGGAAGAGCCGCGCAAAGTGAAAGGGACTGATGCGCGCACACTCTGCGAGGGCAATCAGCGACACATCTGTGTCGAGCTGTGAGCGGATGAAGTCCACCACGCTGCGAAGCTGAAACGACGTCAGCTTGGCACGGGGGGCCGGTGCTTTCGGTTTCGCGACCCCGTAGTTGGCGAGCAAATGCAACGCCAGGCCGATGGTGAGTGTCTCGGCGTACAGCAAGCCGTTCGGCGCATCGGCGGCGAGTTCGGCGCGGAATGCTTCCGCGTAATTGGCGATGGCAGCGTCGGTGACTGAATCGCTGGTGACAAACGCAATACGATCGGCCGGCAGCCCGTCTTCGACCACGTCGGCGAGAAATCGTGGATCGAGGATCAGCGACACCTCGTTGTAGGTCTGAAACCAGCGCGACGGGTGGGATTCACCATGCGTGAGGATTCGACAGTGACCAGGGTTGGTCGGCCTGTCTTTCCATCCGTCGCGTCCTCTCGTCCACGCGAATGTGCCGGGCTGCGCACCGACGTTGACGGAGATGCCGTGGCCGATGACCGAGTGCTCAGCCAGTTCCATTGGCGGGAGGCGATGTTGCTCCACGATGATGCCGCGCCATCCGAACGGGACGCTGGTGAGTAACAACGATCCGGTCGGCGCGGCCGCGCGGTGCTGCCCCGTCGTCTTGTTGATGAGCAGGTTTTCACCGGCGTGTGGGAGCGCGGCTTCCGAGGCATCGTCTGTGGCGATCGGATGCATTCGGCTAACTTGAATTGCTGGAGTATAAGGCCCTGGTGCCGGCACAAAGCGACCATTTTGACGGGCAACGGTTCTTCAATCCGACCGGTCCGGCGTTGCAGCCGTTGACAGCCGTGCCGTGGATGCTCTTGACGCCTCGAGCCAAGTGGCCCCGATATGTCCCCGAGGTGCCCAGGCAACCGCCACCGCGCGATACCGCACGCCCGGTCGTGACCTTTGTCGGGCATGCGACATTCCTGATCCAGACCGCAGCCGGGAACATCATCTCCGACCCGATCTATTCGACGCACGCGGGCCCATTGAACCGCTTGGGACCTCGGCGCGTCCGGCCTGCAGCGATCGCGTTCGACTTTCGACCGCCGATCTCGATCGTGCTCCTCAGTCACAACCACTACGACCACTGCGATCTGCCCACGCTGGGCATGCTTGCGAAACGCTTCGATCCACTGGTCGTCACGCCCCTCGGTAACGGCCGCTTCGCGCGCGCAGCCGGCATTCGTCGGGTTGAGGAACTCGATTGGTGGCAAAGCGCCCAGTCATCGGGTGTGCCGATCACGCTCACGCCGGCGCATCACTTTTCTGCCCGCGGCCCGTTCGACCGCAACCGCGCACTCTGGGGGGGGGGTTCATGCTGACGGCAGATCACGCGCGTATCTATTTCGCGGGTGATACGGCGTACGCGCCGTTCTTCCACAATATTCGACAGCGCTTGGGCCCGATCGACCTGGCGCTTCTCCCGATTGGCGCGTATGAGCCTCGCTGGTTCATGCAGAGCGTGCACATGAACCCGGCGGAGGCCGTGCAGGCGCACCGCGATCTCGGCGCGAGCGAGAGCATCGCTATGCACTTCGGCACATTCCAGATGACAGCGGAGGGCATTGACGAACCCGTGCGCGGGTTGGAGCAGGCCCGCCGCGCAAAGAGCGTCCCCGCGTCAGCGTTTCGGATTTTGGGTTTCGGCGAATCAACGTGAGGCCGGGGATCGTCCGATCTGTGTCGACGAAGCCCTCGACAACCGCTCGGTTCGTTCTTTCATAAATCGAGGCAATCGCTATGTCGCAGCCGACACCGAAGAAACCCGCCCGCACAGGAGCTCGACGCAAACAGCCGGAGGCGCCAAGGGGCTTGCCTCCGATCGTGTGTTCGCGCTGCAGCGGACCGATCGTTCCAGGTCAGCACGTCGCCCCGCTCTTCTCGGCAAAGCTCGTTCGATGGTCTGAGCACCCGGTGCTGTCCAAGCCTCCGATGATTCGCGGAATCATCCCGACGGATGGTTCGCCTGGGTGGGTGGACTTGTCCGTCGGCGATCAATTGAGGCAGCGAGCCGCAATGGGTGGCGAGAGGGAACGCGCCGAGCTCGCCGCGTTCGAGGCGCTGCTCTCGAAGTGCATCGCGGACGCGCTTGTCGCGCAATTGCGGGAAGCGGACGCGCACGGAGTGGACGTGCTGACGTGCCTCACGCGCGATAAGAGTACCGACGAATAGCGACGCTTGCGACTAAATGCGCGTCTACAGTGCTTCCCACCGTCGTGACGGCCGCCAGCATCAGCAGCGCGGCAGGCCCGCGTCGTACGCCATCGGGAGGTGACGAGTCTGTGGGTTGGGATCGTTGTGGGCTGGCTCCGATTCACGCACCAACGCCACAAGACGCTATGAGGCACTTCCGCTGTTGCAGCAGGCCCTGCACCAGTAGGTCGAGAAGGGGAAGAAGTCGGCCGCGTAAACTAGGTAGCCGTCACCGAATTTCAACGACGAATGGATTGACTCGCTTCGCACTCTCAGCCTAGGTTACGCACCTATAGCAAACAAGGAGGAGGACACGCGATGCCGAACCAGCTTTCTCGCCGAACCTTGCTCGGAGCCCTCGTTGCCGCCGGCCCCGCAGCCGCCCTGGCCCGGGTCGTCGGCGCTCAAGCGCCCGCGACACCGCCTGCACCGCCCCAGCCGATGACCGGCCCAGTGTTCGGGGCTCCTCCCACGGAGTTTAAGCCACCCTACCCGGAGGCTGGCAAGGTCAACCGGCTTGATCCCCGACTCGACGCCCTCATTGACGCCGACGCCAAGGTGGAGAAGGTCTGTGACGGCTTCCTGCATGCCGAAGGGCCGGTTTGGGTTGGCGGCGCTAACGGCTACCTGCTGACCTCCGACACCCAGGTCAACCACATCGTCAAATGGTCGCCGACAGAGGGCCGTTCGATCTGGCTGGAGAATTCTGGCTATGACGCCAACGGAGTAGGCTGGGCCCCCAACCTTCGCGAGCCCGGTACCAACGGCCTGATCCTGGGACGCGGCGGTCTCATCGCCGCCGGATCGGGCGCACGTTCCATTCTCCGCATCGACCTCGCCACCAAGAAGAAGACCGTGCTGGTCGACAAGTACATGGGAAAGCGGTTGAATTCGCCCAACGACGTCGTGCTCGGCCCCGACGGCTCAATCTACTTCAGCGATCCTCCCGCCGCCTTGGTCAACCGCACTGGCCCCGACCGTGACCTCGACTACGCGGGGGTCTTCCGTCTTGCACCCGACAACAGCCTGCACCTGATCGACACCATGAGTGCGCCGAATGGGATCGGCGTCTCGCCGGACGGGACAAAGCTCTATCACACCGACGGCCCCACAGGCTGGGTGGTGTGGGACCTCGACAAGCAGGGGAACGCCTCGAACCGCCGCAATTTCGTGGCCCGCAGTGTCGTGATGGGCGGCGACAGCCTGAAAATCGACACGGCCGGCAACATGTGGGCGGCAACCCGCGGAGCGGTCACGGTGTTCACGCCGGGAGGCGAGCTGATCGGCTCTATCAGTACGGACGAGGGCGTATCCAATTGCGAGCTCGGCGCAGACGGCTACCTCTACCTCGCCTCGTCGACCAGAATATTGAGGGTCAGGGCCAAGGCCAAAAAGCTGATGTTCAAGGTAACCTAACTTTGAACTTGGCTCCGTTCACGCGGAGCCGCAGGCGACGGTCAGGTAACATGAATTGAGAGCCAGCCATCTGCCGCAAGCCTCAGCAGCGTCGCCAAGGCGGCGCACAACAGGCTGGGCAGATGGCCGCCGAGACCTGAGGCCGCAAAGGGCGGCTAACGCTTCTTTTTCCGCCTGTTAACCGGAGGGTTGCTGGTTCGAATCCAGCCTGAGGAGGCGGATGAACGCCAGTGTGCGTCAGGCTGCCGCCCAGGCAAACTCCAAATACAGATGGTTGCGCGCCCCCGCAACCACTTTCGAAAACAGCCGCCAGGATTGAGCCATCGCGCTCTCCAGCGGCTGCTGCCAACATCCTTCCCAGGTTTCCGAACACCATCAGCTTGCTTCAGCGGCGATTTCTATCCGGCGAGTCGCGAGATTAAGCAGGAACGTAGGTCAACCTGATCACATCCTCGCCAATCCGGTCATTAGTCATAAGGCGGAGCGGCGGCCGGGGTCCGGCGAAATATGGTTTGCCGTGACCAAGCACGACGGGGTGCAGGTAGATTCGATACTCATCGATCAGGCCAAGTTCGGTGAGGCTTTGCGCCAAGTCCGGGCCAGCAACTTCGATCTCCCCGTCGCGCTCGGCCTTCAGCTCGCGGATCGCGCCCTCAAGATCATCCTCAACAAGCCTGGCGTTGGGGCCGACCGACTTCAACGAGCGCGAGACGACCCATTTCGGCTGGTTCCGCCACGCCGCCGCGAAGGCGTGTTCATCTGCATCCCATTCGGGATGATCGTCGTCCCAGTAACGCATGACCTCATACATTTGGCGACCGTAGACACTGCCCGCCTGCCCCTGAGCCTCCTCGATGAAGTGGCGGAAGAGCGTGGGGCTTGGCGCAAACGCCATATGGTCGACGTAGCCGTCCAGGGACTGGTTCATTCCGAACACGAGCTTAGCCATACCACTTCCTTTCCTCACGCGGCACATCCGCGCGGTTCTGCCGCGAGATCATGCCGCGACCTCCAGGACACGTGTCGCCAATTTCACGTAACCGCCCCCGCAACCAGAATTTCCCCTTTAGATAGTTGGTTTTAGCACGAGCCCTGACTGGCCGGTCGGGAGCTCGCGTTTGGGACTGCTTGGGACTACGCACGCGATCCAGTCCCACATTTCCCGCTGCGGATCTTCGGTATTCCACTTCTTCATGCGTGTGGCTGTGCCGCGTAGGCCATTCCCATGGATTGTGCTCGGATTCCACTGGGCACCTGAGGGGCCTTTGATGCGTTCATGGTTCAGCCGTTTCGTGATTTGCTTTGGCGATGCTCCGCCCACAAACTCGCGAAATATGCGTTCAAGAACAATGCGTTCATCGTTCCCTTGAACAGTCCTTCCCGCGATCCGAACGTGGCGCTCGGCCTCTACACGACCGTTCTCTTTATCCTCTAGAATTCGATCATGCGCGTCGCGATCATTGGACAGCAGGCGTTTGGCAAGAGCGTTCTGGAGGCGTTCGTCGCTCGCGGCGACGAGGTTGTCGGCGTCTTCTGCGCTCCTGAGAAGGAAGGCGCGCGACCTGATCCGCTGCGTCTGGTGGCGCAGCAACTCGGCGTGAGGGTCGTCACGTTCCCCACGCTCAGGGCGGCCGGCGCCGAAGAGGCGTTGGCCGCGCTCGGCGCCGATCTGGCGGTCATGGCCTTCGTCCATCAATTCGCGCCGCAAAACTTCGTCAACGTCCCCAAGCATGGAACCATCCAGTACCATCCGTCGCTCCTGCCGAAGTACCGCGGCCCGTCGTCGATCAACTGGCCATTGATCAAGGGCGATCGACAGACGGGCCTGACGATCTTTCGACCGACTAACGGACTGGACGAGGGCCCGATCATCCTGCAGAAGACCGTCGAGATCGGCTCCGACGACACACTGGGAACCGTCTACTTTGATCGCCTGTTTCCGCTGGGCGTCGCTGCGTTGCTCGAGGCGGCGGATTTGGTCGCGTCGGGGCAGTCACGCGAACGTCCCCAGGACGAAACGCACGCGACGTATGAAGGCTGGTGCCGGGACCCGGAGGCGCAGATCAACTGGTACGCCCACCTGGACGCCATCTACAATCTCATCCGCGGCTGCAATCCGTCACCCGGCGCGTGGACAACCATCGGCGGATGTCGTGTCCGCGTGTTTGATGCTCGAAAACATGTCGCGCGCCGCCTCGGCGACGTCGCCGGAAAGATCGGCGACATTTGCGCCGTTGGCGATCAGAGCTTGCAGATCGCCGTGCAGGGCGGACGCCTGGAAGTGTTCAAGGTGCGGGCCGACGGCGGCGAGAAAATGACGGCGGCTGCATTTGCGGCGGCCGCCGGAC
The DNA here is from genome assembly GCA_036802945.1 of Vicinamibacterales bacterium. Taxonomy (GTDB): domain Bacteria; phylum Acidobacteriota; class Vicinamibacteria; order Vicinamibacterales; family UBA2999; genus Gp6-AA40. Next base: position 7,504 of record DAIRVG010000213.1, read on the forward strand.
TGAAGCTCGGATCGAACGTGAGTACCGACCTGTCCTTCGCCTAAACTCGCTCGGCGCCATCGGTGCGGAGACCTCCTTCTGGGACGTTGCCCTTTCGGTGCACGAAAGAGCGGCAAATCGCGGCAAGGGCAGCCACAAGGCGAAGGTCGAAAATCGGCGGAATCTACGAGGCATGAGGCGCGATCCGGCAGCCGAACGTCAAGCGGCGGGTCGCCAGAGCTGCAGATAATGTTGGTTGCGAGCCCCCGCAACCAATTAAAACGGGCCGAACTGACACAAGTTTCGGCCCGTTTTCATTTGTACGCGCACCTTTCAAATCACGCCATAAAACGACACGTTTCGACATGCTCCGACTGAAACGGCTGGCACAACGGCTGGCAGAATCGCGGCGCGCGTACACTCTGTCGCGCAGTGGCGAAAAGGAGCGCGACGATGGAAGCGCTTGATCGCGGCGAGGTCACCAACGCCGCCGACGCGGCACGTGTTGCCGACGCCTATCGACTCACTCCGCCAGTGTTACTAAAAGAAGACTCCCGCGTTCGGACCACGTTCCGAAACTTGATCCTCGTCGGCGAGGCAGCGTGAACAGGTATGGCCGCCGTGCTGCTTCCAGATCCGTTGTGGGATTTCGCGCGGGTGTGACACGTCTGAGGTAAGATGGCCGCCCCCTCGATTGGAAGGCATCGTGATGCGGACGTCATTCAATTACGTGACTAACCGGACGATTGGTTACTTAGTCGCCTTCCTCCTGCTGTTGTGCCCTCACACAGCGTCGGCCATCACCTACATGTCGATCGAGACGGTTCCGAACCGAGATGTCGTCGGTGAGGACGATGTCGTCACGATTCGCAGCATTGGCTACGCCAACCTCGAGCGCTGGAGTCAGCGACTGCTCGGCGAGTGCCGCGTGGTCGACTCCGTGATCGACGCGCTGACGGCGAACGCGACCATCAGCTCGGTCACATCTACCAACACGCGCGTCGTCGTTGCCGCCGGCGGCTTCGAGGGCGGCACCAACCCATCATTCGTGTTCACGGTGAAGGACTCTGGAGCGGGCACGGTGACCGAGGCGGACGTCGACGTGCTCGGCAACGCGCTTGGCTACGTGCTGAG
>DAIRVG010000214.1:0-1620 GCA_036802945.1 Vicinamibacterales bacterium
CTTCCTCTATTCAGAGCAGTTCTCGGAGGACTTTCATCTGGCCGCGCTGCATGACATGTGCAGAGTCGGGAAGGAGGTCCGGGTGTTCCCGTTGCTTGCGCTCGATGGAGAGCGTTCGTCCTATGTCGATGCGCTCCAGAAACGGCTAGGGGCTGAGGGGTACGCCATCAGCATCGACGAGGTTCCCTATGAGTTCCAACGCGGGGGCAATCAGATGATGAGGGTTCGTGTTGGCGTGGGGAAGCGGCCATGAGTCCCATTAGGCCGCTCTGAGACTACGACAGCATCCGACCGCCCGAGGCCAGCATCGCACCTGCTGTCATCACATACCGACAACTCTCAGACCAGCCGGCAAACTCTCCGGAGCCAGCTGGCACGTAGTCGGAAAAGCCGAACATCATCAGTCCCACGCCAATGACAACCATCGCGGTCGGGAGGTACTTCTGCATGCGTGTCGTCTCCTCGGCCGACACTCTACGCTCTCTGGTACTTTTCAAGCAACGGCGCAGCGTCAGGTGTGGATTCGAAAGCCTTCTGTGCCGCCATGCTTGGAACGGCACTTGCCACGAGGGCTGCGTTCTTGCGTTTGTTTGGGTTTACCGCAATCGCCGAGTTAGGAATTACGACGCTTGGCAGAGCACCTACATATGCAATCTCGGCGAATCGGTTCCGGCGAACCTCGCGATTGCCATGTGCTTAGGGACGATCTCACCAGTGTCGGTGCGCGGCTACCACCCAAGCATTCGGTTCACCTCATCGACATATCCGACGGCGTGGAGGACGCGCTGGGCCTTTTCGCCCTTGAGGAACCGATCGCCGAGGCTGACGACAGAGCCGACCCCGACACGAGGCTCCTCGACGTGTTCCGACCTGGGCCCTCGGATTCTCCTTCCACCTCGTTGATTGTGATTGAGCATGCACCACCCATCGCGCCTACCGCGGACGGCGTCTCGAGGGACTCTCGCCTCGGCGCTCTGTTGTTCTGGGCCGCGCTCGCTCTGCTTGTCTTCACGGTGATCAGTCTCGGTCTGTTGGACAGAGCCGCGGTGAGTCGATGGATGGAATCGATTACGGTTGCCCAGCCTCCCGTCGTGAACCCGCCTCCAGCTTTCCTGCGGCCGACAGACACTCGGTCGGATTTTCCTCCGCCCGCTCCTGTCACCTCGGCGTCGCCTGCAGTTTCCGACCTCGCTCCTGCGGCTCCGCCACCTTCCCCGCGACGGACAGCAGGCCGTGTCAGCCCGGGAGCACCGCGCCTTGCCGCTCCGGTAGCTCCAGCCGTCACCGCGTCTGATACGAATGAAATTCAAAGCCTCGTGGGCCGCTACCTCAATGCGCTGACGAATTTCGATGTGAAAGAGGCGAAGGCTGTCTGGCCGAGAGCCAACGAAACGGCGTTGAGCAGAGCCTTCACGGGCCTGGACGAGCAGCGCTTCGAGCTGAGTGGCTGCGACATCGCCGTCGCGGGACGAAATGCAAACGCGTCGTGCAGGGGCATCGTCCGATATGTCCCCAAGGTCGGAAGCAAAACCATGTTTGTTCAGCGCCGCCAGTGGAGATTCCTGCTTCGAAACAGCAATGACCGATGGTTCATTGATAACGTTCAAACACGTTAGGCTG
>DAIRVG010000214.1:1720-5457 GCA_036802945.1 Vicinamibacterales bacterium
GAAGTCGGTTCGTGGGATGGCGTGACCGTCTCAGCGCATCGCTTCGGAGGCGTCGAATTCCGTGTGGGACGCCGTGAACTTGGCCATCTGCACGGCAGTTACCTTGCGGATCTGCCGTTTCCAGTGTCCGTGCGAAGGCAGCTCGTTGCCGCTGGACAAGCCCAGACTCACCACATCCTTCCCGCCTCTGGCTGGGTCAGTTATCGGATCGGCAGCGAGCGCGACATCCCGTCAGTCGTCGAGTTGTTCCGCCTGAACTACGAGCGGCCCTGGACTAAGACATAAAGGGCGACCGGGTGAGACCTCGGGTGCCTCGATGTTCCGTCACAGTGACAAACGGTTCTAGTAGCCGCGCGCGTAGATCAAATTACCGTAGTACCGGTCGCCCACCTGACTGTTCGAATCGCCGGCGAAGCCATACGCCGATGGCTGCACCGACGCGTCGTGGCGAAGCTTGTCAATGATCGCGCTCGGCGTTCCGGTGCAGTTCCCCGTGCCGATGCACAGGCCCGCGAGTCCGGCCACGTGCGGGGAAGCCATGCTGGTGCCGGAGATCGTGTTGTAACCGCCACCCTTCCACGTCGAATTGATGCAGACGCCGGGCGCGGCGATTGTGTGGCCCGCATCTGCGCTGCCGGCGAAGTTGCTGAAGTCGGCTGCCGTCTCGTCAACGTCGCTCCGGCACGTCGCTGCCGCCCCGCCTCCAGGTTGTCCGTTGAAGTCGGCGACTGCCGTCACGGCAAGCACTTGGTCATACGCAGCAGGCACGAATCCAGCGAGATTCGCGCTGTCATTGCCGGCTGCCACGACATACGTCACACCGCCCGCCACTGATCTGCAAATCGCTTTGTGGAGCGCGTCGTTGTTACTGTTGCCGCAGTTGCCATCGTCGGCGCCGCCGCCGCCCAGACTCATATTGGCAACCTTGATGTTGAACCTGGCTGCGTTCGCGGTGACCCAGTCGATGCCGCAAACGACCGATGACCAGCTGCCGGAGCCCTGGTTGTTGAGAACGCGGACCGAATAGATCGGGATGCCCGGGGCCACGCCCACGACGCCCGCGCTGTTGTTGATCGCGCCAATGGTACCAGCGACGTGCGTCCCGTGACCGTTTCCGTCGCTGAAATTCGAGGGGTTCCCGGTCGAACAGTTCCTGCCGCCGGCGATGTTCAGATCCACATGCGGTCCGCTGCCCGTGTCGATAACGGCGACCGCAATGTTGTTCCACGTGTTCGTCCCAAAGTGAGAGCTGCCCTCTGCATCAATGCGATCGATGCCAGTCGGCAGCGTCTGAGCGACGGCCTGGACGGGCCGGTCTTCGGAGACGAATGCCACTCGGGGATCGCGCTGAATGTCACCGAGCCGCGCTTGCGGGATCCTCGCGGCGTATCCCTTCAGCGCGCTGTGATAGCGCTGAGAGACGCTCGCGCCGTATAACCGGCCATGCTCGGCCGCCAAGCCGTCCACATTGAGCTCGTCGTCGTAGAAGACGACGATGACGTCCCGAGCCGCGGCCTGCGGCGGTGGTCCGCCCTGGCCAATCATGGGCCGTGTGCCGACCACTATTACTACTGCGATCGTGACGGCGAAGGCGAAGCGTCTCATAAGTGTCATCCCTCAAAGCGCAAGTCGATACACTGACACCCTGGTTGTTCGAGTGGGACAAGCCAGTCGCCAAAATACCGGAAGGCGGTGCGGCTGGGAGTGCAAGCGGAACGCCAGAACAGCCACCGTGCAGGAAGGCGATTCGCGCAATCGCAAGTGCCGAAATCAATACTGGCGCCGACAAAATTCAGTCGCCGTGATCCAGATCTGATTGGGCGGCTTACCACCGTTGCCCATCCCTGCAAAACAGGCAAGCAAAGTCCTATCGGACGCCGAGATTACCGCGGCAACGCCGGCAGGGGTGTGCGGTGTCGAGCCGCGAAAGCGGATGTCAGCACCGCGGACCTGGAAGGTCCGCGCCGCCCGATTGTGGCTGGTTCGGGCCGCTCGACTGTGGAAGACCTGCGCCGGTCGGTGGTGAGTCCGCGCCGGTCGGTGGTCAGTCCACGTCGCTCGATGGTGATTGGTCCCCGCGGGTCGACTCTGGCTTGATTATCCGCGGCACCAACAACGATGTGAATCACGTTGAGGCGGTAGAACAGATCCTCTCGAATTTCTCCGGCCTGCACGCGCGCGAAGGCCCGATCGGTGGCGGCAATCACTCGGAACATTGCGGGATCCCGTACCTCTCGACGCTCCAGGAACTCACATAGCCGCGCCTGCGTTTCGAGCGACATCTTCTCGAGGTGAAGCAGCATCAGGGTGCCTCCACGCAACGAATCGACCGCTCCGAGACTGGGGAGCGCTCCTTGCGCGCGCCCGATCGCCTCGAACCGGATGTCGGGATCGAGCGTCCGCGAGTCGAGCACCAGAAAGGGGCCGTCTCGTCGGAGGCTCCGACCATGAATCCACGAACCGATTGTCCTCGCGTCAAGGATGTGATCGGTGGAGATGAGGACGGGCGTGTCGCAGCCCGCCGACAACTCGACTTCCTCCCAGACGCTGGCTGGCGAACCTTGCTGGAGCATGACCTGACCTTTCACGTATGTATGTCCCCCGCCTGGTATAACGCTGCGCCGGTCAAAAGCGGACAACGGGACATAGAAGGCCGGTTTTATTGGGCAATTTCGCTTGCACGGCCTGCATGGTGCGCGGTGATTGTGAAAGCGGCTGTGCGTCGGCAGGCAAGCCGCGTCGACTGCCGGCTGGAGTAAGCTGCACCCTCGGAGGGAGGCCCAATGGGCTTGGAGTCCAATCCTGACGCCGAGCGAGCCAAGGAAGTCACGCTGGCGCGGCTGGAAGATCAAATCAGCTGGTACGACCGCAAGAGCACAAACAGCCGGAACTGGCACATGCGGCTCAAGATCGGGACGCTGGTGTGCGCGGCTGCGATCCCGTTCTCGGCTGCCATGGGTGCCCAAGCCTACGTAGGCGGCGGACTGGGCGCGCTCGTGGTGGTCATGGAGGGCTTCCAGCAGCTGTTTCAGTTCCACACCAACTGGGTGTCTTATCGAGGAACCTGTGAGTCATTGAAACACGAGAAGTACCTCTTCCTGGCGCTCGCTGGTCCGTATGCGACTGCTGCCAGCCCTCAGCGCATGTTGGCCGAGCGAGTCGAGGGCACGGTCTCGGTTGAGAACGCGAAGTGGGTCGCCCAGGAAACGAGACCAGAAAAGAAGGACGAGGGTCGCCCCTGACTGTGCATTGACAACCCAAGTAAGCTCCGGGTTAGGGGATGAGAGGGGCTGTGCGCGAACCGATCCGAATCACCGACGAGATCTTTGTCGACGATCGCGAGGTCGAGGAGCGGTTTGTTCTCGCGTCCGGTCCAGGGGGGCAGAACGTCAACAAGGTCGCCACCGCCGTTGAACTCCGCTTCAACGTTCGGAGGTCGTCGCTGCCGCCCGACGTGAAACAGCGGCTTATCGCAATCGCCGGACGGCGCATGACCGCGGATGGAAGCCTCCGGATTGACAGCCGGGAGCACCGCACGCAGGGGCAGAATCGTGAGGCGGCACGTGCGCGGTTCATCGGCCTGCTGAAGGAAGCTGCCAGGAAGCCGAAGAAACGCAGGGCTACCAAGCCACGGGCCGCGGTGCGAGAGAAGAGACTGACCTCAAAGAAGCTGCGAGGTGCGGTGAAAGAGCTGCGAAACCGGGCACGGCCCAGTGAAGACTAGCGAGGCCAGGCGG
>DAIRVG010000214.1:5557-7006 GCA_036802945.1 Vicinamibacterales bacterium
CGGCTATGGGAGACGATGAGCCCGCTAAGTGGCACGAGGTGCTTCGCTGCACGCGGGGAGACGAAACGCGCATCTACCGTCTTCGTGTCGTGTCTGGTGGTGCGGAGCTCTGGAGAATGACTGAGTCCCCAGGCGAGCAAACCCGCTCGGTGAAAGAGTCAGATTTCAAGGATCCGGAGACAACGTCACAGTTCCTCGACGAGGTGCGACGGACGCTGAAAGCGGGTGGTTGGCAGGAAACGTAACCGTCTCGTCAGGGCGCCGTTCAGCCCGACCGTATCGAGCGTTGGGGCGAGCGAGCTGCAATCATTCGGCGTGAGACACGTTCCGGGCACGGCTCGTGCTTTAGATCTGCTCGGAGGGACCGATGCTTTACTACGCGCTCGTGTTTCTTGTGGTGGCTCTGATTGCCGGAGTGTTAGGTGTTTCAGGCGTTGCGTCCATCGCCTCACAGATTGCGTGGGTGTTGTTCGTGATCGCCATCGTGTTGTTCGTCGTCCATCTCGTGTCCGGTCGCGGGCGCCCCGTCCTGTGAGCGAATGAACAAGGGGGAAGGGGTTAGGGGTTAGGGGTTAGGGGTTAGAGGTTAGGGTTGGCGATTGTTCTTTGTCGTCGACCTTGGTTGAAACCTCTCGCAGAGCGGATCGTTTCACCAGGATCCAGGCAACCGCGGTTCCCGCGAGGCCGAACACGATCATTGCCGTAGATTGCGCGATCAATCCCAGAGGAGCAGGAACACAAACGAAAGCACCATTTGCCTCGCAGTACGCGATCCGGCCTTGAGGCTGCCGCGGAGACGGGATCCCATGGGCCGATTCAAGACCAGATGGTGAGATTCGGCAAGCGCAAAGCGATCGGTGTCGGTGAAAGTCCTACGGCCGCGACCTGTTGGTTCACTCCTGACCAACGCCATGTCAATTTTGACCCAGGCACTTCGTAAACAGGGAAAATCCCTAACGGTCCTAGGGGAAATTCTGCATTGAATCATTTCTGACTCTTTGGATCAGCGGATGCCCTCGCGTCTCGAAGCCATACACGGAACGCGTAGTACTCGCGAACGCAAGTCCTCAAAGTTGCAAACACAACATGGACAAGCTTGGCGAGTGACACGAGGACTGCTACGGCAACCAGGACCGATGCATTGAAGTCGAAGGTCTCCATGACCGAACCAGCTTTGATCCTGCGGCGGACAACGGAGGTCACACCCCAACGACTTGTGGAATGAACAAAGGCGAGGCACGATGCCATTCAAGAGCCAGGCTCAACGTCGGAAGTTTGCCCAACTGCTCGTGGAAGGAAAAATCTCCAACGAAACGTACGAGGAATGGAATCGTGAAACCGGAGGGCAGAAACTCCCGGAGCGTGTGAAGCGCAAGGCCACTCGGGCGAAGAAGAGCCGCCCACGGGCGAAGCCGAAAGTCACCGCGTTGAAGCGGCGGTGAGCGGAAT
>DAIRVG010000214.1:7106-8591 GCA_036802945.1 Vicinamibacterales bacterium
GTTCGTCACTCCAGAGCAATAACAACTAGGCGCCCCGACGTTTGCGGCGGCGACCCGGATGGCTTCGTCGCATAGGCCCATCCTGGCGCCGATTAAGAACTTCACGCCGGGAAAACCACCCCTGGACGTCCAATGAGGATCAGCGGCGGCAAAATCCATCTCTGCCTCTGCACTTCAGGCTCCAAGTGGTATAAGGACCTTGCCGAAACGGCGGAGACCCCCGGACGTGTTCGCCTAGGCACAGGAGCGCGGGCAAATTAGGGCCGCGCGGTTCGGAGACTCACTAAGGAACTCGAGGAGTTCACATATGAAGCAGTGGCTGACCTGCTGTTCGCGTGGCATTTTGATCTTTCTCCTGACGACGATCCTTCTTCTGACGGCGTCCGCCGCCTGGGCACAGGCGACGGCGCAGCTAAACGGTTCGGTTCGCGATGAGACCGGCGCCGTGCTGCCAGGCGTCACCGTCACCGTGACGCAGACCAACACGGGACTCGTTCGCTCGACCGTGAGCGATGAGAACGGAGCCTACCTGCTGACGAACCTCCCGACCGGGCCATACCGATTGGAGGCCGCGCTCCAGGGGTTCCGGAGCTACGTGCAGACCGGCATCGTGCTGCAGGTGGGCGCGACGCCGACGGTCAACGCGGTGCTCGCCGTTGGCACGCTGGAGGAGTCCATCACCGTGGAGGCCGCGGCGCCGCTTGTCGATGTCCGCAGCGCGGGCATCAGCTCGGTCGTGGACAGCAAGGCCATTCTTGAGTTGCCGCTGCAGGGACGCCAGGTCACCGACCTGATCATGCTCGTTGGCGCCGCCGCGCCGACCGGCGGGACGAATGGCAACGGGCAAACGGAACGTGGCGTGCCAGGCGGTGTGTACATCTCGGTCGCGGGCGGCCTGCCGGGCGGCGTGGCCTACACGCTGGACGGGGCGGAGCACAACAACCCGCAGAGCAACGCCGGGCTGCCAATGCCGTTCCCCGATGCGCTCCAGGAGTTCCAGGTGGCGACCAGCGGCCTCTCCGCCGACAACGGCGTCAAGTCGGGCGCGTCGGTGAACGCCGTGACCAAGTCGGGGACCAATGCGTTCCATGGGGGCGGCTTCGAGTTCCTGCGCGATCGCCGCTTCAACGCGCCGGAGCATTTCGCGGCAATCGGTCCCGACGGCAAGCAGAAGGACGACGGCCTCCGGCGCAACCAGTTCGGCGGCACGATTGGCGGCCCCATCGTCCGCGACAAGCTCTTCTTCTTCGCTGGCTACCAGGGCACGATCCTGCGGCAGGTGCCGACGAGCAACATTGCGTACGTGCCGACGGCCCAGATGCTCGCGGGCGACTTCACGACGATCGCGTCACCGGCGTGCAACGCCGGGAGGCAGATCAACCTCGGAGCTCCGTTCGTCAATAACCGCATCGATCCGGCCCGCCTGAGCCCGGCGGCGAGGAAAGTCACCGCGCTGCTGCCCACGACCACGGATCCCTGTGGCCA
>DAIRVG010000215.1:0-8566 GCA_036802945.1 Vicinamibacterales bacterium
GCCACGGCCGAGACGACCTCGATCGAGCCGGTCACGTAGCGGAACCATTGCCCGATGCCGATCGCATCGAACAACGCGACCATTTCGGGCGCGCCGGTCAGCTTCAGTCCGCCGACGAACACGAACATCGCTGAAAGAGCAATCTGCGTGAGCCAGAGCGCCACGAGAGCGACCCGCCCGCCCGGGATTGCGGGCGTCTGACTGGCGGTGATGGATGTCGAAGACAGGGTAGTCATGATTCGGTTCCTTTCGTTTTATGGTTACGATCAGATACTCAGATAGGATCCGATACCAATGGCGGGCGCGCAAGACGGCACTTTTTCCTGCGTTGGTCACATGGAGGGAACCATCGTCTTGAAATTCAACGGTGTTAGATAGTTACGGATATATACTGTGTATGCGTCAGATACCCGAAGGACAACACGGTGGCCGCCTCAGGCATGACGGAAGGACCAAGCGATGGCGCAGCGAGCGAAGAAGATCGTGGAGGAGAACAGCCACCACGACTGCGACTTTCGAGACATGCTGAGTCGCGTCGGAGACAAGTGGAGCCTGTTGGTGATCTTCATTCTCAAAGGCAGGCCTGCGTTTCGAGGGCGGTTCTCGGATCTGAAGCGCAGCATTCCGGGGATATCGCAGCGGATGCTCACAGCCACCGTGCGCAACCTTGAGCGTGACGGCATGCTCACGCGCCACGTCTACGCAGAGGTGCCGCCCCGCGTTGAGTACGAGCTCACGCCGCTTGGCAGAGGGCTGACAGAACCTGTGCTCGGCCTGGTCTCCTGGCTTCAGTCGAACTGGCCGGCGATCCGGAGCGCGCGCGACCGATTTGATGCGCGGAAAAAGGCGACCGGAGCGGTCGCCCGGCCCGTTGCCTCTGCAACAATCCGCGGCTGACGACGGTCGTCGGCATCGGCAATTGCCACGGTCCAGATGCCGACAAATTCCAGCGGTTTGGCCTGACCTCGAAGCGGTCGACCAAGGTGGCGGCGCCCTTGATCGCGGAGTGCTACGCGAATTTCGAATGCCGTCTACATGCCACTCGCATGATTCGAGCCTACGGCTTGTTCATCTGGGAGGTCGTCAAGGCTCATGTGGCCGTGTCGCCGAAACGACGCCAGACGATCCACCACCGTGGCGAAGGGGGTTCATGATTTCAGGAGGCACAATCAACCGCCGCAAACTCCGGCCGGAGAACCTCTGACCAAGGTCAGTTGCGGAATCGTCCGTTGCTCGAGCCGGCTCGGTCGCTCGTTCGTTTACGCCGAGCGATCAACTCTGGAAAACGCCCGCCGGTACGATAGTGGGCTCGTGCCGACCACGGTTCCGAAGTGCTCGCGCATCACTGCGGCGGACCCGAAGCCTGCCTCCGCCGCCACCTGCTCGATGGCCAGGTCCGTCGTTTCGAGCAGCCGCTGCGCGCGACGCACGCGCGCGTGCGCAAGCCACGCGGCCGGCGTCGCTCCCACCTGCTCACGAAAACGGCGGCTGAGTGTTCTCGTGCTCATCGCCGCCCGCCGCGCGATGACTGGCAGCAGCAGCTCGCGCGAGAGGTTCTGTTCCATCCATGTGAGCAAGGGCGTCATCGCGCCGGGCGCTTCGGATGGAGGCGCGTGTTCGATGAATTGCGCCTGCCCACCTGCGCGTTCGAGCGGCATCACCGCCAGCCGCGCGACCGACGCCGCGATGTCGGCGCCCAAGTCGCGACGAACCATGTGAATGCACAGATCGAAACCGGCGGCGGCGCCCGCCGAGGTCAGCACGCGGCCGTTGTCCACGTAGAGCACGTTCGCGTCGAGATCGATGGAAGGATGACGACGGGCGAGATCCGCGGCGGCCAGCCAGTGCGTCGTGGCGCGGAGGCCGTCGAGGACGCCGGTGGCCGCCAGCACGAACGCGCCGGTGCAAATCGACGCCACGCGGGCGCCGCGCTCGGCCGCCCGACGTATGGCACGCAGGACCGAAACGGGCACGGGTCGATTGAGGTCGTTGACGCCCGGCACAATGACGGTGTCGGCCTGAGCCAGTGACGACAGCCGCCACGGCACGCGCAGCGCAACGTGCATCGATTCGACCTCCACCGACTCGCTGCACACGCGGACCTCGTACGCAGGCCGCCCGTCCTTCCTCATCGCCAGGCCGAACACTTCGCACGCTGTCGACAAGTCGCCGAGCACGACGCCGTCGAACGCGACGACCGCGACCAGGTGCGGCCGTCTTCCTTTCGGTAGCCGTGGCGCGAACCCTGCGATCATCGTCTTTTTAGCCACTGGCGGATTCTGCCACGTTTTGTAGGATTGCGCCATGGAGGACATGCTCATGCACCCTGCACCGCTCGCTGTCATGGACTACGTCGGCCCGGCTCTCGGCGCTCTCGTGTTCGTTGCGGTGATGTCGCTTGTCGCGGAACCTACGCGCCGCACCCTCAACGCGATCATCCTTGCCGGCGCAAGCGGTGTGTACTTGAGCGGGGGATTCGGTCTGTGGGAATTGACCTACCCGATCATCGGCGCGGCGATCGGGTTTCGTGCGCTACGGTCGTACCGGTGGATCGGTGTCGGCTGGCTGATTCACGCGGGCTGGGATATTGCGCATCACCTGTGGGGCAATCCCATTTGGCCGTTCATGCCGAGCTCCGCATTCGGCTGCATGGTGTTCGACAGCATGATTGCGCCGTGGTTCCTCGCGGGTGCGCCGTCGTTCCTGAAGCGTCCGCACGCCGCCATGCCGCTGCCGGTGCGTGAACCGACGACTACGCCGACGCTATCTCGTCTTCCGTGAGCGAGTCTCGGAGATCGACCCACGTCAGCAAGGCGTCCAAGGCTGGACACAGCGCCTGTCCCCAGTCGGTCAGACTGTACTCCACCTTCGGCGGCACCTGATGGTGCACAAACCGCCGCACGACGCCGTCGCGCTCCATCTGACGCAGCTGTTGAATCAGCATCTTCTCCGAGACCGCTGGAATGGCACGGCGCAACTCGGAAAACCGCCGCACCTTGCCGCCGAACAGGTGAAACAGAATCACCAGCTTCCAGCGGCCCTCGAGGATCCGCAGCACCTCTTCGACCCCCTTCGCCGCGGACACCTCGGTGTGTTTCGGCTTACCTTTCGGTAAGAACCTCACTTTTCTGTGCGTTCTTGCCATCTGGCCAGTGTAGTGCCTATTCTCCGATCGAGGATCGGTCGCCATGTCGATCAACTTGCCGAAGCCCATCGCCGCGTACTTCGCGGCGGAGAAAGCCGGGGACGCCGGAGCGCTCGCTCGATGCTTCGCGAGCAACGGCGTCGTCCACGACGAGGGCGGCTCGTTTACGGGGAGGGCCGCGATCGAACAGTGGAACACCACGGCTCGCGCGAAATATCACCACACGGTTGTACCGCTCAGCGTGACCGAACGAGACGGCGCAACCGTGGTGATCGGCCGAGTGTCCGGCGAATTTCCCGGCAGTCCGGCCGAACTCCAACATGTGTTCAGAATCGACGGCGAACAGATCATGTCCTTGGAGATTCGCTAATGGCCGAATTGCGCGGTCGGCGCGCGCTGGTGACCGGTGCCAGCAAAGGCATCGGCTATGCGATCGCGAACCGACTGCACATCGAAGGCGCCACGGTTCTTGCGACCGCCCGAACAACGCCCAGTCTTCCAGGCGGGATTCAGTTCGTCACCGCGGACCTCGTCTCCGTTGAAGGGTGCGCAACAGTCGCTGCGGCTGTACGCGATCGGCTCGGTGGAATCGACATCGTCGTGCACGTCGTGGGTGGATCTCAACGATATCTACTTCTTTGCCTCGGTCGTCCAATACGGCGGGTTTTCGGCGGCCGCACGCAAAATCGGCGTTGAGAAAACGCGCCTGAGCCGGCGCATCGCTGCCTTGGAGAAGCGGCTCGGTGCCCGTTTACTCCAGCGCACCACTCGGGCCCTGGCGCTGACCGAAGCCGGACAGCGCTTTTTTGAGCGGTGCGTCGCGACAGTCGAAGGAGCACAGGCGGCCTATGACAGTGTGGCGGAATTGCGCCGGGAACCTGCGGGACTCGTTCGCGTGAGTTGCCCCGTCCTGCTGGCGCAAAGGTGCCTGGCGCATGCACTTCCCGGCTACATGACGGCACATCCAAAGGTTTCTGTCTTCGTCGAGCCCACAGACCGGACCGTGAATGTGATTGACGAACGGTTTGATATCGCCATTCGGGCGAAGCCCGAGATCGAGGACGTCGCCGGGCTGGTGGCGAAGACCCTGGGTACTTCCCAACGCGTGCTGGTCGTCAGTCCCGCCTTTCTTAACCACTATGGGCGTCCGGAAAGTCCAGCCGACTTGCCGAAGTTCAACACGGTCGCCAGCACCGACGATATATTCGACGGCGGGGCGCGATGGAACTTAACAAATCTTGGGACTCGGACGCAGCATATTGAGTTGAAGCCAAGGCTCGTCACAAGCGATTTGCGCGTGAGACTTCAGGCTGCGATACACGGCATTGGTATCGCGTTACTGCCGGAACAAGTGATTTCCGGACCATTAGAAGAGGGGCTTGTTGAGCGAGTGTTGCCCGAATGGTTTGGGGCGAGGAATATTCTTCACCTCGTTTATCCGACACCGCGCGGAATGCTTCCGTCGGTCAGGAGTCTGATTGACTATTTGCTGATCCATGTTCCTGCCTGGCTCCAGGAAAGGAGCATCTAAGCACGTCGTAAAAGTTGTTTTGGTGACGATGGAGTATTAACTAGCAGCCAGACTCGTTACGCCGTCTAACCGTTTGAGCGCTTCGTCGGGTAGATCGAGCGCGGCTGCCGCGAGGTTCTCTCGAAGATGCGCCAACGACGACGTGCCCGGAATGAGAAGAACGTTTGGCGCCCGCCAAAGCAGCCACGCGAGCGCGACTTGCATTGGCGTAGCACCAAGACCCTGCGCTACATCGGACAACGTGGATGACTGAAGCGGTGTGAATCCGCCGAGCGGAAAAAACGGTACATAGGCGATTTGATCGCCAGCCAGACTGTCGATCAACGCATCGTCAATTCGATGGGCCACGTTGTAGTGGTTCTGCACGCAGACGATCTGGCAGATCCGCCGTCCGTCGGCGATTTGCGCAGGCGTCACGTTGCTCAACCCGATGTGTCGCACGAGTCCCTGCCGCTGGAGGTCGGCGAGCGCAGTCAGCGGCGGTTCTATCGATGTCTCTATGCCGAGCATGTTGCGAAGGTTGACCACATCGAGCACGTCGAGGGACAGATTCCGCAGGTTGTCGTGCACCGCTTGTCTCAACTCGGCGGGAGACGACGCAGGGAGCCAGGACCCATCCTCACCGCGTCTGGCGCCGATTTTTGTGACGATGACGAGATCGTCGGGGTACGGATGTAGCGCCTCGCGGATCAATTGGTTCGTGATGTACGGGCCGTAGTAATCGCTGGTGTCGATGTGGTTCACACCGGACGAGACGGCCTCACGCAGTACGGCTAATGCTGTCTCGCGATCCCTTGGCGGCCCGAATATGCGGGGGCCGGACAGCCGCATCGCACCGTAGCCAAGACGCTTCACAAGCAGGTCGCCGAGGCGAAATGTACTGGACCGCTCAACTCTAGACATGCATCACCAGACCTTCATGCCGCCATCGACCACGATGTCTACACCGGTCACGTACGAGCTCTCTTCGGACGCCAGGAACAGCGCCACGTTCGCTACTTCCTCCGGCCGACCGAGCCGACCCAGCAGCGTCTTGCCGAGCATCGCGGCCGCCCACTCCGGATCTTTCAGCTGCTCTCGCGTCTGGTTGGTTTCGATCAGTCCTGGTGAAATCGAGTTGGCGCGAATTCCATACTCTCGCCCTTCCATCGCGAGCTGTCGCGTCATGGCGATTACGCCCGCCTTTGCCGTCGTGTGAGCCAACGAGCCCAGCGTCTTGAAGCTCATGACGCCGTTCAACGATCCCGTGTTCACGACCACTCCTCGGCTCGCCTTGAGATGCGGCCACGCCGCGCGAGTGAGGAAGAACACCAGGTCGACCTCTTCTCGACGATCGCGATCCCACTCCTCGTCAGTGATGTCCTCGAGCCAGTTGAAGTATGCCATCGCAGCGTTGTTGAACAACACGTCGATTCGGCCGAACGTACGCACGGCGAAGTCGATCAGCGCCTGGCAGTCGGTTGGCTTGGTGAGCTGGCACGGCTGCAGGGAGGCCATCGTGCCTCCCGCGGCCCGAACTAAAGCCACTGTGGCTTGCGCCGCGTCGACCGTCAGATCGCAGCCGACGACCGACGCGCCTTCTCGAGCGAATGCTCGCGCGGCTTCACGGCCCATGCTTCCGCCCGTTCCCGTGATGACGCACACCTTGCCCGAGAGCCTGCCTGACATTTTGGAGATGTCTAGGCCACACGAAGCACGATCTTGCCGTGTGGCCTGCGTCTTGACAGGTTCCCGGCGATGTCCTTCCACGCCTGGGCCACATCCTGGAGTGTGTACACGCTCGCGACGTCTGGTCGTATCGTCCCCTCTTCCAGCAGTCGCGCGATTCTGCCGAGCCCGTCCGCGGACGGCGCGAGCCTCATCATCGCGCCCGACACACGGTGCCTCGCGGTCTCTTCCTGCGATACGGGCTGTGTGGCAGCGACGAGATGACCGCCTTCCTTCAAGACGAGGAACGACCGCTTCTGTGTATCGCCACCGATCAAGTCGAAGACCACATCGACCTTCTCTCGCAGCACCTTCTCGAACTGCGCTTCTCGATAATCGATAACCCGACTGGCGCCGATGGAGTTGAGGTACGCCTCATCGTTGCCGCTTGCCGTGGCAATGACGGTGGCACCGGCATGCGATGCGAATTGCACCGCATAGGCGCCCACGGCGCCGGCACCACCATGGACCAGGATCGTTTGTCCCTCTTCCAGGTGACCGTGGGTGAAAATCCCCTGCCACGCGGTTTGGGAGGCCACCGGCACTGATGCCGCCTCCTCAAAGGAGAGGTTGGATGGTTTCCTTGCGATGGCCGCCGGCTTGACAGCCAGATACTCCGCGTACGCGCCCATTCCGCTGGTACCGAACACGGCATCACCTGGCGCACAAGCCGCAACGTCACTGCCAATCCGTTCGACGACCCCTGAAAACTCATGACCAGGTATCCACGGCAGGTCGATCGGGAGTATCTGTCGTGCCGTTCCTGAGGCCTTCACAAGATCCACGTGATTGACGGCAGTACTCTTGATCTCCACCAAGACTTCGTCGCGTGCGATCGTCGGCGTCGGCACATCGTTGAAGACCAACTGCCCACCGTATTCAAACAATCGGACAGCTTTCATGTCACTGCCCATCTGGTCGCGCATGGCGGCGCGCCCAGTCGGGGAGCTTCGTGAGCACGCGGCCGAACTCGCGTTGCAGGCCAGCGATGTCGGCGCTGTAGCCGACGCGCTCGAACCACTCCAGCATCAACGCCGTATCCTCGCTGAACTGCCGGACCTGTTCGATTGGCGTCTGCGCGAACGCAATCGGCCGACCCAGCGCCTGCGTCAGGATCTCCGCCGCCTCCGGCATCGTTCGTACGTCACCGGCGAGATCGATCTCGCGGCGGTTCAAGGCGGCGGCGTCGATGAACGCGCGCGCGCCGAACCAGCCGATGTCGTCCACCGCAATCATCTGTAGCTTCGTGCGCGGCCCGATCGCCGAGGCCAGCGTGGAGCCCTGGAGACTGAAGGGCGCCAGGAGGTTCTCCATGAAGAACACCGGACGCAGGATCACATGCGACGGGAAGCGGAGAACGCGCACGGTTTCCTCGATGCGCCACTTGTTGTCGAAGTGGGGGACGCCCGTCCGCGTGTGCGCCGATCCCACGGATGTGTAGACGAAGTGTTCGACGCCGGCCTCGCGCGCCAGCGTCGCCAGACGCTTGCCCTGCGCTTCTTCCCGCTCGACACCTGCCTCCCAACTGTTCTGCACACCGAAGACGCCCCACGCGCCGGCCAACGCACGGCGCAGCGACGCCTCGTCATCGAGATCGCCCTGGACGAGGTCGACGCCGTGGCGCGCCAGCGCCGCCGCCTGCTCGCTCTCGGGCTTGCGTGTCAGGCCGCGCAGACGGAGCCCGCTGCCCTGCAGCGCCTGCGCGACCGCGCCGCCCTGATGGCCTGTCACTCCGGTGATGAGAATCGTTTTATCGCTCACCATGGCTGACACCTACGCGTTCTGTGCTTCGTTGGCCAGCTCCCAGGCGAGGATGGTGCCGGAAGCACCGGCATGTTCGAACAGGATCTGAGCGACCGCTCCGAGCCTTTCTGTGCGCGCCCAATCGCGCTGCAGTTCTCCGGCCATCGCCAGCCAGGTGATCGGCTGGGCCCCCGCGGCGACAACGCGGCGGATGGCCATGTCATGTGCCTCCGGAGAGACGCCGCCCGACGCGTCGGTGACCGCGTACACGTCGTAGCCGTCGCCCATCGCGTGGATGGCGGGCTGCGCAAGACACATCTCCGACCAGAGGGCAGCGATGACAAGCTTCTTGCGGCCTGTGTTCTTCACGGCCTCGACGACACGGCCGTCCTCCCAGGAGTTGATGAAGGTGCGGTCGATCGGCTTCTGATCAGGAAAGA
>DAIRVG010000216.1:0-6444 GCA_036802945.1 Vicinamibacterales bacterium
GACACAAACTCTTATGTGTGAGTAACTTACAGATTGGCGGAGAGGGTGGGATTCGAACCCACGTGCCGCTTACGCGACAAGACGCTTTCGAGGCGCCCCCGTTACGACCACTTCGGTACCTCTCCGCGGTGTGCTACCGGACGTACGGCGATTTCTGTCGACCGCCGAACACGGCATTATAACCCGCCGAATTTACCCTCCACGGCCGGCGGCCCGTCCGAGGCTCGCCGCTTGCCTCTGAAAAATTCCTGGATGAGGTCGCGAGCCGCCGCCTCGAGCACTCCCCCCGTCACCGCGAACCGGTGATTGAGACCCGGCGTTTCAAGAGACCGCACGGTAGAAACGAGCGCGCCGGTCTTGGGTTCCGCAGCGCCGTAGATCACTTCCTTCACGCGCGCGTGCACGAGCGCGCCCACGCACATCAGGCACGGCTCGAGCGTCACGTACACCTCGCTGTCGGTGAGGCGGTAGTTGCCGACGATGCGCGCCGCTTCGCGCAACACGAGCATCTCCGCGTGCGCCGTCGGATCGCATGACGTGATTGGCTGGTTGAACCCCCTCGCGACGATCTGGCCGTCGATGACGAGCACCGCGCCAATCGGCACCTCGCCAGCCGCGAGCGCCAGGCGTGCCTGATCGAGCGCGGCCTCCATAAACGACTCCCGCGACATTGAGGTCACGCTAGCACGAATTTTGATGGGACCAGAGTCAGGGATCAGGGATCAGGGATCAGGGATCAGGGATCAGGGATCAGGGATCGGGGATCCGGGATCGGGGATCCGGGATCCGGAAGGCCCTATTTGCTGAACACGACCCGCAGGTCGCGCGAGCCGGCGCTCGCAACACGCGGCTCCATGACCTCGCGGGTACGCTGCGATTCGCTGCGAAGGGCTGCACTCACGATCCGCCCAAGATGCGGCGCCATCATTTGGACAAGGCGGCTCTGATCCTCGGTGAACGCATGTGCGGCGGCCGCGTACGCGGTGAATACGCCGACGACGCGATTGCCGTCCATCAGCGGCGTGCTGAGCGTGCTTCCGAGCTTGACGCCCCGATCGTAGAGATCGAGGGTCGCATCCGAATTCGTGATCGTCTGCCGGCAGGCGGCTACCCACCCGCTCAAGCGCTCGCCCATCCCCATGGACGTACCACGCACGGCGGCCGCATGCTCGCCAGTCGCATGCTGCGCCACGAGGCGGCCGGACGCCGCATCGGGCAGGTAGAAGACATATGTCGAGTTCGGCAGGATCCTGGAGAGGTGCGCCGTGGCGAGTGCGGCAGCGTCTCCGAACGTCGCCTCGCCTCCAAGAATGCGCGACAGGCTGACGATGGCAAGGAGATCGTCGGGCGCATCGGCTCGAACCTCAGTGACGGGCACCACCGCGGGCGTTTGCGGCGCGGAGATCGAGCGGCCGATTCGTGACAGCGCCTCCTGGTGCGGCACCGGTTCCATTGCCACGGCGGCAATCTCGCGGTAGACCTTGAGAAACGTGTCGACGACTAGAGGGTCGTACATGGTGCCGCGCCGGTCGACGATGATCTTCATGGAGTCTTCGTCGCTCAATGCCGGACGGTACGGACGATCCGACGTCAGCGCATCGTAACAGTCGACGACAGACAGAATGCGCGCGCCGATGGGAATGTCGTCGCCCTTGAGCCCGCGTGGGTAACCGCTTCCATCCCAGCTCTCGTGATGCGCGCGCACGATCGGCACGACGGGGTACGGAAAGTCGATCGACGCGAGAATGTCGGCGCCGACATCAACGTGAAGCTTCATCTGCTCGAACTCGAGCGGCGTCAGCTTGCCTGGCTTATTGAGAATGTGTTCCGGCACGGCGAGCTTGCCCGTGTCGTGCAGCAGCGCGGCCGCCTTGATAGCCTTGATCGTTTCATCGTCGTGAATGCCCAGCGCATGCGCAAGGCCGATCGCGAACCGCTGAACGCGACGGATGTGGTCATGCGTGACGCCATCCTTGGCTTCGATGGCGGTGGCCAGTGTTTCGATGGTCGACAGGTAGAGCCGATCCACTTTTTCGACGTGCAGCTCGGCGTCCCCAAGACGACCAAGAACCGACCGCAGGGTCATATGGAAGACGAGGACGAGCGGCAGCACGGCGGAGGCCGCGAGCACACCGGCGGATCGCATGACGATCACCAGGCAGAACGCCGCCGAGGCCGCCGCAACGTAGTTCACCGCGAGTGGCGCCAGACGCTTCCACACCGCGAGGACCGGCAAACCCGCTTCGAGCGCGATCGCTACCGCCGTCAGCCCCGAGTTCAGCAGGAAGTAGACCGTCGTCATCGCGGCCAGCGGCAGGATAACGCCTGTGATCTGCGTCGATGGACTCAACGCCGAGACGTCGCCCGCCAGGAGCTGGAACACATGCGTGGCAATCCACAACGACAGGGCGGGCTGCGTGGCGTTGAAAAGCAAGCGGCGCACGCCGTAACCGCGACGCCACGCCAGGCCGGCGCTATCGATGGCGAGCGCCACCATCGCCGGCGCAGGTCCGAAGATCATCGCCGACGCAATGAAGAACGTGTCGGAGGCGGAGACGAGCGCGTTGACCCCGGGGATCTTGACGGCGCATGCGCCCGCCACCAATCCGAGCGCGGTAAAGAGCAGCCACTCGCCAGGCGGCGGGCTGGTCGTCAGCGCGTACAGAGATGTGACGATGGTGATCGCGCCCAAAAAGATAACGGCCCCGACGTGAATGTCGAGGCCGTTTGGAACAGGGCGCCGCGCGGCTTGGGGGACCGTGCTCATTAATTGCTATCGGAAGGGCCAATCGAATCGCCCCACACGATGTGGTAGTCGTCCGTAAGATCGCTGTCACCCCAGACGATGTGCTGTCCTTCGGGCGAGGTGATGTTGTCGCCCCAGACGATGTGATCGTCCGAGGTCCAGTAGGACACGTCGCCCCACAGAATGCGATTCGCTCCCAGCAGGCTGACTGGATTCTGCGTCCCGATCAGATTGAGGTTTCCGAATCCAAGCTTCGAGGGGTTGAGAAGAATTCCTGGCAGTTCGAGGAGACCGAGCAACCGGATGCCCGAACCCGAGTACATGCGCTCCTGCATGGTGCCCTTGTCCCAGAACGACGCGCCGCCCGTCTGATCGAGCAGAAGGCCCAGCAGGTTTGAAATGAGTCCCGAGCTGGCCTGTTCCTGTCTCGAGGTCCACAGATTTGCGTTCCCGGCGCCGGCCGCCAACAGGCCGCCGTCCCTCATGTACGTGGCGCCCGTCTGCATCAGGAACTTCACCTGGGCAGGCGTCATGTTTGGCGATGCCTGCAGCAGCAGCGCGGCGCCGCCGCTGATCATCGGGGCCGACATGCTCGTCCCGCTCATGCGGAAGTAGCCGTTGTTGCCCGACCCGGCAACGTGCTCGGCAGGATAGTGGGTCGAGATGTACGACCCGCTGGCCTCGAGCGAAATGACTTTGTTGCCTGGCGCGACGACGTCAGGCTTGACGACATTCTCGTACCTCGTCGGCCCGCGCGAAGAATAGGTCGTCACCGTATCGTCCGACCGCGACACCGTCCCCCACGTGTTGGTCGCGCCAACGGTGAGCGCGTACGGCGAGTTCCCAGGCGACGCAATTCCACCAAGCACGGGGGTTCCGTCCGCCAGCTTCCCCGCGTTCCCGGCGGACACGACGACAACGATGCCTGCCAGGTACGCGCGCTCCACAGCCAGGCACAAAGGATCGGTGGTTGACGGCTCGGTGACCGCGTGACCGAGGGACAGATTCATGATCCGAATGTTGTAGAGCGCCTTGTTCTCGATTACCCAGTTGATGCCGGCGATCACATCGCTGGTGTATCCCACGCCGTCGTCGCCCAGGACCCGCACGTTCACGATTTTCGCGTTTGGAGCGATCCCGCCCGCATAGGCGGTCGTCACACCTGAGGCCGCGGAGGCGACGCCGGTGATGATGCCGGCGACGTGCGTCCCGTGACCGAATTCGTCGGTCGCCGGCTCACCGGCAACCATGCTGACGCTTGCCAGCACGCGGTCCGCCAGCGCCTTGTGCGACGAGGCGACTCCTGAGTCCAGAACGGCGACAACGACGTCCTGCCCCGTCATGCCGGAGATTCCACCCAGTCCGAGAAGTCCGCCGCTCTTGCCCAAGCGAACCTTGTCGGCTGCGAGCGCCCGTGCCGAAACCGTCATGAAATCGCCGACCGGAAGGTCGCCGGATATCTGCCCGATGCCTGGCTCGCGGCTCAATGTATCGAGCTGCGCGGCGTTGGCTTCGAGCACCGCCTCACCTTCGAGCATCCTGACGATGCGGACACCGTGCCGCGCAGACAGAAGTCGGAGCCGGCCCTGCGTTCCGCGCACGATCACGCGCACCGGCACGCTCGAGTGCGTCGCCTTGTACGCGACAAGGTCGGTCGACAGCGACACGGACTGTTTCACGGCGTCCCGCTCGGTCCATAGCGCTGGACGTACGACCGCGAAGCCGGCGATTGCGGCGAGAAAAGAGAAAAGGACGATTGGTTTTCGTAGACGCATGTTTTCCTGGGAAGCTGTCGGTTCGCGCTCATGTCCGTTCAAGGCGCACCGAGCGCCAAGCTAGGTTGCAAGTCGCAAACCGCACAGCTCGGCCAGACACGAACACTACCGATCACCTTGCTGCGCAACGAGTTCGCCGGTACGGACGACGCTGGGTGTGAGATGTGCGGAAAGCGCTCATGTTCTCGAACGGCACATGGGCTGCGCGGTGATCGAGAGACGGATCGACGCTATCCGCATCCGTCGCAACGACTTCGAGGATGGTTCGGGTTTGGAACAGGCTTGTGCCGATCCGAAGCACGGCGGGGTCGGGGATCAGGGATCAGGGATCCGGGATCGGGGATCCGGCATTTGGGGTTTGGGATTTTCCAAGGATCAGCCGAGGAAGAATCTGTAGGCGGGGTTGTCCGACTCGATCGCGTACTCGTAGCCGAGACCATCGAGGAACGACCTGAACGCGGACAGGTCGCTGTCTTCGACCTCGAGGCCGGCCAGGACACGTCCGAAGTCGGACCCGTGGTTGCGGTAGTGAAAGAGGCTGATGTTCCAGCGGCCGGCGAGCGCCTCGAGAAAGTCGCCCAGCGCTCCGGGGCGCTCGGGGAACTCGAATCGGCACAGGCGTTCGTGCCGCACGTCCGGCGCATGGCCACCGACCATGTGCCGCACGTGTAGCTTGGCCATCTCGTTGTCGGTGAGGTCGACGGTTTCGTATCCGCTGCCGCGAAGCTGGGCGATCAGCGCGTCAGCATCCTGGCGCGACTGCGTGGCAAAGCCGACGAAGATGTGCGCCTGCTGCCTGCCCGACAGGCGGTAGTTGAACTCCGTCACGACGCGCCGCCCGATCGCTCCGCAGAACTCACGAAACGCGCCCTTGCGCTCGGGGATCGTTACCGCGATCAACGCCTCGCGCGCTTCACCGAGCTCCGCCCGTTCAGCCACGAAGCGAAGGCGATCGAAATTCATGTTCGCGCCACTGAGCACAGCCACGAGCGCCTGGTCGCGCGCGCCCTCGCGTTCCGCCCACGTTTTCAGCCCCGCGGCCGCGAGTGCACCGGCCGGCTCCATGATCGTCCGGGTGTCGTCGAAGATGTCCTTGATGGCCGCGCAGACTTCGTCGTTGGTCACGCGGACGACTTCGTCCACCGTCTCGCGCGCCAGCGCGAACGTCAGCTCGCCTACCTCGCGCACCGCCACGCCGTCGGCAAAAATACCGACGTGATCGAGCCGCACCCGCGTGCCTTCCTTCAGCGACCGGTACATCGCATCGGCCTCATACGGCTCGACACCGATGACCTTTACGTCGGGCCGGAGCGCCTTGATATAACCGGCGATGCCGGCGATGAGGCCGCCGCCACCCACCGGCACGAACACCGCGGACAGGCGTTCCTGGCTGTGCCGCAGAATCTCGGCGCCGATGGTTCCTTGCCCCGCGATGACGAGCGGGTCGTCGAACGGATGGATGAACGTCATGCCGGTTTGGGCCACCAGCGTGTCGCAGTGCGCCTTCGCGTCGCCGTAGGTGTCGCCCGACAGCACGACCTCGGCTCCCATACCTCGCACAGCATCCACCTTGATCCGCGGTGTCGTCTGCGGCATCACGATGACCGCGCGCAGACCGAGTTTCCGCGCGGAGTATGCCACCCCCTGCGAGTGGTTTCCGGCGCTCGCCGTGATGACCCCGCTGGTCCGCTCCCGCTCGGTCAGATGCGCGATCTTGTTGTACGCACCGCGTAGCTTGAAGCTGAATACCGGTTGCAGGTCTTCGCGTTTCAGCAGGACACGGTTACCGAGACGCCGGGAGAGCCCCGGCGCCGGGTCGAGGGGCGTTTCTCGCGCCACGTCATAGACGCGGCTGGTCAGGATGTTGTGTAAGAGCGTGGTGAGCGAGGGATTCAATCCGGGAAGTCTACTGGATTTGTGATT
>DAIRVG010000216.1:6544-8504 GCA_036802945.1 Vicinamibacterales bacterium
GGCTTCCGGCTGCGAGTCGCGGACGTACGCAGTCCAGCAGGAGATCGGCCATCAGCCTACCGGCGGTGAACGACGAGAGGGGCTGTGCGACCACCTGGAGGCGGCCGGCGGCGATCGCCGCGCAAATCGCATCGGCGTCGGGCTGGGCGTCGATCAGTGAATAGGTTGTTCCGAGCATCTCAAGGCGATGTACGTCCCCGTTGCCGATCATCGGCTTTCCATGGCGCCGCGCCCAGCGTTCGCCGAGGACGTTGAAGTTCACGACCGACGTGAACATCGCGTTGTACTCGACGGCGTCGAACAGGTCGGCGTACCGATTCATGTAGCCGCGCAGGGCGCTGCCGGCCGGAAAGAACGGGTGCGGCGCGACAACGAGGCCGCCTTCCCGCTGCTTCAGACGCGCCAGTTGTTCGAAGGAGAGGACCGACTCGGCCGCGCGGCTGAAGTTGAGAAGCAGGACGTGCCGCCCGTCAATTGTCCGCTCGACGCCGGGAATAAGTGTGATGCCGCGCGCCCGCGCATATGCCTTGAACGATGCCGGATCGAGCTGCCGGTCGTGCAAGGTCACCGCGAGCGCGTCAAAGCGAAGCTCGGCCGCCCGGTCGATCAGGTCACAGGTGCTATAGGGGATCCGATCCGATGGATCGTCCGCCGTATGGGTATGAAGCTCGACTTTCAACATCACTCACGACACATGATTCACAAGTCCTGCCGCCGACGGTCGGCGGAAAGCTGAATCGCACTTCCACTAGCTGGTAAACTGCTCTCTCTTCAGGATATCGGAGGAAACCCGGGTGTCCGTTACCCTCACCACGCTTCCGCCTCAGTCGCCTTCTATCGACGCGGCACGCGATTCGAGCGTCCGGCGCCAGGCGCTGACCACGCGATTTGGCGACTTTTGGCTGCTCGGAGGTGCAAGTCTGCTCGTGTGGCTGATGATGATCTCGGTCCAGGGCTTCCGGTCGGCGTGGGCGATCGATCAGCATTTCAAGAACCTGACGATCACGACGGCATCGCTGTCGCTGCTCGTCAACTACCCGCACTTCCTGATCTCGTACAAGCTCGCGTACACGCGAGGGCGTTCGTTCATCACCACGCACTGGTGGCAGCTGATCGCGGTCCCGATCCTGATGGTCGTGACGTTCGCCTGGGCGTTCGCGCGCTATGACGTGCCGGTCTCGCAGCTTCCGCTCGTGTCGCTGGTCCAGCGCGCCATCAGCGGCTTCGGAGGAAACGCGAACGTCTTCTCCGGCCCACGGCTGGGCGACCTCCTGTTCGCCATCGCGTTCAACGTGATGCTGTTCACGGTGGGCTGGCACTATACGAAGCAGGTGTTCGGCTGCATGATGGTCTATGCGTACTTCGACAAATACCCGCTGTCGAAGACGCAGCGCACGATCACGAAATACGCGCTCCTCAGCATCTGGTGGCTCAATTTCGCGTACGGCAACAGCAAGGGCGTTCAGAACAACTTCTCTCAGTTCAAGTACTACTCGTTCGACCTGCCCGACCTCCTGGTGCCGATCACCGAAGCGATCGTCGTCATCGGCATCGCGCTGGTGGCGTACGAGGTGTTCTGGAAGAACTACAAGGAGCGCGGCCGCGTGCCTGGCGTCAACATGGTCGTGCCGTTCGTTGCGCTCTACGTCTGGTGGCTTCCGATCACGAGGCAGTTCGAGTTCTATTTTCTCCTGACGCCGCTCTTCCACTCGCTGCAGTACCTGGCATTTGTCTACAAGATGGAAGATACGCGCCTCCGTACACTCGATCATCCCGAGATCCGCGGAACCGTTCTTACCGTGGGGATCGTACTCGCCGGGTGGATGGCATTCGAGTTCCTGCCGAACGAGATCGATACCGCGCTCGGTACGTTCAACTCGTGGCAGATGTTCTTCTTCTTCACCGCGGCAATGTTGTTCATCAACATCCACCATTACTTCATCGATAACGTCCTCTGGCG
>DAIRVG010000217.1:0-8501 GCA_036802945.1 Vicinamibacterales bacterium
CTGCTGATGACCCAGACCGTCGAGCATCGAAAGCTGCATCTTCGCTCACGATGCTGACGCGCATACGTAAGTCACCTGGGCGAGGGATTCCCTACGGTTGCAGCGGACCAAACCGATTCTTCGCGTACTCGTGATATCGAAAAAATACTTCCTCATCCTTCGCAATCGGCCGAAGCACTTCCAGGTAGACGTCCTCGCCTTCGATGACCTTTTCAACGTTTGCGTCCTCGCGATGATTGACCATCGCACACCAGCCCGTAGGAATGAGGAGACGTTCGCCCATACGCACTTTGTACGGATCGGCATACCTGGTACATCGATCGGACACGGAATTCGCCGCAATCAATACGCCGACGACTCGCAAGCGATCGCCTTGAACCAGTGAGACGGCCGCGAACAAACCCTCCCCAGCTTCTGGAATCGTGGATCGCCGAACGTAGAACCGCTGATCGGTTTCCATCATGGTCATCACACTTCCTTCATATAATCCCAGGGTTGAAGCGGAGAGCAGTCAGGTCTTGGCAGCCGGCGTTTCGTCTTCGCGCTAAAGGAGTTTGATCATGCGACCGATCATCATCGTTGCGCTCGCGACCTCCTTTGTGTGCGTCCGCGCTACAGGTGCGGAGGCGCAGACGTGGAACCCGCCAGCTGACAGCGCGCGCTGCCCGTCGAAGTGGGGCGCAGGCGACCAGCGCGGCGCCGGGAATCACATGAAGCCTGAGACAGTGCTCCGCGCGACCCGTCTCATTAAGACGGGGCAGGTGTTCGAGTTGGGACGGAGGCTCGAACAAAGCATGCCGCTGCAAGCCACTCGCACGTTCGAGCTGCATACGAAACGGACTGCGCCGCTTGCCGGATCGAACCGCCGCGGCAGCAACGAGGAGGTCGTGCTGGCGGAAATCGGCCAGGTCGGCACCCAGTTCGACGTCTTCGCGCACCAGACGATTGGCGATAGTCTCTACAACTGCTTCAAGCTTGATGACATCGCGACCCGCAACGGCTTCTCGAAGCTCGGCATCGAGAACATCGGCGCGCTGATGACGCGCGGAGTACTGCTCGACATCGCGGCGCTCAAAGGCGTCGAGATGCTGCCCGACTCGTACGAGATCACCGTGGCGGATTTACAGCAGGCGCTGCAAAAGCAGCAACTCACGCTGCAGCCCGGCGACGCGGTGATCCTTCACACGGGGTGGGGCCGCCTCTGGGGTAAGGAGAACGCCCGGTACATGAGGATCAACCCGGGGATCGACGTGGCGGCGTCCGAATGGCTCGCACGACAGGATCCGATGCTGATTGGCGCCGACACCGCGCCGATCAACGTGACACCGAGCCCCGACCCGAAGCTGTCGAACCCGGTGCATCAAATCGCACTCGTGGTGAACGGGATCTTTCTGCTGGAGAACCTGAGGCTCGATGAGCTCGCCGCCCAGCGGGCGTACGAGTTCGCGTTGATCGTGGAGCCACTGAAGCTGGTGGGTGCCACTGGTTCGACCGTCGCCCCGATCGCGGTGCGGTAGGAGTTGACCACAGCCATTCCTCGCTCCTCCGGCCTAACGAGCTGCGGTCACTTGTCGGGGCACTGCCGGCGTGGACGTTGGTGCTTTACGGTGGTGCGTCCCCTGCTCGTATGCATAGGCGAGCTTGAACAACGTAGGCTCGGCGAACGGGCGGCCCATGAACTCGAGCCCCACGGGGAGGCCGTCGGCTGTGAATCCTGCAGGCACCGTCATTGCCGGAAAGCCGATGACCGGGCTGAGGCGCCGATTGTTGCCCGGACCCGTGGAATCTATGACGGTTTGCGTCAACGCATCGGTGGGAATACGAAGCGGCGGATGGTCGAACGTCGCATACACGAGTGCATCAATCCGTTGGTCTGCCATCCCGACGAGCACAGCCTGTCGGAGCTCGTCCCTGGCCAATAGAAACTGCAGGTAGCCGCTCTCGTTGGTGGAGTGGCCGATGGTGTTCATCAGGACCGGCGCGCGCGATGGCACGACCTTCCCGGACAGCAGAATCTCACTCAGGGTCTTCACCGGCGCGTTGGGGTGCTGCGCCAGGTACTTGTTTGTTGCCGCTTCCGTTTCGAACACGTTGCCGTCGTACATCCTCGCCGAGCGGCCGGCGAGATCGGGAATGGCGACCGAATCCACAACCACGGCGCCCAGCCGCGTCAGATCTGCAAGCGCGCGGTCGATCACTGCACGGACCTGCTTGAAGTCGTTCGACGCTGGATCGGCCTTCGGATCCAGCGGCTCGCGAATGACACCTATGCGTGCGCCTCTCAATCCATCCGCCGTGAGTGATTGCGTATAGCTTGCGGGCACCCGTCCAACCGCATCCGCGGTCAAAGGATCCTTGGCGTCGTAACCCGCGATGACGTCGAGAACGATTGCCGCGTCCCTGACCGAGCGGGTGATCGGGCCGAGCGTGTCCGTGCTTGGCCGAGCCGGCAACATCCCGAAGCGGCTGACGAGCGGCGTTGTCGGCCGCAGTCCGACCAGGTTGTTCGCGGCTGCGGGTCCGCGCACCGATCCGCCGGTGTCCTCGCCGATCCCCGCTGTGCCGAAGTTTGCCGCGATCCCGGAGCCGGTGCCGCCTGACGAACCGCTGGCGATTCGCGCCGGGTCGTAGGCGTTGTGCACGACGCCAAATGCCGAACCAAGATATCCCGCAGCGAACTCGCCCATAGTGGTCTTGGCAACGATCACCGCTCCCGCCGTTTTCAACCTGCTGACAACTGTCGCGTCGCGCTTTGGAATGAAATCCTTGAACAGCACCGAGCCGTAGGTCGTCGGCATGTCACTGGTCTCGAACTGATCCTTGAGAAGCATCGGAACACAGTGCAGCGGGCCGACCGGGCCAGACGTGATGAACATTGAATCGAGGCGATCGGCGTCTTCCAGCGCGCGGCGGTTGATGGTCTGCACCGCGTTCAACGCAGGACCGGACTTGTCGTAGGCCTCGATGCGCCTGATGTACTGCTCGACAAGGGCCCGACATGTGACCTGCTTCGACACGAGCGCACGACGAACGTCATCGATCGTCGCTTCGACGACGTTGAATGGCGCCGGCTGCGCGAGGGCGGCGCCAGCGGTTGACAGGAAGATTGCGGTAATGACCGCGAGGGCCCTTGAACGATGCGCGCCGAGACACGCCCGAGCAGTGAAGGCGCCGAGCATATGCTGTGGATTATATGCGCGTGCGCCGAAGCGCAGGGCGCCGCTCATCTCACTTCTTAGCCGGCTTCGTGACCGTGTAGTAAAGATACGGCGCCCTGACCTTGTGTTTTCGGAGCTTGTCGTACATGTCGAGATGATTTGTCGGCTTCCCGTCGACAAGCTCGCCTATGTGAATGCAGAGGCCTACCACGTCCTGAAGCGGGTTGCCGAGATCGAGATCCAGATCCACGAACTCCATCGGGAAAATCGTCGTCGGTCGCGCAATCACCATCTGCAGCGACGGGCTGCCTTCAGCTCGAAAGCTCCACAGCCCCTTGGTGCCGAAGCAGCCGG
Organism: Vicinamibacterales bacterium; assembly: GCA_036802945.1. GTDB lineage: Bacteria > Acidobacteriota > Vicinamibacteria > Vicinamibacterales > UBA2999 > Gp6-AA40. The sequence continues at coordinate 3,513 of DAIRVG010000217.1, forward strand.
CGGCTGTTGAATCGAAGTCACCGATCGCAAGCAGCAGCTCTTCGTGGATCTTCGCGTGAGGGGGACCTTCTGGATACACCCTGTTGTTGTCCTGATCACACAACGCCTGAACACGCGTATAGAACGCGGGCGTTACCCGTGCGTAACAGCGATCGTCGCGGCCGATAAAGATGCAGTCGACCTCGGCCAGAAGTGGCGCTGATACTGTCGGCGTGGTGCGCAGGCTCGCGAGCAGGTTCAGCGCGCAGGCCCGTCGCGTCGGGCGGACGTCATTATCCTGCACCCAGTCGGTCCCGGTCTGCCCGTCCAGCGTCGAGGCGTCGAGCACTCGCTGGATGGCCGGATCCGCACCATCGAGATCGACCTCGATCGTTCGCTCGTCGAGCTCCAGATCAATGTGTAGAAGAGCGTGACGATCGTTTACGACTTCGACGCGCCGTTTGTCGATCGTTTTCACCTTTGCTCCGCTGACGTTCGCGGTGATCGTGTACCACCCCTCCGGTAGCGAGAACCGATCGTCACCGCGCAGCACAAGCGAGCCGTCCTCCACCGAGACCTTCACGTCGAACCGCTGTGCACCCCAACCCTTGACCTGGCGAATCCGCTGCATCCGATACCGCGTGCCATCGTCGAATGCGGCGAAACCGATGTCGATGCTGCGCGTCGGCGGATCACGTTCGTCGAACTCGAACCCCTGCTGGACTTGTCGAGCCACGCGGAACGCCTTACCCCTGTGACGAAACTGGATCTCGATGTACTCGTGCATGAGCAGCCTCGGTTCTAGGAGTTGTGGAACACACGCTGACCGCGCGTGATCGCTCCACCCCCGGCCGCCGTACCTCTTGAAGGTGTCGCAGCGTCAAGAAAAGCGGCGGCGGTTAATGATGAAATGGCGAGGCACGACGTGTCACGCCGAATTGACGGTTTGCATCGCGAAGCCGGAAAGCGCGCGAGCGAGGCTTCCGCGTCGACTGGCTTTGAGCTCGAATCGCTACGCCGCCGGCGATCCGAGCTTCATCAAGGAGGCTGAAACCGCTGATACGATCGTCGGAAGGTGACAGATCCGGAGCGGTCATGGACGACAGGCGATTACCTTACTCACCGCTTCAACCCTGAGCTCGGCGTCGGACGCGTGGCGGCCGTCGAAGGCCGCGCGCTCGTGGTGCGCTTTGCGCGCACGGCAACGACGCTGCGCATTGCGGCCAACAGCGACGCCCTCGTGCGGGCCGACTCTGAAGCGGCGGAGCCCGTTGCCCAGGCTTTCGTCCCCATCCACCCGGCAGACCTCGAGATTCTTCGCGACGTCCGACGCCTCCGCTCGATTCGCGAGGCCGGCGGTCTCGGATCCTTCCTCGGCGGACGCGTCCGGTTGTTTCCGCACCAGTTCTACGTCGCGGAGCGTGCAACCGCGACCGATCCGGTGCGGTGGCTGCTCGCCGACGAAGTCGGCCTCGGGAAAACGATCGAGGCGTGCCTGATCCTGAATCGACTGGTCCACGTGGGGAAAGTCGAGCGTTGCCTCGTCGTGGCGCCGGACGTCTTGACGGTTCAGTGGCTCGGCGAGCTGTGGCGAAAATACCACCAGGTCTTCGCGCTGCTCGACGGCCCGCGCCTGGCCGACGTGGCGCGCGACTTCGGACCCGATTTCAACCCGTTTGATGTCCATCGGCGCGCCGTCATCGCGCTCGAGATGCTGATCGAGCGGCCGCACCTGACGGAACAGGCCGTGAGCGCCGGAATCGATCTGCTGGTCGTTGACGAGGCGCAGCGCATCCGGCGCCCGCCGGGTCATCCCGGCGATGCGGCGTGGCGGGCCATCGCGCCGATCGCCGGCCTTGGCCGTCACGTCCTGCTCCTCAGCGCGACTCCGCTCGACGACGACGCGCACGGGTTCTTTCGGCTGCTTCAACTCCTGCGCCCGGAGGAGTTTCCAGATGACGTAAGTTTCGAGGAGCGGCTTGCGAACGGGATACCGCTGCCTCCGTGCACCAGCTCCACGCGGCGCGTCGACATCGGAGGCCTGCCGCCGCGCGTGGGCATCCCGATCGACGTGCACGGGGGCGCCACCTCACAGCGGCGCGGACCCTCTGGGACCGCGAATGCCGAGATCGAAGCGACGCTGCGAGCCGTGCCGGCGCCGAACGCCGTCGTGCGCAGGCAGAAGATCGATCGCATCCGTCGCGCGGTCGCATCGGGGGCAGCGCTGGCCGCCGTGCTCGGGCCCGACGATAGTGCGTTGCGCCAGCAGGCAGAGGCGATGGACGCGGTGGACCCGCGTGTCCAGTGGCTGCTCTCAAACGCGCGCCGGTGGCGGGATGCGAAGGAGAAAACGCTCGTGTTCGTCGCGCACCGCGAGACGCTCGAGATGTTGCGGACGGCGCTGAGCCACCGCGCGCAGCTCGCGAGCGGCGTCTTTCATGAGGATCTGTCGCCGGCGCGGCGCGACACGGAGGTCGCGCGTTTCCGTGAGGCAGACGGTCCAAGCCTGCTCGTCTCGACCGAGTGCGGCGGCGAGGGCCGCAACTTCGAATTCTGCCGCCGCTTGATCCTCTTCGACCTTCCGTGGAAACCCACCAGCGTCGAGCAGCGGATCGGACGTCTGGATCGGATCGGCCGGCGCATCCCGGTGGAGATCGTGTACTTCCGTCCGCCGCGCGGGATCGGCGCGGACGTCGTGCGCCTGTTCGAGACGCTCGGCGTATTCCGCGAACCGCTGGCAGGGCTGGAGCCGCAGCTGGCGCACGTCGAGGGGGCGGTCGAGGCGATCGCCCTTGATGCGGGCGCCTCGCTCACCGATGAGCGTCTTGACCGATTGATCGCCGACGCGCGTGCCGCCCGCACGCGCGTCCGCGAAGCCGCCTACCAGCAGCTCCATCGCGACCCGTACCGGTTGGAGATGGCCGAGGGCATCCTCGCACGCGTGCCCGCGGAGCTCGATGCGCTGACCGAACGGGTGGTGGTCAACGCCTGCACTCGCCTCGGATTCCACGTCCAGCACCTGCGGAAGCGGCGGACGTTTGCGATCGAGTTCGGCAACGAAGCGGTCGTCGACAGCCTGCCGGGCGTGCCCGGCGGTTCTGCGTACGTCGGCACGTTCGATCGGGAAGAAGCGGTCGAGGACGAGTCGATCGATTTCTTCGCGTCTGGGCATCCTCTCATCGAAGGCATCCTCGCCTACTTCGAGGACACCGCACCGACGCTGCTGCGCTGAGATCCGAACGCCGGGTCAGGGGAAGGGGACAGGGGAAGGGGACAGGGGACAGGGGACAGGGGGAAGGGGGACCCTTGCCCACGCTTGCAAGAGCAGCGCATTCTGTCGCTCAGCGACAGCACATGCTGAGGCGGATGCGGGTATGTCGGGCCGAGGCCGACTACGGCTTGCGCGCCGAAGCGCAGAGCGCGAAGGCGTGAGCATGCCGCTATGCCGCGAAGCCGGAAAGCGCGCGAGCGAGGCTTCCGCGTCGACTTCCGTCAACGCGTCTTGGTTTCCACGAGTCAGCGCAGGCGTTTTGTGCCGCGTGACGGATGTCGCCGCGAGCCATCTGTTAGTCGACGCGTACGCGCGAGAGCAGCGAATGCGAGAGCGCTTTCCCGGCATGCGGCTTGCCGCGCCGAAGCGCAGAGCGCGAAGGCGGGAGTTGGAGGCCGAGCGCCCGATATACCCGCGTCCGCCGGCTCTCGCCGAAGGACGACAGGCCGCGAACGTGACCCCTCACGTCACGATCGCCATGATGTCGGACCTCTGCGACTGGTTCCTCATCAACTCCTGACAAAAATGGGCCCGCCGGCGGCGCTTACGAAATCACCCGTCCTCGCCCCCAGTCTGTGATCGGCGGGAACCCGCCAGGTCTGCGATTCAGGAAAACCGGGTCGTTTGCGAGTGGTCTCGATATTGCCCCCCCCCACGAGAATCACCGCGATGTCAGACACAAACACGCCCGTCTCACGACGCCGGTTCTGCGCAGAAGCCTGTCAGGTGGCCTCTTGCGCCACGTTCGCGACGCTGTTCTCCGCCTGCGGCGGCGGGCCGACGTCGCCGAGCGGCACGGCCTCAATGCTCGGCGTCCTGTCCGGCCGGTTCACGGGTTCTGGAGTACAGGTCACCGTCGCTGGATCCGCGTTGGCCGACGTCGGCGGTGCCGTGCTCGTCGAGTCCATAGCAGGCGTGTTCCTGGTGGCGCGGACGAGCGCGAGCGCGTTCTCGGCGGTCGACGCGGTCTGCAGCCACCAGTCGTGCACCATCACCGGCACGGACGGCGACACGTACGTGTGTCCGTGCCACGGGTCGCGCTACAGCCGCAGCGGTGCGGTGGTGCGCGGCCCTGCCATGGCGTCACTGCGTCGTTTCTCCACGACCGTCACGGACGGCGTCGTGACGATCGCGCTCTGACGCGTCACGCACAGGAACCGCAATGTCCCAACTCAACCCGGAAATCGATCACCTGCTCCGCCGCGCGGGATTCGGCAGCAGTGCCGTCGACGCCGAGATGTTTCGCGACATGTCGCCTGCCGCTGCGGTCGCGTACTTCGTCGACTATGAGGGTCGACCCGATGACGTCGATGGCCGCATTGGACGGCCCGACCATGCGCAGGTCGCCACCAAAGACCTCTTCGCGCCCGATATCGACATCGAAGACGCGCGCCAGCGCTGGCTGTTCCGCATGGTCCACTCGCGCCGTCCGCTGCAGGAAAAGATGGCGTTGTTCTGGCACAACCACTTCGCCACCGCCTACAGCAAGCTGGCCGCCGACTCTGGCACCAGGCAGGCGGCCAAGATGCTCGCGCACAAATCCGGCGTGCTGCGCGGGCCACAGGGTCAGATCGAACTCTTCCGCCAATACGCGCTCGGTAACTTTCGCGATCTCCTGATTCAGGTGGCGCAGGATCCCGCGATGCTGGTGTGGCTCGATAGCAAGAGCAACACCAAAGCGAAGCCGCAGGAGAACTTCGGCCGCGAGATCATCGAGCTGTTCACGATCGGCGTCGGCA
>DAIRVG010000218.1:0-8405 GCA_036802945.1 Vicinamibacterales bacterium
AGCGCCGGACTTCGAATCCGTAGGTCGCAGGTTCGAGTCCTGCCGGGCGCGCCAAAGGAAGAAATCCCAAGTCCCAAGTTCCAAATCCCAAACCCCAAATCAAGACGTCGCTCGCAAATTTGGGATTTGGATCTTGGGATTTGGGATTTGGGATTTACTCAGGCGCCCGTAGCTCAGCTGGATAGAGCGGCAGCCTCCGGAGCTGTAGGCCACAGGTTCGAATCCTGTCGGGCGCACCATTCTTAGAAAATCCCAAGTCCCAAATCCCAAGTTCCAAATCCCAACACCTCAAAACACAAACTCCCAACGCCCGATCGCTTTGGGAGTTGGGAGTTGGAGGTTGGGAGTTCCGGGCCAGGTCTGCCTTCTCCGGAAGTAAGTTTGTAAGACGCGAAGCCCACGAAGGCCAGAAGTCACCGACCTTCGTGGATTTCGTGCCCTTCGTGGTTGCTATTTCGTGGCGCGCGACGCTGAATCAACAACGCAGGAGAAGTTCGCTGCGTCGTCCGTGCTGCCGGTCCCGTTCCACTTCGCGACCTTCGGGAACACGCACAGCGGCCGCGTCCGATCGACCTTGCCGTCGGTCAGGTGTGACGCGACGATACGGTCGGGCGCTTTCCCTTTTTCGACCCACTGCTCGATTGCGGCCATCTTGTTGAAGGTATCGGTGCCGGGCCCGCCCTGGCAGTGATACATGCCGGGCACCATGAAGAGCTCGATCGACTTGCCTTCGACGCCCTTGCCGACCTTGTCGAGCACCATCTGGTGATAGCGAATCGCGTTGTCGGACGTGACCTGGGGATCGGCGAATCCCTGGTACATCAGGAGTTTTCCGCCGCGATCGAAAAACGGCTTGATGTTGGCGTTGTCGGACTTGAGCACATCGTCCGGGTCCGCCTTCTGAGCCCGCTCGATGTCGGTCGCGGGATTGAAAGTGTTGGGATCCCAATTGGCATCCTTCATCACGAGGTATTTCAGCGGCTCGGCGGCATTGCCGTACGGCTGTGGACCGTAGAGCGTGCCCCACTGCAGCTCGGTGCCGCGCATCAAGCCCCCGGTAAGGACCTTGCCGGTCTTCGGATCCTTTGCCGGCGCGTAAATCATCTTCGCCGTCTGAACCTGTGCCGCGGTGAGACATGAAACCGAGTCTTCGCCCGCCTTGCACTGAAGCGCCTTCGGATCGAACTGGCACGCCAGCGGATTCTCGAGGATGCCGTCCTTCACGCCGTCGAGGCCGTCGCACGCCTGCAGCACCGCCTCGTGCACCGCGGGATACTTCTCCGGCGGAATGTACGCGCCCGACACCTTCTGCATGGAGGCGTTGTTCATCACCACCCCGAGATATCGATCCATGCCGCCCCACGCGACGGCGCCTGCCACGATGCCGTCGTAATCGGCAGGATAGCGCTGCGCCTCGGTGATCCCCTGGCGCCCGCCCAGCGAGCAGCCGTTGAAGTAGGAAAACTTCGGCGCGCTGCTGTAGTACCCGCTGATGACTGCCTTCGCCTGCACCGTCATTTCGTGGACTGCGCGATAGCCGAAGTCGATCACCTTTTCCGGGTGACCGAGCATGAAGGCTCCATTGTTCCCGGAGTGACCCGTGTCGGTGCTCGTCGTTGCGTATCCGGACGCGAGCGCAGCAGCCATCGCCGGATAGGCGATCGTACCAGCCAACCCGCCGTTGCCGACCGCTTCAAACTTGCCGTTCCAGTTGGCCAAGTCAGGTAGCCACACTTCGATCTTGATTTCGGAATCGTTGGTCGGAGTGAGCGTGGCGGCGACACGGCAGAACGCCGGCAGCATCGCGTACACATTCGGTGCATTGCCACGGCCTGCGCCGCGACCGGCGCGTCCGGCCGCTGCGCCAGCGCGCCCCTCACCTTCAGCGGGTGCGGCGCCACGCGCGGCCCCTCCGCGTCCGGGCGCTGCGGGCGGCGCGAATGCACCTGCCGTCACCATCTGCGCTGACGTGATCTGAGCGTTGCGAAGCGGAAGCGATGTCAGGCTGTCGCAGGTTGCTGCCGCAGCGTCCTGGGGGTGCAGGAACGCCGCGCCGAGAAGCGCGAACAAGAGTCGACGAGTCATGATTCCTCCAGGAATGGGGGTTCCGGAACGCCGAGTATACGTCCAGACGGGGACTGGGGATCGGGGATCCGGGATCCGAATATAATCGCCGCGTTTCCGCCCCTCTTCGGTCGCACCAATTCGTCGCGTCACGTGAATCGTCTGTCGAACCCAGGAGACTTCGCCCACTCGATAATCGTCGTCGCTCAAGAAGGGAGCCTGATACATGAAGAGGATGATCGTTCCTCTACTCGTCTTGCTGAGCCTGCTGGCAGCCACACAGGCTGCAGCCCAAGGTGGGGATGGCAGCCTTCGCGGAACCGTCAGGGACAGCCAGGGCGGCGCGCTGCCGGGCGTCACCATCACCGCGACCAGTGACGTGCTCCTCAGCCCCAGCGTCGCCGTCACGGATGCAGCAGGCAATTACCGGTTGGTTAACCTCCCACCCGGCACCTTCACCGTGACAGCGCAGTTGGCCGGATTCTCGAGCTCCAAGCGCGAGGGCGTCCTGCTGCGGGCCGGGAGCAACTTCCAGGTGGATATCGCGATGGAGATCGGCGCGCTCGAAGAGTCGATCACGGTCTCGGGCGACGCGCCGATGCTGGAGGTGACCAAACCGAGCAACGTGTTGACGATCGACGCCGAGTTCCAGAAGGAAGCGCCGGTCGTCGAGGGGAAATTCTGGAGCGACTTCCTCATGCTCACGCCTGGAGTGATCTCGCGTCCGCACAACGACGCGAGCGGCCGCCAGAACTACTTCGGCAATGCGGTCGAGCACCGGGACGCCGTAACCCTGATGGAAGGGTTGTATGCGGGCAACTACAACGACTTCAACATCAACCGGACCGGTCTCAGCTCCGAAGCGATTCAAGATACGGAGGTCAAGACCGGCGGTATAGACGCCGCATCGCCCATGGGCTACGGCCTCGTCATCAACATGGTCAGCAAGAGCGGAGGCAACCAGTTCCACGGCACCGGCGTGATCTCCTATCAGCCGTTCAGTTGGAATGCTAACAACGTCGCGTCGGGCACACCGGCTACCCGGCAAGTGCATCAGTACGACGTATCGTTTGGAGGACCGATCAGGAAGGACAAGACCTGGTTTTTTGGCGCGCTCAGGTATACCGACAACAAGAGCGGGACCGGCCGCACGCCCGAACAACTCTCGTATCACAACGCGTTCTTCCCCGATAAGCCGCTCGACAACAACACGATCACCGGCTATCAGCCCTGGGTGAAAGTCTCCACGAAACTGAAGCCCAATCACGATCTGGCCCTCATCTACCAGGCCGATCGGCTGCTGCTGAACGTCGTGGGCGCGGAAGACTACGAGCAGGTGGAGGTGCTTTCAACCGGCGGACCGATGTACGGTGGCAAGCTCACGTCAGTGTGGGGGCAGCGCGTCACCTCTACGTTGTATGCCAGCTACAACAGGAAGGGCGGCAATAACCTCGATAGCTATGCCTACGATAAGCAGGGTCCCCTCGTCAGCATCCATCGTGAGGCGTTTCTCAATCAGGGAGTGGCCGAGGGGTCAGGGCTCCTCCTCAGGGGCGGCCAGTGGTCGTCGACCGCATGCAGCGCGTGCTTCGACCTCGACACGTCGTCCATCACGATGATTCGCGGCGACGTGACGTACTACAAGGACGGCTGGGGCGGCTCGCATGACATCCAAGCCGGCTTTCTCGCCATGCCGCGGAGCATCTACGACAAGAACGTGCAGTACCTGAACGACGGCTTCATCCTCGAAGAGCAGCGGATGGCGAATCCCAGCAACGCCGCCGCGGGGACCGTGCCGTTCCACAGGCAGTTCATCATCGGCGATTTGAATCTCGATCAGTCCAATGGCCGCGACAAGGACATCGGCTTCTACGGGCAGGACAGCTGGAAAGCCGGCCGGCTTACAACGACCCTGGGCGTTCGACTCGATCTGGTGCGACGCTTCGACGTCCTGCGGAAACTGCAACGGCAGTCGAGCACCGAAGTGGCGCCGCGACTCGGATTTTCGTATCTGCTTACGTCGGATGCGAAGAACGTGTTACGGGGCACCTACGGCAAGTACCACCAGCAGTTAATGGGCACGCGCAACCCGGTTCCGTCGTTTGGCGGTAACGACGCGCAGGGATTGCGCAACACGTACGATCTGGATTCGAACGGCACGTTCGAGACGGTGATCAGCACGCCTCCCGTGGCAACGACCATCTCGAGCCTTCAGTTCGATCCCGATCTTCACCAACCGAGCTTCGACGAGTGGTCGCTAGGCTACCGGCGGCAGTTTCCCGGCCAGATGGCGATCGACGTCGCGGGAATCGTCAAGGTCAACCACGACCAGTACGCGCAGGTAGACATCAATGGCATCTATCCCGCCGGACCGAACCAGCCCTTCGGCGGATTCGGGAAAGTGGATCCGAATCAGGGCCTCTTATATCGGCTCACCAACAACTCCTGGAGCACGACGCACTACCGCGCCCTTCAGGCGACGCTGACGAAGAACCTGACAAGCGGGTTCCAGATGTTGTTCACGGTGCAGCGCCAGTGGCAGCATCTCGAAGGCACGTGGAATCCGTCCGACCCGGCAAAGTTCATCCAGCCGGACGCGTTCGCCAACAACAAGAACATCTGGCGGACCGACGGCGTCCAGGACCAGAACAGCCTGGCCACGGGAAATTCGCTCGTCAACAACCCGATGTGGAATCCGTACTCGGTGCGCATGGCCGGAACCTGGCACGCGCCGTGGGCCCTGGTGGCGTCGGGAAGCTACACGATCGTGGCTGGAAACTGGACCGGGCCCGTCATCGATCAACTGCCGGCCAGCAGCCCACTGATCCCCGTCTTCGGACCGACGACTGTGGTCTCCTCGACAGGGGTCAGGCAGTCGAACCCGCTCGCCACGCGCATCCGGTTCGCCTATCCGACGCGCGGGGAAGGTCAGCCCAGGGCGCCTGACGTGCACATCGTCGGCATCAAGCTGGGGCGACGAATCAGTCTCGGCGGCGACCGCAACGTGGAACTGTCGTTCGACGTCTTCAATCTCCTCAACGCGGGAAACTACACCGAGTTCAGCCGCCAGGGAGCGAATCGGAAGTACAACCCGCAGACGTTCGGGACCTACACGAACCCGCAGACCCCACGGGCTGCGACGTTTGAGCTGGTGACTCGATTCTAGGAAAACTCCCAACTCCCAACTTCCAACTCCCAAGGCGCCCTCGGGCGTTTTCTTGGGAGTTGGAAGTTGGAGGTTGGGAGTTGACTGGGTGCCCGCCTACTTTGTCGCCGTCGCCGGCTTCTTGCCGGTGTATTCCAGAACAAACAGACCGGTCCCCACGCGATCGGAGGCGTACGCCAGCCCACGGTGGTCGATGGTCACGTCGTTGATCTGAATCGCCGTCGGCTGTCCCTTCGCAATCGGATGCGACTGCGAGTTCGTCTTCGGGACGTAATAGCCGACCTCTTTCAGGTTGTACGGATCAGAGAGATCAACCACGCGGATGCCCGCGTTGAAGTAGGCGACCCACGCGAGCTTGTCCTCGAATCGGTTGATCTCGCTGTTCACCTTCTCGGCATGCTGATGCGGACCGAAGCGTCCGCCCTTGTCGCAGAAGTTCCCAACAGGCACCTGCCACGTCGACACCGGGAAGGGATGCGTTTCGTCGGTGATGTCGACCATGTACGCCTTCGATCGGATGCCGCTGGTGCACGGCTTCATATCCGCATTGCCGGCGGCCTCGTCGGTGATGAACGTATAGGTACGTGGCAATCCGTCCGGACCCTTGAAGTTCGGCACTTCCTCGTACTTGATCGGCGACACGGTGTGCGGCCCGCGTCCCGGCGGGTTCGTGTCGATCAGCCACACCATCTTCGGTTTCGTTACGTCCGTGATGTCCCAGCCGCCGGCCAGGCCTGAGCCGCGGAAGCCAATGTAGAGGCGATGGTTCTCCTCGTCAACCATGGGGTGATGTGCGTACTCGTTCTGGTAACCGGGCGTACCTTCCCGCTGGCTCGGTGACGCCGCGCGGCCGATGAACTTCGGATTCTTCGGGTCCTTGAGATCCCAGATGTGAATCACCGTCAAGCCGCGATAGCCGGGCTCGCCGGAGCTTGAATAGAACAACCCGGACTTCTGTGACCACCACCCCTTGTGCGCACGCCTGATGAACGTACCGCCGCACCCGGGTCCGCAGTTGTTCGGCGGGGTTCCGGTGATCTCGGACACCTTGAAGATCTTCGACGGATCGGTGCCCCGCGTGGTGATGTCCCAGATCTCGAACTTGAAATTCTTGCCCGTGTCCCAGCTGCGAATCAGGTAGTCGTGACCGGCCGGGTCCGAATTGAAGCCGTAGTCGTACACGACTGACACCGATCGCGAGTTGACGTGCGCTTCCTCGTTCGGGATGTGCCACACGAACTTCGGGTTCGCCGGGTCGTCGATGTTCAGGATGGCCGTGCCGTTCCATTCCATCTTCCCGGTGATCGGGTTGAGGATCGGCTCGTCGTTCCCCTCGCCGTCGTCGGATGCCTGCGGATCGTTGCGGTCGTTCGGCGTGAGCCCGACGTAGACCCAGTTGCCATTGGCCGGGTCCGACTTCGCGGTCAGCTGAAGTGCCTGGCGTCCCTGCATATCGTTGAATCCGACCAGTCTCACGTTCTCCGCACCATCGGAGCGCGGATCTGCCGACGCCTGCTGCTCCGTGGACGCCGGAGGCGCCTGAGATGAGCACGCCGCAAGAAGAATCAGGATTCCGAAGCAGGTCGCCCATTTCCTCGTCGTCATAGCATTCGCCTCCAGTCGACCGGACCTTCGCCACTCCACGCCGCAGGGGTCTGACAGGGGCCGATGATACGCCCTTTTTGCACGGCGGGTGCGGGCGCACGCACGTGGAACCGACGGAGAAGTGTGAGAATGTGGCGCATGTCCCGCCTCAACACGTTTCTCAGCGGCATCCGCGTCATCGACCTCTCTCGTCACCTGCCCGGCCCCCTCGCCACGCTGCTGATGGCCGACATGGGCGCCGACGTCGTCAAAATCGAGCCGCCGGCAGGCGACGAGATGCGGTCGCTCGGGCCGCGGAGCGAAGACGGTGCGTCGATGTACTTCCAGGCGGTCAATGCGGGGAAGACGACCCGCCGGATGGATCTCACTGTTGTGAGCGTGCGTGAAGAATTCCTCGCAATGGCCGCGGGAGCCGACGTTCTGATCGAATCGTTCCGCCCCGGCGTCATGACACGCCTGGGCGTCGGCTACGCGGTCTTGAAGGAGATCAATCCCGCCCTCGTCTACTGCTCGCTGAACGGATTCGGGTACCACGGGCCGCTCGCCGAGATGCCGGCGCACGACGTCAATTACCTCGCGCTCGCCGGCGCGCTCCATCTCAACGGGGGGAATCCACCCTTTTTCGACCCGCCGGTCGCCGACTGTGCCGGTTCGCTCTTCGCCGTCATCGCAATTCTGGGCGCGCTGCACGCCCGCGCGAGGGACGGGCACGGCTGCGAGATCGATCTTGCGCTGGCCGATGCGGTGATGCCGCTGGAGCTCCTTCATCTTGCGGAGCTTGGCGCGGGGATCGAGCCGCGGCCGCGCGAAGGGCTACTCAATGGGGGCGCCGCCTGCTACAACGTGTACGAAACCGCCGATGGGATTCGTGTGAGCCTTGGCGCGCTGGAGCCGAAATTCTGGAAAGCTTTCTGCGCGTCGGCCGAACGGCCGGACTGGCTCGGGCGGCATCAGGACCCGTTGCCGCAGCACGAGCTCAAGGCAGAGCTCGCCGCGATGTTTGGCACGCTCACGCTGGCCGAATGTAACGCCCGTTTCTCGGAGTGCGGTTGCTGCTTTGCCCCGATCCTCAATCTTCGAAGGGCCGTCGATTCACCGCACTACCGCGAGCGCGGGCTCGTGCGCGATGGCTCGACTGGAATCCAGGCCTTGTTCCCTGCCATTGTGGACGGCCAGGCGCCGTCGCTTCGCGAGCCGCTCCAGGATCGGACACCGCTTCACGGACCTCATCGCCAGGTGGCAGGTCTTTTGAAGCGTCAATAGTCGGACGGATATGGGACGCGGGGAACGTGCGCTGAATCGCGACATCGAGCAGGAGCTCACGCTGCGCCTGGAGCGTGCGAGCGATCTCTCAGAGCGTGCGAAGCGCGCAAACGATGCGGCGCAGCACGAGATCGATCGCGCGATGAAGATCGCCGATGAACTCCGCGATGCCTCCTCGGAGTCCTCGTCGCGCCTCGGCGAGTTGCGGTCTCGACGGCGCGACCGGTAGAATAAGCGGTCCTCTTGCCTCCGAAGTGGGCCGCTAGCTCAATTGGCAGAGCAGCAGACTCTTAATCTGCGGGTTCTC
>DAIRVG010000219.1:0-3483 GCA_036802945.1 Vicinamibacterales bacterium
TGTGGGATCCGATCGCGGCGGAGAAGGGCGGCCACAAGCACTTCATGCTCAAGGAGATCTTCGAGCAGCCGACCGCGGCGCGGGACACGATCCTCGGCCGCGTGTCGCTCGATCGTGGTCAGATCTTCCTCGAAGATCTCAACATCCCGGAGGAGATGTTCCGGACGCTTCAGAAGGTCACGATCATCGCGTGCGGCACATCCTGGCATGCTGCCCTTGTTGGCAAGTACCTGATCGAGGCGCTGGCGCAGGTGCCTGTCGAAGTGGACTACGGCTCCGAATACCGTTACCGGAACCCAATCGTCGCGTCGAACGAGCTGGCGATTGTAATCACGCAGTCCGGCGAAACCGCCGATACGCTGGCCGCGCTGCGGGAGGCGAAAAAGAAGGGAGCCCAGAGCATTGCCATCTGCAACGTGGTCGGCAGCATGGCCACGCGCGAGGCGCAGGGCACGGTCTACACACACGCCGGCCCGGAGATCGGCGTCGCGTCCACGAAAGCGTTTACCTCCCAGTTGATCGCGCTGCAGCTGCTGGCCCTCTATATGGCGCAGGTGCGCGGAACGCTGACACCACCCCAGATTCGCGATCACATCACCGAGCTGCTGCAAATGCCGCAGACGCTCGAGCAGGCACTCAAGGCGTCGGCGGCGCTCGACAAGGTCGCGGAGCGCTTCTACAACCGGACCGACTTCCTCTTCCTGGGGCGCGGCATCAATTACCCGATTGCGCTCGAGGGCGCGCTGAAGCTCAAGGAAATCTCGTACATCCACGCCGAAGGGTACCCGGCAGGCGAAATGAAACATGGGCCGATTGCGCTCATCGACGAGCGCATGCCGGTTGTGGCGATTGCGCCGAACGATCACGTCTTCGAAAAGATGATCGGCAACGTGCAGGAGGCGAAGGCGCGCGGCGGGTCGGTGATCGCCTTGACGACGGAGGGCGATCCGCGCATGGCGGGCGTACTCGATCCGCAGACCGACGTCATTGTCCAGATGCCGGCGACCACAGCCCTGCTTACGCCAGTCGTAATGACGATTCCGCTTCAGTTGTTGGCGTATCACATTGCCGTGCGCCGGGGATGCGACGTGGATCAGCCGAGAAATCTCGCGAAGAGCGTCACGGTCGAGTAGATTGGTGATTGGCGATTTGTGATTTGTGATTGGCGATTGACGGCGCGTCACCGACGACGGTTCAATCGCTAATCACGATCGCGGATCACGAATTACCAATGGATCTCCTCTCCGCTCTCAACCCTGAACAACAGGAAGCCGTTCTTCACACCGAAGGCCCGCTGCTGATTCTGGCTGGCGCAGGATCCGGCAAGACCCGCGTCATCGCGCATCGCATCGCCTACCTGGTCAGCGAAGGCATCGTCGAGCCCGACCGCGTCCTCGCGGTCACGTTCACCAACAAGGCCGCAGAGGAAATGCGGACGCGCGTTGAGACGCTGCTCCGCGTCGACTGCCGGCGGATGTGGATTTCGACGTTTCACGCCCTGTGTGCCCGGCTGCTGCGACGCGAGGCGCCCCACATCGGCCTGTCGCGCGATTTCGTGATTTACGACTCGACCGACCAGCTCACCGTGATGAAGCAGGCACTCCGGCAGATTGGCGCCGACGACAGCGCCGTGCAGCCGAGGCTCGCTTTGTCGCGAATCAGCCACGCCAAGAACCGGATGGAAGGGCCGGAGGTCTTCACGTCAACTTCCTGGAACCCGCGCGACGAGCAGATCGGCAAGCTGTACGCGTTGTACGTGAAGGCACTGCGGGAGGCGAATGCGCTCGACTTCGACGACCTCCTGCTGAAGACTGTGGAGCTGTTCGAGAAGGCCGAAACCGTCCGCGAACGCTACAGCGACAAGTTCCGGTTCCTGATGGTCGACGAGTATCAGGACACCAACCGCCCGCAGTATCTGCTGATTCAGCGCCTGGCAGGGAAGCATCGGAATCTCTGCGTGGTTGGCGACCCCGACCAGTCGATCTACAAATGGCGCGGCGCAGACCTCCGCAACATTCTCGACTTCGAGCACGATTTTCCAGAGGCGCATATCGTGCGTCTCGAGCGGAACTACCGCTCCACGCAGGTCATCCTTGATGCGGCGTCCGCCGTCATCTCGCAGAATCGCAATCGCAAGGACAAACGGCTCTACACCGAGCGCGCGGGCGGCGCGAAGATTCTCTACTACCGCGCCGGGGATGACCTGGACGAGGCAGAATTCATCGCACGCACCGCGCGTACGGCGCTTCACGACGACGTGGAAAACACCGTGGCGGTGCTGTACCGCACCAACGCGCAATCGCGCACGCTGGAAGACGCGCTGCGTCGCGCAGGCATCGCCTACAAGATCATCGGCGGCGTTCGTTTTTACGAGCGGAAGGAAATCAAGGACACGCTCGCGTATCTGAAGCTGGTGTTGAGCCCGCACGACAATGTCAGCCTCCGACGGGTCATTAACGTTCCCGCACGGGGCATCGGCAAAGGGCTTATGGAATCGCTCGAGGCGCTGGATCTGCCGACCGCTGCCGACACACCGCCGCTTCTGGCCGGACTCCAGCCGGTGGCGATGAACGATTCGCTGTGGGTCAGGCTCGTGCATGCCGTCGACAGGCGGCTGCTCGCGCCGCGCGCTGTCGCGTCCCTGGCGGCGTTTCGCGATCTGATTGGCGCGTTGACCGAGATGGCCGCCCGCGAGTCGGTGTCGATCGCGCTTGGAAAAGTACTCGACCAGAGTGGTTATCTGCAGGACCTCCGTGACGAGCGCAGCGAGGAGGCCGAGAGTCGCATTGAAAACCTTGCGGAGCTCGTTTCGGCCGCCCGTGAATACGAAACGAGAAATCCCGAACCGTCGCTCGGCGGGTTCGTCGATCAGCTCTCGCTGCTTTCGGACGTCGACGAGGAAGCCGGATCCCGCGATGCCCGCGTCCTGATGATGACGATGCATAGCGCGAAAGGCCTCGAATTCCCGATCGTGACAATCGCCGGCCTCGAGGAAGGGCTGTTTCCGCATTCGCGATCCGCCGACGACGAGGCGGAGCTCGAAGAAGAGCGGCGGCTTTGCTATGTCGGCATCACCCGCGCCCAGCGGCGACTGGTCCTCACGTCGGCCGCGCGCAGGCGGGTCTTCGGGGAATATCAGTCCACCGAACCCTCTCGATTCATCGATGAAATCCCGGCGCAGCTTGTCGAGGAGGTGCCGTCGACGTTCCTGTCGCCGCAGACGTCGTTCTCGCAATTCAGGGCGAATCCATACCCAAGGGGCGGAGGCTATCGGGGGCGCGTCAAAGAGGAGCCGGCATACTCGTATGCCGACGAGGATCAGTCCATAGCGTCAGGCCTTCGTCCAGGAGCGCGCGTACGGCACCCGCAGTTCGGCCTCGGCACGGTTCTGTCTGTCGAGCAGCTTGACGATGACATCAAGCTGCAGGTGCGGTTCAACACGGTGGGGCAGAAGACGCTCCGCGCGAAGTACGCGAAGCTGGA
>DAIRVG010000219.1:3583-8354 GCA_036802945.1 Vicinamibacterales bacterium
GGGCGCTGCCGCGCCCTGCGGCTGGATCGACATGATGATCCAGCGTCCCTCGGTCGCCTGATCGCCCTTCTTGCCCGATGCACGCTGAAGGGTAAACACCATGGTTCGCGGCGTGGTCTGCCCCCCACCGGGTGCCTGGACCTGTGCGGTGACGGTCACCGGCTCGGTGATGATGTCGACGGTCATCCCGGCCAGGTCGTCACTCCTGAGGCTCGCCACCGCGGTTGCGCGCTCCTTGGTGGCCTTCTGCCGCGCCTGGGAGACCTTTCGTTCGAAGTCGCGGCTGTCGGTATCCCATTTCTTCCATTCGGCCAGCAGCGCCGCGTCCTTGCCTTGCACCGACTGCTTCGCCTGGTCCGCCTTGACCGCGCGATCGATCGCAATGGAGTTGCTCTGGTAGAAGTCGCGCATCTTCTTCGTAAACTCGACCTGCTCTTCCCGCACCTTGGCTTCGTCATCCATGAACTGCTGAACCTGCAGGGTTCGGCGCTGCTGGGCGCCGATGTTGTCGATCGTGAAATCCTGCACGGAGCCCTCCGTGCGCGGATCGAAGCTGACGGCGGAGATGCTGGCGAGCGCCGTGTTGTCGCGGACCCGCGCGGCGCGGAAGAACGTCGTGAGCAGCGTCTGCTCGATCGGCGGCGAGCTACAGGCGTCGGCGAGGATGGAACCAGCGACGACAGACACCACCATGGTCACCGAGCGGATCGCGCAGCGTGACATCCAGCCCCTCCTCGACTTGTTGCGAACGTGAGGGAGCCTACTCCTCTTCGTCCTTCTCGGCAAGGCGCGCGATCGAGACCGCGCGGTCGTCGCCTTCGATATCGATGAGGCGCACGCCCTGGGTGGCGCGACCGATTGTGCGGATACCCTTCGATGCCATTCGCAGGATCTTGCCCTGCTGCGTAATCAGCATCAGCTCGTCGTCATCCGACACCTGAGCAATGCCGATGACCTTTCCGTTCCGGTCGGACGTCTGGATGTTGATGATGCCGATGCCGCCACGCGACTGCACGCGGTACTCATCGAGTTCCGTGCGCTTGCCATAGCCCTGCTCGGTCACCGAAAGGATGGTCCCACCGGGGACCAGCACTTCCATCGCGACCACGGCGTCACCTTCGCGAAGGGAGATCCCGCGGACCCCGTACGCCGCGCGTCCCATCGAGCGGACATCGGCCTCGGGAAACCGAATCGCCATCCCGTCGCGCGTGCCGATGAAGATCTCTCCCTTGCCGTCGGACACGTTCGCGGCAATGACCGCGTCACCTTCTTCGACGCCCATCGCGATGATGCCGCCCGCGCGCGGATTGCTGAACGCACTCAGCTCGGTCTTCTTGATCACGCCATTACGCGTGCCCATGACGATGAACTTGTCGTCCTCGAATTCCTTGACGGCAAGGAGCGCCGCGATGCGCTCGCCTTCTTCCATCGACACGAGGTTGGCGATCGCCTTGCCGCGTCCGTCAGGACCGACGTCCGGAATCTCGTGGACCTTCAGCCAGTACGCGCGGCCGCGGTCGGAGAAAATCATGATGTAGGCGTGCGTGGACGCCACGAAGAGATGCGACACGAAGTCCTCTTCGCGGGTGCGCATCCCGATGCGCCCCTTGCCGCCACGGTGCTGGTTCCGGTAGTTGGTGATGGCGGTCCGCTTGATGTACCCGGTGTTGCTGACCGTGATCGCCATGTCTTCTTCGGCAATCAGGTCCTCGATCCGGAACTCGCCTTCTTCCGCGAGAATCTCCGTGCGTCGCGCGTCGCCGTACTTGTCCTGGACCCGGCGCAGCTCGCCGACGATGATCTGCATCACCAGCTTGTCGCTCGACAGGATGGCAAGGAGACGCTCGATCAGTTTCAGCAGCTCCGCGAGCTCGTCGAGAATCTTCTGGCGCTCCAGGCCGGTGAGGCGCTGCAGCTGCAGATCGAGGATCGCCTGTGCCTGGATCTGCGACAGGCTGAACTGCGTCATCAGGCCTTCGCGAGCCTCGCCGGGATTCTTCGCCGCGCGGATCAGCGCGATGACCGCGTCGATGTGATCGAGCGCGATCTTGAGTCCTTCGAGGATGTGGCGTCGCGCCTCTGCCTTCCGCAGCTCGAATTCCGTGCGGCGCCGGACGACTTCACGTCGGAACTCGACGAAGTTGTCGATCAGCTCGACGAGCGACAGCACCTTCGGCCGGCCGCCGATGATGGCCAGCATGATGATGCCGAAGCTGCTCTGCAGCGCCGTGTGCTTGTAGAGATTGTTGAGAATGACGTCGCCGACCTCGCCGCGTTTCAGGTCGATGACGATGCGCATGCCGTCGCGATCGGATTCGTCGCGGATGTCGGAGATGCCTTCGATGGTTTTCTCGCGCACCAGGTCGGCGATGCGCTCGATCAGCCTCGCCTTGTTGACCTGGTACGGAATCTCCGTGATGACAATCGACGAGCGATCGCCCTTCTTCGACACCTCGATCTCCGTCTTCGCGCGCATGATGACGGCGCCGCGGCCGGTGAGGTACGCCTGCTGAATCCCGTGGCGGCCGATGATGTAGCCGCCGGTGGGGAAGTCGGGCCCGGGCACGAGCTCGAGCAGTTTGCGCTGCTTCTCCGAGAGCGTCGGCGGCGCGTCGGACTGCGCGCTCTCGATCGTCCAGATGGCCGCCTCGATCACCTCGCCCATGTTGTGCGGCGGGATGTTCGTCGCCATGCCGACGGCGATGCCCGCCGATCCGTTCACGAGCAGGTTCGGGAACGGCGCCGGGAGGACGCTCGGCTCCTCGGTCGTCTCGTCGTAGTTCGGAATGAAGTCGACGGTCTCTTTGTCGAGATCCGTCATCATCTCGTCGCCGATGGCCTTCAGGCGCGCCTCGGTGTACCGCATGGCTGCCGGCGGATCACCGTCGATCGAACCGAAGTTCCCCTGGCCGTCAACCAGGGGCGAGCGCATGTTGAAGTCCTGCGCCATCCGCACCAGCGTGTCGTAGATCGACGCATCGCCGTGGGGATGGAAGTTCCCCATCACCTCGCCGACGATCTTGGCGCATTTCCGGTAGCCCCGCGTGGCGGCGAGCCCCATCGTCTTCATGCCGTACAGCACGCGGCGATGCGCAGGCTTGAGCCCGTCGCGAACGTCGGGCAGCGCTCGTCCAATGATTACGCTCATGGCGTAATCCATGTACGAGCGCTTCATCTCGTCTTCGATGTTGACCGGAATCTTGTTCTGCGGGATCGGTGAGGTCATGAATCTCTAGACGTCGAGGTTGCTCACTTCGAGTGCGTGGTCCTCGATGAACTTGCGGCGCGGCTCCACCTGGTCGCCCATCAGCGTCGTGAACATCTGATCGGCTTCAGCATGATCTTCCGCGCGCACCTGCATCAGTGTCCGGTGCTCCGGATCCATCGTCGTCATCCAGAGCGTGTCCGGGTTCATTTCGCCGAGGCCCTTGTAGCGGTTGACGGCAACCCCTTTTTTGCCGGCGGCGATGAAGTACTCGACGAAGTCATCGACCGTGGCAAGCGTCGTGTCCGGCTCCTTGCGTCCGCGCGTCGCTGCAGAAGCGGGCGTTTTCGGCTCCGCGGCCGCCCTTGTCCCCTCGTCAACAGGCGCGCCGCCGATGCCAGTGTCATCCGCGGCGGTGTCCGGCTCCTCGACCGCTTCCTCAGCCACCGCTGACTCGCTGGCCTTGATCACAACCGGGAACTTGATGTCCTGGATCTCGCGATACGCCGCGTGAAGCGTGCGGTACTCGCCCGACCCGATGAAATCGACGCCGAGCGTGTATCGTCGCGGATACCCCTGCGATCGATCCTCGATCGTCAGCTCGAAAGCGTTGTGCTCGTCGTCGCGGCTCACCGACACCGTCCGCGTCGGCGTGGTCATTCGCGCCGCGATGACATCGAGCCTGTCGCGCTGCTCGAAGAACGACTTGTCGCGAGCGTCGACTTCGAGAAGCGCTGTGACGATCTCCGGCGGATTGCCGCGGCGCGTGACCTGCTGCAGCAGCTTGCGATACGACATCATGCGCTGCAGGTATCGCTCGAGGGTATCGCCGAACATCTCGCTGCCATCGGCCAGCCGCGCCACACGCGATTCGACCGCGCGCTTGATGAGGAACGTCTCGAGCTCGCGCTCGTCCTTGATGTAGGTCTCGGTGCGGCCGCGCTTCGCGCGGAAGAGCGGCGGCTGCGCGATGTAAATGTGGCCGCGATCGACGAGCTGAGGCATCTGGCGATAGAAGAACGTCAGCAGCAGCGTGCGGATGTGCGATCCGTCCACGTCGGCGTCCGTCATGATGATGATGCGGTGGTAGCGGAGCTTCTCGATGTCGAAGTCCTCCGTCCCGATGCCGCAGCCGAGCGCCGTGATCATGGTTCTGATCTCGTCGCTGCCAATCATCTTGTCGAAACGCGCCTTCTCGACGTTGAGAATCTTGCCTTTGATCGGCAGAATCGCCTGGAAGCGCCGATCCCGGCCCTGCTTCGCCGAGCCCCCTGCGGACTCGCCTTCGACGATGTAGATCTCGCACTGCGCGGGATCTCGCTCCTGACAGTCGGCCAGCTTGCCTGGAAGGCCGCTGCCGTCGAGCGCGCCCTTGCGGCGCACGAGATCGCGAGCCTTGCGCGCAGCCTCGCGGGCACGCGCCGCATCCACGGACTTGCCGATCACCCGCTTGGCCACGACCGGGTTTTCTTCCAGATACTGACCCAGCTTGTCGTTGACGATCGTCTCGACGATGCCCTTCACCTCGGTGTTGCCGAGTTTCGTCTTCGTCTGGCCTTCGAACTG
>DAIRVG010000220.1:0-8265 GCA_036802945.1 Vicinamibacterales bacterium
CATAATGACCTCCGTTGGGTCACAACTGCAATGCGGGACGTTCCAGCCTGAATAGCCCGAGATCAAAGCGCGTGCTTCCGTGCAAGACGAGATCGGCGATGATCTCGCCTACGACACTGCAGAATTTGAACCCGTGTCCCGAAAATCCTGCCGCGATCACTACTTGGCGAGTATCAGACAGGTGGTCGATGATGAAGTGTTCATCTGGCGTATTCGAAAAGAGACACACCTTCATCGCCAGCGTGGGGCCGTCCGCGTCGGGAAAATAGCGGCGGATGGCCTCCCGCAGGATCTTTTCGTCTTCCGGATGGCAATCACGATCGACCGAGTCGGGATCCACTTGTTCATGTCGATGGTGGTACTTCCCGATTTTGAAACCCGGGACGTGATAAATGGGAAATCCGTAGAAACGCCCTTCCGCCGCTTCCATATTGAACACGGGGAATCGCTCTGGCTGAAAATATTCCGGCCTGACGGGATGAGCCCACAACAACACCTGCCGTTCGGGAACGACGATGGGCGCAAGATCCGGAAGGACGCGCGCCGTCCAGGGTCCTGCAGTTACGACCAAAGCGCGCGCTTCGTAGCGATCGACGTCGGTGATTACCCGCACTCCTTCCGCGAACACTTCCCATCCGCGGACGCGCTCGCGCCCGTGAACTTCGGCTCCAAGCGACAGAGCAGCGTTGAGGTGCGCGATGACACAGCGCTCCGACATTAAGAATCCGCCGTCAGGTTGGTAAACGGCGATCGTGTCGTTCGGAAATGCGTATCCGGGAAAGCGGCGATGCAGGTCGGCCGCGCTCAAAACCTCATGTGGAAGATTGTGTTCCTGGCACGAGCGCAGCGAACCGGTGACTATCTCGCCGTTTTCGGGACCCGCATCGATCCCTCCAGTGATGAGCAGGAGCCGCTCATTGACGATCCGTTCCAGATCCCGCCATAACTCGTAAGCGCGCCGCAGAAGCGGGACGTAATTGGGATGTTCCGCATAGGCCAGCCGAATGATCCGATTGACGCCGACGGATGCGCCGCGCCCGCTCGGCACGTCGAATTGGTCGAGGCCCAGGACCCGTTGGTGTCGGCTGGCCAGGTGGTAGATTGCCGCGCTGCCCATGCTGCCGGCGCCGACAACGATGGTGTCGTACGTCTTCACAACGCAGCGCCTGGCACGCCCAACACGTAGTGCACGAAATCGTGCCCGTCCTCTTTGACTTTCCCGTCGATCAATGCGGCAAGACGAGAATACATGACGAGACTATGTTGTCCGCGTGATGCTCGAGGTTGGGTGGAGCCGTCTTGAATCAACCGCGGATATATCATTGACCCATGGAACCGACGGTGGCGACGAGGAAGCCATCCGCCTGCGAACCGATCCTCGAGGGACATGTTTGCTCCCGGACATCCTTCAGTGGAAACTGGAGCGACAAGATCCCCCGTTGAACGTGAGTTCTGAGCAGTACAGTACTCACTCGAGCAATTACGGAAGGAGGACAACGAAAGATGGCGAACGTCAATGAGAGAGCTGTAGAGGCAGTCGGGCGTGCGAAGGCTGTGATCTCACAGGCGAAACGAAAGGGCGAAGAGCTCGCGACACAGCTCGCCAAGAAGCCGGCCGTCAAGCAGGCACGAAAGAAGGTCGCTCGAATGCGAGGCCAGGCCGCAGTACTGGCCAGCAAGGTAACCGACAAGGTCACCGGACGCGCGCGGAAGCGTAAACGGGCAAAGATCGCGGCCGCTGTTGTTGTTGGCGCGGCAGCCGTGGCAACTGCCGCCGGTGTCAGCATTGCTCGCAAGCGAAAGCGCTAAAGGACCACTACTCCGGCCCCGCACGCTTTGCGCGACCGCGACCGAACCGCTTCGCGAGCCGGATACGTAACGATCAGTCGCCAAGGGACGAGCGATGTCCGGCGGGTTAACGTCGGCGATGCCGCGCCGGCACGCGAGTCCCCTCGTCCCTACAGATCGCTCAGCCACCAGTCCTGACGGCGCGCCTTGACCGCGCTCACCCATTTGCAGAGCGGGTACAGCGTGGCAACGACCATCAGCCACACGACGTAGACACCTGGCGGCCCGACACCGTATCCCTTGGGGAAGAAGAAACTGTACGTCAGGAACTCACGGGCATCGAAGCCAGGTCATTGCTCGGTGCGGCCGTCAGGCCAGCGTCTGGTCACGCCGTCGGGATCGGTTTGGTAGCGTAGAAGACGGAAAATTTCTCCCAGGACCAGATCACCTCTGCTGGCGAAAAGCCGGCCGTTCGCAAGTACGACAACTGCGTCGATGAGGATTCAGCGATGTCGTGTTCGCGATGATCCGCGAGCACGTGGGGAATTCGCTCGGGGTCGAGCCCCGCTTCCCGCATGAATGCGACCCATCCGTCCAGGAACGATCGCTCGAGCCCTGGATCTTGCGCAATCGTGATGTCCGCGTAGATGAACATGCCACCCGACGCAAGAGACGCGAAGACGTCATTGACGAGGCGCTGCTTGTTTTCAACGTGATGAATGGCGAAGAACGACACGACCAGGTCGAATGGTCCCGCTGGCAGTGAGGCGCTCAGATCCTGGTCGAGAAGCTGCAGCCGTGTTCTGTGGGCGGCCAGGCGGGTTGCCGCACGCTCGCGCATGTTCGGCGAGAACTCGACGGCGACATAGTCAGCCTCTGGATGATTCCGGAAGAAAGCTGATGCCCATTCGCCGGTGCCGCATCCGAGTTCGAGAACGCGCTGGCCGGGGTGCGCGCTCGCGTATCGAAGTGCGAGATCCTGCACCTGACGGTAGCCCGGTATTACTCGCAGCTTCAGTTCGTCATATTCGCTCGCCAGCCGATCGAACGTGTCACGGCTGCCAGATTGCGCGCACATCCGCTCCCTCCGCTGACGTAGACATTACTCCTGGGTGGTCGGGAAGGGACGAGCGATGTCCGGCGGGTTAACGTCGGCGATGCCGCGCCGGCACACGAGTCCCCCGCCCCTACAGATAGCTCAGCCACCAGTCCTGATGACGCGCCTTGACCGCGCTCACCCATTTGCAGAGCGGATACAGCGTGGCAACGACCAACAGCCACACGACGTAGACACCTGACAGCCCGACACCGTATCCCTTGGGGAAGAAGAAACTGTAGGTCAGGAACTCACGGGCATCGAAGCCCTGAACGACACCGAATGCCATAGCGAGAGTGTGTATGAGGTAAAGGTGGGCCACATAGAACGCGAAGGGCGCGCGGCCGAACACGATAAGCGGCCGCTTGATGGCCTCGGGCACCCTATCAGCAGACGCGCACAGAATCGCCGCCGGCCCGAGCGTCATCAGCAGGAAGAGCAGGCTGGGCGGGTATTTCGTGACGTTCAGGAAATCGATGAACGTGCTGATCGCACCGTCCTGAACCTGCCAGTGGTTGGGGTCGCCGTAGACGCCGGTCCCCCTGAGCACAACAAATGCCGCCGTCGCCGCCACGCCCCAGGCGAGGAGGCGCGCATCGCGCCGCTGCGCCGGTTCCTGGAAGAGGGGTGCGGTCCCGTACCCCACCAGCATTACGCCGATCCATGGCAGGAGCGGATACACCATCAAAAAAGAGACCGGTCCACTCGCGATTGCCATCGGGGCGTGCAACGCCACCCACAATGGATGACCGGTGTCGAAGACGCCGCTCGTGGCTGGCCATATCGGATCGAGCAGATTGTGACCAAGCAGGATCGCGCCTCCGATGATGAGACACACGCGCTGTCCAAGGAACTGCGCGCCCGCCAGGACGACCATGCTCGCGCCGATGGCCCAGATCACTTGCATCACCACGCCTACGCGCCCATCGAGCTGCTCGATTCCCCACGGCGCAAAGCTCCAGGCGGTGGCCACGACAATCCACTCGATGAAGATCAGCCACACGCCGCGCTTGAACAGGAACGCGCCCAACGCTGACGGCGGCTTACGCGACGTCATCAAGCCGGCGCTTGTACCCGCGAGGAACACGAACACGGGTGCGCAGAAATGCGTGATCCAGCGCGTGAAGAAGAGCGCGGCGCCGATACCTGGATTGGCCATCGGATCCGCCTCGCCACCGAAGTTGAAATAGTCCCGCACATGATCGACGGCCATGACCACGATCACGAGACCGCGAAGCATGTCGATGCTGGCGAGCCTGTAGGCGCGTCCGTTAGCCTCAGTCAGACTGTTTTTGAGGAAATGTGCAGTCGGCACGCTGGCGACTTCAGGCTCGCTAACTGGCATCAGGGCCGGTCGAGTATATCCGGGCCGCCTCTGCGAGCCTGACGGCCCGACCCTGTTGCCAGCCCGCCCTCGGCAAACGCTTGCTCTCCTGGCCTGGCTGCGGCATCCTTCCGGCTAGTAAATAGGGACAGGCGCACGACGAAGTTGCGACGTTGCTGCCTGTTGCGGCCCGCCGGCCAATCGGACGGCATTCGAGGAGACCGGACATGAACAGATTCTTCATCCTGCTTGCCGCCGCGGCGCTCGCCGTCCCGACGTTGGCGAACGCGGATCTGCCGGCTGACGTGGCCCGAGCCGTCGCGGCGATGGGCCATGTCAACGATGCCCAGAAGACGCGTCTGATCTTCGATCCGCTCCAGCCCACGGATCCCGTCGCGGGACTCAAGGCCGAGCGCGACATCGCCTACGGTTCGGATCCGATGCAGAAGCTCGACGTGATCTCGAACGGTCAGGGCACCGGCAAGCCCATTCTTGTCTTCGTGCACGGCGGCGGCTTCACTGGCGGCGACAAGCACCAGCCGGGGCAGTTCACGAACGACAATCTGATGAAATGGGCCGTCGACCGCGGCATGGTCGGCGTGAATATCAACTATCGTCTACTGCCGGGCCACATGCTTCCCGACCAGATCAACGACGCGCGCGATGCGCTCGCCTGGGTCGCGAAAAACGCGGCTCGCTACGGTGGCGACCCTGGCAAGATGCTCCTGTGGGGTCATTCCGCCGGCGCCACCCTAGTTGGCCTCTACGTTTCGCATCCCGACTATCACTACAAGCAGGGCGGCGGGATTATCGGCGCGGTGATGACATCAGGCGGCTATGAATCGCGTTCCGGCGGCATTTACGGGACGGACCCGGAGAAGGTGAAGGCGTGGTCCTCGGTTGAAGGACTGAAGAAGACTGGCATCCCGCTCTTCATCACGCGCGCCGAGTGGGATCCGGAAACGCCGCAAATCGCGCAAGGCGAAATGATCCACCGCGTTCTCGCGGAGGCGGGCAAGGATCACATGTTCCACGTGATGAAGACTCACAATCACATGTCGCAGATCTATTCGGTCGGCACGTCCGAGCATCAACTCACCGACATGCTGGGTCCCTGGCTCGAGCAGCGCGCGACCAGCGTGAGATCAGCATCGAACTAGCTAGAGCGAATCTCGATGCCACGTAGCCACGGAGACACGAAGACACGGAGGAATTTCATGTTTTGCTCCGTGACTCCGTGACTCCGTGGCCCGTAGTAGTGAAAAACGGTCTAATCAGGCGACGAAGTCGATGACGATCCGTACGTTCTGGCTGAATCTCGGCTGGCTCGTCATGTTGGTGCTGACGGCGGATCCTCATTGGATCCGCTGCCGCGGCGCCCTATCCGGAGCCCGACTGGCGGGAAGGCGCCGTCGCGGCGGGCTGGCAGGCGTTGAAGTCGCTCCACGAACCATGCGAGCGTGACGGGGCGAAGAACGCATTCGCAGCATCGGCGCACCAACGCCTCGAGCGAGGAGACGACTTGCTATCGCGCCGCAGGCGGCCGCACGCCGTCCTCGGCCAGCCGGGCCCGCCCGGCCGGACTGGTGAGCAGCGCGGCAAACCCTTTGGCGGCGGCCGAGGCGCTTGCGCGGTGCCAGAGTGAATACGTCGTCGTCAGGTCGAACTCCTGCGGGAAGGGACCCACGAGCGCGGCGCGGTTGGCCTGAACAATCTCGCTCGTCTGTGTGACACCCAGGTCAACCTGACCTTCCAGCACAAGACGCATCGTCTCCACGCCGTCCTGTGCGAGGGTCGCCTTCTTCAGCACCTCGTCCTTGATGCCCAGCGATTCGATCACCTTCAGAAAATGTGTTCCGGCGGTGGCGCCGCGGGCCGGATCGGAGAACGCGATGCGGCGCGCCGAGAGCAGCGTCGCCTTCAGCTTCTCCGCCGTGGAGATATCCGGTTTCGGGGAGCCCGGCGGTGCGGCGAAGCCGGCCACCGTGTCGCCAAGCCGATAGCTGACGCTGTCCGTGAGCCGGCCGCTCTTCTCACCCTCGCTGATGAGCGCCTGCGTCGTGATGAGAAGCGCCGCCTGCGGATCCGAGAGGAACTGCTTGTTCGTGGCTCCCGCCGTGTCGAAAACCACGTTGATCTTATGGCCCGTTTTGGATTCGTACTCCGCCGCGAGTTTGAGAAACGGGGCCTTGACGCCGGCGGCGGCATAGACCTTCAGTTCCTCGCCGGAGGCTGACGAGGTCACGGAGAGCGCCAGGGCGAGCGGCAGAACGCGTAGTCGCATGGCATGGATGTCCATTACTTCTCCTCCGTGCGGTGGCACACCCCCGCGCTGCAGTCACTTAAGTGGACGTTGTGCGGCAGGCCGCTCGCCGTCGTGACAGTTACTACCGCGTGGGGGCGCCGCCCGCCGTCGCCCCGCCTCCGGCCGGTGCCGGCGGTAGCTTGCCGCCTTCGGCGAGGATCTTCATGTTTTGAAGCGCCTGCGTGAACCTCTCGGTTCGCCTCGCCCTGTCCGCTGCGCGAGCGGCGTCGTCCGGGAGCATCGAGTTGTCGAAAAATAGCGTGTAAACGATTTTCGAAGTGGTCGCCGTCAGTGGCCTGACCTCGACCGTGCCGTGATAGAGGTTGTACGGCTGGCCTTCCTTCGGGGTCTGTGTGTAGGTGTACGAGAGCTCGGTCTTGCTCACCAGGACCTCGCCGCCGCCCACAGTACGCACGGCGCCAAATTCTCCGTCCTTACCCGACGTGATTGTGCACCCAGTCGGGATCTGCAGCCATTCGGCGACATCACAGTACTTGCCGATGCGTTTCCACACTTCCGCAGCCGGGCGGTTGACGGTGATCTCCATCGGAATAGACGTGTATGTGGGCTTGGCCACTACAACCGAACCACTCGCGCTGGCCGGCGGCGTCTGAGCATTGCCGGCGCCTGTCAAACAGGCGACCGCGAACGCGCAACCGGCGGCTGTTCGCGCACGATGAATTCCCATCGATGTCCTCCTCGCTGGTCCAATAGTGTCGCCGCATGCCGCGGCATTGGCTGGGAATCTTGTCACAGGGCGGCTGGAACGCCAACCAGATCGACTTGCCTGACGATGTCGTAGGCGGCCGCTCGCCTCCCTGCAGCGTAGCCTTTGCGTCGAACGAGACCTATGACCTCTCCACCACCGCTCCACCCGTATAATCCACACAAAACGGCCCTGACTCCGGGTACTCGCCTCGGCCCGTACGAAGCTCTCAGGCGGAATGGGCACGTGTATCTGGGCCCACAGGAGAAGTCGATGACGATCCGTACGTTCTGGCTGAATCTCGGCTGGCTCGTCATGTTGGTGCTGACGGTTGCCGTGCCTCTGGGACTTGATTCCGTCGGACGCCTGACGTATTTCACCAGCCTGGCCTTCTGGGCTATCCCGATTCTCTATCTGTGGCCGGTCTTCAACATGCTCACCGCGGAGGGCACAGGCCGGCGTCGGCGGGCCTTGCGTTACGCCGCAGGCACGATCGTCGTGCTCGGCATCGTTCTCGACTTTGTGCTCGGATTCCTGACGTTGCGGTTCCCGGGCTGCAGCGAGCCTGCGGGCTCCGGTCCTTATCTGTATTGTCTGCCGGCCGTGAATGGACGGATCCCGGTAGAGGAGCTTCTGTTCTATGTGATGGGCCCAGTGGCCATGGTGCTCGTGTACGCCTGTGCCGACGAGCGCTGGCTGAGCAAATACAACCCCAAGGACGACTTGCTCGATCTCAAACTGATTCAGCTGTCGCCACGCCTCGCGATCGTCGCGGCCGGCGCCGCCGTGATGGCGCTGGTACTCTGGCGCGTGAACGGAAACTTTCCGACCTACTTTGTGTTCATCTCCGCGGGCGCTCTCCTGCCGGCGATGTTCCTGTACCGGACCATCGGCAACCTGACGAACTGGCCGGCGTTTGCCGTCACCATGTTGTACGTCATCGTCACGTCGCTGATCTGGGAGGTGACGCTCGCGATCCCGCGGCAGTGGTGGGGATACGAGCCGTCCGGGATGATGGGGGTGACGATCGCCGCCTGGTCGCGTGG
>DAIRVG010000221.1:0-4224 GCA_036802945.1 Vicinamibacterales bacterium
GGATACGGCGGCAGCTGCAGCGTGGGTGCCCGCATGTAGGTCGCGCTGCGCACCAGCGGCTCGCTCAGATAGTCGGGATCGATGACCGTGAACGTCACTTCCAGGTACGGTTCTTCGAGCGACATGTGCTCGATCACGGTCGCGCGGAAGCTGGTGGCGACGCCATTGCGGCGAACGTAGCTCTCCTTGAGGTGCGTCGTCGTAATCTCGAGCGTGTCGCCGCGGAACTTGCCGCCGGAGAAGCCCTCCCACGAGTGGAGGGCGTACGGGGAGGGCGAAGGACGGCCGTCGAGCCAGATCACGCGTTCGCCGGCAGTCTTTTCGTACGAGATTCTGTACGCGATGAGCTGACGGGTGAGCGGATCGACGACCTTGTCGATCCGCATCGGGTCGAGCCCCTTGGGCTGGTAGCCTGGAGTGCGCGGCCGGCACTGCAGGAGTGACGACGTCGAGTTCACCTCCTCGTCGTACGTGTCGGCCCGCATGCGGGCGGCGTCGTTCAACGGGAGGCCGCGGTAATCGCCCGGAAATGCCCCGGGATTGCGGTCGCGCTCGTCTTCGTGGTTAATCCAGCGCCACGTGCCGGTCAGGTCGACAGGCGAGTTCTCCTGAGCCACCCCCGGGCGGGCAGCCAGTGACGCCAGCAGCATCAGGACTGCTGCCGCTCCCGATCGATTCACCGTATTCATGTGGACCCCGATCCAAGGTGGCAAGCTCGAAGGTCGAAGTGTGAAGTTACTTCGACCTTCGAATCCTGGCAACCTCCGTCAGTTCGTTTTCACGGAACTGGCGATCCTCGCGAAATCCGCCCAGGGAACCAGTCGTCCGTGGATCGGTACGAGCTGGCCGACGTCCAGCTTCAGCCGTTGCACGTTGTTGTACAGGCTCATGTTGGCGGCGGACGCCGTCGTCGGAAACGGCGCGTTCGCCGCGGGAGGATTGAAGAGATCCGCTTCCATCAGGAGCCTCTCCTTAGGGAGGTGCACCATCAGCATGCCGACGGCATGGGGATTCCCCTGCACGAGGTGCAGGTCCATGATTCGCGTGCCGTCGGTAATGGTGTACTTGTCGTTCTGCACCTGCTCGAGAACGAAGGTCTCCTGGAACTCATCGGGCGGATACAGGGACAACCTGTCTGGTTCCAGCGTCCGTGGCGAGAGGTCCATGACCGCGTAGTAGTAGTACGGCACGACGTCCCGGTGCGCGATCGGAATCGCGCCCTCGTGCACGTAGGTGCGAAGGCCGCCGGAGTGGTCGAAGTGGTGATGGGTATTCACCACGTACTTGATCCGCTTGTTGGGAATGAGCTTCTTCACTTCGGCGATGACCGCGAGGGACCGCGCTTCGTCGAGCGGCGCCTCGACCACCGTCACGAAATCGCTGAACTCGACGGCCACGCTGTGGTGAGAACCGCCGGTGAGGTAGAACACCCCCTCGGCCAGCTTCTGCGACTCGACGCGAACGGGTGGAATGGCTGCGTTCTGCGCCGCCGCGGGGACGGTGACAGCCTCGCCACACATGTTTGGTTGGACGTTGCTGATCGTGATGCCAAACGAATTGTGACCTCCGTCCGGAACGCCGAAGAACCCCTGCGGTCTCAGTTCGTGGTCCCAGTTCGTGTGGTTATGAAAATTGGTAGGAAACTTCACACCCCCGAAGTCCTTGTAGCCCCCATATGTCTTTTCCTCCACCATGTCTCCGAGGAAGGGACTGGGAACAAACGTCTGGATGCGGACGACTTCATTCTGAGGACTGATGGAGCCCTGGATCCGGAATTTCCCCATCGTATACGCGAGAATGTTCCGCCGCTCTCCCCCGCCTTCATATCGTTCAAACGTCACCAGGTCCTTCGCCGCCATCGCACTCTTGAGGAAACCGTGAGGGTCGAGCGAGATTTCGAGCTGGCGTGCCGCGGCCGCGGCCGGCTGCGGATTCACGGTGGTGCCGGCCAGGTTCCACGCGGAGTTGCCGCTGACCAGGGTGATCTGCCGCTGTTCCCCCTGGATCGGAATTCCGCCGCCACCGCGACTCGGATAATTTCCTTGTTGCCGAACCTGCTCTTCTCTCATGGTTCGGGCCTCGTAGTTGATGCTTCGAGAGAAGTTTGCCAACTGAATCTTTGGCCAGTCGTCCGCCGGGCTGTAACCCTGGCCCACGATACCGACGTAGCCGCCGGTCCCCGAGTAGGTAATGCATTTCAGCGATTCGGTGCCCATCGCTTTGGCCGCGGCCTGGAGAACGGCCTTCGCATCCTGGGCCGCCGCAGTCCCGCTTGTCAGCGCCAGAAGGGCAACGACCATCCATAATCTTTTTGTCATACGCTCTCCCTTGTTCCCTGAACCCCAAGTTTGGGGCGAGCCTACAACGGAAGACAGGCGATTTCAACGGAGTTCGCCCCCTGTTGTCCCCCTTCTAACCGTCCGCGAATGGGTGTATACAGGGGAGCATCGCACAAGCGGCTCGATACCAAGGTGATGGACGATCGGTGTCAGAGCGGGCATTGAGCTGTCGACTTGGAGATCCGTTTCAAGGCAAAAGGAGATTTGTCATGAGTAGGGCGAAGTTTCTCGCAGCGATCCTCGTGGGAATGGCCTTACTGGGCAGCGCGTTCGTCGGTTTCGTGCTGGCAGAAACCACGTCTCCTTCGGCGCTCACCGGCACGGTGACCTCGCAGGCGGAAGGCGCGATGGAAGGCGTGCTCGTCGGTGCAAAGAAGGTCGGCTCGACGATCACCACCTGGGTAGTCAGCAACGCCCAGGGCCAATACAGCTTTCCGCGCGACAGAATGGAACCCGGCAAATACGCAGTGGGCATCCGCGCCGTCGGATATGAGCTGCCCGCGACCTCGGTCGATCTGAAGGCCGATCCTGCGCGGCTCGATCTGCAGCTGACGAAGATCGCGCGTCCGACGAAGATCGCGGAGCAGATGACCAACGCCGAGCTGATCATGAGCGTGCCAGGAACGCAAGCGCAGCGGGCGTCGCTCGGCGGATGCGTGAACTGTCACACGCTGCAGCGCGCACTGTTCTCACGGTTCGATGCGCTCGAGATGTCGATCGTCGCTGCGCGCATGCCGCGGCACACGAACAATTCCTCTCCGATGCACCCGTGGTACCGTCCGCAGGAAGGGCCGTTGCCGACAATCGCCGAGCCGACGACGCTCGGCCGATATCTCAGCTCGATCAATCTGAGCGAGACCGACAGCTTCCAGTTCCCATTGAAGACGCTGCCGCGGCCGAAGGGGAAGGCCACGCAGGTGATCTACACGGTGTACGACCTGCCGCGCCCCGACGCCTCGCCGCACGACGTCGCCTTCGACGCGGACGGCAACGCGTGGTACTCGGATTTCAACTCGCAGTACTTCGGCAAGCTCGATGTCAAGACCGGCAAGGTCGTCGAGTACTCGCCGCCGCTCCGTCGCCCCGGACAAATCGCGCAAGGCGGTCTGCAGATCGATCTCGACAAACAGGGGCGCGTCTATTACGGGAACATGTCGCAGCTGCAAATCGCGCGGCTCGATCCCAAGACCGGCAAGATGGAGACGTTCCAGCTTCCCACGCCCGAAGCAACGTGGGGCGACGCGCACCTGACGATGATCGATCCGGCGCACATGGATGTCGACGGCCAGCTCTGGTTCAACATCGCGTTCGATACCGGCGAGTCGGGCGGCACGTGGCGCGTGGATCTCGCGAAGAACAAGTGGACGCCCATCAGGTATCCGCAGGGCAGCCCATCGGCCCGCGCCTACGACATCATTGCCGACTCGCAGAACAACGCGTGGGGCATGCAGATGACGAACGACAAGATATGGAAGACGGACGCGAAAACGCTGCAGACCGTCTGGTACGACTTCCCTACCAAGGGCGCGGGCTGCCGGCGCGGGCACATGGATTCGCAGGAGCGCATCTGGTGCGGCGTGTTCAACGGCAATCGGCTCGCGATGTTCGACACGAAGACGCTGAAGTTCACCGAGTGGACGGTGCCGACCGAGTGGACGCGGCCGTATGACGCGCAGTACGACGACCGCGCGTACGCGTGGACTGCCGGTATGGACAACGACCGTGCCGTGAGACTGAACGTCGCGACCGGCGAATTCACCGAGTATCTGCTGCCGGGCCACACCAACGTGCGTCATGTGGAGGTGCAGAAGTCGGGTGCGCTCTCGAGCCTCTGGCTGGGTGATCAGCACGGCAACACGCTGACCCGCATCGAGCCGCTGGCGCC
>DAIRVG010000221.1:4324-8115 GCA_036802945.1 Vicinamibacterales bacterium
TACACCGAGGCCTACGAGGATGTGCTGGAACGGACGAGCACCGACTGGGCTCCCTGGTACGTCGTCCCGTCCGACCGGAAGACGTCCCGCGACCTGCTCGTTGGTCGGGTGGTCGTGGACACTCTGGAGCGGATGGGGCCCAAGTTCCCCAAGGTGAACCCCGAAGTGCTCGAGATCGCTCGGCAGTGGGAGCTGGAGGCGACGGGTCGGCGGAAGATCGACGAGTAAGGACTACCGAGTACGTATGTGCTGAATGTGACAGCCGGTTGGTCGCCCGGTACGGCAGAATAGCGACCATGTCGGTAATCCTCCCGTAAGCGCCTGCCGAAAACGACCCTCGGCACGAATCAGTTATCGGTCGCCCCCCAAAGATACGACGTGATAACCGCAGCGACTTCAGAGCGAAGTGGCGCGCCCGTTGAGCGTACTGAGAAGTTGTCGCGCCAGCGAGCGCGACAATGCCTGAGCTGCAAGGCGGCGCGGAATAGGCTTTTTCAACTGTAAGACCGAACAGAAAGGCGCGTTATGACGGGATCGATTCGAACGATACGAGTGGAGAAGGGGTTCGGGTTCATCAAGGACGATGCGGGGAAGGAATACTTTTTCCATCGGAGCGCCGTGCAAGGCGAGGAACTCGACAATCTGCGCGAGGGCGACAGCGTCGAATTCGACCTTGGCGAGGGGCCGAAAGGTCCTCGGGCCGAAAACGTCCGGCGCACGTCCACCTAACGGGGGCTGACAGCACGCGGGACTGGTGAGCGGAGGCGGTCGAGCCGGAGATGACAGTTACCGGCTACTGCCGCTTCTCGACAACCACCCGCCCCGCGGCATTCATGTAAACGCGGTACTTGTTCCCGTCTTTGCACGACACGGCATAGTCGTCCTTGGCCTGCTCGGTGGCCTCAACGACCTCGCCACACGGCAATCCCTGAAGCGCGATCACCGCCGTCAGATCCTTCTTGACCGCTTCGTCGTCGGCGGCAAACGACGGCACGGCAAAGAACGCCGACATCAAGAGTGATTGCGCGAATACGAAGCTGCGTTTGTTCATGGTGTCTCCTGCGTCAGGCTTGTAGCGCGGCGAATTTCTTCGGGTCCGAGAGGAGGCCCCAGATCGCCTCGCGCGAGGACACGATCGCGGACGCGAGCCTCTGGTCAGAGTCCTGCAGCAGCGACAGCACCTTCATCATCAACAGATCGTAGGACCGGCGCAGCTCCGGCATGGTGATCTTGGCTTTGCCCTGGTAGTAGTCGCGGAACTGATCCAACAGGTCGTCGACCTGATTCTTCAGCGAGAGCTTGGTGAAGACGCCGATGGCCTTGGTGGCCTTCAACTGCTCTTTCAGCGCGGCCAAGTCCAGTGTCGTCACGGGCGCAGGCGGTGCGGCAACCGGCGGTGCAGCAGGTTTTGACGCTCGCGGGTCCGGTGTAGCTGCAGGTGCGGGCGTTCTCGCAACCGGCGCGGCGGGCTTGGTTGCTGGCTTCGGCGCCGGGGCCGTTGGGGTCGGTGCCGGTGCCGCGGCAGTTGCGGGCGGCGTCGACGGCGGCTTCGGCGCCGGGGTCATCGCGCTCGGTGTCGGGGTCGGTGCGCTCGGTGCAGGTGCTGCGACAGGTGCGGGCTGAGGTGTCGCCGGATCTTGGGGCTTGGCGGCAGCCTGCGGAGCGGCGGGTTGCTCCGCGACACTCTGGGGCTGCGAGACCGGCTCAGGCGTGTGGCGGGCGCAGCCCGCGATCGGCAGCAACAGTAGAGCAGCAGCGTAAGCGATGCGCAGTTGGTGGACCTTCATCGGACAGGTCCATTCACTTCAACTTCGGTACCAACTTGTACAGCTCATCCTCTGCGGGATCCACGAAGGACAGCTCTGCTGCTGCAGCAGGCGGACCGGCGCGAGCCGGGCCGTGGATGCTCCCGACGCCATCACCTACGTACCCTTCACGACCAGCGCGGCGGAAAAGTCAGGACCGACATCGAGCGGAGTAAGCGACCATCGAGTGTGTTCATCGGGCTGCTCGGGATCCTCGAGCAATCGTGGCGCCCCTTCACCGACTTCCACGCGGCAGCGGTGCAGCGGGAACGAGAGGCCCATGCCCCTGGCTTTCACCCACGCTTCCTTGCAGCTCCACAGCGTGAAGAACATCGCACGGCGCAACGGCTCGTTCGCGCGGCGAAGCGCCTCCACTTCGTCGGGTGAGAAGAAACTTGCGGCCACACCGAGGCAGTCCACATCAGCTCGGTGCCGTTCGACATCAATGCCGACCGCACGATCGATGGTCACGGCTACGAGCGCGACGCCGGCGGAATGTGATGCGTTGAATTGCAGCCGGAGGGAGCCACCGTTGATGAGGGTCGGCTTGCCGAATGCGTTCAGTTCGAACGTGATGCGGGCGGGGTCGCATTCTGCGTACCGGGCGAGCACGACACGCAGGAGACCGCGGCGAGCGATAAACCGTGAATAATCGTCGTCGAATCGGAATCGCGCCGCGCGCCGGCGCTCACCATCCGAGAGGAGCGCATGCAGTTGGTCCATGTCGTCATTGGAGCGGTCCGTGGCAAATCGCCAGACGTGCAAATCGCCCAGTTCGAACGCGGGGCGCGCAATATCGATGTAGCGGTCGGTGGAGTGGCGGGTCTTGAGACCAGCCTCTCGGCCCGCCTCTACGGCGACCAGCGGGGTCTGACGACTCGCATCTACGCCGGCCATGACACCTCGTGGAGAGACTGGCTCAGAACGTCGGCGAGCTTCCGCACGCGCGGCTCGCGAATGATGGTGTCGTGTGCGCCGGGGACAAGGCGGGTCTGCACTCCCCCGGACGCAAGCCTCAGCCATCCGAGATCGGGGTTCATCGGAGCAAACGCCACGAGCCTCCGTGTGCGCGATCGGATCACCGTCACGGTGCCGTCATACGGCCGCGGCTGATAGGTTGTGAGCGCACGATGAAACGCTTCGAGGAAATCGCGGGCGTTATCGGGGTAGTGCCACAGTCCGAGCGCATGGCGGACGTCGACATCCTCTGGCGCCCCGCGAAGCAGGGCGCTGCGAAGACGAGCGCGCCACATGATCGCCTTGCTCCTCAGCCGGCCACTCGCGGCACCCAGGCCGGCGTTGAGAAAGTCGTCATCAACCATCCAATAGGCAGCATTCCTCAGCAGATGGAACAGTGCGGTTGGCCATACGCGACCACGTCGGGCGCCTCCTGGCGCGGAGCAGTCGATCATCGCGAGCAGCGACACCTCTTCCCCCGCAGCCCGGAGTTGCTGCGCGATCTCAAACGCGATCAGGCCGCCGCCCGAATATCCGCCCAGCCGGTACGGACCGGACGGAAACATTCGCCGGATGCCACGCACGTACGTGGTGGCCATCTCCTCCACGCTCGAGAAGAACCGCGCCCCCTCCTCGAGCCTGGCGCGGATGCCATACACCGGCTGGTCTTTGCCCAGGTGCGCCGCGAGCGACGCATACGACAGCACTTCCCCGCCGATCGCGTGGACCAGGAAAAACGGAGGCCGCGTGCCGGACGGCTGAATGGCGACGATAGGCGACCACTCGGTTGCCTGTCCAGGCTGCGCAACAAGCCGCGCCTGCGCACGGATGGTGCCGTGCTGGAACAGCGTGGCGATCGGTACAGCGATGCCGAATCTCGACTCCAGCTCCGACGACAACCGGACCGCCAGGAGCGAATGGCCTCCGAGCTCAAAGAAGTCGTCGTCTATGTCAACAGAGGCGACGCCAAGGATGTTTCGCCAGATCTCGGCGAGCGTCGATTCGATTTCGCCCGGGACCAGCGCGGCG
>DAIRVG010000222.1:0-8080 GCA_036802945.1 Vicinamibacterales bacterium
ACCACAAAGCCGCGCGAGATCGTCGCCCGATGCCGCACCACAAAGCCGCGCGAGATCGTCGCCCGATGCCGCACCACAAAGCCGCGCGAGAGCGTCGCCCGATGCCGCACCAAAAAGCCGCGCGAGAGCGTCGCCCGATGCCGCACCAAAAAGCCGCGCGAGATCGTCGCCCGATGCCGCACCACAAAGCCGCGCGAGAGCGACGTCGTCGCTGTCCGTCCATTCGCGCGGATCGGTTCCCAGCATCACGAGCATGTCGTCGTCGGTTAGTTCTGGTTTCTTGGCCATGTCGTTGCTCTCCTGTATGCACTCAGGTCAGGCGCGATTATTTCACGCCCAAAAATAGTCACGAATTCGATACCAACCATCCGAACAAATCCGCAACAAGAAATTTGCCGACCTCACGCCCGCGCCACGACGTAGAATGAAAAGCGCACTGGAGCGCTGATGCTCCAAGAGCGCTATCAGCCAAAGCGCTATCAGTGGCCATGCTGCATCATCCTTTCGGTGGTGGGGAGTCTTCGTCCACTTCGGTCATCTGATTGAACACGGGTTGATTGGCGTTCTCTGCGTTCCACGGCTGGAAGTACAGTTGGAACTGGCCGCCCTCGTCGGCGCGCTCGACCGTCACCGTGGAGTGGGCCACGCGCGGCGGTAGCTTGTAGTCCATCACGGGCGTGACGACCGTGCGGCCGTTGACCTTGATGAACTCGACCTTGACCTTGATCGTGAGCGATCGGGGCTTGCCGTCCTCCGCGCCGCGGTCGTCGAGGTCGTGCATGATGGCGCGGATGAGTTGGTCCACGATCCGCTTGCAATTGCCGTTGTCAAGTTCGCCGAGCGTGTCCATGCACACCGGCACGACTTCCGTGGTGATCTTCTGACGTTTGCGAGCCATGGTGGGGTGTCCTTTCGTTGTTGCTCGTTCAACTTTGTTTCCGCCTGACTTCCACCTTCGGCGGACTCCCAACGGTCCGCACCTCGATCGCCTTTTGCTTCTCCAGCTCGACCAGCCGCTCGCGCGTGTAGCCGAGCTCGCAGACCTTCTCCAACGGCGTCCACTCGTCGGGGACCGCGGGCGCCTTCTTCTTCTTGCTCATGTGCCGGCCTCGACGGTGTTCGCGGCGCTCTCCTCGACGCGCTCGGCGCACTGCGCGCAGACGATCTTCAGCGGCCGGTGCCCGATCAAGACGCCGTGGTGGTCGACGCGCACCACCACGGCTTGCGTGCACACCTCGCAGTGCCGACGCGTGGCGCCGAACTGCGGCCCGACGCAATCCGTCGTTCTCTTGCAGATGAGCAGGTCCATCGGTTCACCTCGGAAAATACTCGCGCGACTCGTCCTCGCCGCGCTCGTCCTGGTCGTCCGGCCGGCTGATCGGCACGTTCTTCGGCGCATCGATGCCGATGCGGACCCGGCCGCGGCCGATGTCCACGATCGTCACCATCGCGTCGCCGATCTTGATCCGTTCGCTCTTCTTGCGGGTCAGTACGAGCATGGGTCTACCTCCGTGTTTGTGGGTTCGTGCACTGCGTTCCTAAAAAAGCATCCCGGGCTTCTTCTGCGCTGCCCGAAGTTCCCTGGTCTCGAAAAACTCCGCGTGCTCGGGGAATTCCTCGATGAACTTGCGCGCGTATCGAGACGTCACCACGTCGTTGATCTTGAACTCATCGACCTCATTCGTCTCGAGGTCGTGTTGGTATCTCATGACGCAGACGATGATTTTGGACGAGCATCTCCGCTTTCCTTTCTTGATCATCTCGAAAGCGAGCGCCTTGAAGCGGGCGTACAAGTTCGGGTTCTGCTCGTCGAATTCGGCGAACATCTCGTCGATGGTGCGGCCAGAGGTTTCTGCGAAGGTCGCCATGTTCTTGCCGAAATCACAAAATTATTTTCCCGCCAAAATTCCTGCATCCACTTCGGGCTGACTCGCTAAACCTTGCCAATTCCCAATACCACTCGATTCACTTTTCGTAAGTTTTCATCACGCGGCAACAATTGCGCGGGTAGTGTTGTTCGTCAGACCACTTGCCCTACGCCTACACCGATGCCTACGATTGCTGTTGTGCGAAATGCGCGCGCCGGACTCAGACCCGGTCGCGCGCTGAGGGCTTCCTGCCGGTCCAGAGCTACAGGGAGCCGAACAATGTCCGAGTTGAGAGCGCACAGGCCAGACGACGAAGAAACCACACCGCAGCAGAGCGACGCCGGATCGTTCCGGTGCGACCAAGCCACCATCGCCCAAGTGCTCGACTGGTGGGAGCACAACCCCAAGCGGAAACACGAGTCGCCTACAGCCGAGAAGGAGCGCCGTCGATTATACGGCCTCATGCGCGCCGAAATGGGCGCCGTGCTGGTGCTCTCGTGCCAGCCGTTCGTTCTGGACAATTTCATCCGGGCCGACCGCCGGCCAAAAGAAGACCGCATTGGTCCGGACATCAAATCCAACTGGACTCTGCGACGCTGGAACAGCACGCTGCAACAACCTTTCAATAACGCCGAGTTGCAAGGACTGATCATCAAGAATCCTTTTCGCGGCAACTCTTACCCAGAAGGCGACGACGGACGCGACTGGACCGACGACGAACTCAGGGAAGTCCTCGAAAACGCCAGCGACGCTTTTGCCGAGCTGGTCATCGGCATGCGCCTGTCAAGCCTCCGCCCGCTCGAAGCATGTGAACTCGACAAGCGGCAGATCGAACGCGATGCTCGCCGCATCAAACTCACCGACACCAAGGGCTGCAAACTCAAGAAGAAGAAAAAACACAAGGCCGAGTACGTGCCGATCAGCGATCCCCTCTTGCAGCTCTTCGACGACATCCTCGCTCGCAACCGGCCGGGACCGCGATTGTTTCTCACTCCCAAAGGGAGACCGTGGACCAGGCCTCACGCCGATTCGACGTTCTTGCGTCTTCGCGACAAGATCGGCCTGCCGGACGACCTCAAGCTCCACGGTTGCCGCCACACGTTCGCGACGCACGCGATCATGAACGACGTGAGCCTGCCATACCTCCAGCAAATCCTCCGGCACAGTTCGTCGCGCACCACGGAGCGCTACGTGCACCTAGTCGACAAGACCGACCTCCTCGTCCCCGCAGCCAACAGGGCCGTCCAGGGGATGGAGAAGATCATCAGGGCGACCGAGTACACGCCGCTCTTTGACGTTTTGGAGTAACGACTTGCGAATGGTAGCGCTCTAATTGGTCTAATTAGAGCGCCAGGAAGTGAACTATTTCGTGAAGTGAAGGAGCGCCTAAGTCAGCTGACTGGCAGGCATCCTGCTTCACAACGTTTCACTCGCCCACTCCGCGGTTGTCAAAGAGCGAAATCTATGCAAACTTTTCGGGCGCATAACTCAGCGGTTAGAGTGCGATCCTCACACGGTCGAAGTCCCAAGTTCGAATCTTGGTGCGCCCAATAAACCGTCAAAATCGGTGTCCTCCTAGTTGCGAGTTCGTCATGGCAAAAACACCAGCAGCCCAACCGACATTCAAGATCGGCGACATCGTCCGCTGGAAGTTCAGCGCCGGCCCAGTCATGCGTGTCCGATCTTCGTCACAGGGCCAGGCAACGCTGCTCGCGCCCAGTCGGCCTTCCCATGCGCACGCCGCATTGGGTCAAAACATTTCGCGTTTTCAATCGTTCAAAAAATCCCCGGTCAAGGCCGCTGGCGTCCGCTTCCCCGCATCGCCCAGTTACGAGGAAGAGCGGAGCGCCGAGCGGTTGTGAAATAGTAAGTATCGAATTTAATTACGTCAAGGGCAGTAACGAAAAAGTTGTTTTTTTTTGAGGCGCGTCTACAATGAAAAATCGAAGGGGTTCAAAAATGTGGACGGCACAGAAAATCAAGACGCTCCGAAAGCGCGGCTTTAACATGACGCAGGAGGAGTTTTCGCGCCTACTCGGCATTACGAAATTCGGACTGCGCATGTGGGAACAGGACCAGTCTAAGCCAAGTGAAATGGCCGAAATTCTTTTGGGACGGCTTGAGGATGATCTTCAAAACGGCCGCATCGAACCGAAGCCCCAGAAACAACCCGCCTAAACTCACTTCACCAAAACTCAAATCGAAGGCGTCGGCCCATGTCACGGGAGCCCGCGCGTAAGCCTGTCTCGACCATTGCTTGCATGGCAGCCGCGTCTTTATTTACGTCGTGCGCCGCGTGCCCGTGCGGCGCCGCAATCGGCTGGTTCGCCAAGGACAAGGAAACGAGCGTGAAGGAACTCGTCCAACCCGCGCCGCCACAAAATGCAAAGAACGTCGATGCCAAACCGCAGCCGGGCGACGGCGTGAAAGTTGATGTTCCAAAAAAGAAACTCGGACCGAAAAAGAACCCAGAAGAATGGGGTTGGCAAGATTTGCAGGATCATCTCGTGAGCAAGGGCATGCCGACGAGCCGCGTCAGCGTGGCGGGCGGCATGTTCTTCCTCAAAGGCGAGAAAGAAATGCACTACACGACAAAAGCCGGATTGACCGACCGCGACTACCGAGCCGTCATGTTAGAAAACGACGGCAATTTCTTCGCCATTGATGCCGGCACGGCCGCCGCGGCGAAGCGCGAAGCAGCATCCATCAAGGATGTTGATCAACGCGACGTGCTGGCGTGGGGCAGGTTCCTTATTGTCGGGACGCCAACGACCAGGGCGATGCTGGCGAAGGCGCTCAACTGACCACGCACATCTCTGCGCGCGAACCAGTTTGCGATTCCATTCCTCGTTGTTATAATTCCTCCGCATTCGGAGAGTAGCTCAGCTTGGCAGAGCGCTCGCCCTGGGAGCGAGAGGCCGATGGTTCGAATCCATCTTCTCCGACTTCGACGTTAGCTCAACGGCAGAGCGCCGGATTTCTAAACCGGATGTTGCAGGTTCGAATCCTGTACGTCGAACTTCGCCAGCGTAGCTCAGTAGGCAGAGCGGCTGTTTTGTAAACAGCGGGTCGAGGGTTCGAATCCTTCCGTTGGCCCTGATGCAATTCCCACGAACCGGTTTCTTTCCAGGGAGAACCACCGTGCTCAAGACCGCTTCCGCAATCCACATCGAAACCGACGCCGAGTATTCGGCGTTTGAAAAACTCATCGCCGACCGCGTCGCCGCGTCGCAGGGCCCGCTCTTCACCACGAACGCCGAAGGTCTGTTTGAGGCCTATCTCGCGGGCATCCCGGAGCCGTTCCGCCAGCACTACACCTGCCACTGCTGCCGGCGGTTCATCACGAACTACGGCGGGCTCGCGGTGATCGTGGACGGCGAGAAGTCGGCCGGAAAAGTCGAGTCGTTCCTCTGGGACCTGCCGTCCGTCCCGACGTTCTTCTACCCGGCGTGCCGATCGATGGCGCTGCTCGTTCGGCGCGCCAAGGTCACCGGCGTGTTCATCAACGGCGAAAAGACCTGGGGCAATCCTCGGACCGGCGCTTGGACGCACCTGTCCGGCACGCCGGCGCACGTGTTCTGCAACGCGCTCAAGACGGCGTTCCAGGAGGAGGCCGAAAAGAAGCAGGACTACATCACGCTCAAGCGCGGCCTGGAAGAGTTCCCGCTCGAAGCCGTGGTCCAGGCGGTGCGCGTCCTCGAAGCCGACGCGGTGGACCGGAGCGAAAAGACGCTCGGCGTTGCGCAGTGGCTGCTCGCGCTGCACCGGTCGATCGCGGACCTGCGCGGCTCGACGCGCGACAACATTATTTGGCTCGCCGTGGCGAAGGCGCCGGCCGGTTGGTGCCACATCCGCTCGACGATGATCAACACCCTGCTCGACGACATCGTGCAGGGACTGCCGTTCGAATCGATCAAAAAGCGCTGGGACGCCAAGATGCACCCGCTGCAATACCAGCGGCCGAGCGCGCCGCCGAAGGAAGGCAATATCGAACAGGCGAACAAGGTCGTCGCGAAGCTCCAGAGCGAGGGCGCGCTGGCGCGGCGCTTTGCCCGGCTCGACGAAGTCGCGGCCCTGTGGAAGCCCCGCGCCGCCGAGCCGGTCGAGACGAAGCGCACGGGCGGTCCATTCGATCACCTCAAGACGAGCGGCGCGAAGGGGAGCGCAGTGAAGGAAGTCGAACTGCCGCCGACGAAGATGACCTGGGAGACGTTCCGCGACACCGTCTTGCCGAACGCTCTCAGCGTCGAGGCGAACGTGCCGCAAGGCAACACGTCGTTCTACGGGCTCGTCACGGCCGTCAACGCCGACGCGCCGCCGGTCCTGCAATGGGACGGCCTCGAAGGTCAGCCGCGCAATCCGGTGTCGTGGTACGTCTGGCATCAAGGCTCGCCGGCGCACCAGTGGGGCCTGTCGCCCGGCTGGAACAAGGTCAGCGCGATCTGCCTCATGCCGTGCCACTGGCAGTCGGACAAGTTCACGCAGTTCGGCCCCGGCGTGTTCTTCGTCCTGGACGGCGCCAAGGACTCGCGCGACGCCGGCGGCGGTTTCTTTCCGGAAACGCTCCGGTCGGAATACCACGGCATCCGCAGCGTCATGGAGGCGCACTCGCGCAGCTCGAAACTGGCCGGCAAGGAAGAGCAGAGCGCGAACGGTTTGGCGCTCGGCAGTGACGGATCCCTGTTGGTCCGCGTCAAGACGAATGGTGGACCGGCGAGTTACGCGATTTCAATGTGAGCGAAATTGAAACAGAATTGAAACGAGCCAGCGGCCCCAAAAGAACCGCTGGCCCTTTTTTCGGCAATGACATCCTTGACGCATCAAGGCGCGGAAAATGATTAAGGTTCCGAGAATCCGGTCCAACGGCGCGGCCCTACCAGTTGTGGAAAACAAGTTCCACAAAGGCAACGCCGACGGCAAGCACTACTGGCTGACGCCGCCGAACCTCTACGCCGAACTGGATGCGGAGTTTCACTTTGATTTCGACCCTTGCCCCT
Source organism: Vicinamibacterales bacterium (assembly GCA_036802945.1). Lineage (GTDB taxonomy): Bacteria > Acidobacteriota > Vicinamibacteria > Vicinamibacterales > UBA2999 > Gp6-AA40. Next base: position 6,866 of record DAIRVG010000222.1, read on the forward strand.
ATCCCGTGCCGGAAGGATTCGACGGGCTAACGTGCGAGTGGGGAAAGCGGAACTACGTCAATCCGCCGTTTGGATCCATCGTGCACGCGCCGCCCGAACACGTCTGGCGCCAATCAGCTCGTTCGGGCGAGAGGCGCGGATCGTACCCGACGACGAAGATCATCCCGTCATGCTGCACGGCGAACGCCTTCTCACCGAACGCGAAGAACCCCTCGACGTAGAACTGGAGACCGAGACACCCGACCAGGCACAGGCACGCAAAGAAACCAGACGCGAAGTTCTTCATCGGTTCGTTCCTCAGAAAATGTCGGGATCCGGCGGCAGTTGAAATCTTCGCCCGGCGTACCGCGTCAATCGCTTCGCGCGGTTCGTGCTCCCCCTCGCGCCGTTCCGCCACGTGGCCATGCGCGCCATCCGGCACACCCGCTCGTGGTGCGACTCGACGTCGACCGTCGGCGCCACGACGAACTCTTCGCGGTCGAGGCGGCCGCCGTAGATCGTGGTCACGCACTGCGCCTCGTCGACGACGGTGACCACCTGCACGTCGGGCAAGACCGGTGTCGTGAGAGTCCGAGTATTGGTCTGAGTCAATCTATGCCCCCTCTCTGTTCCGGCTGGGAAGTGTAAGTCATTTCACGTAGGACACGCAAATCGTGAGGACGTTCGCGTTCGCACAACCTCCATCGGTTCGGATAGAATCGGCTCCCGCCTGAATTCCCTTCCCCGTGGAGCAAATACCATGCGCACTCTCGCTCTCGTCGCAATGCTCGCAATCTCCGGGCCGGCTCTCGGCCAGACCAGCACCACCGTACGCCTGACGCTCGCCGACGGTTCCCAGGTGCGTGGGCAGCTGCTCTGCGAGTCGGTGTCGATCGCGACGCCCTACGGTCCGCTCTCGGTCCCCGCTGCGGAGATACGCTCGATCAAGTTCGGGATCCACGTCGGGGACGAGGAGGGCCTCGCGCGCGCCGCGAAGCATTTGGGCAGCGCGTCGCACAAGGAGCGGCTCGCGGCTACCCACTGGCTCACGTCGCAGGGGAGGTGCGCCGTCCCCGTCTTGAGGAAGGCGATGAAGTCGCCGGACCTCGAGGTGTGCTCACGAGCCGAGTCGATCTACGCAGCGATAACGGAGCGGGACTCCGGCGCAGCGCTGGCGCCCAGGCTTTGCACATATTTGGTCGATTCAGGCCCGCTGCACATTTTTAACATATGCTG
>DAIRVG010000223.1:0-7781 GCA_036802945.1 Vicinamibacterales bacterium
CGGTGAGGAAATTGGGGTACGAGTTCAGCTTCGCCTCGACCTTGCGCCAGTCGTAATCGGTCGCCCAATACCGCGCGAGCGCTTGAATGAAGGCGAGTTGCACGCCCTGCGAAAAGTCCGCGACGGTTTCCCTCTCGGGGAACCGCATCGCGTTGATACGCCGGCGCAATTCGATCAGTTCCGCTTCTGGAGCCTGGAAGCGAAATGGGCGAATTGCGGTAGTGGTGTCAATTGCTTGCTCGCTGCGTTGCTGTGTCGCGGTCGGGGTCATGATGTCCTCCTCTTGAGTGGCCCACTGTTGATTCCGATCGATCCATTCCCTGACGTAGCCGGGACAGTTCGCCAAGGTCGCCCCACGGGCTTCGCAACCAGCGAGAACAAGCACGCCGACCCGATCGATGACTGCTAGCCGTCCTGAATTCTTGCTCCCCGCCGACCATGAGCAGCGCGATCAGGCGCGCCAGCGCTGTTTCCAGGTGGAAGGTTATGAGGACGACCGCTGTCGCGCCTATGCGGTTTCGGCAACACAGGTCGTGCGCCGAATGCGGGTCAGTTGGCGTTCGCGCCGCTGATTCCGAAATGGGTGTGCTCTGGAAGCACTTGTATCGATGGAGGTCGTGGCGCCGGCTCGCGTTGAGTGAACCAGGATTGCTCAGTCGATAACGGCGATGGCCTCTATCTCGATCAGAAAGCCAGGATCCGCGAGCGCCGCCACACCCACCCAGGTCGAGGCCGGTGTGGCATCATCGGAAAAGAACTCCCGAAATGCGCCCCCGACGGCTGCCGCCTTGTCGGCCTCGTACGCCACAACGTAGATCCGCAACGACACCACGTCCGCCAGAGTGCCGCCGCTTGCCTCGACAACGTTACGCAGATTGAGGAGAGCTTGCCTGGCCTGGGCTCGCAGGTCGGATCCACCAACCAGCTGTTTGTTCGCATCCCATGCTGTTTGACCAGACACGTACAGAGTTTTTCGCCCGCTCGCGGCCACGGCTTGAGAAAAGCCAAGATCGACGCTTCGGAACACCGACGGGGGGTTAATCCGTTCTTTCGTCACTCTCGATCTCTGAGCGGCCCGAAAAAGCCAATGATGCGTTCAATCTTCGCGCCATCAGGCGAGAGAAAAGCGAGGTCGAGTCCATCCGGTAGAGTGGTTCCATCTGCTTGAACGACATGCCACGCGAACCTGGCAATACCGTGATGTACATCTACGCCGCTTACACGTACGACCTTTGACCCGGGACGCCGTGCTTGCACTTTGGCGATATGGGAGCGAAGTGCTTCAGCGTTCGCAGCGTGGACAGACGGATCGGTATAGGTTGCGCCCGCTGCCCATACCGAGGCAAGCAACTCGGCGCGACGAGCGGCATCTGGCTCATTCCAGACTTGGCAGTAACGATCGACGAGGTCTGATAAGTCCATGCACTGATATTCCGCTGCTGCACGGTGGTCGCCTATGCCTAACTACTATTAGGCTGCCGTCCTATCCCGGTTCGACCCGCGCGCTCGCAGCATAACTCCGAAGTAATCCACGTCTGGAACTGGCTCAACGTCGCGACGCGCAGTTCGGTGCGAATCGCAGCCTCGCGTCAATGCGCGTGGGAGTCAATCATCTGGAAAAATCATCCCAGCGCGACCAGGGTCGTCGGGCGCTAAGATGCGCCCATGCGAAATAAGCGGACGGTCAGCAAAGAAGCGTTGGCTCCCGTTCTGCAAGTCTCGAACGCTGAGGCCGCGATCGCCTGGTATCACCGCCTCGGCTTCGTTCTGGAGTTTGAGCACTCTAGCGGTCCCGACTTAAAGCGGACCATGGCGTTTCTGAAACGCGGTGACCTGCCGCTCATCCTGTCAGATCGCGGCGAGACTGGAGGGTCGTCTGGAATCGTCTATCTGCAGGTCGCTGATGTGACACCGATCGCCACCGAGTTCAACGCGCTGATTCAGAACTCAGCGATCGGTCCCCACATCGAGCTGACCGACCCCGATGGCAACGTGATTCGAGTCGTAACAGATCCGATGACGAGGTTCACCGAGCGTCGCGGTCGCTACGTCTGAAGCGGGATGGACGTGCCCGCTATCGGCAGCTCCATTCAACTGGATAGCGAGGCGACTCCATCGTTGGATTTCTCTTCTTCTGGCTCTCGGTTTCAAACGCCATTGCCTCCGCGGACCGGTCGTCGGGTAACCGCGTCGAGCGCCTGCTACTGCGCCGCCGCGATCTTTGTCTGTGCCAGTAGCTTGTCGAGATCCGTTCTGTCCAGGAACCGGCCTGCCACGATGACCGCACGAATGCGTCGGATGTTGGTGATGTCGGTCAGCGGACTTGCGTCGAGCAGCACCAAATCAGCGCTCTGTCCCGATGCGATGCTGCCGGCCGTCTGTTGGAGACCGAAATACCGCGCGGGGTTGAGCGTGGCGGTCTGCAAGGCTCCCAGCGGTGTCATGCCTCCCTGCACCATGGCAGCGAGCTCGTCATGCACGCAAAACCCGGCGATCATGCCGTCGCACCCAGCCAGGATGCCAACGCCTGCAGTGGCCATGTCTTCCGTGACCACTGCGGCAACCTCCGCATTGACCTTGAGAAACTGAGCTGCGCCTGGGGAAGAGATGCTTTGATTCCCGGCCCACATCGCTCGAAGAGACTTGCTCGCATACGCCATGCGATCGGGGGGCACGGTCGACGCGGGCGTGCCGATTGTCATGATCTCGGACATCGCGGCGAGTGTCGGCGTCGACCAGACGCCTCGGCGTGCGAGCGTCTCAAAGAACGTCCGACATGACTCGGGCGAATACTTCTGGCCACCGGAGCAAGGTCTCCATAAGCCTAAATTCGAAAGATGCTCGATATCTCTCTGGCCGGCGTCGATGACCTGCTCGGCCGTCAGCCCAAGAGGAACATGACCCGCGAGACGAAGATTCTCGCGGCGCGCCTCCTCAGCGATCGCGAAAAACGCTTCGCGTGGTGTGTGGTCGTGGACTTTAACGAGATCCACACCTCGACGCTTCAGCAGTTGAACCGCGGCCCTGCCATCGTCGGCGGTCTTCACGCGCATTCTGAATGGCCAGTCTCCTGGCGCATCATCGAGAATCGGTCCCGCCGCGAAGATGCGAGGTCCCAGCACTCGCGCAGACGAGGACGCTTCACGCAAATTCAGAATGAAATCCAGGGCGGATCCCATGTCGCGAATGCCGGTCACGCCGTTCGCCACGTAGAGCTGGAGCCACGACTCTCCAGTCATTTCCATGTGCGCGTGCATGTCCCAGAGACCCGGAATGAGGAACTTGCCCTGGCCGTCCACGACCTGTGCGTCTCCGGGCGGAGCGGTGTTCTGCGTGATGCTGGCGATCGTCCTGCCCCGGATCGTCACCGTGCGGTTTTGAAGGATCCGTCCGTCGACGACATCCACGACGCTGACACCGGTGATCGCCAGTGCTCGTGCCTGCGGCGTAACCGATACTGTCGCGATGATTGTCGCGACGACGGCTAACAGCCCAATCGTGATTGTCCGATCGGCCATGAGCACCTCAACATGCAGTTAGGACGCGGTACTTTAGCTTGACGCATCTCGAAAAGTCATTGCAGCGCGCGCAATTCACGGCGAATGCAAAAAAAATCGCCCCGACGCGCCGTGAAGCTCGTCGAATGGCAGCGCGCGACGGCAACTCGGCTCGTGATGTCGTCGAATGGCGAGAAACCACACGGAACTGACTGCTGTGCGCGTGTAAGCGGACGCTGATGACGCTCACTCAGAAGGAAAAGGCATCGAAGCGTCCGCAAATCACGGCGAATGTAAAAAATGTACGGTCAAGCAACCGCTGATGACGCGAAATGGATCGCTGATGACGCCGAACGGAAAAAATCGGCTCCAAGTGCCGTCTAGCGACCGCGTGGGTATTCCAGTCGCTAACTAATCAGCCATTTCGCAAACGACTGCCAGGTGTCGGTGCCACCGATCACAATGCGCAGTACCTGAGATGCAACCAGGAACAGGCCTCCCCAGATCGTGGCCGGATGAAAACGGCCTCGCGTTGTGCGGTCGTGGGCGAGCATCGCCAGCACGAACAGATCGGAGAGGCCGAAGTACGCCAGCGGCCCGTACGGCGCAAATACGGCCCAGCGGGCGATTCCGGCTGGTATCAATTCCAAGGTGCCGATGAACATCAGTCGTTTGTGGGTGTCGGGTTTCCGCCGCCACCAGAGCGCCGCGCCGATCAGCGACGGAAACACGATCAGCGTTGAAAACGGCACGATGAGGAAAACAAGCGGCGGTACTCCCGGAGGTCCGACGTTGCGCCTGCCCAGATCGATCGTGACAAGGAACGCCATCACCGTCATCGCGGCGGCGAGCACCCCGCCGACCACGCCGAGCTTGCGGTGCACGTCTGTGCGCCGTACCGCGACAAGCGCCGGCTGCACGATCAGGAGCAGCATCCAGCACGTGAAGAGGAACCCATGCAGGTGGTACATGGGTCTGAGCGCCGGAGTGCCGAACGCGGATTTCAGATAATACGTGGGCGCAAAGCCGACAAAAACCGCGACTGCCATCGTGATGGGCAGGACCGTATAAAACACTCGGTCGCGGCGCCAACGCGTTGTGGGAGACGTTGGCAGCGCGACGCCGACACTGCCCACAGTCGTGTTCATAGGTGCGGGAGTCTACTATACGGATGGCCGCGAGGGGACGCGTACGCGCCAGCGCCGACGCCTGCATGCTTGTTAGGCAGCTCGGGGTCGAGCGGCAAGGCGTTGCGCCCCGAGACCAAACAGCACCGCGAATAGCGCGTGGATCGTCGCATGCCAGGGTTCAGCCGGCCGAGCGGCGAACCAGACAGAGATAAGGTTCCCGAGACAGAGGAGCCACGCGACAGGTATCCAGGCTCGGTGCTTGAACCACATGCATGCCTCCTTGCGTCGGGAACTGCCTAGACAGTATGGCTGTCGGAGCAGAGGCCTGCCTCACGTAGTAAATCGTGGATTGCGCGACGCCGATGAGGGTGACGCGCAGAGCCACATACAACGGAGGCAGGTCATGGCGAAACGTAGCATGTTCGTGGGGATGGATGTCCACAAGGAATCGATCGACGTCTCGCTCGCCGAGGAGGGGCGGGACGGCGAGGTCCGACGCTACGGAGTGATCCCGGGCGATCTGGAAGCAGTCGCCAAGGTCGTCCGCGCGCTGCGGGCGCCGAGCCGCCGGTTGCGCTTCGTGTATGAGGCCGGTCCGTGCGGATTTGGCATTCATCGCTATCTCACGACGCACGGGGAAGACTGCGTGGTCGTCAATCCCTCGAGCATGCCGAAACGCAGCGGCGATCGCATCAAGACCGACCGGCGCGATGGCGACGCGCTCGCCCGGTTGCATCGCGCCGGCGAGCTCACGGCGATCTACATTCCCACCGCCGACGATGAAGCGCTGCGCGATCTCGTCCGCGCCCGCGAAGATGCCGTTGGCCTGTCCACGCAAGCGAAGCATCGGTTGAAGGCGTTCTTGCTGCGTCAAGGGCGTCGGTATCCAGGCCGCGTCGGCTGGACCCGACCCTATCGCCGGTGGCTGGCGGATCTCAGTTTCCCTCTCGCGCCACAGCACATTGCGCTGCAGGAGTACCGCGACACGATCGACGAAACTGAACGCCGCGTCGAGCGGCTCACCGATCAGCTCCGTCAGCTCACGCCCGCGTGGCGCTGGGCGCCGGTGGTGGAGGCGCTCCAAGCGTTGCGCGGGGTGTCATTTGTCACCGCGGTGGGCCTCGTCACCGAGGTCGGCGACATTCGCCGGTTTACCCATCCGCGCGAGCTCATGGCGTACCTCGGCTTGGTTCCCTCGGAATACTCGAGTGGACCCAGTGTCCGACGGGGCGGGATCACCAAAGCGGGCAATCCGCACGCGCGACGGTTGCTCGCCGAAGCGGCGTGGGCGTATCAAGGGGTCCCGCGCATCGGGCGCCAGATGCTCTATCGACAAGAAGCGTTGCCAAAGGTGGTCTGTGACATCGCGTGGAAAGCGCAACTCCGCCTGACATCACGCTTTCGCAAGCTCGTGGCGCGCGGCAAGGCGAAGCCCAAAGTGGCCACCGCGATTGCGCGCGAGCTCACAGGATTCATCTGGGCAATCGCTCGAGAGGTGCCGGCGCCGCCGGCGTAGATGATGCGGCGATCAGGTCCGTCAGGCCGGCGGCATCGCGGCCAGGTGGAGAATCCTCGGGAACGTTATGGACATCAGCACCATCGATACGTCCGTGCCTAGGGCGAGGCAGCTCCGCGACGAACCACAGTCTGGGCGGTACCCAACCCGCGGATATCAGCAGCGTCAACCGTCGCTAGAACGCGGTGCCGCCGACCAGACGGATCTGAAACGAAAAGCACGAAGAGCGTGCTGAGAAAGTGGAACTCACCACCGTGAGACAGGAGCGATCTGCCCGCTTGACAGAATCCAGCCATATCAACGCTCGGCGCTCACCCGCGGCCGCTCCCTTTTCGCGCGGCCGACGGGTGCAGCGCCTTGATTGGGCAGCTCGCCGGTCTCGAGAAACTCTCGCGGATAGCCACTACGTAAAGCCATGGCAACAATCCGCTCGATGAAGTCAGTCTTCGCACGGCTGTACGCGTCACGAGATTCGCGATTGGTCGCCGCGAGTTGCATCGCCAAGTCTTGCTTGAGGTGTTCGTATTCACGAGCCGCAGCGGCATGGTCGCGGAGGTAATCGCGAAAGGCCAATGTCCGCCGTTCTTCCGCGCCGCCTCGTTCGACGACGTGAACGTGGTGACTGTGAGGCCACTGGGGCGGCCGATGGAAAAATGGACAGAACGAGTCGTCAGGATGAGGAACGTGAACGTATCCGATGGCCCGAAGGCGTTCGCCGTACGCCTCAATTGGCTGAAGCGCGGCAACTGACAGCTGGATATCAATGACCGGTTTGGCGCCGAGCCCAGGAATCGAAGTCGAGCCGTTATGGTCGATGCGCAGGGCCAGCGTCCCGAGTGCTGTGCGAAGCTGGACAGCCTCCGCCTCGAAAGCCTCAGGCCAACCATGATCGTAGGGCACGACTTCAAGCTTGTTTTCTTGAACCCGCATTCTCGCCTGCCTTGTTGTCTGCCCGACTACTAGTAGGCCACCGGCCTATCCCGGTTCGAGCCGCGTGGCTCGCAGCATAACTCCGAACAGGGCTGTCGCGAATCGCATTGCCCTGTGCCGGAACAAATCGGTCGATGTGAGGACTATCGACCGCTCACGTAGGCACTCTGCACAAATCGTGGGGTGCACACGCACAAGAACACGAGGTCGACGTCCCCGACGTTCGTGATGCGCTGTGGAGTGTTCGCAGGAATCCGGACGACATCACCCTCCGAGACGACGCTTGGCGGGAGGTCGCCGACTTCCACTCTCCCTTTGCCGGAGACGATGACGTAGCGCTCGTCGATGTTTCTGACGCTGTGCCATTCCGTCGTCACACCCGGCAGCACCCGTGCCCGCGCAATCGACACGTCCGGATCGCCCGAATCGTTCGCCAACTCGAGAATGAAGCAGTTCTCGTGCGTCAAGGTCTCCCTGGACGGATCAGTGCGACGGATTTCTTCATTCACGCGAATAGACTAGCGGACTCTTGCTTGGACATTCTCGGCAGGGAACGCGCCGGACGTCGGCTGGAGAAGGCGATCAGACCTGTGCGCACGTCCGGCCGACTGCGAGCGACGTGATCACCGTCAGCGAGTAAAACGCGGCGGAAGCTGCTGATGACCCAGACCGTCGAGCATCGAAAGCTGCATCTTCGCTCACGATGCT
>DAIRVG010000224.1:0-1194 GCA_036802945.1 Vicinamibacterales bacterium
CCTCCGAAGTTGGCGTCGTTGATCGACTTCACCATCGCCATCATCTGGCGCGCCTTGTTCTTCAGCGGCGTGTCGATCGCGTAGTTAGCCCAGTCGCTCGCGCTCGCGCCGCCATGACAATCGGTGCAGTTCAATGCGAGCGACGCCGAAAAGAAGCCCATGGTCCCCATGAATTCCTTGACGGGGATGCCGCGCAGGACGCGAACGTCCTTGAACGCTTCTTCCGATAGCTGCGGTTTCTGATCGCCTGGCTGGCCGGATGGGCGGGCCTGCGCGTAGACCCCGGCGGCGAGCAACACACAGGCCGTCGCCAGCCCGAGTCCGTACACGACCGTCCCGCGAATGAGGTTCATCTCATGCCCTTCCTGTGTGACTGTCTTGCTTGCGCGCGCGCCGGAACTATACATCCGGCGCCGTTTCATGTTCAAACCACGTTGCGATTGGACACCTCGATCCGGGAGTGAAGAGGCCAGTCTACTCGCCACAGCCTCGCAAGCGTCGTGTCCTGTTGCTCGCAGTCGCTGTTGACAGCGACTCAACCGCCTCTTAGGCTCTGCCGGTGCGGATTCCAGCGCATCGACGCGCCGTGGGCACTTCAAGGGCGCCCGAAGTGTGCGATGCCACGATTGAATTTCGCGAGCGATTAGCCGAGCGATTGTTCGAGGACCATATTCCCGAACGTGCCCGAGGCAACCCCGGTCTTTCTCAAGAAAGGATTCGCGCCATGCGACGACTGATGCTCCAGACCGTGACCACGATTGTGTTGAGCGTGAGCGTACTCATCGCCACGCCGACTTTTGTAACCGCCCAGTCCGCCCAGGTGCAGGGCCGGGCAGTTATTCGGCGTCCGATTCCTCTCGGAGCGCTCAACCGTTCGCTGGACTTCGCTCGAACGGAGTTGTTCTTTGGGACGGCGAAGCCGGAAGGTGCCGTCACCGACGAAGAGTTCCTCAGCTTTCTCGATTCGCAGATCACACCACGCTTTCCCGATGGTCTGACGCTGCTCAAGGGCGATGGCCAGTTCCGGGGCGAAGACGGGGTGATCATCAAAGAAGACTCCTTCGTTCTCATTCTCTTGTATCCCTTGGAGGGCTTCACGGAGAGCAGCAGGAAGATCAATGCCATTCGTCGACTCTACAAGGAGGCGTTTCAACAGGAGTCGGTGCTACGCGTCGACGAGCCATTCGCCGTCCG
>DAIRVG010000224.1:1294-7738 GCA_036802945.1 Vicinamibacterales bacterium
CCGATCTTCACGACAAGCTGAGCAGCCAAAAACGTTTCTCAACGTGCAACTCTCGTAGGTGCTGCACCAGCGAACGCGCCAATCGCTAGTCCTTCGGCCGTAATTTCGCTGGAACGCAGCTTGCCCCGCTGCCGCGCGGAGCACCCACCTCATGTTCGAGACCTATTCCGCTGCGCGACGCGCAGTCGTCGTGGCCTGTGCCCTTCTTGTCTGCACGTTCGCTGGAGCTGACTCGTACGCGCAATCGCGGCGGGCGGTCGAGCGCGCCAGATTTGACTTTGATGCGCGCGTACCCTTCGACGCTCCGCTCTCGGTCAACGCGCTTTCCGGGTCATCGGGCGACAACCGCATCGATGCGCTCCTGTCCGGGTACAAGCTCTCGTCGAGCAGCATCACGTACAGCTTCTACGAGGATAGCGTCTTCGGCGGGTCGTACTACGGCACCGAAGTCGTCAGCGAGGTGAGCGAGCCGGTCAAAGCGAACGTCCGCGCCATCATGGCGTGGTACGGGACGATCATGAACGTCAACTTCACCGAGGTCACCGAGACGAACAACTCGATCGGGTACATCCGCGTCATGCGCTCGAACGGCCCCGCATTCGCGTACGCCTACTACCCGAGCTCGACCGTACTCTTCAGTCAGTCAGGCGATGTGCACCTGAACCCCGCGTACGACGGGGCCGGCGACACGAACGGTTTTCAGAATCCGGCGGGAGCGCACGGATATCTGGCGCTGATCCACGAGATCGGACATGCGATCGGGTTGAAGCATCCGCACGACATGTCGCCCAATCTGCCTGCGGGAGACGACAACAACTCGCATACCGTGATGTCGTACAGCTTCCTCGGCGATTCGCCTGCGACACCTATGGGGTATGACCTGCTCGCCCTGCACTATCTCTATGGCGCTCGATCGAGCCGGAGCGGCGGTGATAGTTACGTGCTCACACGGTCCGAGGTCGATCAGTACAGCCTTGGGGGCACGATGTACATCGCGCCGTCGCTGGCGACGCAGCAGACGATCTGGGATGGCGGCGGGTACAACGTGCTGGATTTGTCAGGAGTGACGCCGAGTGCGTCCGGATATCGGCTGGACATCAACCCGCTCGGGTGGCTGACGACCGGCGCAAATTACCAAGGCGCATACCTGCTGGCCGGGACCGTCATCGGTCCCAACGTCTCAATCGGCAAAGTCGTCAACTCGCCCGGCAACGACACGATCTATGCGAACTCGCAGCCGAACATCTTCGCCGGCTACGGGTCGGGGCGCGCGACGGGCGTCGATACGATCTATGGCGCGAATGGAGCCGACACGATCGATCTGTCAGGTTATCAGCCCTCGGGCGTGTTTCAGTCAGCGTCCGGCAGTGATCTCGTCCTGAGCTTCGGGGCCAACGGCAGCCTGACAGTGAAAAACTACTACGCAGCCGTCTCTCCGCCGGTGATCGTCTTTTCGGGGCTCTCGTCCAGGGTCAGCATCGGTGACATCTCGGTCGCGGAAGGGAACGCCGCAACCACAATCGCGAACTTCCCCGTGACTCTGTCGGCTCCAGCGGCCACGATGCAGTCGGTCAGCTACGCCCTCGTCGATGGGACCGCGCAGGCGGGCAGCGACTACGTCTCCACAGGCGGCGTGATCACGTTTGCAGCGGGCGACACGCAGGCGGTGGTCAGCGTCACCATTAGCGGAGACACCCTACAAGAGGCGAACGAAACGTTCTCCGTCGTGCTGAGCGCACCGTCAAGCGGCGTGGACATCCTGGATGGGTCCGCGACGGGGATGATTCTCAACGACGATGTGCCGCGGGATCCCACCGCTGTCATGTCCGTGGGTGATATCGCGATGCAGGTGGTGCCGGGGACGGCGAACGGCGGCGCGCAGGCACAGGCCATCGTGCTGATTCGCCGCGCGGACGGGCAGCCCGTCGCGGGGGTTGCGGTCACCGCTCGTTGGGGTGACCTGGTCAAAGGTGCTACCACGGCGACCACCGACCTCAATGGACGCGCAGTGTTCACGTCGAAGAACGTGCGTAGGAGCGGGCAGGTCACGTTCACGGTGACCGGTGCGTCGAAACCCGGAGCGATCTACGACCCGTCGCAGAACACCGAGACGTCGGATTCCGTGCTGATTCCGTAAGCCGCCGGCTCTGGTCTTCCCGGCGCCTTGGCGACCGCGGCTGGCGAAGCGCGCGACTGACCACAGGGAAAACGGCCGGAGGGAACAGCTTTCAGATCGCCGGGCGAGGAGGCTTGGCAAACCACCAGAACACACAGCCCGTCGTCGCCCCTGCGATGACTATCGCGAAGAAAGTGGCAATGGGACTCCGCGGAGCTGCTGATGACGAATTAGCACCGAGGCCATTTTCGGGAGCCCGCCCTACACGCTAAACCACGTAAAACCGGTACCCATAGGTGTGCAAAGGCTGCAAGCCACACGAGTACGCTGCGAGGTCTGAGACCCCGAGCACGCGCGGGTTACGACTGAAAGCACCGGACATCGGGGTTAACCGGGCAGATCGAATAAATCACCTTTCGACGTGCCGACGGTCGCGGCGTGCCGTCGCTCGCAGCGTTCCCCCGTGCCCTCCCAATCTTTGAGCTTCGCGGGAATCACGGAACATTATCAGCGCCGGGAGCGATTTCTGGCGCCTTTCCCCACGTCTTCGGTAGAAAAAACTGGCATCACCTCTGCTCTGACGCACTTGCGCGAAAGCCTGGATCTCGCACTTACGCTTTTGCACGTCAAGCATCTGGAATTGCGGAGCCCGAGGTACGCCTCACCAATCCATGTTGAGCGACACCGTCATCTTCTCGGGTCTGTTCCTGGTAATCACATCGTGCCCGCTGTTCATCGCGGGTCACCGCGTGAAGGTGTCCCACTGGGCTTGGTCGCAGCTCCTGACCCTGACCATGGCAGCAGGCGCATGGCTGGCGCAGCGTGTCATCACGGGGCACGCGCTTCCGTTTACCGAGACGATGATGATCGCGGTCGTCGTTGGCTCGTTGGTTGCCGCCTGGTGCGCGGATTGGTCTCCGCCTGCACACGCCACATTCACCGCCGTCGTCTTCACGGTGTGCTCATTTCTCGCCTACGCTGCGTTCGCGCTCGTTGGGGCGCATCTCGGGCCTGCGAGCCTGATTTTCGGAACGGTCCTTCTGCTGTTGCAGGCGGCCGTGTTGGTACTCCTCGTCGCGCACACCTTTGAAATTCTCGACGTCGTGTGCCGAACCCGTTGGCATAGGGAATTCGGCCCGGTACACGTTCCTGGCTACCGTCCAAAGGTGTCGATCCACGTCCCAACTCATAACGAGCCCCCCGACCTGGTCATCGAGACACTCGACGCGCTCGCCCGTCTCGACTACGACAATTACGAGGTGTTGGTCATCGACAACAACACCCCAGACGAATCCCTGTGGAGACCGCTCGAAGCACATTGCCGGCGGCTCGGCGCGCATTTCCGCTTCTTCCACCTCATGCCGTGGCCGGGCTTCAAATCGGGCGCGTTGAATTACGCGCTCGGCGAGGTCGCGCCCGACACGGAGATCGTCGGCATCGTCGATGCCGATTACGTGGTCGAGCCGAACTATTTGAAGGACCTCGTCGGTCACTTCGCCGACGCGCAGGTAGGGTTCGTTCAAACACCACAGGACTATCGCGACGCAGCCGATCGCGGACGCTTCGGCCGTGCGCTGTATCTTTCGTATCGGTACTTCTTCGGCGTCTCGATGGCGTCGCGCAACGAGCGCAATGCGATCATCTTCGCCGGCACGATGGGGCTCATTCGCCGCGATGCCCTCAGCGCAGCCGGCGGTTGGGATGAATGGTGTATCACCGAGGACGCGGAAGTCTCGTTCCGGCTACTCAAAGCCGGCTACCAGTCGGTGTACATCGACAAAACATACGGGCGTGGGCTGATGCCGCTCGACTATGCAGGCCTGAAGAAGCAGCGATTTCGATGGGCGTTCGGCGGCATGCAGCTGCTTCGGATGCACGCGCACGCGGTGTTCGGGCGAGGCATCGGACGGCTTACCATCGCCCAGCGCTACGCCTACATCAGCGGCGGCCTCCAGTGGCTCAACGATCCGGTCACCTTCGCGTTCACCGTTGTGCTCCTGATCGCCGGGACAGCGCTGATTGGCGGTGGGTCGCTGTACATTCAGCCGCTCGTCGGCGGCACCATCCTCATCCCGCCGCTGTTGATCTGGTTCGGCGTGATGCGATTTCTCTGGGCGTTGCGTCTTCGGTGTCAATGTTCGTGGCGCGAAGCCGTCGATGCGTTCGTGGTCTTGCTGGGACTGACGTGGGTGGTGACGTTGGCGTGCGTGCAAGGATTGACGGCACGTCAGGGGGTCTTCCTGAGAACGCCAAAGGAATCCGAGAACCCTCGTCTCATCGATGCCATTCGCGTGGTGTGGTTCGAGGCGTTCCTTGCGCTGACATGTTTTACGGCACTCGCCCTCATATTCGCCCAGCATCCTTACCAACTCGTGGGGGCGCGGACGGTCCTGCTCGGAATGCTGGCGTGGCAGGGCGTGCTGTATGCGAGCGCCGCACGTACGTCGCTGTGGAACTACCAGTCGTACCAGCAGGTGCCCGAGCACTTTGCGCGATTGTCAGTTGCGCCGAGTCAACGATCGGCGTCGATGCCGGAGTTCCGCCTTGCCGGCGTGGTCGCAGGAACTGCAGCCGCGTTCGCCGGACTGTTTTGGGTTGCCGTGCTCGTCGCACCCAGCCTGGAGCGCGTCTGGCAGGCCGATCCATTGGACGACTTCATTTCGGCGCGAACCCTTTTGCCTCCAAGTCCCGAAGCCATCGTCGGCCGGCAGCTTGTTCGCGAAGCTGATGCCGCGCGCCGCCAGGATCTGAAGACCGCGTTGGCGCTTTGGGATCCAGAGGGCGTGATCAGAGACTACGCCTTTACACCTGATCTGCCAGATGACGATCACGTGTGGCTCGGTGGCGAGGCGATCAGGCGACGTTACGAGGAGGAATTCCGCCTCCGTCGGTATCGCCAGCTGCGGCATCTCAATCTCGCCGTGACGTTTCGTGGCGACGACGAAGCCACGATCGTGAACGATCTTGATGCGACGATTGAAACCGATCAGCAGGCTGCCCGCGTCCTCCTGAACAGGACCGACCGGTGGACCTTCCGTCGCACTGGTGAAGAGTGGCGCATCGTTAAACTCGAAGTGAATCGCGCGAGGCGTTCCCCTGACGCGGGAACTGCCACCCAATTCACTGTCACACGGAGATAAGAATGAAGGCTGCCCTGCTGGTCGTGGTCGCGCTGACCACGCTGCTTTCGACGAGCCGACCGGCTGTTGCGCAGGACGTGGTCGCCGGATGGCAGGGCGACAACGTTCGCGGATACGCGTTCGTTGCTCCAACGGCCGGCTTCGACATGACTTCCTCGCAGTTCGTACTGTTGCGGGCAACTGCGAGCTTTCTCTACTACAACTCGCAGTCAGATGGTCCTACCGACGTGATGGCTCCTGGAGGAGCGGTGGCGGTCGGGTACCGGATTACTGCTCCTCGCGTGAGCCTCACGATGTTCGGCGGCTTCGAACGGCGGCGAATCCATCACGGCTGGGAGCAGGGTGCATCTGCTTCGGGCGAAATGTTTTTTTCCGCCACACGGCTTACTCAGCTCAGCGCGCTTGGCAGTTTCGCGGAGGCGAACCGCTATACGTGGGTCAGAGCTGGAGCCAAACGTCAGTTGACCAACACCAATTTCAGTGGGTCCAGGGCGCTGGGTGTGGGGGCCGAGGTGACGGCGGAAGGCAACCGTGACGTCACCAGCTATGAGTTCGGCGGCCTGTTCGAGCACGCGTGGCTCCGTGCTGGAATGTCTATGCAGTTTCGAGCTGGCTATTCGAGGTCGGCCTTTCAAACGGGCCCCGACCAACAGAAGCCCTATTTTGGGATTGGCATCTACCGTCGATTGTGATCGGCGACGCACAGTCGAAGTCGGCGGATCAAGGAGCAGATGAGGGAAGAGGAGGTCGCGCTTCGCGAGATCGAACGGGCGAAGGAGGAGGCGGAACGCGAGGAGCGCCGCTTCGGTGACGCCCTCGAGAAGGCTCGGCTGCAAGTTGAGTCAGCGGAAGGAGCAAAGGCGACGCGATCAACTTCAGCTGAAGATCGCCGAGCTCGAACTACGGTTGTCGGAGGCGCAGACGAAGGCCGCCGGAAGACGATCGCGTTGCTGATGGCGCAACGCGATTCCATGTCGCCCCGGCCCGTGTGGCCCGCCTGACGTCGCTCGCGCCTGCTAGCCCCTTGCACGCGAAGCGCGCATCCATACGCAGTGATTCTCAATCCCCTGGTACCCATTTAGTACCCAGTTCGATCAGCGTGGGATCGACGGTCGCCGCAAGGTGTTGACTGGATTGGAGCCGACGCGCGGGCTTGAACCGCGGACCTGCTGATTACGAATCAGCCGC
>DAIRVG010000225.1:0-7687 GCA_036802945.1 Vicinamibacterales bacterium
AAGTCGGCGTCGATCCGGAAGCCATTCTGGCTGACTACGCCGCGTCCACGCAGCCCGACCTGCAGGAGGTCCAGCCGGCCCAGGCAGTCCAGCGAGATGAGTCGACGGCCTCTCCCACTGGTGTGGTCACACGACGCGTGCCCACGTTACCCATCTTGTTCGCCACGGCGATCGGTTGTGCGGCGTTCACCGCCCTAATCTGGTTCAATCTCCCCAGCCGCCACTCGGGGGTGCCCGAGGCGAATGCGGTCACGATCGGCGACCGCGATCACCTGCGCGTGTCAACAGATGTCGTGTCAACAACTGGCGCAGAGCCGAAGCCGGGCGAAGCGCCAACGTCGGATTCACCCGCTGCGGCGCCGGCTGTCGTCGCTAAGCCCGCTGTCGTCGAGGACGATTCGGCTCGGACCGACCGCCTCACGGTCGACATTGGGGCAGTGAAAAGCCTCTGGCTGGAAGCGGATGCCGATGGCCAGCGCCAGATCTACCGGCTGCTCAACCCCGGCGATCGGGAACATGTCCTGGCGCAGCGGGAGATCTCGCTGCGGGTGGGAGATGCATCCGCGCTCGCATTTTCGATCAACGGTGCCCCTGGCCGCGCGTTAGGTGGCCCTGGGGAGATTCGCGACATCCGCATCACCCCTGACAACTACAGCACATTCCTCGACGCCACCCCGTCGGGCGATGTCCCCATCGACAGATAGGGCTGCATTGTTCCGACCAGCGGGCCGCTGAAGTCATAAGAAGAGCTCGGCGTCATGCGACACCTGCGACACAGCTCCGGGTAAAGGAGGTCGCGGCGAAAACACCGATATACTTCGCCGACTACTCGAAATGTCGATTGCGTCCGGTACACGCTTCGGCCCGTACGAAGTCCTATCGACGCCAGGCGGTCCGGCTCGGTCCGGCTTCCGCGGTCTGCGCGCGCTTGGCCTTCCGTTCGTCTTCACCTCGGGCCTCGTCGCGTTCGCGTTCCTCGATTCCGTGCGACAGAACCCGTCGCTGTTCCGAGCGTTTCTTGGCGCCGCGGCGGTACTGCTCGTGTGGAATGCCGTGCTCCTGGCATCGGCACTACGCACGGGCCGCATGCTGACGCTGGAGATCGTCGTGCGGAAGCAGCACTATCTCCAGGCGTGTGCGCAGGGCTCGGTCCTCCTGTATTGGGGCTGGTACTGGCGTCCTGTGTACGACTCGGCCTACCTCATTGCCGCCCAGTTGCTGTTCGCATACGCCTTCGACATCCTCCTCAGCTGGTCACGACGCGACACCTGCACATTTGGGTTCGGCCCGTTCCCAGTCATTTTCAGCATCAACCTGTTCCTCTCGTTCAAGCCGGACTGGTTCTACCTGCAATTCCTCATGGTGGCGCTCGGTTTCGCTGCCAAAGAACTGATCCGCTGGGACAAGGAGGGCCGGCGCGCACACATCTTCAACCCCTCGTCGTTTCCACTCGCCGTGTTTTCGCTTGGCCTGATCGTCACGGGCAGGAGCGACCTCACGTGGGCCCAGGACATTGCGAGCACGCAGTTCTATCCGCCGCACATGTATTTGATGCTCTTTCTGATCGGCCTGCCGGGCCAGTACTTCTTCGGCGTGACCACGATGACGATGTCGGCGGTGGTGACGACCTACCTTTTCGGACTGCTGTACTACGCGGCAACAGGAATCTACTTCTTCTACGATTCGTATATCCCGATTGCGGTCTTCCTCGGCATGCACCTGCTGTTCACCGATCCGTCCACCTCGCCACGCACGGAGCTCGGGCGTGTGATCTTCGGCGCGCTGTACGGGCTCAGCACCATCGCTTTGTACGAGCTGCTCGGGAACGCGGGCTTGCCGACCTTTTACGACAAGCTTCTGCAGGTTCCGATCTTGAACCTGTCGATCACGCTGATCGACCATGCGGCGCGATCGAAGCTGCTGCGAGCCATCGATCCTGGAGCGCTCGCCCAATGGCTGGCGCCCCGCCAGCGACACCTGGCGTACGTGTCGGTGTGGACGATCGTGTTTGCGGTGATGAGCGCTGCGCAAGGAGTCGGCGACAGCCATCCTGGTCAGTGGCTGCCATTCTGGCAACAGGCCTGCAAGGATGAACGGGCGTACGCCTGCCCTTACCTCGAGAACGTTGTGTCGAACCGCTGCGACCGCGGATCGGGCTGGGCGTGTAACGAGCTCGGTCTTCTTCAGGCTCAACGCGAGCTCGATGATGCAGGCGCGGCGGAATCGATACAACGCGGGTGCGAGCTCGGGTTTTCGCCGGCGTGCGTGAACGCCAGCCGCGTGATCATCGCCGGCACGTTGGCGAGCGCGCCGCCGACGCTCGAGGACTACCCAATTATCCTGAGGGGCAGTAAAGGCCCGATCACCGAGCGGAGTCGAGCCGCCCTGGAAGCCCTCGCATGCCGCCAGGGCTGGCCCGGCACGTGCCAGCAACGTGGCCGCTAATTCTTGGGCGGCACCTTCTGGTTGTTGGGTGTCAATTCATACGGGGCGCCAGTGCCAGATGACCCGAGAAACATCTTGCGTCCATCGGAGAACGTGAGGTCACGGCCGTTAGCCCTCTTCAACCCGTCCTTCGCCTGATACCCGTCAACGACGACTTTCGTTCCCGGCAGCAGCGACTGCTTCGTAAAGCCCCGCCGGAATAGAACGTTGGGGGTCCCGGCCTCGAACGCCCAGTTTTCCACGGTCCCATCCGGCTTCTTCACATCGATGTGGAGCCACACATGCGGATTGACCCATTCCATCTTCGTGACCGTGCCCTCGAAATGGACCGGCTTTTTCGCGTCGAATTCAGCGGCAAATGCGTGGTGCGCCCGCAGCGACACCGCGGTTCCCGCGAAAAACAGACCCACGCCCATCACGACAACCGTTAGCTTCATTGACATCGAAACAGCCTCCTCAGCTTACTTTCCATACCATTCATAGAGGCGATCGCCGGGCGGAACCTTGCGCTTGATGTCGACGACGATGGTCTCGCCCTCCCAGTGCTTGACCAACTGCTGTTTGCGGAGATTTCCGTACAAGAACTCCTCGGCGAAGTCGATGCATGGGTAATCGAGGAGTTGAATGTTCGGCTCCAGGCGCCGATAGATAGGCATCGCGATTTTCCAGGGGCGCGTGAACACTTTCGGATCTTCGATCGTCGCTTCGTAACGAAGGGCATCGGGCGTGATTGGCGTGAACCGCTCAACGACATGCAATGCGTCGCTATGAAAGTTTCCGGCTCTGTCGAACCAGGTCTTGTCGTTGAAGTGCGTCACGTCGACGACGAGCGTGTCCCCTTCCCAGCGGCCGACCGAGTGGCCCATCCACGTGTCGTCGGGCGGGCCTTCGACTTTATCCAGGTGGATTGCGCGGGCAGCATTCGAAAACGTGTAGGCCATCTCGATCTTCGTTGAGCTCTGGACGATCTGAAACGGATAAGGCATGTACATCGCGCGGGGAATTCCCGGCAGATAGCACTTGAGCTCCGGATCGCGGTCGATCCAGTGGGCGGCGTTCTCCTGTTTTCTGGTCAGGGCCGCCGGCGTGTAAGGAATCTGCGCATCGCCCTGCACGACGCCGAGCGATCCGGGAACTCCCGCAGCCGCCCCGAGCGCGAGGACCGGTGCTGCAGGCACCTCGGCGTAGGCATATGGATAGACGCCCCGTTGCGTCACGGCTCCCGGACGCGCCTGATGGGCCTGCAGATCCCAGTTCGCCTCGTTGTTGGCCTGCCACACTCCGCTGAGGTTGGGCTTGCCGTCCGATGTGCGTGCCGTTCGCGATACCTGACCCGTGGTCCGTGTCATCGACACCGTGACGACGGCGCTCACAGTGGCTGCGGCAATGCCTGTCGCAATGAGCGAGCTTTTGAACCGGTTTCGCATGGGAGTCCTAATTTCCTGTCAACGCATCCACGCCGCCTTCGGCGCCGAAATCCGTGGCCGAGTCCTTTGTCGCCGGATTGGGGCCGCGCCCCTTGGCGAAGGCGGCCTCTTCTGCGCGCGTGCCAATGAGCAACGCCGGCAAGCCGTAGTTCCCTTCATGACACCGGGGCTCGTAGTAAATCCTGTTCGCCTGCTCGTCCTGCCTGGTCATTTCATGCTTGACGGTCCACGGCTTCGTCCACGTCGTCGGATCCTCGATCGTGACTGAATACTCGAGCGTCTTCGCGTCGGGGCGCGTCCAGCGCTCGACGAGGTGCAGGTTCTCGCGCGCGCCCATGAAGTCGCTCTTGGGAGAGAAATTGGTGACGTCGACGACGAGCGTGTTGCCCTCCCAGTGGCCCCGCGAATCCCCGAACCGCTCGCGGATGGATTGTGGAAGATGCGGCCCGCCGTTCAGGGGGATGGTGCGCTGCCATCCCTGCCCCTGGCCCACGTCGTAGAAGATCGACACGGCATCAGGAGACTGTACGATCCGGCGGTAGCCACCAAAATCGGGCAGCACCGCGGCCATGCATCGCTCCGTCATGCTGCGGTCCTCCGGATTGTCGGACCGATTGAGTCGTCCCGTGTTGTAGAAGGACGGGATCTCGGCTCGTCTCGGCGACGGTGGTCCGTACTTCCCGCCGGCACACGCGGCCTCGTGATTCTTGCAGGTTTGCGTGGCTTGGAGGAGCGCGAGCCGGAACTCACGATCCGCGTCGCTTCGCTGTTTCGCCGCAGGCGTCACGGGAGGAATTCGTCCATCTGCCGGATCGACGACCAGCGATGTTCGTTTCCCGGTGTGCTTGATTGACTGGAACACGGCGTTGTACGCGCCGGCTACGTCGCGTTCAGTCCCGATTTCCACGCGTTGGTCTCGACGAAGAATCCCCGCTCGCTGGTTGTCCAGTTCAGCGCGTTCCTGTTCGGTGAACAGTTCTTTGCCGGCGTACTTCGCCTGTCGCTGCAAGGGCGTCTGAAACTCGTCGGTCCAAATGCCCTGCAAGTCCGGGTCGCCCCACGCGGTCTTGGTCGCAGAGCCCGTAGCGGCAGAGGTTTGACCAGCGACTCCGACTGGCGCCACCTTCACCAGGACAATGACGGCGAGGATCAGCGCGCCCACACCGAGCACCGCGAGCAGTCGTCTCCTCATCTCATACCTCCCGTGCTGGTTCCAGCTACTGGCCCGTCTGATAGCGAAGAGATGCGTTTCAGCACGTTTCCTACACCCAGGGCGGGCTCATGTCAAGGATGAGTGTACGATTGGCGCGCGAGCGGCAAAGCCCTGGTCGGATACGAAACGGCCAGGACATTGGCGAACATCGTGACGAGGAGTAGCATTCCGTCGGAGCCGCCATGGATGAAACTCGACGCGGTTTTCTGAGAGTTGCGATGACCGCCGCAGGGGCAGCAGCGACGCCCGTACCTTCTGAGGCCCAGGACCAACGCACTGCGCATCAGGCAGTGCCGTCGGACCTCACGTTGCGCGTGAAGTCGCTTGAATCGCTGCTCGTCGAAAAGGGTCTGGTCGATCGAAAGGCCCTCGATGCCCTGATCGACACTTACGAACACAAGATCGGTCCCCGCAACGGTGCGCGCGTGGTCGCGCGCGCCTGGGTTGATCCCGCCTACAAGCAACGGTTGCTGACCGACGCCGACGCCGCACTCGCGGAGCTCGGGTACGGCGGCCTGCAGGGCGAACACATGGTCGCGGTTGAGAACAGCGCCAGAGTGCACAACCTTGTCGTGTGCACGCTCTGCTCCTGTTATCCGTGGCCGGTGCTCGGACTGCCGCCGGTCTGGTACAAGTCCGCCCCGTACCGCTCACGGTCCGTGATCGATCCGCGGGGCGTCCTGCGCGAGTTCGGTCTCGAGCTTCCTCAGGACGTCGAGGTGCGCGTGTGGGACAGCACCGCGGAATTGCGGTACATGGTGGTGCCGGAGCGGCCGCCGGGCACCGAGACGCTGAGCGAAGAACAGCTTGCCGCGCTCGTCACGCGCGATGCGATGGTCGGTGTCGGCAAGATCTCGGCGACGCCGGCGGGAGCACAGCCATGAACAGCGTCCATGACATGGGCGGCATGCACGGCATGGGCCCCATCCAGCAGGAAAAGAACGAGCCTGTCTTCCATGCGCGCTGGGAAGCGCGAGTCTTCGCACTGAACCGGGCCGTGGGAGCATGGGGCAAGTGGAACATCGACGCGTCACGGCACCAGAAGGAACAGATTCCCGCGGCCGAGTACCTGCGGATGTCCTACTACGAGAAATTCTTGGTGGGGATGACCGAGTTGCTCGTCAAGAGCGGGTTGGTCAGCGCGGCGGAGGTCCAGAGCGGAAAGCCGGCGCGCGGTTCGAAGAAAGTGACGGCCGCCCTGACCGCTGACAAGGTGCCCGTCTGGGTCGCGAAGGGAGCGCCCGCGAGCCGGAATACGCCAGCCGCGCCGAAGTTCCGCGTAGGCCAGCGCATTCGCACCCGCAACATAAATCCGGCCGGCCATACACGGTTGCCCCGCTACGCGCGCGGAAAGTTCGGTACGATCGAACGCGATCACGGCGTTTTCGTGTTCCCCGACTCCAACGCCCACTTTGCCGGAGAGAACCCGCAGCACGTGTACTCGGTGCGCTTCGACGCGCGCGAGCTATGGGGCGCACAAGCCAGTCCGCAGGATGCCGTTTACGTGAACCTGTGGGACGACCACCTTGAGCCGGCCTGATTCTGTCCTGGAGCAGGCGAGTCTCGCCGCGCTGCCGCGCTTGCCGCAGGATGACGGCGGACCGGTGTTTGCCGAGCCGTGGCAGGCGAACGCGTTCGCGCTGGCGGTCAAGCTCTCTGAGCAAGGCCATTTCACGTGGAAGGAATGGGCGACCGCCCTTGCCGATGATCTGAAGGCGGCAGCCGATCGCGGCGAACCAGACGACGGCTCGCGCTACTACGATCATTGGCTCGCGACACTCGAGCGGCTCGTCGTGGCCAAGGGGCTCACCGATCAGGAAGCACTCGAGGCGCGCAAGGAAGCGTGGACCGAGGCCTACCGAAATACTCCGCATGGCACCGCTGTGGAGCTTGCGCAATCCAGGCCTCATGCCGGCTGGATGCTCCTTGGGCTCGCGTCCGCGGTCGCAGGGTACTGGATCGTTCAACAGACGAAGGCCGGCCCGTTGGCGGAATGGCAGACAGGATTTGCCGCGAGTGCCAGCTTCGGGTCGCTCCTCGGCATACGCCACGCCCTCGAGCCGGATCATCTCGCCGCGGTGTCGACTTTGATGACCGGCGAGCGCAGCAGCGCGAAAGCCGCGTGGCTCGGCGCCTGTTGGGGACTGGGGCATACGCTGACGTTGCTCGCCGCCGGCATTGTCCTCGTCCTATTGCGCGCTGACATGCCGGCATTGGCGTCGGACGTGTTCGAGCTCGGCGTGGTCCTGATGCTGGTCGGTTTCGGCGTCCGCGCGATGTACCAAGGTGCGTGGCGAGGTCCTGCACGACCGACCCACTCCCACGCCAATCCACGACCGTCACAAACAGGCCGGTGGCAGATCGCACGGCGTCCACTCGTCGTCGGCGCGGTACATGGGCTCGCGGGGAGCGGCGCCCTCACGGCGCTCGTCGTGACCACGCTCCCGTCTACAGTGGCGCGTCTCGGCTATCTCGCGCTGTTTGGCGTGGGAACGACGGTCGGGATGGCTGCGCTGTCGGGCCTGCTCGGCTGGCCGCTCGCACGTCTTGGCACCAACAGTGCGGTCGCGCGCGCCCTCGCGATCGCCGTCGGTTCGGTCTC
>DAIRVG010000226.1:0-7604 GCA_036802945.1 Vicinamibacterales bacterium
TCCTTGAGCATGAAGTGCTTGTGGCCGCCCTTCTCCGCCGCGATCGGATCCCACAGCACGCGCTGCGTGGTCTTCGAGACCGCGCCTCCCGCGTAGTCGGTGAACTGGACGCCAGAACGCGTGATGATGGCCATCTCCTCGTCACCGAGGAACACGACGTCGCGCGTATGGGCGAGGATCGCCGGAATGTCCGACGCGACGAAGAACTCGTCTTTGCCGAGGCCGACGACGATCGGCGGGCCGTTGCGAACGGCGACGATCTTCTCGGGATCTTCGACCGACACGAGGACGATCGCGAACATGCCGCGCAGGTAGACCAGCGCCCGCCGCACCGCGTTCTCAAGGCCGTCGTCGCGCATTTCGCGCTCGACGAGATGCGCCACGATCTCGGTGTCGGTTTCCGTCTTGAACTCGTGTCCCTGAGACTGGAGCTCCTTCTTCAGCTCCAGATAGTTCTCGATGATTCCGTTGTGGACGACAACGATGCGGCCGGTGCAATCGCGGTGGGGATGGGCGTTCTCCTCAGTCGGACGGCCGTGAGTGGCCCAACGCGTGTGGCCCACCCCGTAGAGGCCGTCAACCGGCTCGATGCGGATCGCGTTTTCGAGATTAGCGAGCTTGCCCGCGGACCGGCGTAGCGAGATGCCTTCCGGGCTCACGAGGGCAACGCCCGCCGAGTCGTAGCCACGGTATTCCATGCGGCGCAGTCCCTCGATGAGGACCGGCACGACCGGTTTCGATCCGATGTATCCGATGATTCCGCACATAGAGTCTGTTCCCCGTTCAACGTCCGAGGTGTGGTTCCTAAGTCTTGGCGGGCGCGGTTTTTTTCCGCTCGACCCATCCTTCGACATTCGACTGCCGGCCTCGCGCAATGCCAAGAGCGCCAGCCGGTACGTCCTCCGTAATCGATGAGCCGGCCCCGACGTAGGCGCCTTTACCGATTCGGACCGGCGCAATCAGCTGTGTGTCGCTGCCGATGAAGGCGCCATCCTCGATGATCGTCGCGTTCTTGTTGACGCCGTCGTAGTTGCACGTAATCGTCCCGGCGCCGACATTCACTTTTGCGCCTATCGTGGCGTCGCCGAGGTAAGCCAGGTGATTCGCCTTCGAGCCCGGGCCCATCGTGGTCTTCTTCAGCTCCACGAAATTTCCGATCTTTGCGCCCTCCCCCACCACCGTTTCCGGGCGGAGATGAGCAAACGGTCCGATCGACGCGTCTGCTGCAACCCGCGCACCAATGATGAGGCAGAAGTTGTGGACCGTCACCCGATCCGCAATTTCCGAGTCGCAGATGCGAACGCTGCCCTGGATCTCACAGGCGGACCCGATCTTCGTGTGTCCCTCGATTACCACACCGGGGTGTATCACCGTGTCAGCGCCGATCTCGACGTCGGTGTCGATGTAGGTGGTTGCCGGATCGACAATCGTGACGCCGGCGGCCATCAACTCTTCGTTCTTCGTCTGTCTCACGATTCTGCTCACTTCCGCGAGTTCAGCGCGGCTGTTAACGCCTCGAATTTCCTGGGCGTTCTCGACAATCAACGTCTCGACCGGCAGCTTGCGGCGCCGGTAGATCGCAATCAGATCGGTCAGGTAATACTCGCCCTGGGCGTTCTGCGATGCGATTCCCCGAAGGGCCTCCCACAATGACGCGAGGTCGAAGGCGTAGATCCCTCCGTTGATCTCGCGAATCCGCCGGACGTCGGCCGATGCGTCGCGCTCCTCTACGATCCGCGCGATGCGCCCCTTGGTCCGAACAACTCGGCCATACCCGTATGGCCTTTCGACGATGGCGGTTACCACCGTCGCGGCTGCACCGGCGTTCCGGTGGGTCTCAACCAGCTTACGCAGCGTCGAGGCGGTAAGCAGGGGTACATCGCCGGACAGAAGGATCAGCGTCCCCGTTTGACCCGTAAGGACGGTTTCCGCCTGCTGAAGCGCATGCGCCGTTCCGAGCTGCGGCTCCTGAAGCGCAAACTGGAGTCCCCTGTGACGGCCTTCGAGGCGCTCACGGACCATATCGGCGCCATGGCCGACGATGAGTGTCTCAGTTGCGGGTGAAATCGCGTCCGCTGTCTTGAGCACATGCTCGACCATTGGGTGACCCGCGACCCGATGGAGCACCTTGGGTAGCCGCGACTTCATGCGCGTGCCTTGGCCGGCGGCGAGGATGACGACGTGCGTGTCAGCAGGCATGGAAAACGGAGCCGTTCACGAGCACAGGCGTATTGCAGAAGGCGGTCCAGATCGCTATCAGCCTGACGCGCCGCCAGATTTTGTTATTCACCCAATTTCCGCATGCGCTCGACCGCCGAATAGATCTCTTTCGGGGATCTCTTGTACTTCTTGGCCACTTGAGTTACTGCCGCACGCCGCGAAACCACGCCTTCATTGGTTATTTGCCAGAAATCGTTGGCTACTTGCTCATCTGAAGGCGATATCTCGTTATCAATATGGCGCTTAATGGCAGGACCCACCACTATCGTGAATTCACCTCTAGGTCTCGAAATAGCCTGTCCCACTTCGGAAGCGATGCCCCTGACGAATTCCTGGTGCGCCTTCGTTAGCTCGCGGCCCAACATTATTGGTCTATTACCCAAATAAATACCGGCTTCGACCAACGTTGGCTGAATTCTGTGGGGAGATTCGAAGAACGAGAACGTGTGGGGGGTCTTCGCGACCTCCGAAAGCCACACGGTTCTGGCTTTAGCCCTACTTGGAGCAAAGCCATACATAGTAAATGGGATCAAGGGAAACCCGGATGCAACAAGGGCGGTCAGAGGGGCGTTCGCCCCCGGGATCGGATCAACCGCAATCCCGCGTTCAATACATGCCTGCACCAGCTCCAGCCCAGGATCTGAGACGCCGGGAGTCCCGGCATCGGTTACGAGCGCCACGCTTTCTCCACCCTCCAGCCGGGCAATCAGCTGAGGAAGACGCGCACGCGTATTGTGCTCGTGGAAACTGATCGTCGGAGTGGGAATGGCATGTGGGCCAAGCAGCCTGAACGTACGTCTGGTATCTTCGGCGGCGATGACAGCTACTTCACGCAGAATACGCAGCGCGCGAAGTGTAATGTCCTCGAGATTACCGATCGGGGTCGCGACCACGTACAACGTGCCGGACATCAGGTGGGACGGTAGATTATTGTACCATTGCGGGATGCGCGCTCACCGATTCGAGCGCCAGTCATGATCAGGCATGTATCCATCGGAGCCGTTCCCGCATTTTGTCGACGACTACCTCGCCTACCTGCACGAGGTCTTTCCGACCCAGGCGACCCTGGACGGAACCCATCTCCACGATGACCTGCTGGAAGACCTGAGCCGCGCGGGCATTGACGCCCATGTCCGGGCGTTGTCCGGCTTCGGACGGCGGCTCCACCAGATTGACGCGGGCACACTTCCTCGCATCGAACGCATCGAACATCCGATTGTGGCCTCGAACATCGAGGCGCGCATGTTCGACTTCGAAGAGGTCGGCACGTGGGAGCGGAATCCGCAGTTGTACGCGGACACCATCGGGACGAGCCTGGCCGGCCAGGCGCTCTTTGCGTACGCGCCAGAAGCCGATCGGGCGCGGCGCATCGTGTCGAAGCTCCGGCAGGTGGCACGGTTCGTCCAGTCGGCGCGCGACAACATCAAGGAGTGCCCCGGGATTTTTGTAAAGACGGGGCTCGAGAGCTGGCGCGGAATCCTGAAGTTCATAGATACAGACCTGCCCCGTGCGTTCTCCGGGCTCGACGACCTCCACATTCTTGGGGACCTCGCAGACACGTCAACCGAGGCCTCGGCCGCCGTGAAGGGGTACATTGACTACCTGGAGACCGATCTCGCGCCACGCGCGAAGGCGTCGTTCCGGCTCGGTCGCGAGAAATTCGAAAAGAAGCTGAAGCTCGAGGAAGGCATCACGCTGACGGCCGATCGGCTGCTGGCGATCGCGTTGCGCGAGCTGCACGAGGTGCAGGAAGAGTTCCGGACCGTTGCAGGCCGGTTGAACGGCGGCGATCCGGGCACCGCCTGGCGCACTGCGAAGGAGCAGCACCCGGCGCCCGGCGAAGCCGTCAAGGTCGCGCAGGCCCAGGTCAAGGAGCTCGAGGAGTTCCTGCGACGGCAGGCGATCGTGACCCTTCCCGACGCGGAGCCCGTCGTCGTCGCGCCGACGCCGGAATTCTATCGGTGGACGTTCGCATCAATGTGGACGCCCGGCCCGTTCGAGACGAAACCAAGCCGCGCCTATTACTACCTGACCGACGTCGATCGCAGCTGGCCTCCCGAACGCCAGGAGGAACACATGCGCGACTTCAACTTCCCGACGCTCTGGAACATCTCGATTCACGAGGTGTACCCGGGGCATTTCCTGCACTATCAGCACCTGCGCCAGGTCGATTCAAAGGTCCGCAAGTCGACGTTTTTCGCGCCTGCCTCCGTCGTCGAAGGATGGGCGCACTACTGCGAGCAGATGATGATCGAAGCGGGCTTCCGCCGGAACGATCCGACGATCAAGCTCGGTCAGCTTGCGGAGGCACTCGTACGCCTCGCACGGTTCGTCGTGTGCATCCGTCTTCACTGCGAGGACATGTCGGTGGAGCAAGGGATGCGCTTCTTCCGCGACGAGGCGTTTCTCGAAGAGGCGACGGCACGGCGTGAAGCGGAGCGGGGCACGTTCGATCCGACCTATCTCGTGTACTCGGTTGGCAAACTGATGATGCTGAAGCTGCGGCGCGACTACAAGGAACAGCAGAGTGGCAAATTCTCGCTGCGCGCTTTCCATGATTCGGTGCTGGCGCAGGGATGTGCGCCGTTTTCCGCGCTCAGGCAGCTGGTGTTGAACGACGCGTTCGACGCCGTTCTGGAGTAAGCCTCATGCCGTTGTACGAATACGAATGTGACGCGTGCGGCAGCAGGTTCGAGGTCATTCTCAAGCGTTCCGATTCGACGGTCGAGACCTGCACGCATTGCGGTAAGGGTCCGGTGCATCGGCAGCTGTCGTCGCCGGCGATCCAGTTCAAGGGCACCGGCTGGTACGTCACCGACTACGCGCAGAAAGGAAAGTCGGACGCTTCGTCGACCAACCCGTCGGCCACGAACACCGACGCCACGAAATCCGACAGCAGCACACCGACAGCGGATAGCAGCAGCACGCCGAAGAGCGACAGCAGCACGCCAAAGAGCGACACGTCGGCGTCCTCCCCGAAGCCCGCCACTGGCGGCACATCGAAGGACTCGAAGGAATAGCGGGAACTACGGGCCGGAGCCGACGCCGATCTTGAGGTCGAGCGTTTCCAGATACTTGCGGAACGGATCCGCAAGATCCGGCCGCCGCAGCGCGAAGTAGACGAGGGCCTTCAAGAACCCGAGCTTGTTTCCGGTGTCGTGGCGGACGCCCTCGATCTCGTACGCGTAGATCGGCCGCGACTTCAGCAGGTGGCGCAGGCCATTTGTGAGCTGGATCTCACCCGTGCGATCGCTGACCGTCGCCGACAGCGCCGGAAAGATGTCCGGCGTGAGGATGTAGCGGCCGATGATGGCCAGGTTCGATGGCGCATCCTCGCGCCGCGGCTTCTCGACGAGATCGCCGATCCGGTGCACGCCGCGACCGAGATTGCCCGCAGACTCGTCGATCCTGACGATGCCGTAACTCGAGACGTCTTCGGCCGGCACACGCTCCACCGCGATCACCGGGCCGTCCACGCGCTGATACACGTCGATCATCTGCTTCAGGGCCGGCGGATTCGCATCGATCACATCGTCGCCGAGGATCACCGCGAACGGCTCATCGCCAATCAGGTTCTTCGTCACCAGCACCGCGTGCCCGAGGCCGAGCGGTTCTCCCTGGCGGACGTACGACACGTTAATCAACCGCGTGATCTTGCGGATTTCTTCCAGCTGCGCGGTCTTGCCTCGCTGTTCGAGATAGCTTTCGAGCTCGACCGCGACGTCGAAGTGATCCTCGATCGCGTTCTTGCCGCGTCCCGTCACAATGACGATGTTGTCGACGCCGGACTGCACTGCTTCTTCGACGCCGTATTGAATGACCGGCTTGTCGACGAGCACGAGCATCTCTTTTGGCTGCGCTTTGGTCGCAGGTAGAAATCGGGTGCCGAGGCCTGCGGCGGGGAAGACGGCCTTGCGAATCGTGCCAGCCATGGATGTCATCGTAACGCAGGAGCGCTGTTGTAGGATGAGACGGTCGACGGCGGCCTTCCGATGATAGATCCCGCAATTCTTCGCGATAACCTCGAATCCGTCCGCACCGCTCTCAGCAATCGCGGCGTCGAGATGACCAGCGAGCTCGAGGAGCTTGCGGCGCTCGAATCGCACCGCCGCCGCCTGCTGCCTGAGCTCGAAGGACTGAAGCGCGAGCAGAACACCGCCGGCGACGAAGTGGCGCGCGCGAAACGACAGCACCTCGACACGACAAAGATTCAGGAGGCGAGCCGCGCGCGCGCGCAGCAAATCAAGCAGAAGAGCGTCGAGCTCGATTCGATCGAGCAGCGCCGGAACCGCGGCTTGCTCACGGTCCCGAATCTCCCGCACGAGAGCGTCCCGGTTGGGAAGAGCGCGGCCGACAACCTCGAGGTGCGGCGAGTCGCCGCGCCACGGACATTCACGTTCAAGCCGCAGGCCCACTGGGATCTCGGGCCGGCGCTCGGCGTGATCGACTTCGAGCGAGGCACCAAGATTGCCGGCGCGCGCTTTACGGTCCTCGTCGGCGCGGGCGCCCGCCTGGCGCGCGCGTTGATCAACTTCATGCTCGATCTGCATACGAAGCAGCACGGCTACACTGAGATCGAGCCGCCCTTCATGGCGAACACCGCGTCGCTGACCGGTACCGGTAACCTTCCCAAGTTCGAAGCCGATCTCTTCAAGATCGCGGGCGACTGGGACCTCTACATGGTCCCGACCGCCGAGGTGCCGCTGACGAACATGCATCGGGGTGAGATTCTCGACGGCCGTCAGCTGCCGATTCGGTACACCGCGTACACACCCTGTTTCCGGAGCGAAGCAGGGTCATACGGCGCGGACGTGCGCGGACTAATCCGCCAGCATCAGTTCGACAAGGTGGAGCTGATGGTGTTCACGACGCCCGAGGAGTCGTACAACGAGCTCGAGCGTCTGACCGGGAACGCCGAAGAAGTGTTGAA
This sequence comes from Vicinamibacterales bacterium, assembly GCA_036802945.1. Classification (GTDB taxonomy): domain Bacteria; phylum Acidobacteriota; class Vicinamibacteria; order Vicinamibacterales; family UBA2999; genus Gp6-AA40. The sequence continues at coordinate 7,151 of DAIRVG010000226.1, forward strand.
GCGTCTGGAACTTCCGTACAGGACCGTCCTGCTTTGTTCAGGCGATATGGGCTTTGCGTCGGCGAAGACCTACGACATCGAAGTCTGGCTGCCAAGCCAGCAGACGTATCGCGAGATTTCATCCTGCACCAACACCGAGGCGTTTCAGGCGAGGCGCGCGAACATCAAATTCCGCGAGGGCGGAACAGGCAAGGCGGAGTACGCCCACACGCTCAACGGTTCCGGCCTCGCGGTCGGGCGGACGCTGATTGCGATTCTCGAGAATTACCAGGAGGAGGACGGCTCGGTCACTATTCCCACCGCCCTTCGCTCGTACATGGACGGGCTCGAGAGAATCACGCGACAATAGAACGAACCGGCGCGGAGGGATGGCCGAGCGGTTGATGGCGGCGGTCTTGAAAACCGTTGTACCCGAAAGGGTATCGGGGGTTCGAATCCCTCTCCCTCCGCCAAT
>DAIRVG010000227.1:0-7547 GCA_036802945.1 Vicinamibacterales bacterium
GCCGCGCTTCATGCGGCCGCCCGAGGCCGCGCCAGCTGATCCACCGTACGAGCCAGTCGCACGGGTTCCACCGGTTTCGGAACATGGCTTTGAAATCCTGCAGCAAATGCCTGTTCGCGCTCGGCGTGCATGGCGTGCGCCGTTACCGCCGCGGCGGGAATCGCGGCGATTCTGGGATCCGGAGAGGCGCGCACGCGTCGAATGAACGAATACCCATCCTCGTCGGGCATCGCAATATCGGTCAGCAGAACATCGATCTCCGTGTCGCTCAAGAGCGCAAAGGCCTGGCCGGCACTGGCCGCGGATGTGACGTGAGCGCCGTACGAGTGCAGCGCGTGCGCCATCACGTCGCGCGCATCAGGATCGTCATCGACGACCAGCACACGGATGCCGTCCAGGCGCGGCGCGCCTGTGACCACCTGGAGTCGTTCAATCCGAACCGCGGGGACCGGACGCTCGGGCAGTTCTCTGGCAATGGGAAGTCGCACGGAGAACGTGGTCCCGAGATTCCGGCCTGCGCTCGCCACCGTGATGCTCCCGCCGTGCGCTTCGACGAATTGTTTTGCGATCGACAGACCGAGGCCCAGACCACCATGGCTTCGGGTGTGCGTGCTGTCGCCCTGCCGGAAGCGCTCGAACACATGGGGGAGGAACTCGGGCTCGATGCCAACGCCGCTGTCGCTCACCCGCAGCTCCACGCAGTTATCGATGCAGGCGGCCTCGAGAATGATCTGACCCCCGGCTGGCGTGAATTTAAGGGCGTTGCCGATGAGATTGAAGAAGACTTGCTCGAGCCGGCGCCGGTCACCTCGGATGAGCACCGCAGGAATGCCTTGCACGTGCAGATCAATCTGTTCCGACGCCGCCTTCGGCAGGACCGATTCCGCCACGCTGGCGACCAACGTAGCGAGATCGATCTCCTGCACATCCAGGGTCGCTTGTCCTGTCGCGATGCGCGACATGTCGAGCAGATCGTCGATCAGTCTCGCCTGGCGCGTCGCATTGTCGCAGATCGACTGGACGGCACGGGCGGTGAGCTCTGGTTTCAACGACCCGTCTCGGAGCATCGAGGCCCAGCCCACGACTGCATTCAGCGGGGTACGGAGTTCGTGCGAGACGATCGACAGGAAATCGTCTTTGAGGCGATTCGCGCTTTCGGCCTCCGCACGGGCACGCTGGGCTGATTCGTACAGGCGGGCACGGTCCAGCGCCTGCGAGCAATGCTGTGCGACGGAGACCAGCAGCGCCCGGTAGTCGGCGTCAAAATTCACCGGAACGTTGAAATGGAATTCCAGGACGCCGAGGGGAGTGCCTTCGACGAACAACGGAAGCGCCGCCGACGACCGATGCGCCGCATCGGCCGCGCGCGAGGCCGAACGCCAGTAGCGCTCTTGCCATTCGTCCCACGATGCCACGAATATCGGTTCGCCCGTCTTCGCGACCTCTGTGGCGCAGAGACCGGCGTCCACCGGAAAACGCTCCGATGCGGGCAAGGGCTCTCCCTTCTCTTCCGCACGCAGCGTCTGAAACTGCGTCCCGTGCTCGACGAGCAGGGACACGGCACCAGCGGTCGCTCCCACCAGCACGCTGCCGTGCTCGACGACGGCCTCACCAATTGCGTCGACCGTAACGGCTTCCGACAGCGCGGCCGTCAACTCGTGCATGCGCGCCGTACGCGTGGCAAGCCCTCGATAGCGTGTCTCACTTCCACGTAGTGCCCGTTCCGTCTTTTGTCGTTCGCCAAGCTCCTGATCGGCCAGCGCGCGGAGGGCCTCCGCTTCAACGCGCGCGCGCTGTGCGGACTCAAATTGCCAGACACGATCGAGCGCCTGGCCGGCACTCGACCCGAGCGCCGACAGGAACTCACGATTGTGTGAGGTGAGCATGCGCCGGGCGTTGAAATCCAGCCTGACGACCGCCGCAACGCGACCGGCAATCAGCAGCGGTACAGCCACGCTCGTCTGGTAATCGGGCAACCGCAGGTTGTCCGGCACGTCCGGATACTCCCTGCGCCAGTCGTCGGAGGACTCGACGATGACGGGTGCGCCTCGATGTACGGCGTCACTCAGAGGCGACCGGATGAGCAGCGAGATCGGCTCCTCGCGTCCCTGGATCGCGGATGGGTACCCGACCGTGCGGGCCACCGATGCGGACTCGCGGTCCTCGTGCACGAGGATGAGCATGCCCGCGTCCGCGTGCAACGCATGGAGAGGCTCCTGCACGGATGCCTCGAAGACGGCCGCGGATGTGCGTGTACGCCCGAGCGCGCCGGCCAATTGTGCGAGCTGGTCGGCCTGCGTGACGTTGCGCTCGGCGTTCGCGAGGGCGTCGCGATGACGCTGGATTTGGAGGCGGCTCTTGTGCACGATCAGGCCGACGCCAAGCCAGCCAGCGGCAAATCGTGTCAGCGCATACGCCTGGGACCGGTTGTCGAACCACAGAAGGATGCCTGGGCCGAGCAGGAAATAGTCGCTGGCGATACACGCGAGCGCGATGGCGAGCAGGCCGGGCCCGAGCCCGCCGTACCAGACGCTGAAAACAACGGCCAATGAGAACGGCAGGAATTGAGCTTCGGGACCAGCCACGCGAGCCAAGACCAGCTCGAGCCAGAGGCCGAGGGCGACAAGTCCGCACGCGGCAACATACGGCGTGAGGGCTTGTAGACGGCGACTGCGAAAGGTCTCGCGTTCCATCCTGGGCTCACGAAGCTATCGAAGCGCTGGTTGTTGGGGGAAAGCTAAGCATAGCATGCGTCATCCAATTGAGCCCGTGCTCATGCTGCTGCCATGTCCCATCACCTCGCGAACCCGAACGGTCCGCGCCGCCATGCCTGTGTGTCGTTGCGAGACACGCCATCAGGAACGTTGTGCGTCCCCGATGATGATATCGGCCGCCTTCTCGCCGACCATGTAGACGGCGCACGCGATGAAGAGTCCAGGGATGCGTGGAAACACAGATGCGTCAACGACCCGCAGCCCCTTTGTGCCGTGCACCTTCAAATCGCTCGAAAGGACGCCTTGGTGCTCACGTGCTCCGATTGGGCACGTACACGACGCGTGGTGGCCCCAGGCGTTGTCGCGAACAAATGCCTTGAGCTCGTTGTCGGAGGCAACGTTCTCCCCGGGAAATTCCTCCTTGGCGATGAGGCGCTGCGTCTTGAGGTCGGCCGTGAGCGCCCGCACGAATTTGATCCCCGCTACTACTGCGGATAAATCGTTCCCCGCAGGGTCGTTGCCTTCGTCAAAGTATCGGAAATTTATCAGCGGCGGATCGCGGGGATCGGCGGATCGGAGCGTCACGGTGCCCGCGGTATTGGTGGTATGTCCCTTCAGGATCGCCCAGGTCAGGCAGTTGGGATTCTGCGCCAGGAGCGCCGAATAGCCGGGGAAGTAGCCAGTGAATTTCGCAAGCACCGCATAGCACAGCAGATCTGGAACGGGGCGATCCGCACCCGATCGAAGGCTCACGGCCAGCAGCGCGCCGTTGGTTGAGTACACACCGGTTCGGCGGTCGGCCCATTCGCGGTACTGGCTGTCGCTCTCGCTCATCGTGGATCCTCTGAGAACATCCCACGCGTCGAATGACATCCGGTTCACGACTGCGACCTCGTATCGATCCTGCAGGTTCTTTCCGACGCCCGGCAGATCGACGCGGACGGCAATCCCATGGCGGGCCAGCTGCTCGCGCGCGCCGACGCCCGACAGCATCAGCAGCTGCGGAGTGTTGAATGCGCCGCCGGCAAGGATCACTTCACGTGAGGCGTACGCACGCCGGGGCTCGCCTGTTCCCTCGCTCGGCTGAGCATGTGCGCGATAGAGTCGCTCGCCACTGAGATACTCCACTCCCACCGCACGCTGGTTGTCGTCAAAGATCACCCGCGTCGCCAGCGAATGTGTCTGGATTTTCAGTCGCTCGGGGTACCGTTCGCTCACGCTGAGGAGCCGTTCCCGCGAGCCGATACGCGAGTGATTGTGCGTCGTCATCGGCGTATATCGCACGCCAACGTTGTCCTCGCGTGCCACGCGCCAGTCGTTAGGATCGCCTTCGTCGTTTCCAAGCTTTGCCAGTGTGTATGCGGAGCCGCCGGAGGCGTCCCGCAGCGCGGCACGCGCGGACTCGACGATCACGCTTCGAAGATCGCGATCGCGCAGCGCCGCCGACGGCACTGATCGCTCGGTGTGGAGCCACCCGTCCCACCCGTGACCGCTCGGATTGATGCCGAACTTGCTCAGCGCGCGGTCGAGCGGCCGGTGCGCGCAGTTCTCCAGCCGTTGGAAATAGGTGCGCATGCGCTCGGCGCGCCACGACGAGTCGCCGGTGAAGTCCGCGAGCTGGTTCCAGTCGGAATCGTGCGGACACATGAGGATCATCGCGTTGTGCGCCGTGCACCCCCCGAGCGTTCCCGCACGCGGATACAGGACGCCGTCAACGGGGACTCCGTTCGCACTCGACCGGTAGTTCACGTCGCGCCGCTGGCGGGCATCATCCGCATAGTGACGAACGAAGAAGTCCCATCGCATCGAGGCGTTTTCCGTGGCTCGTGGATGGAATGCCGGCACGTCGTAGTCGTTCGCGTTCGCGTGACCGGCCTCGCCGCCTTCACGGGGATCGCCGCCCGCCTCGAGGAGAAGCACGGTGAACCCGGCTTCGGCAAGCCGGGCAGCCACCGTGCCACCGCCGGCGCCCGAGCCGATGACGAGATAGTCGGCGTCGAAAGCGGGAGTGGGTGACACGGCGCTCTACATCAACTTCAGGAATGCGACGAGCGCCCGCTTGTCGCCGTCGCTCAGCCCCGGCTCTTCCGTCAGGAGGCTGGTGCCGAAGTAATGACCTTTGTTCACAACGAAGTCGCGGCACTTGCTCAGTGAAAGAAACCTTTCGACCGTGTCCGGATTCGAGAAGGCGTCTCTCCCGTTCTTCAGGTCGTCCTTCACCTGCTTGAGGAGCCGCAGCAGCGTCCGGTTCCTCTCGCTCCGTTCCTGCGCGGTTTGTTCTCTGGGTCCAACCATATCGAGATTCGCGAGTACGCCTACGGGGAACCCTTGCGGGATAGGCCCAATCGCCACCGAGCCGTTCCTGAACAGGAAGGGCAAGAAGCGCTGGCCGACACTGAGGAGTCCGCGAAGGTTGTCGGGCACGTACCCGGCAGGAAGCGAGATCACACTTTCATTGAGGGTTCGGTCGATGATGCCTACGCCTGGTCCGTTGTCGTTGGCAAAAATCGGATCCTTCTCGCGCCGCTCTGGCCAGAGCAGCTTGTCGATCGAATCCTGGAACACACCCATGCGCGCTTCGACCGACGGGCTCGGATTGAAGCGGCCGAGGCTGTTGTTCTGCAGAAACGGCGCCGTCGACCACGCGCTCACGAGTGACGGAGGCCTGGTGAACCCGCGTCCCCCGCCAGGCAACGGATAGTCCGACGCGGCGCCGGTCATGGGGTGACGGACCGTGACTGAGCCGACTGACGGCAGCTCCTTGTAGGAGGCCGAGGAGAAGTTGTCCCAGATATCCCCAGCGATCGCATTGGTCGCGAGAGGACTGCACACGTTCGTCTGCAGCAGCGTGGACGGCACGCGGAACTCCGTCGACAGGTAGTTGTCCTTCAGGAAATCGTCCGCCAGGGCCAGACTGCGCATCCGGGTTTTGAATTCGTCCGTTTTTGTCCACTGCCAGTAGCGATCCCAGCACGATAAGTAGTTCTTCCCGTTACAGTTTTCGAGGTCGAGACCAGGCGGCAGATCCGGCAGCTTGCTCGAATGGCAACGGGCACACCGTTCCGCGAATACTGTTTTCCCCTGCGTGACCGTCGCCGCATCTTCCGTGAGATACGCCGCGCCTCCGGGGGCGTCCTTCAGTAGGTGAGGGGCGGAGGCGCGAAGGAAAAAACGAGCCATGTACGGCGTCTGCCTCTCGGTTGCGGCCCAGTACGTGGAATTCCTCCGCGCAACAGCGATCTCGATGGGGGTAATCGGCTGCCCTCCGACGATCGGCCGGAAGTGGAGCAGCCACTCTTCGCTGAACAGCCCGATGTTCAGGTAGACGCGGTTCAATGCGCCAAGCGCGCCAACCGAATCGGAGCCATCCTTCAGGACGCGCGGCGTCCACGTTGTTGATGGCGTGACAAAAAACTGAGCCAGCGGATCGGACGCGGGGACGTAATCATTGAACTGTCTGTTGTTGAGTCCTCCGCCGGCGATTGTTTCTTTGCCAAATTTCCGCGCCTGCGCCATTCGCGCAGGGAGGTCGTACACCGCATTCATCGTCCGCGGGTTGTTGATGTTGTCGGTTGAGACGAGCGAGGTATCGAGCGTTCCGGGACGCGATGTATGCAACAACTGAAAGAAGAAGCTCCCCCTGTCCCGCTCGCCCTGCCAGTTGAAGAGGCGATCGGCCCACCAGTACTGGGCCCCAACGTTCGAGCTCAGGTTCTCCCAGCGCGGGTTCTCCGGATCGGCTGGTGGGAGAACGGGATTCGGTCCAACGTGACAGAACGCGCACGCCATGCCAATCCGGTACGGCTTCACCAGGTTGCGTGAGAGGTAATAGTCAGGGTCCCGGTAATACCGTTCCGAATCCCACCTTTGCCTTGCGCCGTCGTCGAACTCGGGATTGGGGAACAGCCGAAGGCCGACGACGCCAGTGGGCTCACCGTAGTAGGAACCGACCGGAACGCCTTCTCCTCGCGCGCCGATCGCTACGCCCGGATATTTTGTTGCATTGGCAAACGGATCGGGCGGACACGTTGGATCTCTGCTGTCGAGCCAGAGTCCATAGCGATCCGGGTCAGGTGCGGTCGCCTTCCTGAAGCAGGGCTCGTTCACCACGCCCAGGTACCGAAAGCGATTGTCCCTTCCGTACTGCATTGACGGATGCGAGGAGATCGTCTTGAGGAAGTCGAGGGTGCCGACGCTCCTCACGGAGATCACATCCCAGAACCGATCGTTCCCCCCGGTCCAGACATTCCACATGTTCCGGCCCTGCACTTCCTCTCGTGTCAGGGGAAGAGCGCTGTCCATGTCATGGAAATAATCCTCGTCGGCAGCCGGAAACGATTCGGCCGTACGGCCGGCGCGCATCGCCTCGTCTTTGACCTGTCCCGGTTTGCCATCGGCGCAACCGGTCACGCAGACGGCGGTCGCAAGAGCGACACAGAACCACAACCCTTGTGGCACGCTACATAAGAACACTGACATCGAAGCCATGCTCCTGGGCGCGGCAGACGCGCGTTCGGCGCGTACATCCCGTTGCACGGAATCGATGCCGGAGGATGTGTCGCGCTTGTGAATCTGGTGACGAGTGTTCAGCGCCGCACTGATCGTGGGGGCAGCGATCGCGGCGTCACGACGGATCAGCTTACCGCAGTCTCCGGCGGAATCGACAGGGGTTGCGCACGCGTCGCCCGCGTCGGGGCACGGTCATGCCGACGGTGAGCGAGACCTGTAATCGGAATTACAAACGGCGGCATCTCGAGTCTCCGGCAGACAGATTCGGTCCGGTCGTCGCGGGGGACCTGCTGCATGAAACTATTGATGAGGTTCAGATCCTCT
>DAIRVG010000228.1:0-2493 GCA_036802945.1 Vicinamibacterales bacterium
CCCCCATATGTTCCGAACCACAGGTAACCGGAGTGATCCTCGACGATTGAGGTCACGAATGTGTTGGAGAGGCTCGCCGGAGCGCTCCCCGCGTTCCGAAAAAAGCTGTAGTTCCCGCTCTTGCCATCGATCCGCGTCACGCCCACGACGTGGCCCACCCAGATGTTGTCCTGGCTGTCCACATACACGCTACTGATGGCCGGTATCAGCAGGCTCTGGGGATTGTCCGCCTCGTATGGATAGCGGGTGAAAGGCAGCGGTTTTCGTCGAAAGCGGTTCAGCCTGCCCGGCCCCGAGCCGACCCAGATGTTGCCCTCGCGGTCTTCGAAAACCGCGCCGAGCATGACGTCACTGATGCCGTCAGGCCGGAGTGGCGAGTGGCGGTATCGGACCGCGCTCCGCCGGTTCGGATCGATCCTGACCAGCCCGCTACCGTACGTCGCCAGCCACAGGTTGCCGTCGGCGTCTTCGTGGATTCCCGCCACCCCGCTGAGCTGCGAGGCGGGCGGCTCGCGGTCCTTGAATGAATACCGCGTGAGCTGCCGTGTACGGCGGTCCCAGGAGGCCAGTCCATTACCGGTCGCGTAAGTGATCCAAAGCACACCCGAGCGATCCTCGAGAGCGTTGTTGAGTCCGCGGCCATCGGGCAGGCTGAAGCGGATCCGCTCCGTGACTTTTTCCGCCCGCCGGTCGAAGGCCTCCAGCCCTGCCAGCGTGAGGACCCACAGTGTCCCGTGCGGGTCTTCGTACGTTGCGGTCACCTCGGAAGTGCTCAGACTGTCCGGATCAGCCGGGTCGTGAGAATAGTGGCGGAACTCACCCGACGCCGGATCGAGTCGATGCAGACCGGTGGCCGTTGCCAGCCAGAGTATGCCAGCGCGGTCCTGCATGACGTGCAGGACCGGCCCGCGCACACTGTGCAAACTGTCGCGATCGATCGCGAAGCGGGTCGAGGTTTCGGTTTCGGGATCGAACCGATCGAAAGATTCGTTGCTGCAGACCCAGAGATAGCCGGTCCGGTCTTTGAAGACATATTGAAGAAAGCTTCCCGCCGGGTTGTTCGGGTGAGCAGCGTCGCGACGGTACGACTTGAACTGGTTGCCGTCGTATCGGTTCAGCACGCCCGAGGTGTTAATCCATAAGAACCCCCGGTCATCCTGGAGGATCTGGCGGATTGACCCGGGGGACAAACCGTCGTTCCAGGTCAGATGCGAGAAGAAGATGTCTTTGCCTTCGCTTAACGCAAGTTTGACCAGCTCGGGTTCCGCGGCGCTGGACGTGGAGGCAAACTGAAAGAGGCACACCCCCGCCGCCAGTATCCGCATCCGGTGCCTGGAGAACGATCGTGCCAATGAGCGCATGCGAGGTGATGCCACGTACAGCGCAACCGCAACTGCGGCTCGGGAGTATGGTTGGTTGCAACTCATGTCGAACCCGTCAAGCGCCGGCTGGGCGCAATCGATGGCCGATCATTAGCACAGTCTCCGGCCGAACGGCTGCCTATTCGAACGGCTCGAACAGTTCCGACCCTAATGAGTCAGCCTCCAGACTCTCCTGGGTCGGTTCGTCCGGACCGGGATTGGCGCGCGTCAAAATCGCCGCGAGAGCTCTACGCCAGCCGTCCGCGCGGCACCGTAGAACTCGTTCTCGAAGAATGTGCCGCTGACGTAGCGCTCATTGGTCAGGTTGTCGACGAAGCCACGCACCCGCCACGTTCCCTGCTCGTAGGTGAGTGAGGCATTGAGGATCGATCGGACGGCGAGCAGGTTGTTGATCGGCGCGGTGGTCTGCTGAATGCTCGTCCACTGCTCGCCGACGAGCGAGTAGTTGAGTCGCGGCGTCAGGAGACCCCAGCGATGACCGAAAGTATGTTGAACTCCGGCTGTGAACGTCCAGTTCGGCGCGAATGACATCGTGTTGCCTATGACGTTGAACAATGCGTAATTCCAGCATCCGGCCGGCCCTGCGGTACCCGCCGGGCCGGTGGCCGGCACGCATTGCGGCATCGGCGCCGGCCCGCTCGGCACGAGCGCGGGGCTTTCGTCGACCACGGACGCATTGTCGATTCGGCTCTTCATGGCGCCCAGGCTGACATCGGCCTGGAAACCCGCGACCGCCAGCTGCGCCTGCGCCTCGAAGCCGTAGAGCGTCGCGGAATCGGCATTGACCAAGGCGCCGCCCTGGCCGGTTTTCAGATTGCGGTTGCTGATCTGGAAATTCGTGTAGTCCGACAAGAAAACGCCCATCTGCGTGCGCAATGCGCCATTTGCCAGCGTCGAACGCCAGCCGGTTTCGTAGCTGATCACAGTCTCCGGCTCGACCTGATTCAACGCGGGATTGGCGCCGGGATTGGCGGCGAATGCCGGCGAGAGGATCGCTCCTGAACCCTCCGCGGTGCCGGGGCTGAAGCCTTTGGCTGCGAAGGCAAAGAGGTAATGGCGATCGTTCACCGTCCAGTTGAGGCCGGCTTTGCCTGTCACAACTCCGTCGCTG
>DAIRVG010000228.1:2593-7540 GCA_036802945.1 Vicinamibacterales bacterium
GGGCCGGTCGTCGGACGAGATCAAATCCAGTTCCTGCGACCAGGTGCGCTCGGAGACGAGTTGGTGCTGCTCGCTGCCGGCGGCGCCTGGGACGACCCCCGCCGAGCCGTCCAGGTCGTCGACGTTGTCGGCGTAGTTGTCGTTGCCGCCCGTCACGCTTCGCAGTGTGACGCCGTTGGTGATCTTACGATCCAGACGAAGCGCAATCCGACCGGTGCGTTCGCACGTGGATTGCTCGGTGTCGAAATCGAGCGTGCGCCAATCGCCCGGCGCGAGACGCGCGTAGATGCCGCCCGGACGCGGACGGTGGTCTCGCCCTCCGGCCTCCCGCCGCACCCCCTCCACTTTCAACAGGGCGCGCAGGTCCGAGCTGGGCTGCCACAGCAGCCCGACTCGCCCCCCGAGCTCCTGCAGACCGCCAGGCGCCGGCGAGCCGTTCCCACCATGAATGAAGTCGTAGTACGAATCTCTCGTTTGCCCGTCCAGCGCAATCCTCATGGCGAGCGTGTCTGAGAACGGCACGTTCACGGCGCCGCTCGCACCGTACCCGTTGTACGTCCTGGCACCCGTGTTCACGTACCCGGAGGCACCGTTGAAATCCGGATCCCGTGAATTGATGTACACGGCCCCCCCGGTGGAATACGAACCCGCGAACGTGCCCTGGGGCCCACGCAGCGTTTCGACCGAACCGACGTCGAAGAACGATGTCTGATTCAGAATCGGAGGCACGAGCACACCGTCTCGGTAGACGGCGACGCCCGACGAAGCCCGCGGGCTCCCGCTCTTCAGGCCGATGCCTCGAATTGTCACATTCTGTGTGAGCGCAGCGTTGTCAACGGTCATTAACGGCGTGGCGAACTGCAGATCTGCCAGTCGCTCGACGCCTTTTTCTTCAAGCTCGCGCCCGCCCAATACCGTTACGGGAAGTGGCGTCTTCTGGACGTCGGTCGTCCGCCGCTCCGCCGTGACGGCAACCGTCGCGGCGAAGTCTCCGAGCGCGAGCGTCACATCGACGCGAGTGACGGTGTCGGCTTGAACCTCCGTGTCAATTCGAGCGAACCGGTTGAACCCCTGGAGCTGAACCTCGACGCGGTAGGTGCCGGCCGTCAGATTGGCGACTACGTACACGCCCGCACCGTCTGTGAACGTCGTCCTGACCTCGTTAGTGCCCGTTGAGGTCACCGTGACCGCCGCGCCAGGCAAGACACCGCCGATGGGATCGACGACCGTACCGGTGATCGCGCCGGCGGTTGCTTGCGCCTCCGCGGGAGAAACGTACGCGCCCGCCGTGATCACCACGATCACGAACGAGATCGCGCACGAGCGCAGCCAGGAGCGAATCAGCACAACGCGCGGGCGGCCTTGACGCGACGGAGCCCATAACCAATCAAGCGTACGAGCCATTCTCTAACCTACTAGTCGCGCCGTGAGTGCCGGCTACGACCTACCCAAATCGGCAGGACATTCTATACCTGCTGAGCTGGTGGGCGACTTCGGAACCTGAATCTCCTTCTCCTCGCCATTTTTCTAGAACGTCAGCCTCACGCCGAATTGGAGGGTCCTCGGATCGCCGACGGCGGTCACCATGTTGAACGACGGCGCCGGGTTCGACGGATACGATCCGGGACCGAAGGTGGTGTTGCGGGTGATCGGGTTCACGCGGTCGGTCAGATTGAACGCTTCGATCAGGCCCTCGATACGGCTGCCGCCGCCGAGCGGGAAGGAACGGCTGACCCGCAGGCTCATGGTGAAGAAGTCACTACCGGTGCCGGCGTTTCGCGGGATCAATTCGACGTTGCGCACGTCGAAATTGGGCGTCGACACCGATTCATCCGCAAACGGTCGTCCTGCCGTGCCCTGCAAGCTGTTCACGCCGGACACGATGTTGAATGGCAGCGACGAGTAGTACTGGATCATTGTGCTGGCCTGGAACCCATGACCGATTCGCTCCCGCATCGTCGTGCCGGGTGTCATCGGTGAGTTCACCGACGCGCTGATGACCAGCCGGTGGCGCTGATCGTTGTCCGAGCGCGCCCAATCCTTCATCACGTTCGTCGGGTCGGTCGGTGAGCTAAAAAATGCTTCGCCGAGGTCGTTCATCGATTTCGAGAGCGCGTAGCTGACGCGCACCGCGGACCAGTTCTTCGGACGCTGCAGGTACGTCACGTGGAGTCCGTGATAGTTCGAGTCGCCTGCGCCTCGGTACTGGCTGTTGTTCATGTACGTCGACACTAGCCGGCATCCGTTGTTCGTGCCGGCCGCGACGCAGGTCGGAACGTTTTGGTTGATCGACATCAGCAGGTGCTCGCCACGGAAGTATTGATAGCCGATGCTGATGGTGCCGCCGCCCCCGAAGCTTCGCTCGGCTTCAATATTCGCCTGCTTCGAGTACGCATTCTGGAGGTCCTTATTCATCGTCGTAAACGAGACGAGCGCGTTGGACGGTAAACGGTCCGGCAGGATATTTGGAAAGACCGGTGCACCCTCCTGCGTCGGCAAGATGCCCGTCACCTGCGGCTGGTGAAGCCGTGCGGGGTCTGTCGTGTTCCCGGCTGACAGGAGCGCGTTCGCCGCGGCTCGTAGCGGCACGCGGTCGAAGAAGGTACCTGCGCCGCCGCGGACCAGGAAGTTCTCCGATGCGGTCGGCGCCCACACGAAGCCGGCCCGTGGCGACACGTTGTTGGTGTCGGTGTTGATGGTCTCCAGGAACTGCAGGTCATAGCGAATGCCGCCGTTGAGCGTCAGCCGCGAGTTGACCCGCCACTCGTCCTGCGCGTAGAGGCCGACACTGGGGTTCTTCTGGCTGATGGCCGGATCGCCGAATGTCTGCGCAAAACCGCTGTAGTTGCCGGTCTGGAAATTGGCGAGCGACGAAAACGTGTAACTGCCGCGGAAGGTGCGCGGAAACGTGATCGTGTCGTCGTTGAAGAGGACGTCGACGCCGGCCCGCAACGCGTGGGCACCGGCGCGGTGAGACAGGTTGCTCACGGCCTGGAAAAGCGTGTTCTCGCGCCGCCATGGGCTGCTCGAGAGCGTCCCGAAATTGGCGACACCGGAGATCGCGACCTGGGGTCCAATCCGATCGGTCGAATACGCCTTCAGATCCGCATGCGAAATCTGGGCGCGGATCTCGTTCACCGTGTTCGACGAGATCGTCCAGACGTTGCTGATCGCCAGCGACCGATCGATGCTGTCCAGTGCCGATGATGCCGAGGGCGCATTCAGATTGCCGACACCACGGGATTGTTCAGAAACGACGTCGTACTGCGCAAAGCGTACGCTCAGCTGATCGGCTCCGCTGACCTGATGGTCGATCTTGCCGAGCACGTTCGAGCTGTGGACCGGGTTTGGATAGATTCCGGTCGTCACGGGCATGCCGGGGTAAACCACCTGGTTCAGCTTCGTGTTGATGATAGCGACGTTCTCGGGCGTGATCGCCACGACGCCGGTCTGATCGAGGACCTTCCGCTCCACGTTGGTGAAGTAGAACGTGCGGTTCCTTCGGACTGGCCCGCCCAGACTGAAACCGAACTGCTCCTGATCCATCGGGAGCGTCTGGCCCGTCAAGGCATTCTTGCCGTTGAACGCGTCGTTGCGAAAGAAGCCGTAGAGCGAACCGCGCGTTGCGTTCGTGCCGCTCCTGGTTACGACGTTGACATATCCCCCGAGCGCTCGACCGAGCTCGGCCTGGCCGCCGCCTGTCACGACCTGAAACTGTTCGATGGCGTCGACCCCGAACGTGATCCCGCTCAAACCAGCGGCATCGTCGTTGGCCGATACGCCGTCGACGATGAAGCTGTTGGAGAGGTTGCGTTGACTGGCAATTGAGAGCCCCTGACCCGGAACCGCGGAGGTCTCTGCGAAGAGCTGCGTACTGTTCGCATTCGTGGGCGACACTCCTGGTACGAGCAGGGCGAGGTCGAGGAAATTCCGACCGTTCATCGGCAGGTTCTGCACTTCCGCCCGGGAAATGGTGCCAGCGATCTGGCTCCGCGCTGTTTCCAGAAGCTGGCTATCAGCGACAACAGTGATGGCAGTGTCGATGCCCGCGACTTCCAGGGTGATCGCAATGTCGAACGCTGAGCCGGCGCTCAACGTCAACGTGCGGGCGTGTTCTGTGAATCCCTGAAGGCTCGCCCGCAGCTCGTAGGGCCCAATTTTGAGATACGGAAAGCGGAAACGGCCATCGGTCTCCGTCGTGGCTTCGACCGTGACGTTGGTGTCGGCCTGCCTCACGCTGACGAGTGCGCCAGGAACGGCCGCTCCTTGCGCGTCGAGCACCCGACCGCTGACCGTGGCCTGATTGATCGTTTCCTGCGCGTCCGCGATACCCGCTGAGCCGAGCGCGCCACATGCGATGGCGATTAGGGGCACCAGCAACCTTCTCACAGTCGTTCTCCTTCAAGCCTGTTGTTCGCGCGAGCGCGTTTCATCTCGAAATGCCATTTCCAGAATTCGTGGCTCGCCCGCGCGGCTTCGTCGCGGTTCGCCGAGCAACGCGCGGGCCGTCCTCGATGCCACACCTTACCGGCCGCCAACGTGAGCCGAATTCGTGGGAGAAACACCGCTGAGAGGCTCTGCGCCCTGTCACTGGGTTCCCGCTGCTGGGTGTGCGCTGATGCGCGGAATGTGCGTTTCCACTCACGGCGCCGCTTCGGGCAACGGCAGGGCGGCGAGCGCGGCGGGCTGCGCCTCGGCGCCGGCGCGCTTCATCTCGAAATGCCATTTCCAGATTTCGTAGATCGCCGGGTAGACGACGAGCTCGAGGACGAACGATGTGAAGATGCCGCCAACCATCGGCGCAGCGATCCGCTTCCACACGTCGGACCCGGTGCCGGTGGCCCACATGATCGGGATCAGGCCGACGAACATCGTTGCCACCGTCATGAACTTCGGGCGCAGCCGCTTCGCGGCGCCTTCCACGATCGTCGCCTGGAGATCGGCGAG
>DAIRVG010000229.1:0-1256 GCA_036802945.1 Vicinamibacterales bacterium
ACGGGCGCATTTTTCGCGCGTAGAATACGTGTCACAAATCCAGTTCGCACTCACACCCGATTCGATGGAGATGCTCTGTGCCGACTTCGAGTCGCGTTCTCTCTCGATTCGCGATCTCTGCTCTTCTTGCCGCTGCGGTCGTCGCGACCGCGGAAGGCCAGGCGAGCAGGGAAGCGCCCGTTCCAAAACCGACGCTGCCAAATCCCTATCGCCTCGTGCCGGACTGGCCAGCGCTTCCCGCCAGCATGAAAGGACCGAACGGGAAGAAATGGGGAGAAGTCATCCGGGTGCACGTCGCACCGAACGGCAACATCTGGGTCTTTCATCGCTGCTTCAACGACAAGCCCAACGGCGACGCGACGTGCCTGAATCGCGGTGAGGTTAACCCGCCGATTCTGGAGTTCAACCCCGCCGGACGACTGATCAGAAGCTTCGGCGTCGGCCTCTTCGCGCATCCGCACGGGTTCACTGTGGACAAAGACGGGAACATCTGGACGACCGACACCAACGACCAAGACACCATTCTCGGCGTGCCCGCGAAGACGCCGCAGGGCGTGATGATGGGTCAGACAGTTTTCAAGATCAGCCCCGAAGGTAAGCTGCTGATGACGCTTGGCAAGCCGGGAGTGGGCGGCGATGGACCGGACGTGTTCGATCGCCCGACGGGCGTGGCAATTGGCGCAAACGGCGACATCTTCGTGTCAGACGGCCATTCACGCAACAAGTCGAACAGCGCCCGCATTGTGAAATTCACGAAAGACGGGAAGTTCATCAAGACCTGGGGACGCATGGGATCGGAGCCCGGCAACTTCCGGGAACCCCACGATCTCTATGTCGGCGGTTCGAAAGGTTACGTGTATGTGGCCGATCGCCAGAACAATCGCGTGCAGGTGTTCGATCAGGACGGCAACTTCATCGCCGCGTGGAAGCAGTTCGGTCAGCCAAGCTCGGTGTATGTCGACAAGAATGACAACATCTACATCGGTGCCACGTACGAGAGCGTCGCTCCGGGCGAGACCGCTCTCCGGCCGACAGCCGGTCCGAACGATAGGGCTATCGTGATCGGCAACGCGATCACCGGCGAGCTGAAGTACTTGATTCCCGATCCTGGCGATCTGAGCAAGATGACCGACACCGGAACGTCGGCGTCGGGTATCGCCGTGGATGATCAGGGCAACATCTACGCGGCGGACGTGGGCTTCAACAATCTCAGGAAGTACGCCCGCGTACGGTAGGCGTCAGGGCATCCCAGCGGC
>DAIRVG010000229.1:1356-7500 GCA_036802945.1 Vicinamibacterales bacterium
CGACCCGATCGATGGGAGGTCAATGTGCGCAATCTGCTGGTGGTCGTCGGGGTTCTGGCTGTGGTACTTCCGCTGCTGTCAGGGCCGCTTGCCGCAGCGCAGGAGCAGGCGCAAGGTCAGCGGGACGGAGCAGGAAATCCTATCGGTGTCCTCGGTCCGGTCAACGCGTTGGGCCAAGAGGTCAAGCGACCGCCTGCGCCGACTGGGCCGCCGCCTCACCTGCCTGACGGGACGATCGATCTGGGGGACGGCGCCTGGGTCGCCGTGCCGGGCGGGGGCGACAGCATCGCGCAGCGATTGAGCCGCGGCGAGGAACTGCCGCTGCTGCCTGCCGCGAAGGCGCTCATGGCATCCCGCCAACTAACTGATGATCCTGTCAACTGGTGCCTGCCGCTGGGTCTGCTGCGGACCAGTCCGTATCCGTTCCGGTTCATCCAGAACTACACGCACAAGAAGCCAACGCACATGTACATCCTGTCCGAGTGGATGGGCTCGTTCCGCCAGATTTTTCTGGACGGCCGCAAGCATCCCTCCGAACTCGAGCCAACCTGGTTCGGTCATTCCATCGGCTGGTACGAGAACGATACCCTCGTCATCGACACAGTCGGGTTCAACGACAAGTTCTGGTTCGATCGACGAGCGACGCCACATACCGCGCAACTGCACACGATCGAGCGATGGACGCGGCTAGATGCAGGCCATCTGGTGCGCGAGGTGACCATCGATGATCCGGGAGCCTACTCGCGGCCGTTTACGGTGACCTATCAGGCAACGCTGGTTCAACCGGGCGACGAGCTGATGGAATACGTCTGCCAGGAGAACAATCAGTACGGGTTTGGCAGCGGAGTGAGATAGCGGGTTCTTCGGGCCTGCCGATTCCGGTCTACCGGCATCACGCGGCTCGCGCCGTGCTCGGCGGAATCCAGCCCCCTGGGCGCGCACAGGTTGCACCCCCCTTTGGCCTTGCACAATCTCCGTGTTTATGTACGATGCCTCCCTCTTCCCAGTTCGTTTGCCTTTCCGAGGTAATCCGGCGCCACTCACGCGTGAAGAAAGGGAGCCATGCGCAAATTTTGCGTTCTGACTTCGCTACTTGCACTTCCTGTGATCCTGGTAACCGCCGGCGTGACCGCGCAGAACCTGGCGTCGATCCTGGCCGACGATGCGGGCGCGGACATTCCGAGGCCGCTGACGGCCACCGTCGTGGCGAGTGGAATTCCGGGGGCAGGGGCGATCACACAGGTTGGCACTTTTCATAAAGGGGGACCGTTCGCCCCGGGCGGCGCATTGGCCGCGGCCAGCCATCCCGTTCTCGATCGAACCCGGCTCCTCGTTGCGAGCACGTCCAATTTCGGGACTCCGCTTGCGAGACCACTCGAAGCACCCGGCTCGATCCTCTCGCTCGATGTGTCGAGCGGTGCCGTGGACGTGCCGTTTGATTTCGCCCGCCCCGACCTATCTCCTCCGACCATAGCGACCGGTCAACCGTACGCGGCCGGAGGCAGAGTCATTCTCTACACCGCCCAGAGTCCGGCGTTCCTGAATGGGATCAACAATCCGACCGCGGTGACCGCCGATCGGCCGTCGGTCAGTCTCCCGCTCGGGATCTCGCTCAACAACGGCTTCGGACGGCCGTGGTTCGCGAATGCCCCTAACGGTGCCAACGGGGAGGGCACGATTAGCGTGGTCGATCCGAGCGGCATTGCGCTCGCGGGTGCCCCCGACAAGGTTGCGGGAGGGGTTTTCGCGAGTTATGTCACGAACCGTCAGCTCAGCCCACCGGATCCGACGCAGGGCCTGGTGACCGCCGCGGTGGCGACCGCGCTCGCGACGAAGTCTCCTGATCTGGCGATCCCGCAGCGTGCCGTATTCTTCGCCGCGCTCGCCGACGGCAGCATCGCCCAGGTTCACGTCGAGAAGGGGGTCGATCCGCTGGTGACGCAGGGCTCATTCACGCCGATTCCACTGATCACGGCCGGTGCTGCCGAATCGACGGACCCGAATACGGCCACGCGCGTCGGCATGATCTTCAACTGGATGCCGACCCGCATCCTGTACGTCAGTGATCCGCTGGCAAACCGGATCCTGGCGCTTGATATCAGCGACGAGGGCACGTCGGCGCAGATGCTGTTCGCCGCCGCGAATCCCCGCTACATCCGGTCCCCGTTGTTCGACGTGCCGATCGACATCGTTCCCGCGGCACCTGAAGTCGCGTCGCGAAATTTCGCAAGCAACACAACCCTGGGCGGCGGGTCGGACTTCTACATCCTGAATCGCGGGAACAACTCGATCGTGCGCATGACCCAGGCTGGTCGCGTCGTCGCGGTGCGGCAGATCGAAGCTCCCGGTGCGCCCGGGTTCCGTGTCAACGGTCTGGCGGTTTCCGAGGACGCGCGGTTCATCTGGGTAACGGCGACCACACCTGGCCACCAGGGTGTCGTGCTCCAGATGCCGACGTTCGGTGCCGGTCCGGTGACGACGAGCATGATCGATCATGCGAAGAGCGTCGCCGCGAATGGTGCGGTTGCGCAGGGCGGCGACATCTTCGACGTCGAATTGCAGCCCGAACAAGGCCTCGGGCCGCTGTTCAACGGCCGCGACTGCGATTCGTGCCACAACACATCTGCAGGCGTGGAGTTCCCCGGCGGGATGGGCGTGACCCCTGACACCTTCGTCAGGCGGGTCGCCCGGATTCAGCCCCACACGCTCGAGCCGCTCCCCAGTCATGTCGGTCCGATCGCACGGCAGCATTCGATTAGCGAGCTCGGCTTTCGATGCGGGATCCCGACCGGCGATCCACCTCAGGCGAACGCGTTCTCGAACCGCAGCGCGATGACGTTGCGCGGCACGTCGCTCATCGAAAACATCCGCATCGGCGACATCGAGAAAGTCCGTGCTGCGCAACCCCCAGGGGTGCGGGGTCGGTTCAACGTTCTTCCGGACGGCCGCATTGGCAAGTTCGGGTGGAAAGCGCAAACCGCGACGCTCGTGGAATTCATGGGCGAAGCGTTCCGCGACGAGATCGGCCTCACAAATCCGCTCGCGCCAACAGATCTGGTCAAGGGCTGCGAGGCGTCGATTCTCAAGCCGGAGGCCGACGCTGTGCCGCTGACGTCGCTCGTGGCGTTCCTGAATACGATCGACCCGCCGGCGCCAACCGCTGCATGTCTGAATTCGCCCGGCGCGGCGATATTCCAGTCCTTGAGTTGCGCCACGTGTCATGCACCCTCGATGCCCGGCCCCGGAAACGCTTCCCCGGTGCGCTTGTACTCGGATCTGCTGCTGCACGACGTGGGACCGGGTCTCGCCGACGGATTCGTGCAGGCATCGGCGCGTGGCAGTGAATTTCGGACGGCGCCGCTGTGGCGCGTGGCGGACCGCGCGCATTTCCTGCATGACGGGCGCGCGAGCACGATCGAAGAGGCAATCTCGGCGCACGGTGGTCAGGCAGCGAGTTCTGCTACTGCATTTCAGGCACTGAGTTCGGCCGACCGGCAGACGTTGCTCGCCTTCCTGGGGTGTATCTAAGGAATAGTGATCGTTGGAAACGAGGAGATTTTTGACGAACGAGGTGCAGCATGATGGCAGATCGATCCAGGTGGGTTCCTCAAGTTGGGTTTCGGCAAACGGCGGCGACTGTGTCTCTGGTTCTGGCGATGATGGCTATGCCGACCCTCGTGTCGGCGGCCGACGCCGTGAGCGACTGGAGCGCCATTGCGAAGACTGTCATTATTGATCCAGCGCCCATGGCGGCCAGACCTGGTGCGGCATCGGCGGTTGATTTCGCCTATGTTCATGCGGCGATTTACGACGCCGTGAACGCTATCGACGGACGGTATTCAGTCTTTGCCGTGCGGCCCACTACATCGCCCGCGGGGGCGTCGCCAGAAGCGGCTACCGCGGCCGCGGCATACACCGTATTGAAGGCGTTGTTCACCACAGCGCCGCAGCAAGCGTACCTGGACGGGCAGTACGCCAACTATCTGTTGGGAATTCCTGCTGGACCTGCGAAGACAAAGGGTATTGCAGTGGGTACCGAGGTCGCCCAGGCTTTTCTTGCGCTGAGGGCCGGCGACGGACGAAATGCCGTGGTCCCGTATCTGTTTGGGAGCGGGCCTGGCGTCTACCAGCTCACACCCGGGGCCCCCGCGCCGCCCGCCACGCCGGCCACGCCCTGGCTCGCAAAAATGAGACCGTTCGCGATCAATAGTCCTTCGCAGTTCCGGGCGGATGGACCACCGAATCTCACCAGCGCACAGTGGGCCGAAGATTACAACGAGACCAAGACGTGGGGCGCCAAAACCGGATCGCCTCGAACGCAGGCGCAAACGGACATCGGATGGTTCTACACGGATAACCCGGGCGCCTACGGTAACCGGAACATTCGGGGTATTGCGGCGGAGCAGCAGTTGGCGATTGCAGACAGTGCCAGGTTCTTTGCGGAGACGTACGTCACGCTTGCGGATACCTTCATCGGTTGCTGGGATTCGAAGTTCTACTACAACTTCTGGCGGCCGGTCACCGCAATACGCGCCGGCGACACTGACGACAATGACGCTACCGAACGGGATCCGCTGTGGGAGCCGCTCGCGACCACGCCGAATCACCCTGAGTACCCTTCCGCTCATGGCTGCTTCACCGGAGCCGTGGCGAACTCGATTGAAAATTTCTTCGACACGAAGAAGATCACGACTCACTTTACGAGCCTTTCTGTGCCCGGGGCGCCAGGCGGCGTGACGCATACGTTCACTCGGACACAGGACATCCTCAAGGAAGTGATCGAGGGTCGTATCTTCGGCGGGATGCACTATCGAACGTCAGTCGTCCACGGAATTGTGATGTCGAACAAGGTGGCGCACTGGGTCGCGAAGCATTACTTCCTGCCTGTCGACTGAGTCTATTGTCCTTGTGCTTGAGAACGTGGCGGTTCCAAAAGAACCGCCCTTCTCGATCGAAGTTTGCTTTCACTCAGATGGCTCACGCGATCAGACGTTGTGGCGCGTGGCCCTTGCCCCTTCAATAACTTCCGGAAGAAGCGTTCGGCTGCGCGCCGCGGTGCATCCTCAATGATCGCGGTCCAGGTGACCGCTAGTGCATCCGCCGGCCGTAGCGCTACAATTCGCCCACGCGGAGGACGAAAGCATGGCGTTCGACTTGGTCGTCAACGGGCGCGTACACCGCGTCGATACCGATCCACAGACGCCCCTGCTGTGGGTGATACGCGATCACGTGGGCCTGACGGGCACGAAATTCAGCTGCGGTATCG
This sequence comes from Vicinamibacterales bacterium, assembly GCA_036802945.1. Classification (GTDB taxonomy): domain Bacteria; phylum Acidobacteriota; class Vicinamibacteria; order Vicinamibacterales; family UBA2999; genus Gp6-AA40. The sequence continues at coordinate 6,623 of DAIRVG010000229.1, forward strand.
GGCAGTGCGGTGCCTGCACCGTGCACGTCGACGGCCGCGCCGTGCGCTCGTGCAGCATCCCGGCGGGGACGGCAATCGGCAAGCCTGTGGTGACGATCGAAGGCGTGTCGCCGGACGGCACCCACCCCATTCAGCTCGCCTGGAAGGAATTCGACACGCCGCAGTGCGGCTACTGCCAGTCCGGCATGATCATGAGCGCGCTGGCGCTCCTGCGCGAGCGTCCACACCCCACCGACGCCGACATCGACGCCCGAGTGACCAACGCCTGCCGATGCGGCACGTATTACCGCATCCGGAAAGCCATCCACCTCGCCGCCGATCTGATGGGGAAGTGAGATGAACACAGACGTCACCCGCCGCGAGTTCCTGGCCACGGTGGCCGCCGCGCAGGGCGCTTTCGTGCTCGGCTTCTGGATGCCGGAGAAGGCCCACGCGCAGACGCAGACACTGGCCTCGACGCCGCCCGGTGCTGCGTGGTACGAGGAGCCGGCCACCCCCGAAGTCAACGCGTGGATCGTGGTGGCACCCGACGACACCGTCACGATCCGGATTGCGCAGACCGAGCTCGGTCAGGGCGTCTGGACGTCGAACGCGATGATGGTGTGCGAGGAACTGCAGTGCGACTGGACGAAGGTCCGTCCCCAGTACGCCTCTGCCAACCGCGATGCGCGAGAGAAGGCGCCCGCGTGGACGCTCGCGGTTCCGGGTAACGGCGCGACCGACGCGAGGGGCGGCGGCGTGCCGACGTTCGGCACTCGCGATCGAACCGGCGTCGCCGGGATTCCGGACAGCCTCTATCGGCGCATGCGCACCAACGCCGCGTCGTCGGTGAAGGACGGCCGCTACTACCTGCAGCTGGCCGGCGCCGAGGCGCGCGA
>DAIRVG010000230.1:0-7382 GCA_036802945.1 Vicinamibacterales bacterium
GATCCAGCGGCCTCGTCGGCGCCGTTCGTCGCCACGCTCGTGGACGTCACCGGTCTGGTGATCTACTTCTCGGTCGCGCTCGTCGTATTGCGAGGCACACTGCTCTGAGAAGGGCACGCCCTTCTCACGCTGATGGGCCTCGTCACCCGTCGGAGTGGCTTGGGGTGTGCTGGCTGGTGCAGTACATGTCGTCTACCTCGCAGCCTTCGACCTCCACCTGAATCGTGGTGTGCGTGATCTGAAAGCTGTGTTCCACGCTGTGCACGACTGCGCGCAGTACCTGTTGCCCCTCGCGAACACTCTGCTCAGCCACGACGATATGACAGCTGCAGGCCACGACACCCGGACCGACCATCCACACGTGCAGGTCGTGCACGTCCATCACTCCGTTCACGCTCCGAATCGCCGCAATGACGCCCGGCATGTCGATATTTGCCGGCGTGCCTTCGAGCAGCACTGTGGTGCTTTCTCGAAGCACCTCATAGCTGCTGTACAAGATCAAACCAGCAATCAGCAGTGAGACGACGGGATCAGCGACTGTTGTCTGTGTCATCGCGACCAGCACACCCGCGATAACGACACCGGCCGCTGAGACAGCATCCCCCACCATGTGCAAGTACGCGCTCCGCAGGTTCATGTCCTGATGAGCGTCGTGATGGAGCCACCGGCTGATGACGGTGTTCACCACCACGGCCACCGCGGCGACCCCAATCATCAACGCGCCGTTCGCGGGCTCTGGAGCGCGGAGTCGACTGATCGCTTCCCAACCGATCATCAGCGCGATGACAACGAGCGACACGGCGTTGACGAGCGCCGCGAACACCCCCACGCGGTGGTAGCCAAACGTCATCCCATGGTGCGACGGCTTGGCTGCCATCCGCACCGCGTACCAACTGAAGCCGAGCGCGCCTGCATCGGCGAGGTTGTGCCCGGCATCGGAGAGCAACGCCAGGCTGTGTCCAAACCAGCCGGCCAGCGCTTCCAGCACCACGAACGCCAGCGTGATGACGACCGCCGTCCTCATCGTGCCCGCAGACGCGCCCGTTGCCGGCCCAGCGTATTGGTGTTGATGCAGACGCGCCGGATGTTCGTGTGCCATGCGTCAGGCAAGTGGAATCAAACCTGCGTCGCTCATAGTGACGATGCCGTCCTTAATGATCGCTCGAATCGTTGATAACCAACGCTTACGAACGTTCCAAATCGCCGTGTCACGCGCCGCGTCGTCGCGTTTCGCCCGACCTTCTTCCAAGCCATCCGGCATTTTGCATGGACACTCGAAAGTGGCTGACGGTGCCAGGTGGAGGTATGGGTACTGCTGCATGGCGCGCGGCGATCGCCTTGGCGTGCTCCTTGCCCTACGGTGATGACCCAATGTGGGAATACCAAGTCGTCGAGGAACCGAATCCGGTCGCGCTTCAAGAGCGCTTGGGCAGGATCGCCCGCGATGGACGGGAGGAGATCGATTTCGTGGTGCGCCGCCGAGGTTCGGCTCCTCGCGCTCGTCCGGCGACGGGTGACGGTATCCGGTGAGCGGTCCGACGATATGCAGCGACGGACACAGAACGGCTAGGAGGTCGAGGAGAGGCTACGGTCGAAAGGCTCCGCGCTGAACAAGCGCAGGATGAGTAACGTCAAAGATGTTCACCGACCACGAAAGCACGCATCGTCAATCGCCGCAGTCCCGACGGCTTGCCGTCGCGGTCTCGATTGCGACGCATGCCGTCATGGGATCGGTGCTGATTTGGTTGTTGAGCCTTCCCAGATCGTTCGCGTCATTGGATCAGTTGCCTCGCGCTTCACGAGCCAACCTGGTGTGGATTGCATCACCTGGACCTGGCGGCGGCGGGGGCGGTGGGGGCAATCGGACGAAGATAGCCGCGCCGGCGCAACAAGTCGGAAGAGATCGGCTGACGGTTCCGATACCTCCCAAACCCGCACCTGTCGAGAAACCCCAGGAGCCGCCACCTGTTCAACCGGTCACCGTTCCAGCGATGCCGATGGCGGCTGCCACCGAAACCGCACCGGGTGTGATCGATCCGGCGCCGCCAACGAGTGCGACGCAAGGACCCGGCTCGGAGGGAGGCGCCGGGAGCGGCGCTGGTGCCGGAAGCGGAGAGGGACAAGGCTCTGGACTGGGTCCGGGCGTCGGCGGCGGAACGGGAGGGGGCGCGTACCGACCCGGGAACGGCGTGTCGAGCCCACACCTCGTCCGCGAGGTGAAACCAAACTATACGGCCGACGCGATGCGCGCGAAGATTCAGGGCGTGGCCATGCTCGAATGCGTGGTCTTGCCAGATGGCACTGTCGGAGAGGTGAAGATTATCAACTCAATCGATACGCTTCATGGCTTGGACGAAGAAGCGATCAAAGCGGCCAAACAATGGCGGTTCTCGCCGGGCCTTCGCTTTGGGGCGCCGGTTGCGGTTCTCGTGAAGATTGAGCTCACGTTCACACTCCGCTGAATCCTCCCCGCGCACCGCCGCTCTTGTGACGAATCCGTTAGTTTCGGCTCTCGCCGACCCCCATTTGATTCCTTTCGAACCGGCAATACGAGAACTGCTGCATCGAACCGGACGGCGTGACATGCTGCTCTTGCTCGGACTGGACGAGATGAAATCCTTCGCCAAGACTCTCTTGGAGCGCCACGGGTTCGTAGCGGACCACTTCCAAACCGGAACAGTGCGTCGGCCCAGTCGGCGCAAAGGTTGCGATCACGGCTTGGCCCTGAGGTCGCAACGCGCGCCGCAGTTGGCTGACGTATTGCGCGCGCTCGGATACGTCTATCAGGAAGTGAAATGCCGCGCGGTCGTGCCAGACGTCGAAGGCGTTCGAAGGAAGTACCGCATCCCTGAAATCTGCTACGACCCACTCAATTGCTTCCGCGCGTTGCCCGAGCCTCTGCCGGGCGGCGTCAATTGAGGCGCCCGACACATCCATGACTGTGAGGTTGGTGTAACCCCTGTCGAGGAGATCGTCGACGAGGGTGGAGGCGCCACCTCCGACATCGATGATCGCGGCGTGCCGATCACGAGCGGCGCGCTCAACCAGATCGAGGGAACGCTCCAAATGGTGCCGATACCAGCTCACGTCCGCCGGGGACTTTGTGGTGTAAATACGGTCCCAATGCATGCGGGCGTCGAACACGATGCCATTGTAGGACGACGCGCACGTGACGAAGCGCCACGCTGTGGCCCGCCACGGTCGATTCTCCGTGCTCGACGGGCGAGAAGGGCGCTCGGACTGCCGTCTTTCGGGCGAATCTATTTCGCCCGGGGTAAACCGTTGCCGACGATGTCCCGATAAGACCCTCTGGATGGATCTGTCTTGCAGGCGGCCGTTTTGGATGCTGCCGCTCGGCCGGTTCGATCCGCGTTGGTGGCTGCCGGCGGCTACCGCGTTGATATTGCTCGATTACGTCACGGGGCCAGCAGCGCCTTTGCCTGTCGTCTACGCCGTGCCGGTAACTCTCGCGGCGTGGTATTCCGGTCAGGTCATGAGTTTGTGGCTTGCGCTGATCCTTCCCACGAGTCGCCTGGTACTTGAACTCTGGGTATGGAGTCCGCCTCCATCGTCACCGGACGAAGCGCTGGTGACCGCCATGATTCGGATCAGCACATTTACGCTCCTGGCCCTTTTGACGTTCCGGCTCTCTGAACACGAGCGTGCGCTCGAACGAGACTTGGCGGTGCTCCAGGGGCTTCTACCCTTGTGCTCGTTCTGCAAGAGCATCAAGAACGGGAAGAATGAGTGGGAATCACTTGAATCCTATCTGGAATCCCGCTCGGGCGCGGAGTTCTCGCACGGCATCTGTCCTAACTGCTCGCAGCAGCGCTTCGAAGCCTAACCGCTCGGCGCGTCGGCTCTCGGTCCTCAAGCCCATTCGTGACCGAGGTAGTACCGACCGCTCCCCTGTCCGAACGGCGCGCCTTCTGGCGCATCCGCGCGCCTCCTGAACTGCGCTCGACTACGCGCGAATCTCTCAGGACATCTTCACTGCCGTCGAGGTAGATAAGCCGCTTCTGATTGTGACCAGTGCATGCTCCGGACTCCACCCGGACTCTAGCCGGGAGGGGCTGAAAGCTCTGCTGTGGCGACGCTTCCCGTGCGTTCGACATCACCTTCAGCATCAACTTCAGACTCACCAGTCACCGACACTTGCAAGCCGCCGTGCCCATTCACCGGTAGGCAGAATCGCGTCGATACCGAATCAGGGCTGCAAGAGAGCCCGACGTGTGCGGCAACGCTTTGCCGAAAACGCATAGACGATGACTGCGGTCATGAAAAGAATGGACGCGCGATTCCGGCGACTCAGTCAACGCGTCCGAGGATTGGATTCTTCAAATGCACATGCTGCCGACTCTGTCACACGCACTCGACGAAAACGCCGGCCTGCATCGGTCCGCTGAGACAGCGCCGTTTCCGGACATGGTCTGGGTGCCGGGCGGCACGTTTCGCATGGGTTCCGACAAGCACTATCCCGAGGAGCGCCCTCAGCACCGCGTCACCGTCGATGGGTTCTGGATGGATCGCTATCCCGTGTCCAACGAACGCTTTGCGCGGTTCGTCGAGGCGACCGGTCACAAGACGTTCGCAGAGATTCCACCCAATCCGGCCGACTATCCGGAAGCCCTTCCGCACATGCTGCATGCCGGATCGCTGGTGTTCGTGCAACCGTCCGGCGCCGTGGATCTCAAGGACTTCACGAACTGGTGGAAGTACGTACGTGGCGCCGACTGGCGGCATCCGTACGGCGCCGGGGACACGAACGAGGGACTGGAAACCCACCCGGTCGTGCACGTCACGTTCAGCGACGCCGAAGCCTGCGCGCAATGGCAGGGCAAGGAACTCCCGACCGAAGCCGAGTGGGAATTCGCCGCGCGCGGAGGGCTGGACAGCGCCGCCTACGCGTGGGGCGACGAATTCCTGCCGAACGATCGGCACATGGCCAATACGTGGCAGGGAGAGTTTCCCTGGCAGCACCGATCCCAGGACGGATACGAACGAACGTCGCCCGTTGGGGCGTACCCGCCGAACGGCTACGGGCTTTACGACATGATCGGCAATGTCTGGGAATGGACGGCGGACTGGTACCAGCCACGGCATCCCGGTGAAGCCGTCAAGGCGTGCTGCATCCCCGCGAATCCCCGCGGGCCTCGCGCGGAAGACAGCTACGATCCGTGTCAACCCGCGATCAAGATCCCACGCAAGGTGCTGAAGGGCGGATCGCACCTGTGCGCGCCGAACTACTGCCGGCGGTATAGGCCCGCCGCGCGCTACCCGGAACCGATCGATACGTCCGCCTGTCACGTCGGCTTCCGCTGCATTGTCCGACCGGCAGCAGAGCGAGCTTGACATGGCGGAGCTCCTCGGCGGGTTTGGTCGCATCGCGAGTCAGCTGGCAGAGGCTGCGGCTGTATTCGTCGTCGCGTTTGCCTCGCTCGCCCGCGCCATGACACGCCCAGAAAACGCCACAGCCCGATGACCACCGAATCGAGCGAGGCGCTCTCGACGAAGCTGGCGCTCGAGGAAGAAGCGCGGCACCTGCGCTTCTCCGGACCTTGCGACCCCTTTGTCCAGCCAATCCCGGCTCCGGTGCTGCGCCGGCACCCGCTGGTGACTCGACGCCTGCCCACGCAGAGCTTCAACAACGGGTTCGCACCGACCATACTGATCGTCGACGACCATGAAGACGGCCGGGACATGCTGGTTGAGTACTTCCTGGCGCGCGCATATCCGGCCATTGCGGTTGGTGACCCGCGGCTCGCCGCAACGTACTGCCGTGACGTCGCGCCGGCAGTCGTGCTCGTGGATCTGTCGCTTCCGACGCTCGATGCCGCGTGCCAGTTGATATGCACAATCAAGAAACAGGTCGACCGCGGTGTTGCTCCCTACATTGTCGGGTTGAACGGCTGGGGGTTCGTGCAACAGGCCGCGCCTGCCATCGCCGCGGGCTGCTCCGTCGTGATCGCCAAACCGCTCGATCTGGGCCTGCTCGTGGCGGCGGTGACAATCGGCCTGGCTGCAAATGTTGGGGGCTGTTCGGCGGTGTGATGGCTAGGAACGCAACCGGGAACCGATAGGGCCGCGCCAGGGCTAGTTGGACAATGGTTGCAACGCGGCCAGTGCGCGAGTTCGCTGGTTCGCAACCACGCTCACCGCCGACGACCACCTTCGGTAACCCTCCAATTCGACGCGCACCACGCGCGATCCGGTCGGCATGCCGTTCAGCACAAGCGGGGTTCGGCCGACTGGACGATCATTGACAAACACCGAGGCGCCATTCGGCATCGAATTGACAGCAAGGGCACCGCGATATCTCGGGGCGTTCGGCCGTGCCGCGCGCGGGGCTGACGCCACGCGCACTGGAATTCTTCGCGTTGGGCTCGAGCGCGTGACTAACCTGTACGTTCTACCTGTCGCCGCTGTCGGAACAGGTTCATGAGGTCCCGCTACTGGTACAGTGACGCCCTTCGTGTTGGAATCAACTTGAAGAGGTGAGCTCCCGCGCGCTGTCAGTGATGTGGTCGTCAGAGGATTGCGTGATGCCGGCGCCGACCCGACCGCAGGCGGTGGTGTCTGCGGCGTGCGGAATACTGACCGCGTCGGTGACGACAGCGCCAAAACGATGCCGACCGCAACTCCGATCGCAAAGGAAACGGGTGAAGGTGGCATGTGCGACCGTGCCGTCGAGAGCAGCGCGTACCACCGACGCCGGGACACCGTAACCGCGCTCGGTGCTTCGGATACTCTAGGATCCTTTTCGTCAGATGACTTGAGATCGACCGCTCGCTCAAAGGCGTGTGCGCACGCCAGACAGATGAATAGGGAGCGCTGACGAAACGTGCCCTTCCGAATAATGCGTGGTGACGAGCACTGAGGACACAACGGCGGCGACTGATCGAGCATGTTGCCCTCCGGAGGAGTGAACGGCAGCAGCCGCGCAGATTGTACCGCTATTCTTTTCTTTTGGCGGACTCTCAAGCGGACGACAGGGTTAGGTGGCTCGACCGACAAGCGCGGAGGCAGGGTCGGACGCTTAGGCGAGAGGGAGAAGCTGATGATTTTTGGACAGCGCACGCAGTTTCGGCTGGTGGGCGTCGCGGCTGCAATCGTCCTCGCAGTCGCGTGCGTCCCTTCTCCCGCGTACGCGTGGGGAATTGAGGGCCACCAGGCAGTTGCAAGGCTCGCGGAGCAGCACCTCGTCCCTACGGCCAAAGCTGTCGTCAACCAGCTTCTCGGCCAGACCATGGCGTCAATCGCCGCCTGGGCCGACGAGGTGCGAGACACGACGCATCCGCATACCTACAACTGGCATTTCGTGAATATTCCGTCCACGGCGGAGCGCTACGATCCCTCGCGCGATTGCCAGCCGACGCCGAGGG
>DAIRVG010000231.1:0-3023 GCA_036802945.1 Vicinamibacterales bacterium
CGCAGTGGTTCAGACGACAGGATGCCGGAGCCCTTCACGACATCGGGCAATCGCCTCCTACGTTCTTCCAGCGGCAATCGCGTGAGAGTCTCTCCATTGAGGTGCAGCAGATCGAACGCATAGAACACGATGGCGTAGTCGCGGTGGGCCGAGCGATGTTGGAGCGCCTGGAATGAGGGTCGCCCTTTCGCATCGAGCGCGACGATTTCCCCGTCGAGCAACACGGTATCGGCCTTGAGACGGCTGGCGGCGGCAGTGATGGTCGGATAGGTTGCGGTCAGGTTGTTGTCGTTCCTGGAGCGGATCTGGACGTGGCCACCGTCCTTGAGCAACAGCGCACGATAGCCATCGAACTTGACTTCGTAGATCCACTGCTCGCCTTCGGGCAATGCCTCAACGACCAACGCTGCCATCGGCTCGATAAATGCTGGCGAGGAGGAGCGGGGCATCCGACGATCCTATCCATTAACGTAGGCAAGGCCCGTTGGGCAGGCGAGCCTTGGTCTGTGACTCTGGCGGTGATTCTGAAGGCGACTGGCCTGTCTTGCGAAGGGCCAGGTGCGGCTCGCCGCAACGAACTCCCTTCGTGGGGCGACAGGTTTGGCTTGGTGTGGCGTTACAGACCGCCCTTCTTTTTTCGCCACATGGAGGACACCATCGCAACGAATACAATCGCAATCACGACGACGCTCACCCAAAAGGTCATGATGCTCCTCTCGGAGTCAACCCTGATTTGACCTTACCTCCCGCAGCCAACTTGGTCGCCCCTCAGCGAAACAGCTTCCACAACCCCCATACCGCTAACGCGAGGGTGGATGTTCGAAACGCGCAGCGCTCGATCCGTTAACTGCTCAGAAGGAGGACTTCCACTCGCCCCGTTAAGGCGCTCGAGTCGTGGAGGCATTGGCGAATACCGCTTTGATCGCGGCTTGCGCGCATTCGTCATCCTGGTTCCCGATGCCTCCGCCAGCGCCGATCGCGCCTACCATCTCGTTGCCGATGAAGATGGGAAACCCACCCGGCTGGGCAAAATCGCCCATCCATTCTGGGGCGCGGTTGATCTGCTTGTTCACGCGTTCCCATAGTTCGATCGTCGGGCGCCGCCAATGCGCCGCCGTCGTGGCCTTCAATTCGGCCGTCTTGAGCGCTGTCGGGCTTGCGCCTTCCGTCCCCTGGAACGACAGGAGCGTTCCATCGGGATCCACCACCGCAATGCCGAGTGCGGTGTACTTCTTCTGACCAGCATAGGTGACACACGCATCCACGAGCGCGCGCCCGGCGGCGGTCGTGATGACCTTGCGGGTAGCGAGCAGCGGCTGCGGGCTGGCCGGCGGCAATGTTTTGCCGTCGCCGAACACGGACTTTATGGCGTTTTGCGCGCAATCCTCATCCCGGCCGCCCGATAACCCCGCGGCGCCTGCGCCGATGGCGCCGACGACTTCGCCCTGAACAACGATGGGAAAGCCACCCGGGATCGGGAAATAGCCCATCCACTCCGGAGCGCGATTGATCTGCATATTCACGCGTTCGTAAAGCTCGCTCGTTGCGCGGCGAAACTTGGCGGCGGTCTTCGCCTTCAACTGCGCGGTCACACCTGTGTTCCCTGTCGCCCCATCCGTCGATTGATACGACACCAGGTAGCCCGCGGAATCCACGACCGCTAGCGCGATCGGGTAATGGTCGCGCGCTGCCTGCGCCAGGCACGCCTCGATCATCTTTCGCGCGGCAAAGCCGGTGATGTCCTTCTTGTCGGATAGCAGCGATTGGGCATGTGCGTTTGCGGCGGTCAGAGCGGAAAGGCACGCGAAAGACAGGGCGGCGAGCGAGCGCTTCGGCATCGGCGTTTTCCTCATCCTGGTTGGATGCATCATAGTGTTGCCACCGCGAAAACGACAGAGGACTGCCGCGAGCTGCAGCGCCATTCAGTTGGTCGGCACGAGGCGCTTCAGAGCCCGGGCACGGGCGCGTCGAGACTCCGGGCGGCGAACTCGAGCACGGCCTTGACCTGCTCCCGCGTAACAGGGAACTGCTCCAACACCTCGTCAATGCCCAGCCGTCTTCCAGGTTCTCGAAAACGATCGCCACAAGCGTGCGTGTGCCCTTGAACACCCAGACCCCGCTGACCTTGCCAGGGATGCTTTCCACTGCCGGGCACTGGGACCAATCGAGCGAGGCCATTGGCGGGATCTCCTTCCGGCTTTCAACTTAAGGGATCTCATTCGCGCCGTCACGTCGCAGTCACGCAGCCTCTCGGAGGCCTTCAAGCTGTCGGAGCCAGCCGGCAATTCCATCAAGGGCATGGGATGCGACGGGATCCTGCTCATCGGCTTCGCCAACTACGTGCACGACATGCGGATCCGCCACAACGGCGCAACGGGTATTCAGGTGACCGGCGTGATCCTGAACAACTCCATCAGCAACAACGGCGGTGAGGGAATCTCGACCTTCAATGCCGTGATCACCGGGAACGAGATCACCGACAACGAGAAAGAAGGGATTGTGAGCTTTGCCGGGACGGTCTCGAACAGCACCATTTCGCAGAACACCGATGAAGGCCTGTTCGTGCCGGGATCGGGCGGGAACCCCGGGACGAGCGTGGGCTACTCGAACAACAGTTTCCGGGGCAACAACGGCGGCGCCGCGCAGGTGTTCGGCGGGATCCAGCTCGGTTCCAACATCTGCGGACCCCTTGGCGGGTCCGCCACGCTGTGCCCGTAGCCGCAGGCACGCCGCACCGAGGACACGACGCGCCCGGAATCAGCCCATCGGCGTGACGGCTGGTTCCGTGCGTCTCGTGGATTGCCGGTCTGTCGGCCGGCCACGTGCATGAATCGGAGCTGGCCCGCAACCACCCCAGCCCATGCTGGTCACCTCCCGATGGCGTCCGATGCAAGCCTGCCACGCTGCGTCATCTGATTGAGGATGTTGCATGCGAGGACGACCTCAGTCTCCTGCCCTGCCGGACTGCGCGCGTGACTCTCTCGGACCGATGTGCACGATGTCGGATAGCACGATCGAGACCT
>DAIRVG010000231.1:3123-7343 GCA_036802945.1 Vicinamibacterales bacterium
GCGCGTGACTCTCTCGGACCGATGTGCACGATGTCGGATAGCACGATCGAGACCTCCGGGTGTGTTGAGGACCAACGCATCACGAGCGGCGATGTTCAGATTATCGTGGCGTGATACGCTCGGTGGCGCCGAGCTCCCCCAACCGACCCGCCGTCAGACAGGAGATCCGAGTATGGGTCGCCGTGCTTTCTCGTTGCAGCCCTGTCTCGCACATATCCCGCGCGTCGCCATGTGTCTCCTAGCGCTGACCGTCGGGGCCTGCTCCCGCCAAACGCCTGCGACACCGATCATGGAGACGACCAAGGCGCCGGATGCTGGATTCCTCAATCAGTGGAGAAAGGGGCAGGATGCGCGCGAGCTCGCGGGGACGTGGTATCTCACCCCTCAGGGGTCGCAATTGCTCGACTTCGACGTGTTCATGTCGATCCCGAGCGCCTCGGACCAGGCGCTGTTTTCAGCCCGCACGAACCTGGAATCGTACGGGTTCCTCTACTCTGGCAATTACAAAGACGGCGGTAACGGTCAGGGAGATCTCCCGAACACCGGGGGCCTGCCCATCGGCGTGGTGAAGGACACGCGCGGCGAGGGTCATACGCCGCTGGCGAAGCACGCTCAGGACCTGACACGAGATTATGTCGGCTTGACGTGTGCCGCCTGTCACACCGGCGACCTGAGGTACAACGGTGAGCGCTTTCTCATCCACGCCGGCCAGTCGAACCTCGACTACGAACGGTTCATTTCCGATCTGGGCATGGCGGTCTCGAAGGCTGTGCGAGACCCGAAGGGCACCGGGTACTTCGCCCGCATGGCGGCCAAAGGAGTCGACGAGAAGAACGCCACGAGTCGACTGGCCGCAGCAAAGCAACGAATGGACGGCCTGCGCGACCGCGGGCAGGTGCCAGTGGGTCGAGAGGCTGGGCCCGGCCGCATCGATGCCGTCGGCCACATCCTGAACGAAGTGTTCGGACATCAGTACGGTGACCCGAACGACGCCGCAAGACCCTACGATCCGAACGGAAGCGACCCGACCAGCATCAGGCCCATTCAAGTCCCGGTCAGCGTGCCAGCGGTGTGGAACGCGGCGCGGCTGCAGTGCGTGCAGACCAACTGTCTGACGTCGAACTCCCTCACCCGCAACGTGGGTGAAGTGCTCGGCGTGTTCGGCGACTCGGAGACCTACAAGGACCCGTCGGGACGGTGGCGCGTCCGCTCGACCGCCAAGGTCAAGAATCTCTACGCACTCGAAGAGGCGCTCGACTGGGTCGAGAGTCCCAAGTGGCCGTCGAAGTTCCCATCGCCCAAGGGAAACCTGGCCGAGGGCGCCAAAGCCTTTGCCACCCACTGCCAACGCTGTCACGCACAACCGTATCTCGACAAGTTCAGTGCGCAGTGGGACGCCGCCGGCGAGAACTGGAGCGGCAGCAACGCCCCGAGCGATCTGGCCGACCATTTCGTAGAGGAGGACTACCTTGGCCGGACCCGATACGTGTGGAGGGTCACCAGGGTCGGCTTTGAAACCGTGGGCACCGACGACCAGTTCGTCAAGGCTCACGCAGGGGCCCGATACACCCTCAACCCGCGGGCGACCGAGATTCTCGATGGCAAGATGCGCGACGGCATCCTCGCGACGCTTCGCGAGAAGGTGGGGGGCCTGGCGTCGCTGCTGGCTGGCCGGCTCGCGGAGCTCGAGGGCCGCGACACCACGTTCACTGGTCAAGCGATCGTGAACGCGGAGTTCGACAAGCTCAAGAAAGCTCAACTCACCCGCGCGAACCTTCTGCGCAAGCCGGACGGTTCGGTGATGACGTTGATCCTCCTGGCGGGGTCGACGGCCAGCGCGGTGGACTCCTACTTCCTCGACGCGTACCCCGACCGGGAGACCGCGGCGAGGGAGCGCGACAAATTCGCGTTCTTCAGGGCACGGCCGCAGCCCCCAACGCTGGCTCAGATGGCCGTCTACAGGGCTCGCCCGCTCAATGGCATTGCGTTCACAGCGCCCTATGGGCACAGCGGCGTCTGGCCGACGCTGGAGTCAGTCCTCTTCCCCGACACGCGCCCCGAGAGTTTCTGGGTGGGCCACGGCGAGTTCGACCCCTCCGCGGTGGGAGTCGACATCAAGAAGGGCGAAGCGATCTGCGGCGCACCGAACCGCCCTTCCATGTGCTTCAAGGTGACCACGACGGAGCACCGGCCAGGCACGGACGACAGCGGCAACAGCCGGAACGGTCACGCAGGTGCCGGCTTCTTCAGGGGGCTGGAACCCACGCCAGAGGAGAAGTACGCGATCATCGAATACTTGAAGTCGATCTGAAGGTCGTATCTCGGCGGCGAGCCACAGGCCTACTGGCCAGCCGCGTCCTCCGGCTGTCGTAGACGATGTTGCGCCGAAGCCTCATAGACGGCCTCGCGCAGCCGGTTGATGCTGGCGATCGGCTGATGCGCCGCCAGCGAATGCCACGGCGTGAAGACCAGCCGTTCGCATTGGGTTTAGTGCTTCGCGAAATCGATGTCCTCCTGCGGCGCGATAATGGTGATCCTGACCACCCTGGCAAAGGGATGCGTCGCCTCGTCCCATAACGTCGACCGATCGAAGCCTGCGAGTATGCCGGACGCATTGTCCGCCACGTCACGCTGGACCCGTGATATCTGCGAACACCCCATGCCCATTGCGCCTTTTTCCTGCCTCCAGGGCGGAATAATCGTTACAATCCCGCGCATCGGAGGCCGGCACGATGGCGACACCCTCTTGGCAAGTTGCGGGGCAGTACTACGAGACGTGCAGTTGCGATTTCGTTTGTCCCTGTATCCTCGGACAAATGGCGGTTCGCCCGAGCAGGGGCACATGCACGTTCGCCATGGGATTTCAGATTGAGGGTGGGACTTACGACTCCGTGTCGCTCAGTGGCCTGGGCTTCATCGTCCTGGGACTGACCCCCGAAGCGATGGGCAACGGTAACTGGTCGGTGGGCTTGATCATTGATGAGCAGGCGAGTGCCGAGCAGCGGGATGCCCTCACGGCGATTGCGACCGGCGCCGCTGGCGGTCCGATGGCAGCGCTGTCGGGTCTGATTGGGAAATTTCTCGGCGTGGAATCGGCGCCGATCCGCTTCGATCGCCGTGGCGTCAAATGGTCCGTTACAGCCTCGACACTCGTTGACATGGCTGCCGAGGGTGCGATGGGAATTAATCCGACCGCCACCGAGCCGCTGTATCTCGATAACACTGGCCATCCTGCCTCGGATCGATTGGCGCTCGCCCACGCATCAAAGAGCCACGTGCACGCGCTCGGTCTGACATGGGACGATGCCAGCGGAAACAACAACGGACAGTTCGCGCCGTTCTCCTGGCGAAGTGCGTAGTCTGTCGCCCGCTATCTTCGTCGGGCGCGACCGCCTCATCGTCTCGATCTGCATCGTCCTGACCGTTGGGCTCGCCTGGGTGTATCTCGTCCGTCTCGCTCATCAAATGGCGCCCGCCATGGCCTACGGCACGGCAATGGCCGCCATGGGAATGACGATGGATGCACCGTGGACCTCGGTTGACATCCTCCTCACCTTCGTCATGTGGGTCGTGATGATGGTCGGCATGATGGCGGGAGCGGCAGCACCGGTGCTGCTCTTATTCGCCGGTGCGCGCGCCACGCACGGCGACCGGGGAGTGCCCCTATCCGTACTGATGTTCGGGCTTGGGTACCTCACCGTCTGGGTCGGTTTCAGCGCGTGCGCGGCACTCGTACAATGGGCCTTGCACGAGACGGCAATGCTTTCATCCGCCATGGCCGCATCCAGTCCGTGGCTGGCTGGGACGATTCTGGTGGCCGCCGGCGCGTATCAATTGACGCCGCTGAAACGTGCATGTCTGGTCCATTGCCGGAGTCCCCTAGGTTTCCTGATGACGACGTGGCGCGATGGAAAGCTGGGCGCGATGCAGATGGGCGTGCGTCACGGCGCGTACTGCCTCGGCTGTTGCTGGGCACTGATGTGCGTGCTGTTCGTCGTCGGCGTGATGAATCTCGGCTGGGTTATCGCGTTGACCGGATTCGTTCTGCTCGAAAAGGTCGGCCCGGCCGGCATCGTCGTCTCTCGCGTCGCCGGCGCCGCCATGATCGGCGCTGGAATCCTCACCGTGATCTAGTCCCGTGACGCGATCAGCGTGAACGGCCAGAGAAAACGAGCCAACCCGACGCAATGATCGAACCTACGAACAGAACCCGTGCGCGC
>DAIRVG010000232.1:0-7325 GCA_036802945.1 Vicinamibacterales bacterium
TGAAAATTGGCGCGCGCGCCATATTCGGTCAGGGCTCCGTCTACGCGGGTTACGGGCATGCGCTCACCGACCAGGACTGGTACGACAACATCTTCAGGTTCGAGTATCGCTATTCGTTTTGAGCAATCTGGGGCGAGACCGACCCGGCTTGGCGCCCGCGTGACGGTCGGTATCAAGGCACGTCGCGCGACGAGTAACACTCCACTTCCGGGTTGAGTGCGGCACTGTCCATTTCATCGCACCACGCTGCGATGAGAACGCGATGACAGGACGCGAGCCCCACGCGGTACCGTAGTCCCCGCCCGTACGCCTCCGTTCCGTCGGAGCATTGCGCACCAGTCTCGTTGAACGCCGGGCCCCAATAGCCCGATGTGATGAACAGACGGCCGATTGATCCCCACAGGCCCGAGTACGTGATGAACACCTGACCGTTCCGCGGGCTCGTTTTCTCACCGACGTTCAGGAGACCGCCCGATTTCCCGCGTTCGACTCCGTCGAACCACACGACACGGCCGGCCGTCCAGGTCTCCTGGCGAACGCTGCGCGCCGGTCCTTCGGGCGGACCCGTCGGATAACTCGAATGGCCTCCCTCTTCAGACCAGATCACGGGGTGGCCGCCTTCCCAACGGACGTGATTTGTCTGGTCGACTATCCCGCTGTGTTCCAGATACGTCACCCTCTCCGGCAAGAGCCGTGAGTTCAAGTGCACGGCGATTCCCTCCCAGTCGCCGCCATGCCCCAAATCAATGGGCCCGACGCGCGCACCGTTCCATGCGTACGCCCGCCAATACTGCAGCGTCACTCCGCCACGGCGGTTCCCGTAGCTGTGGACGTAGGTAACCCACCCCCGTGTGTCGAGCTGGCCGCGCCGAAACTCAACGCCGACGTCTTCGAGGAAGAACGACGTCGATTTGAGGCGGCTGCGTGTTCCGTCGGACGTAAGGCGTCCGACGTCTCCGGACGCGATCGTCGACACATTGACGAGCGAGGACTGGCTGAGAGGGCCGTCCGTGACGCGGCGATCGGGCAAACCGCGTCCCGACCTCACGGACAGGTGGGTTCGGGCAAGCCACCAGTCCACGGCCACGGGGAAGCTGGTCTCAAGGGGTCCGTGGTAAACGACAGGGGCGAAACTCTCGGCGAGCGCGTCCTCCACCCCGTCGTCCAGACCGTCGCGATCCTCGTCAGCGCCGATGACGTGCGACGCCATGGCCAGCCTCCACGCATCGGTCGCCGGAGACGACGCGGCAGCAGCCGGGCGGATGGGGCGGGACACACCGCCTCCATCCTGGCATCCGCCGAAGATGACGGCCGCCACGATTGCCGCCCCGAAAAACCAGCCGCCTCCGCCAATTTGCACGCCTAGGCTCCCCTAACAGGATTCGCTAAACTGGGGCCCGATTCCGCACACCCGCAATTGGTATCAGGCTCGGCGGCGCGCGGCCACGGTCAACGAACGATGAAGGACTACGAGGACACGATTCGCCGGCTGCTCTCCGCGGTCCGGGGCGGCGAGCGTGCCGCATTCGAGGCGCTCATCGAGACAGTGGGCCACGAGCTCAGGAAACTGTCGGCGTATCGTCTCCGGCAGCAGGCCCCTGGACACACACTCCAGACAACCGCCCTGGTCAACGAGGTGGTCCTGAAGCTCATTCAGATGCTCAACAATCCCGCCTCGGAATTCCCCGCGAGCCGCGAGCACTTCCTGGCGCTTGCTTCGAGGATGATGCGGTTTACGCTGGCCGATTACGCGAGACGACGCAAACTGCAGACGGTGTCACTCGATGACGGGAGTTTCGAGCCGCGGTCGTTCGCGTCCGCCGACGGCGGGCCTTTGACGGACTGGTCGGAGCGTGACCTCGACACGTTGCTGGCGATCGATGAAGGCCTGAAACAGATCGAGCAAACGAGCGCCGATTACGGCAAGCGCCGGAGCGCAGCGCTGGAGCTGTTCCTCTTTGGAGGCATGAACTATCGGGAGATCGCCGCTGAGCTCGGGACGACCGATGATACGGCGCGACGGGATTGCCAGCTCGGACTGGCGCGCCTGCGCGAGCTTTTCGCGCATCCTGACGCAGGCGGCGGAGCGGCTCTCGAACGGTGAGCGAAGTTACTCCCCTGCCACCCCTTTGGAGCGGACACGAGTTCTCCCCGTCTGAACTGGAGTTTTGGACGCAGGAGCTGGCGGGCGCCGCCTTCGACCTCCCTGCCGCCAAACGCGACGCCTTCGTTCGAGCTGCCTGCGGCGGAAGTGCCGAGCTCGAGGCGCGAGTGCGTTCATTGCTGCACAACGCCATGCTGCCGGAGGAGGGGCAGCATTCGGACCAATTGTATGAGCCGGGAACCGTAATCCGCGATTGCCTGCTCCTCTGCAGGATCGGCAAAGGGGGGACGGGCGAAGTTTACAAGGCGATCCAAATACCCCTGCGCCGGCTCGTGGCTGTCAAGGTCCTTCACAGCATCAACAGCGCGCGGCGCGCCGCACTGTCGCGCGAAGCGGCGCGGATGTCACGCCTGCAGGGCGGACACATCGTCGCGGTCTATGACGCCGACTTCTCCGGGGGTGTTCCCTGCATCGTCATGGAGTACGTCGAGGGGGCGACCCTCCGAGACTGGCTGCAGCGTCGACACGAGGGGGATGGGCGACCCTCCGACGACACGGTCGAATCGATCATCACTCAAGTCGCCGACGCGCTGCGGGAGGCGCACGCGCGAGAGTACGTGCATGGCGACGTCAAGCCCGAGAACATTCTTCTGACGGCCGGCGGCTATCGGATTAAGGTCGTGGATTTCGGGCTGGCTGGCCTCGTGGATCAGGCAGATGGCGGCATTGCCGGCACACCCGGCTACATCGCACCCGAGATCCTCGCTGGAGCAGCCGCCGATCGCCGAGCTGACATCTTCAGCCTCGGCGTCGTGATATTCGAACTGCTCACCGGGGTCCACCCATTCGCCGGGCGCTCCGACGCCGAGACACTCTCGAACACGATGTCCAAGGACCCCTGTGCCGCTGTGGACTTGCCGGAGGCGTACCGGCGCGTGGTCGAGAGAGCGCTACGAAAAGAGCCGGAAGCGCGATACGCGTCGATCGAGGATCTGCTGGCCGACTTCCAGGCATTGCGGGTCGAGGATTCGGCCGATGAGAATCCGTTCCTGTCCGAATGGCCGCGCCCGGCGCGGCGGTGGCTGCGTCGGCACCGTCTTGCCCTGCCGCTAGCGGCTGCTTCCCTCGCCTGGGGATGTGTGTCGCTCGCCCTAAGCATCCTCACCGGTGCGGCGTGCATTCGTGTGCTGTGGATTCCGGTTGAGGGCGCCGGTCGATTCGAGATGCTGTACGGGTACGCCGTCGAGCCGAACGCGGCCCTCTGGTACGTCGTTGGGACGTCGCTCGTGTTTCTCGCAGGGTTCGGGTTTCTGCACGCGGCGCATGTGGGGTTGGCGCGCACCCCGACGCTCAGGACGGTAGGTCCGCCAGATGGGGTGC
Source organism: Vicinamibacterales bacterium (assembly GCA_036802945.1). Taxonomy (GTDB): domain Bacteria; phylum Acidobacteriota; class Vicinamibacteria; order Vicinamibacterales; family UBA2999; genus Gp6-AA40. The sequence continues at coordinate 3,485 of DAIRVG010000232.1, forward strand.
CGGCGATGGAGCGGATTGCGCAGAGCAATCGCCGGTGGTTTCGGGCGATTACTCCGCTGGCCGTGGCCGTGTCCACTTGCTTCGTGCTCGTCCCCGAGCTGGCATGGCGGGACAGCAATGCGTTCGGCTGGGTTCAGGCAGACCTCGCGGCTGGTTTTGTGGGCACGCGCTATACCGATCTCATCGCCTCGGGCAAGATCGGCAATCTGGAGACGGTCCGAAATCTCTGTCCAGGCTGTGACGTCGTCGTCGCGGCGGTGCACAACCGGTCGGGACGATTTCAGCGACCGGATCCTGCCCTCTTCAAGCTATTCCTCTTCCTCGCGCTCTCGCACCAGATCGTCTTTACGGCGTTTCTCGTCGTGGTGGCGGCCAAAATCCTGTTCTTCTTCACACTTCTGAGTCGGGCGTTGGTCGGGACCGAACCCCGCGGCGTCAGGCTGGAGCCCGACCTGGGCGACCGCCACGACCATCGATTCGGATTGGGGCGACTCGACAACGCCTATTACGCCATCCTGCTGTTTGTCAGCGTCGCGTCGGTCGGCCGTCTTGCACAGGCGGCGGCAAACATTCCCAAAGGCACATATTTCCTCGCAGCGCCCTCCGTCGCCCCCCTGATCGGGCAGCCCCTCACCTTCCTCAGCATTCTTGCCATGCTGGCCGTGCTGGTGCTGACACCCATGGTGGGGTTCATGTTCTTGACGCTCAGATCCGTGGACCGCGAAGTCGCCACGATGGCGCGCCATCGGTCATTGCTCGACCAACGGCTGACCGCGTCCAGGCGGACGGCCGAAAGCGAGCAGCTTCAGCGGGAGATATCCGCGCTCGATGATCGGCGCGCTGTCGTCGCCAGGCAATCGCTGCTGCCGACGCGGAAGCCCCTCTTTTGGTGGCTGATCGCGCTGAATGCGGTTCTTCTGTTCGTGATTCCTGCCGCCCTGGGTACCGCCACGGGTTCGCGGATCTGGCGCAGTGCCGGCGAGTTCGTGTGCGCCGCGTGTGGGAATTCGCAGACCCTGCCCTAAAGCGATTTTCAGTTCGACGGGCCACGGAGACACAGAGGCACGGAGATTATTTTCAAACGATTTCTCCGTGTCTCCGTGACTCCGTGGCTACCCTCCTCGCCTCCATCGTGCCCACGCGCCGCGTCTACGGGGCGCGTCGCATGCGGGATTTTCCCCCGCGCCACGAATACTCCTACAGATGGGGTCGTGCCCGACCAGCCAACTGTGACACGCGAGCTTACGGAGTACACGATGCGCCGACCGACTGTATCCACGATTGCCATGCGAAAACATTCATTCATGCCCGTTTCCGGGCTGCCCTGGCTATGCCTCGCCTTCCGGGGCCGTATCCGGCGACTCGGACACGAAACGCACGCCATCTGTGGATTGCTCGCCATGTTGCTGCTTGGCGGCGGGTCACACGCGTTCGCGCAGCAGCTCGATGATCGTGAGCGATCGGCGCCTACTCAATATGCCTGGTACTACGACGTCAGCACCGCCGTCGTCGGCGACCTGGTGAGCCAGGGCTACCGGATCATCGACGTGGAGGTGACCTCGGGGGCGCCCTTGCGCATGGACGCGGTATTCACGCGAAACGCGGGAGAGTACGGCAAGGGTTGGTGGTGGTATGCCGGCGTCACGGACAACCAGGTAGGCACGGCGTTACGAAACAACAACGCGCGCCTCGTTGACGTCGAGCCCTATGATGACGGGAGCGGTACCGCGAAATTCGTCGCCATCATGATCGCGAACGTGGACCAGGATGCGGCGCTGTGGTCGTGGCAGTTCAATACCTCCGCCGCCGGAATCCAGACCCATCTCACCGAGCATCCCGAAGATCGTCTCATCGATCTCGACCAGTACAAGATCGGCCAGACGTCGTACTTCAGCGCCACCTACATCCGCAACACCGGGGCCCACGCGCGTGCGTGGTGGTGGTACATCGGCATTGCGGCCGATCAGATCGACAGCATCTCCCGGGCGAACGGGGCCATGGTCGTCGAGATCGAGCCGACGGGCAGCGGCACGTTCAACGTGCTCATGCAGAGGGTGCCCGGCGGCAATCCCGCATGGTGGTGGTACGTCGGCGTCGATGCGAATGCCGTCTCGACCGCGCTGCAGCAGCATGGCGCGCGCCCGGTGAACCTGAAACAGTGGTGGACGTACGACGGCGACCGCTTCGCGGTAGTCATGGTGAAAAATTCCGGCGGTTCAGATACACCTGCGAACCCCCCGGGAGGCGGAGGCACGCCGCCAGGAGATGGAACGCCGTCTCCGGGTACGGGTACTGGTCGGCTGACGTTCTGGATGGATCAGGACCTTGGACGGATCGACGTGAAGGTCAACAACGTTGTCGGCACGATCACGAGCTACTATCCCAACTCAACCCCGTCCTGTGGCGCGGCCGGCAGCGTCACAGCCAATCTGCCCGTCGGATCGCAATTCTCGTACTCAGCGAGCTGCGTCGAGCGCAACCCCCTGACAGGCCAGAGCAGCTTGCAATGGTTCGGCATCGGCGACGTCGTTGCCGGCTGCACCACCATCAAGCTCACCGCACAATCGCGTTGTAATGGTACGGGCAGTGGAGGCGGCGGAGACCTTCCGCCCGCAGGCGGTGGCGGTGGTAACCCGGGCGGCGGTGGTAATCCGGGCGGCGGTGGTAATCCGGGCGGCGGTGGTACTCCAGGGGGAGGATTCTCCGGAGTGTCGCCGACCCCGTTTGCGAATTGTCCACAGGCCTTCTTGGATCCCAACCGCTACAACTGGCTGGGGTTCAGGAACACGTGCAACCAGGCGATTCATCTGATGTGGTTCTTCGTCAACAACGATCGAGTGGGGAGCGGGGCCAACATTGCCGCCGGGGGAACGACGAACACGGGTTACTCGCAGACCGAGGTGCGGCAGAAGGGGGGATATGTGCTGTATCCCTGTCCGTACGGCCACAACCCCGTCGATGCGTCCGGCCGCGCGATCGAGAACGGAGGACGGCCGCAGCAGTATTCCTGTCGTCCGCAGTAGATAGGGGACGAAATAAGGGGTTAGGGGTTAGGGGTTAGGGGTCAGGGATCAAAAACGTTCGATCCCGGATCCCGGATCCTGCGTCTCTACTTCTTTTTCAAAATGGTCGTTCTTCAAGTGCTCGGCGATCGCTTCCGCCATCGATTGACGGTTCTTTGCCCCACGGCCTTTATTGACCGAGTACGACCACACCACCGCGTCCCCTTTCGTGAGTTGCACCGAGGTGCTGGCTTTGTCCTCCGTCCCGGCGCAACTGGCGAAAAGACATTTCACGACCTTTGATCCGGTGGTCACCTTTTCAACTTCGACCTGAGCAGACTTCAGTATCAGATCTGCCCCGTCAGACCGTGTTACGACCGTCACTGGAACCTTCTTCTTCAACATCGCGGCGGTGACAGGGCGTACATTTCGCCCTCAGCCCCCCATATAATTCTTCGCGGGCGCCGATTGCCCGCGATGGTTGGGCGAGGTGATGAAGGCAGGACGGATGAAGCATCAAGCGGCTCTGCTCGGCTTTCTGGTTCTCGCCGCGGCTTGCGGTTCAAACAGCAGTCAACTGCCAACGAGCCCGTCGGTCCCCTCGGTCCCAGCGGGAACGAGCACCTCGGTCGCCGTCCGAGCGATCTCCGTGGGCGAAGAAGTCACGGGTACGCTGGAGGTTCACGGTACCAGGAACGTTTTCGAACTGACCGCCCCCTCAGATGGGACACTGGTGGCGCGGGTAAGTTGGCGGCCAACGCAGGGCAGGCTCGAACTGTGGCTTGCCGACACCTTGTCTTCGCAAGCCGACAAACCGCCCATCACCGGTAGGTTGACCG
>DAIRVG010000233.1:0-7206 GCA_036802945.1 Vicinamibacterales bacterium
GAAAAGACGTCAAGCGCGGCAATCCCCGCTTCGCGGTGGCCGTTGCCGGTTGCCTTCGTGCCGCCGAACGGCAGGTGGACCTCGGCGCCGATCGTCGGCGCATTCACGTAGAAGATGCCGGTGTACATGTCGCGCATCGCGGTGAACGCCTTATTGATGTCGCGTGTGTAAATCGAGGCCGACAGGCCATATGCCACGCCGTTCCCGATATCGATCGCTTCCGCCAGGGAACGACACCGCATGACTGACACGACCGGGCCGAAGATCTCTTCGCGCGCAATCCGCATCGATGGAGTCACGTCGCCGAAAATCGTCGGTTCGTGAAACCAGCCGCGCGCATGTGGGCCTTCAGTCAGGCGATGCCCGCCGGTGACGATCGTCGCCCCCTCCTGTTTGCCGATCTCGACATACTTCATGACCGTCGACAGCTGGGATTCGCTGATCGACGGTCCCATCTGCACACCGTCCTGCGCGCCGTTACCGACCCGCAGCGATTTCACACGCTTCGCGAACTCCGCCAGGAACTCGTCGTACACGCGCTCATGGACCACCACGCGGCTCGCCGCGGTACATCGCTGGCCCGTCGTGCCGAATCCCCCCCAGACGCAGCCCTCGACGGCGAGCTCCAGCTGCGCATCGTCCATGACCATGACGATGTTCTTGCCGCCCATTTCGAGGTGCACTTTCTTGAAGCCGGGCGCGGCGTTCTGATTCACGAGCTTCCCAACCATCGTCGAACCCGTGAACGAGACGACTTTGATCTCCTCGTGGGTCGACAGCACCGTGCCGACGTCGGGACCGCCGGTGACCATGTTGACCACTCCGGCGGGGATGCCAGCCTCCTCGAGCACCTTGACGAAATTGATCGCGGAAAGTGGCGTCAGCGATGACGGCTTGAATACCACCGTATTGCCGCACACAAGCGCCGGAACAATCTTCCAGGACGGGATCGCCATCGGAAAATTCCATGGCGTGATCACGCCGCAGACACCGATCGGCTGGCGTACCGACATTGCGAACTTGTCGCGGAGCTCGGACGGCACTGTCTGGCCGTACATGCGCCGTCCCTCGCCGGCCATGAAAAACGTCATGTCAATCGCTTCCTGGACATCGCCACGGGTCTCTTCGAGTACCTTGCCCATCTCGCGGGTCATATCGCGGGCGAGTGTCTCCTTGCGATCGGCAATCAGTTGAGCGGCGCGGAACAGGATCTCCGCCCGACCCGGAGCAGGCACGAGGCGCCAGTCGACATACGCACGCGCGGCAGTCGTGATCGCACGTTCGGCATCCTCAGGCGTCGAGTCCTGAAAAAGGCCGATCAGGTCATTCTGGTCGGCGGGGTTTCGGTTCTCGAAAAGACGGCCCGACGAAGACGGGCTCCAGCGCCCGCCAATGAGGTTGTCGAAAACCGCTGTCGCGGTGCCTTTTGGTGTCGGCATGTCTCGCTCACTGTGCCGCAACGTAATCAACAGCTGCAAGTGCAGCCGGGCCATACCTCATCGCCCCACACGCCTGCCCACATATGGCGCTCACTGGACCCTGTAACCGCACGCCTGCCAACATCTCATCAACAAACGGTTTACGGTTCAGCGGAGTCTAAAATGCGCATAAGGGCGGCCGAGGACACCGATGGCGAGAGTGCCGAAATATCGACACAGTTCCCTTTTGAACAAAGCAATGGTTCCGTGGCATGGATCCTGAATTGAGACTGGACAGAAGGGCGGATTACTCAGATGGCTGACACGAACCAAATCGCCGCCACGCCAGTCCAAAAAGTGGTGGTCGTCAATGGCAACACCGAGGTGCTCGGCATGCTGGAGACGGTGTTGGACGCCGGTCGCTACGATATGGTGTTCGTCGAGTCGAGTGACCGCGCCTATTCGCAGATCAAGAGGGTCGTTCCAAACCTGGTGATTCTCTGCACGCGAATCGAGGAGCTTGACGGCTTTCAGTTGCTCACGATGCTGAAGCTGGATGCGGACACGAAGGACATCCCGGTTCTCACCTACACCACCGAGTACGAGGGTCAGGACTTTGACGCGGCGATCTCGCAGCTCGCCGACGACGAAGACGACATGATGCCGACGCGCGCTGCGCTGCGCATGAACTGACGCGTCAGGCACGCGTCAGCGAGCGCCCCGCGTGCTATATTCCGCGCGGATGGAATCCGATTCCAACAATCGTGACAAAGAGCGCGTACTCATCCTCGGTGATCTTCAAGGCGAAATCATGGTGTTCGAGGCGCTGCACATCAAGGAGATGAGCTGTGGCGGCGCCTCGGTCGAGACACGTTTTCCCCTCCACCTCAACTCGCTTCACGACCTGCGCCTCACGCTCGGTGCGCAGTCCGTGGTGCTCAAAGGCAGGGTCGCCCACTCGCACATCTCGGATGTCGATCAGGACATCGTTACCTATCGGACGGGGATCGAGTTTGTCGACCTGTCCGATCGCGTTCAATCCGTGATTGCGGAGTTCCTCGATACGCTCAAAGCGAACCGCAGCGGCGCATTGTAAAGACCAAACCCCAAACCCTTGGGATTTGGGATTTACTTTACCCTGAGGTATTCCAGATAGTCGCCCGACGCGATGCGCTCCGCACGGTCGATCCGCGCGTTGTAGAAATACACCCACGCGTCAACCATTCCCCCGTCATCGAGGAGAACCGGCGTCAACAGCCGTGTATATAGACTGGTCTCGGGCTCGCCTGGACGATAGCCTTCGGTGTCGTCGAGCACATGGAGCACGACAAGAGGCTGCGTCATCTCGTAGACCTCGCCACGCACCCGTGTATCGGCTGCCGGAACAGCGGCGGGGTAAATGCCGAGATCGAACAGCGCGGCGGCGATGCTTCCTCGTCCCCTGAAAGCGAGATGGTCATCGATACGGCGCCTGCCTGGCCTGTTAAACGGCGTCATGAGGGTGCCGTAGAAGAAGACCAGCTCCGCCATGCCTCTGGACGCTAGAAGACCTGCGGTGCCCGTTGCCGCGGCGCCTGACGCCCCGGCAGTCCCGATCGCCCTGCCCGCGCCGCTCCAAGGAGATCAATCAGACCAGGCGTCACGTCAAACGAGAGCGATACCGTCTTGCCTTCCCCGCCAAGCTCCATCGAATTGAGCATCTCTTTCAGGTCCGGACTCTGTGCCCCTTGGATCCTGGCGAGCGCAAGGAACCCTCGGACAACATCGCGCAGGCTCTGCGCCGATTCCTCGTCTCGCGCTTCCGCCCTGACCAGGCCGTGGACGCCAGCGTCCACCCGCCCGCTCGCGGACAGCCAGTTGATCGGCGGCAGCTGTTTCGCAACGTCCGCGGGGAACGAGGTGCGACCCATCAGCGCGTCGAACCTCGCCACTGTCCACGCGCTGGCATCGTCGACATTACCAACCAGGTCCATGAATTCCTTGTTGCCAGTGATGTCGGCTGCAGTTCCCGCTTTGGTGTCGATTGCGCGACGAACGGCTACTCCATCGCCGAACAGCACAACGCCCGTTTCAAAGAAAGCCAGGGCCGCATCGTGCGTGTCGTCTTTGATGACCACAAGACGTTTGCCGCGGTACTGCGCGACGTCCGCACCCTGTTCGCGCATGAGGCCTTCGATCTTCACCACGTCGAAGCGGCCGCGCGCGACGATCAGCGGACGGTCGGTCCTGCCGTCGCGGTCAGACATGGCCACGACAACCCGATCAATGTCCGTTTGAAGGTTGATCCCGGTCCGCGCCTCGAGACCATCGGCGTTCGAGGGGTTGTCCCGCTGCAGTTGCTCGAGCTTGTCGCGGAGTGGTGAATTCATCACCTGGCGCAGATCCGCGTACGCGACCAGATGCGCATCATTGGGAACAAACCCGAGCTCTTCCGGAGCGCTCGACCCAAGGGCGGCAAAGACGGGTACGCCCATCGACCACGCGACCAGACCAGTCGCGAGCCCCGCGACCAGGACGCCGGCCGCCACGAGAAGAAAAACGCGAGTGCGCTTCGCCATTGCAGATACTCCTCGGGAATCGGGATTCGGGATTCGGGATTCGAAAGTCGCATCCCCAGTCCGCCTGATTATACGAGCCGGGCCTCTTGAGGGTTTCGGCGGTGCATTTCCATTGCTCCAGTCTATTGCTCCAGCAGGTACTCCCGATGCTCTACCCCCCGCATCGACAGGATGAGAGCGGTCACGATGGCGAAGGAGAGCCAGAACAGGCCCTCTGCTGTCGACGGTACGTCCGGCGCGACGGTTTGAAGGAGCGACAAGGTGTTCTCCGAAGGCATCGCCTGCGGCGCCAGCGCCTGCAGGTAGTAGGCAATCGTGAAGTGCTTCAGGTAGCCGGGCATCACCAACGCAATCTGTTCCCAGCCAAAGGCGAATACGAGACCGGCCACAAGCGGACGCTTCAGCATCACACCCGCCAGGAGAAACAGCGCGCCGTACGCCGCAAGTCCGAGGGCCACAACGCCCAGGTTCCGGAGCACCGGAACAAAGGCGCTCGCCATGTCCCGAAACGGCACCATGAGCAGGAACACGATCATGACGGAAGGCAACACCACGGACGCAGCGCAGACGAGATACGCGATGTACTTGCCCATCACGACCGATCGCCGTGGAATAGGGCGTGTGAAGAGATATGTAATCGTCTTGTCCTCGACTTCGTCCGCGATGAGCGATGTGCCATAGAAGACGCCCAGTGCCGGAACGATGAATTTCAGGTACAGAATCCAGATCATCGCGGCGAACATCCCCGCGCTGCCGACACGCTCGCCGTTGATCCTGAGGACCGCCATCCCGTTGGACGACGTGATGCGTGCCACTACCGAGAGCAATACGGGCGCCGCAACGAGGATCGCCATGAAGAGTGTGCGTCGCGCCCAAAGCATCTCTCCCAGCGACAAGTCGAATATCCGCATCGTCGACGCACCGAAAGACGGTTTCATTGCTTCACCAGGTACGTGAAGACCGCCTGCAGATTGTCATCAGGCGACGTTACTTCCTCGATCGCGCCGCCTTCGCCTGACGCCGCCAGCTCGGTGAGCCGCGAGTAGAAGGCGTCCGGGCGCAATGTCTGAACCACGACCGCGCCGGACTCAAAGCGAAGGCTGCTCACGTCTTCGTCCATCAGCAGCCGGCGAGCGAGCGCCCGCGGATCGGCAACCCGGATGGACACCGTGTGCGGATGCTCGTCGATCAGCGCGCGAATCTGGTGGACGTTCCCCTCAGCGAGGATCCGGCCGTTGTGAATCAATAGGATGTTCGACGTCATCGCCTCGATTTCGTGGAGGATGTGACTTGACACGACGACGCTCTTTCCGGAGCGCCCCCATTCCCTGATCAGGCGAATAGTACGGCGGCGCATGATGGGATCCATCCCGGTCAACGGCTCGTCCAGGATCAGGAGCTCTGGATCGTGCAGAATCGCCTGCGAGAGCTTGACTCTCTGGCGCATGCCCTTGCTGTAGGCCCCGATCTTTCGATCGGCAGCATCGATCAGATCAACGGCCTCGAGCGCGCGGCGCGCCGCCGCGTCACCTGCTTCAGTCGACATTCCGTGCAGCCGCGCGAGGGCCGTGACCCATTCAAGGCCGGTCATGCGCTCGTAAAACCCGTCCTGGTCCGGGCAGAAACCAAGACGGAGGTAGAGCGATGGGTTTTGCCAGATCGGCTCGTCAAACACGCGAACGGTCCCGGTGCTCGGCCGAAGCTGCCCGGTCACCAGCTTCATGAACGTGGACTTGCCCGCCCCGTTCGGTCCCAGGAGACCGGTGATGCCACGCGGAATAGTGACCGTGACGTCATTGAGTCCCGACACCTGGCCGTACCATTTCGAGAGATGCTCAGCCGTGATGATCGTCACCCGACAACCTCAACGGCACGCACGCGCCGCTCCAGCACCACGATCGAAACAGCGACGAGCGCGGCGACCAGCGCCACCGCGATCGCGATCGGCAACGCCGGCTCCCTCGACATTCCGAAGATTGCGTCCATGACGACCGAGAGCGTTTCCTGGGGTGACACCCACGCCCACGCCCGGCGTCCGGTCGTCACGCGAAGCGCCTGACTCATCGCCGCCGCAAACAAGACAATGCCGGCATAGAGCATTGCGACGAACCGGCGGCTTCGCGAAAGGGAGGACAAGGCGAGCATCGTAGTGGCCGCGACGGCCACCTGGAGCGCGCACGCGAGCGTAATCGCCGGGATGAGCAGCGGGTGCGTGGACAGCAACCCGGTGTTGCCGCTGAACATCATCTGAAGCAGGACCAGCAGTACGGCAGGAAGCCACGTCACCGCAACGAGGAAGACCACCAGCGTCAGCAGCTTGCCGGAGACGTACTCAAGACGGGTGATCGGCTTGGACAGGTATATCTGGAGCGCGTTCGCCCGGCGATCGTCGGCGATCAGGCCCGCTCCCACATAGATCGTCACGAAGAACACGAATGCGCGCTGCTGATCGAGGAACTCACGAAAGGTCTGCGCATCTGGCGCCAGGAACGATGCCTGCGCAAAGCTCGATGACACGTAGATCTGAACGGCGCGCACGAAGAACAGAGACCACGCAAAGAGCAGGAGCGCGAGAAAGCGCCGCTTGCGCAGCTGCTCGAGGATGCCGGTGCGGGCGATCACCCACCATGCACGGCCCCGGAGCGAGCGCCGCCCCTCGTAGTGGCGGTAGCTTTGATCGTGAACGGGCATGATCCGTTACAGGTCCTCCCCTATGGCCCGCGCGAACACGTCTTCGAGCGTCGGAACGCTCTGGCGCAAGTGTCGCACCTGCATGCCGTGCCGCGCGGCGAGCTGGAAGAGCAGCTGCGACCCGTGACCCTCTGGCAGGAACACCCGCATGACTTCGTTCATGTCGCCATGACACTCGATGCCTTCGATGCGCAGGACCTCGGCGAAGCGCTGTCCATCCCCTTTGACGCGAAGCTCGAAGACGCACCCGGTCGTTCCCTTCAATGCGCTGATGGGGCCCTGCGTGGCAATCGCGCCCTTGTCGAGAACGACCACGTAGTCACAGGTGAATTCGACATCGGGAAGCAGGTGCGATGAGAGAATCAGCGCGATCCCCTTGTTGGCGGCGATATCTCGAACGAGGGAGAGCATCTCGTCGCGCCCTTTCGGATCCATGCCGTTGGTCGGCTCGTCCAGGAACAACAGATCGGGATCGTGCACGAGGGCCTGCGCCAGCTTGATGCGCTGCTTCATGCCGGTCGAGTAGGTCTCGAGGTTGC
>DAIRVG010000234.1:0-7094 GCA_036802945.1 Vicinamibacterales bacterium
AATCGCATTAGATTAGGGGAAGAAACGTTCGATCACCTCCAGCACGAACGGCCATACTTCCGGCAGCTCGGTCTGTAAGGGCGCCATTCGACGGAGGACGTCTCCACGCGTGACCCCATGGGTCGTCCAGCTTCCGCCGCCGGACTGCGCGTTCTGAAGCAGCGGCTGAAGACGATCGATGGCGTGCGCGTAACGCGACTCGGGAGTCTGCTGTTCCTCGAATTCATTCCACAACTCACGGAGATGTGTCGCTTGATCCGTGGCCAACAGTCCGAAGATGCGGTCCGCGGCGACCAGTTCGCGGTCCGTCTTCGTCTGATTCGCCGCGACATCGTAGGCGAAGGTATCGCCCGCATCGATTTCGACGAGGTCGTGAACGGTGACGATCTCGAGCACGCGAAGCACGTCGATCCGCGTCGGCGCGTACTCTGCGAGCACGACGGCGGTCAACGCGAGGTGCCAGGAATGTTCGGCGGAATTTTCGAGTCGTGACGCGTCCATCAACGGCGTGCGGCGGAGCACGTTCTTGAGTTTGTCCGCCTCGACGAGGAATGCAATCTGTTGCGCCAGCCGCGTGTTGGGCATCGACGCATCATATTCCGGCGCTCTGAAACGTCCGTGCCGTGGGTATTTCGGGGTTTGGTAAGCTGAGGGTATGTGCCGAAACATCAAGACCCTGGCGAACTTCGAGCCACCGGCTACAGGCGATGAAGTCCGCGCGTCAGCACTGCAGTTCGTTCGGAAGTTGAGCGGGACCAATCGTCCATCGCGGGCGAACGAAGCGGCGTTCAATCGCGCGGTCGAGGAAGTGACCGTCGCCGCCGAGCGGCTGATTCAGTCGCTGACCACCGCCGCGCCGCCACGCAACCGAGACGAGGAGCTTCGAAAGGCGCGCGAACGTACGCGCGAGCGATTCGCGTCGTGATCCGGATCCAGATCGTGACCTGAACCCAAGTGAGCTTCGGGTTTAGACCCACTCGGGCGGCGGCTGTATGGTGGGCTCCGGCGTCCGGCCGGGATCCGGACGGCCGCTTCCCGCAAGACGGCTGATCGCGCGGACGGTCATGTCGTGATCGGAGACGATCTGACACGACAGGCGCACGCCGATGAGGCCGCGCTCCTCCAGCCGGGTCTTCTCGGCTTTCGTCATCCGCTGCGGCTCCCCGCTGATGAACTCGACCCGGCAGGTCGTGCAGCGCGCGTTGCCGCCGCATGCGTGCAGGATATCGACGCCGGCGTCCTGCTCGATGGCCAGCACGAGGCGCTTGCCCGACTCAACATCAACAGGCGTAAACCCTTCCACGGTCAGCGTTGGCATAGAGCGCTATGTTAACGTATCGACTTGAACATGACAGACGTCTCCGAGCTCCTGCGCCCTTCACGACTCTGGAAACAACTGAGCGCCGAACGCAAGCTGCAGGCCGCCGAAGCCTTCTGGCGCGACGACAATGCCGCGAACGAGCAGGCGGAAGCGATCGGCCTGATCGCGCAGCGGATCAAGTTCCGCCTCAAGAGCGTGATTAACATGGCGGTGGAGAAGAAGGCGCAGTACGTCGCCGCCATGCCGGCGGTTTCCGAGATGCTGGCCGCCCGTCTCCTGGTGGCCTATCACCTCGCGCATCAGCGTCCAATGATGGGCAGCTTTCTGGACGCGCTTGGCGTCGCGCACGAGGAGGGCATCATCGCGGATGAGGAGATGAAGCCGCCATCACCCGACACGCTCAAGAAGGCCGCGGCAACGCTCGCCGCGTCTTATCCGGCGGACGACGTGGCGCTCTACCTGTCGACGCTGATGTGGCAGGACCACGACACGTGGGGCGCGCTGGCAGAGCTTCCCGAAGCCGCAGTCAAGTAGTGGCCACGCACCGCCGACCACCAACCGCCACTTTAATCGAGGCTCCGTAGTCGTGGAATGGATCACAAGCGCCGAGGGCTGGGCCTCGCTTCTCACCCTGACGGTCCTCGAGATCGTTCTCGGCATCGACAACATCATCTTCATCGCGATCCTCGCGGGGAAGCTGCCGCATGCGCAGCGCGATCGCGCGCGGCGGACCGGACTCTTCCTCGCGATGTTCATCCGCATCGCGCTGTTGATGTCGATTGTCTGGGTGATGAGCCTTACGCGCCCGTTCCTGACCATCTTCGGATTCGCTCTCTCGGGCCGGTCGCTGATTCTCGCCGGCGGCGGCCTGTTCCTGATCTACAAGAGCACCCGCGAGATTCACGAGAACCTGGAAGGCGCCGACACCGATCACGAGTCGCGGCGGGTGGCCGCGTCGTTTGGCGGCGTCATCGTCCAGATTCTGCTCCTGGACATCGTCTTCTCGCTTGACTCGGTGATCACCGCGGTCGGCATGGCCGAGTACGTGACGATCATGGTCGCGGCGATCATCATCGCCGTGGGCTGCATGCTGTTTGCGTCCGCAGCGCTGGCCACGTTCGTCGAGCGGCATCCCACCATCAAGATGCTGGCGCTGTCGTTCCTGCTGCTGATCGGGCTCTCGCTGATCGCGGAGGGTTTCAACCAGCACGTGCCAAAGGGGTACATCTACTTCGCGATGGGCTTCTCGGTGTTCGTAGAGATGGTCAATCTGCGGATGCGAGCGAAGTCGAAGGAGGGAGGGGTCCACCTCCGTCGCACGCTGCCAGACGAATAGATGCGCCTTGATGTCGTTCACGCTTCTCCGTTCTTGGTTGTCGGTTCGTGTTCAGGTTCAGGTTCGGTTCTGCGTTCGAGGTTCGACGTTCGGGGTCCGATGTTCGAGCGCGGCGGAACCGCGAAGGGCGAACGTATGAACTCCGAACCGACTATTGAACACGAACGGAGAACTGAGAACGGAGAAGAGTGAACGGCGAGATCCATCGTGTCCCCGAATCGCCTCAGGTCCATACCATCGAGGCACGAACGCACGGACGGTACCTTGTCCGCGTGCCGAACGAACCGCCGCCGTGGCCGCTGCTCGTCGGCTTTCACGGATATGCCGAGGCCGCGGGCGATCATCTCAACGAGCTCACGAGGATTCCTGGCACCGAGGCGTGGCTCGTTGTTGCGATCCAGGCACTCCATCCGTTCTACACGCGGAAGGAGCGGGTCGTCGCCAGCTGGATGACGCGTGACGATCGCGAGCACGCGATCGCGGACAACGTCGATTACGTCGGGCGTGTGCTCGATCGCGTCAGGCAGGAGCACCAGACGAAGCCGACGCTTGTGTTCGCCGGGTTTTCGCAGGGCGGAGCGATGGCATACCGTGCGGCGGCACACTACCGTGCCGACGGCCTGATCATTCTCGCCGCTGACGTTCCCCCCGACGTCGTCACACAGCAGCGCGTCACACTCCCGCCAGTGCTCATTGGTCGCGGCATACGTGACGACTGGTACATCGAAGCGAAGGAACTGGCGGACGTCAAGGCGCTGACGAACGCCGGCGTGCACGTCGACAGCTGTGTCTTCGACGGCGGGCACGAGTGGACCGATCCGTTCCGCACCGCGGCGTCAACCGTGCTGCGGCGCCTGCAATGACGCTGGTCGAGCTCGGGTGGAACGATCATTTCGCGGCGGCATACGCGCGTCTTGCGGCGAAAGATCTCCGTCCCGGCCGCGTCGCGATCGAGTTCAACCAGAATTTCCGCATTTACCTCGAGGGCGAAGAGCTGGACGCGGTCACCGCGGGCCGTGTCAAACATCGCGCGAAAAACCGCGCGGAGCTGCCCGCCGTGGGCGACTGGGTTGTCGTGCGGCAGCGGGAAGCGCATGGCGCGGTCATCGTCGCCGTGCTGCCGAGGCGCAGCGCATTCACGCGCCGCGGTGCGGGCAACGTCACCGGCGAGCAGGTGGTTGCGGCGAACGTCGACGTCGTCTTCGTCGTGATGGGGCTCGACGCGGACTTCAACCTGCGTCGCCTCGAGCGGTACCTGTTGATGGCGCGCGAAAGCGGAGCTTCGCCGGTCATTCTCCTGACCAAGCCTGATCTCTGCGCCGACGTACCGGCGATTGTCAGTGAGGCCGCTCAGGTAGCAGGCCACCTTCCGGTGCACGTGCTCCAGCCGAAGCTGGGCGAAGGCATCGAGCATCTTCGAGCGCATCTCGGTCCGGGCCTCACTGCAGCCTTGCTGGGATCATCTGGCGTCGGCAAGAGCACGATCATCAACCGGCTGGTCGGATCCGACGTGCAGCGCACGCGCGAGGTGCGCGAGTCCGACTCACGCGGACGGCATACCACAACGCATCGAGAGCTGGTGATGCTCCCCGAAGGAGGGCTCATCATCGACACGCCTGGCATGCGCGAGCTGCAGCTATGGGATGCCGCCGGCGCCGTGCGGGAGACGTTCGAGGAAATCGAGGCGCTCGCAGCAGGCTGTCACTTTAGTAATTGCCGGCACCAGGACGAGCCGCGCTGCGCGGTCAAGGCGGCCGTTGCCGAGGGCCAGGTGTCCGCGGAGCGTCTGGAGAGCTACCTGAAGCTGCAGGACGAACTTACGGGGCTTGCGAAGCAGCAGGACGAGCGCGCAGAGCTCGACGAAAAACGGCGCGGGAAATCACGGCGCCGGTAGCGTTTTCGTCAGCCGGGGCTATGTCGGCAATCGGGGCCGGCGCCGGAAGATCCATCACTGGAATCGGCTTCGGACCGAAGGGAAATCGGGGTTGATACGCTGGCTGAGCGGGGAGCGCCGGAACGGGGGCCTCAATGAGTCGCTCCACCGGCGCATACAGGAACAGCCCCATGGCGACCACCGCCAACACGATCGCCACCATCATCGCGACGCGCCACCATGGCGTTGGGGGCGCAACCCTGTCGGACTTCCTGCGATGCGGGTGGCCGGTCGTCATCAGCCGCAGTCCCAGGCTGCCAGCCGCTTCATCGATCATGGCAGGAGTCAGTTTGTTCACGCGCATTTGCGCGCCCTGCATGAGCGATCGGTCACAGACCAGGTTGATGATGCGAGGCACGCCGCCCGTGTACGCGTGCACCAGGTCGAGTGCCGGCGCCTCGAACGTCACTGCCGTCGACCCGCGTGCCACCCAGAGGCGATGCGCGATGTACGCCTCCACCTCCTCGCGGTTCAGCGCCTTGAGCGTTGCGCGGATGGAGATGCGCTGATCGAGCTGACGCATCTCGGTGGCGGCCAGCACGTCCAGCAGACCCAACTGTCCAACGAGCACGATCTGGAGCAGCTTCGATTCGTTGGTTTCCAGGTTCGAGATGATGCGGATCTCCTCGAGCACCTGCATCGACAGGTGCTGTGCCTCGTCGATGATCAGCACCGCGCTGCCATGGATCGCCATCAGCGAAAGGAGGAACTGGTGCAGCGTGCTGATCAGCTCGTGCTTGCTTGCGGTGGCAATCCGGCCGGACCGGACGCCCTCTCGCGAGACGACCCCAAAGTCGAGCAGCACCTCGCGCAGCAGTTCTTCGACCGAGAGGAACGGATTGAGAATCAGTGAGGTGAAGACGCTGTTGTCGAGCTGCTCGAGAAGGGCGCGGCAGCTGGTCGTTTTGCCGGTGCCGATGTCACCGGTAAGGACGATAAACCCTTCCTTGCGGCGGATGGCCTGCTGCAGGAGCGTGATGGCTTCTTCGTGCGATTCGCTGCGATACAGGAATCGGGGATCAGGCGTCAGCGTGAACGGAGACTGTACGAAGCCGTAATACTGCTCGTACATCGACGCGTCACGGGCCTGCGTGGCGACCGGGGATGTCACGCTGCAGGCAATATAACAGACGAACCCCTATAATCCCCCCCATGTTTGCGTTTCTGACGCTGCTCTGGCTCCTGGGCGATCCGCAGGCCGCTCCGAGGCCGCGTCCCCAGGCGCCGCCCCGCCCTCCCGCCACGCGGCCGCAACCCGCGCGCCCTCAGCCCCCGGCGGACACGTTCTTCACCTCGACGTTGGGCCCGGCGGAGCTGCAGAACAAGCAGGCCGTGCTCGACACGAGCCTCGGCACAATCGTGCTGGACCTGCTGCCAGACGCGGCGCCGAACCACGTCGCGCACCTCATCACACGCGCGCGTGAAGGCGCCTACGACGGGACGATTTTCCATCGCGTGATCGTCAACGGCATCATCCAGGGCGGTGATCCGCTGTCGAAGGATTCGGCGTTGAGCGCGCGGTACGGCACTGGCGGCATGCGCGAGCTGCGCTTCGAGAAAAACGACGAGAGGATGACGCGCGGCGCAGTCGCGGCGAGTCTGGCGCCAAATCTTCCCGACAGCGGCGGCTCGCAGTTCTTCATCGTCATCGCGGATCAGCCGGCGCTTGACGGGCAATACACGGTGTTCGCGCGCGTGGCGGAAGGCCTGAACGTGGCGCAGAAGATCTCGCAGGCTGACGCCGATGCCACGATTCCGAAGGAGCGCATCGTCATCCGGAAGGTGACGATCCGCGAGAAGGCGGCGCCCGCGCCGGAGCCGTTTGTTACCGAGACCGCCGAGGAGCTGTCGCACTATCGTGCCGTGCTCGAGACCGCGCTCGGCAACGTCACATTCCAGTTCCTTCCAGACAAGGCGCCGAACCACGTCCGCAATTTCCTGCGGCTTGCCTCGTCAGGGTTCTACGACGGGACCGGGTTCCATCGCGTCGTGAAGGGATTCGTCATCCAGGGTGGGTTCCTGCCAACGCGGAGCGAGCCGATCGACATCACGCAGGAGCGGTATATCCGGAAGCTGCAGCCGGAGTTCAACGACACGCCGCATGACAAGGGGATCGTCTCGATGGCGCACGGCGAGGATCCGGCCAGCGCCGATACGTCATTCTTCATCGTTACCGCACGAACGACCGCGCTCGACGGGAAGTACACCGCGTTCGGACGCGTGGTCGAGGGGATCGATGTGGTTGAGAAGCTGGAGGCCGTTCCGGTGAATGGCGAGACGCCGGTGGCCCGCGTCGAACTGAAGAAGGTCACGTTGATCAAGGTTCCGTAATCGCCGCCTCCACCTCGTCACGCGCCTGGGATGCATCAGTCGGTGTGCCACGCGACCGTGCTTGGCGATCCGACCTGTCCGCCGCCTCCGCACGAGAAGCTATTCTGCTCGATGAACCGCGGTGACCACGCCGACGAGGAAGTCGAGACGGATGCGATCGCCTTCTTGAAGGC
>DAIRVG010000235.1:0-7033 GCA_036802945.1 Vicinamibacterales bacterium
CTCACGGGCGGCAATGTTCGCGACAACGCGCGCGGATAGGTCTCGGAAAGTCGCGCAGTGTTTAGTAACGCTCTGACGCCGGGGTCGGGCCCGCGGTGGCTATCCCGCGCCGAGACACCCCCGCCCGGTATGATCGCGGTCGTGTCCGAGCCCGACCGAGCATCAGCACATCTCGCAGATGCATCGGCCGCATCGGCTCTCGGAGTCTCGGGACTCGTTATTGAGCTGACCCGCGACGACGACCGCTGGCTGTTTGGCGCGCCGACGCCGTAGCCGTTCGTCTTGGCAATGAACGCTTCAGCCGCGGAATGGTGTTCGGCGCTCCTTCTCTCGGGGCTGCTGGCGGCATGCGGATCCAGTCCGACTCCAACGGCGCCCACGATCCTACCCACTCCGTCGGTCGGCACGCCAACACGATCTCCCGCAGCGCCACCTCTCACGATCGCACCGGTGCTCGCCAACCTCCCGCCGTAGAACCGGGACGAGTGGAAGCTCTGGATCGATGCCGACGGGGATTGTCAAGACACGCGAGCCGAAGTCCTCATCGAAGAAAGCGTCATCCCGGCGCTCTTCCGCGATCAGCGTCGGCGCACCCTTCATCACCGTGGTGCTCGAGGACGGCAGCTACTCGCTGATCAAGCTGTCACAGGAGGGCAAGGCGCTGCCGCGGTACGGTGTGGACTTCGGCCCGATCGACACCGTGAGGCTGGCGGCGGCGTGGAGGCGCTGCGGACGACGAGCCCGGACGAGCTCGCATCGGCGGCCGCGCGCGCGGCCCGCGAGCGGCGGAGCCTGGTGCTCGCGGTCCCTGTAGACTACGCCGACTACCGCCGGATGTTCTGAGCGCACCGCGATCGTCGGGGAACTGGGCGACGAGAAGGCGTGTCGACACGGACGTGCTGGAGGTTCGTCTGGACACTGGCCGCGCCTTCGCCGATAATCCGTTCCCCCTGCAGTGCTGATGTCCGACGGGCGGAAATATGCCTGGCGACCTCATCCTCATTCATACCTCGCGGTCAACGCCGCACTACGTTTCACGAACCCGCAACATGGAGGGGACCTATGGCCGTACGTAAGCCTGCCCGCAAAGCCACGAAGACCCGACGTGCCCGGCGAGCGGCTGTCACGACCGCGCAGGCACGCGCGCACGTCTTCGCACCGGCACACGTCAAGAAGATTCAAATCGAGGAGGTCGATCCCGATCGCGAGGTGAGTTATCGAATGCCGCCGCGACGGAAGAAAGCGCGGCGCGGCGCAGGAGTCGACCTCGGCGAGATGGGGCTGAAAATCTGGACCGGGCTCAAGGACAACGTGGTTGGATACATCCTCCACATCCGTCAGAACGGCACCCTGGTGCACGTGGGCGTATGGAACTGGGCGCAGACGCCCTCCGATGCGGCGAAAGGGTGGACGGAAGACACGAGGATGCATCTGGCCAGCGTCAGCAAGTTCCTGACCGCGGTGGGCACCGTGAAGCTCCTCGACTCGAAGAACCTCTCGTACGACACGAAGATCATCAATTACCTGCCGGCACACTGGAGCAAGGGACCCAACATCGACAAGATCACGTTCCGCCACCTGCTGACGCACACCTCAGGCTTCGTCACCGGTGGATCGGCGACCGACTACGCGACGATGAAGTCGAAAGTGGCGGCGGGAGTGGCCGGCGTAGGGGCCTACGACTACGAGAACATGAACTTCGGCCTGTGCCGGCTGCTCATCTCGACCATCAGCGGCGCCGTTGCGAAGAGCACGACCTACACACCTTCGTACCTGAACGACCAGCTCTGGGATCTCAACACGATCAATGCCTACACGTCGTACATGCAGGCGAAAGTCTTCACGCCGAGCGGCGTCGCCAACGCCGGCTTCGAACCGCTCGTCTACACACCCGACGCGCTGGCCTATCCGTTTCCCGTTGGAGTGACCAAAGGCTGGAACTCCGGCGATCTGAAAACCGTCGCCGGCGGCGCCGGGTGGCGGCTGTCGATCAACGAGCTGCTGAACGTCCTGAATCACATGCGGCGCAAGGGCACGATCGTGTCGGCGACCAAGGCGCAATACATGCTGGACAACTTCTTCGGCATCGACATGCAGACACCGACCGCTGCCGGAAAGCTGTACAACAAGAATGGTTCGTGGGGCACGGGCGACGGCCGAACCGAGCAGTGCGTGGCGTTTTTCATGCCTCAGGACATGGAACTGGCGCTCTTCGTGAACTCGCCGATCGGGCTGGCGAAACTCTCCCTGCGCAACCTCGTCAGGGATGCGTACCTGAATTCGCTGGGCTGAACGTCCACCGCGCAGGCTGGCCGTCATGAAGCGGCCGCCTGCGCCCTACAGCTTGCCGAGAGGCGGCCGTAATGTCTCATTCGTGGGCCGAGCCGTCGACTCCACGCTCGCGAGTCGTCATGCCGCACGCGAATAGTAATTGAGTAGCCCACCGAGTCGCGGACGGCGGCGAATGCGGCCGACATGGTCCCTCGCAGGCGCGCCCGCGATCAATTCGTTCTCAATCCCCTGGTGATTGCGCTCGCGGTGGTAGTGCTCGACGTACTCCGTCATCGTCCGGCGAAGATGACCTTCGCCGAACGGGATCACACGGTTGAGGCACTCGTGCTTGATGGAGCGCACGAAGCGCTCGGCGTACGCATTCGCGTTGGGCGCCCGAAACGGGGTTTGCACCACGCGGATCCCGGCCTCACCCAGCCGGGAGCGCACCAGCGCGCTCCACTTCGTATATCCGTCACAGATGAGCAGACCATGCCGGACCACGTTTCCTCCGGATTCGCCGCAGCGTCGCGACGAATCGATTCCAGAAGAGGCTCTCGTTCCGCTAGAAACGCACTGATCTCCTTCGGATTCACCGTGGCGTGACGGCGAATAGCTTGTAGAACGCGCTCGCGATCCGCTTTTCGCGTTCCGCTCGGTGCTCGGAGAGGCCTCAATAGATCGCCCACAGCTCGAGATACGAGTCCGGCTAACGCGCCAAATGAGCCGCGTGCCTCGGCGCCATGATCGCACAGACGACGGGCGCGTCGGCTCCATTTGGATGTTGGGCCGCCCACGCATGGCGGAGAGGTCGCTGCTAGTCGACGCCCTTTACAGCTCACGAGTCATGAAAATGCTGTTTGGGTCTGCGATGTAGTCAGCGAATGGCGGGCACTCGACAAACCCGTGGCTTCCATAGAGCGCGCGCGCAGGATGGAAATATGCCCAAGAACCAGTCTCAAGACTGAGACGGGTTAACCCCATCATGCGAGCGGCTTCAATGATGTGAAGAAGCATCGCGGTCCCCACGCCAGCCCGGCGATTTGTCTGAACGGTGTGCATCGATTTGATCTCGCCATGTGACTGCGAGAGCTGCTTGAGTGCGCCCACGCCCAGCAACGTGTCGCCCTCCCAAGCCGACCAGAACTTCATGTCGGCTGACTTCAAGCCGTCAAGGTCGAGTGCGTGAGCACTTCCGATAGCAGTCTCTGAGCGGGCGGTTCTTACATGATGTTCCAGCAAGGCCTGGACTCGGGGATGGTCAAGGCCTCCAGAAATGATCTTCATCTTCAACTGCGTGTCGGCCCAACGTTCGCGATGACCCGCGCCGAGCGGGACGCGCGAGCGGCCTGCCGGCGTCGGTGTCCATTGATGGCATGGACTCCTCCCGGTTATTCCGCGGCAGAATCTGCCGTGATGAACGTGGCTGCACACCACGAACCAGGAGGAGGCCGACATGGATGCTACGACGGTGGCTGTGGATCTCGCAAAGGACATTTTCGAAATCGCGTGTGCGAACCGCGCGGGCCGCGTGGTCGAACGGAAGCGATTGACGCGTCGTCAATTCGAGGGATTCCTCGAGACGCTGATGACCGGCACGGACGTGATCATGGAAGCCTGCGGCACGGCGCACTACTGGGGCCGACGCTGTCAGGCCCGAGGGCTCGGTGTCCGGCTGCTGCCGCCGCAGTACGTGCGGCCGTACGTGCGTCGCAACAAAACGGATCGGACCGATGCTGACGGGTTGCTCGAGGCGAACCGCTGTGGAGGGATCCACGCGGTGCCGGTGAAAACGCTGGAGCAACAAACGCTCCAGGTACTCCATCGCGTGCGCACCCAATGGCAAGCCGCGCGGACTGCGCGCATCAACATGATGCGTGGGATTCTTCGGGAGCACGGATTACCGATCGGCTTGGGCGCCCGGACCGCGCTCACGCGCATTCCGGCGTTGCTGGAAGATGACGAGGCACCGCTGCCCGATCTCGTTCGACACGCCGTGTGGCTGCTGGTGGAAGAAGCCCGGGCCATCGAGGCTCGGCTGGCTACGATTGATCAGCAGCTCGCGCAGATTGCTCGGACCCATCCGATTGCCCGCCGTCTCCAGCAGATTCCCGGCATTGGCGTCGTAACCTCCACCACGCTCGTCGGAGCCGTCAACCATATTCACGCGTTTCGCCGAGGGCGCCACTTCGCCAGTTGGCTCGGCTTGACGCCACGGGAGGTCTCAACCGGCAGTCGCCGGTATCTTGGCCGCATCAGCAAACGTGGGGATGTCTATCTCC
Source organism: Vicinamibacterales bacterium (assembly GCA_036802945.1). Lineage (GTDB taxonomy): Bacteria > Acidobacteriota > Vicinamibacteria > Vicinamibacterales > UBA2999 > Gp6-AA40. The sequence continues at coordinate 4,554 of DAIRVG010000235.1, forward strand.
GCTGCCTGCTTACGCACGGGGCACGGGCGGTGCTGCTGACCGCGCAGCGAACCGCCCGAGCGGCCCCGCACCGTACCACGCGATTCCAGCAGTGGGCCGTGACCGTCGCGGCCCGATGTGGCCATAACAAAGCGGCGATCGCCGTCGCCAACAAGCTGGCGCGCATCGTGTGGGCGGTCTGGCATCGGGAGGTCGATTTTCACGCGCCGCTCTGCGGTGCTGGCGTGAACTAGCGGAACGTGCCTGTCGAGGAGATGCTCAGCGAATCTTGATGATCATGGCGTGACCGGTCGGACCGGCGTCGAACCAGGCCGATAACATCGTTGACCTTCGAGGTCGTTCTACATTGATTGGCCCTCGGCGCGCGGATGCCCATGATGGCCAGGTATGGGATCGAGCTCCAGCCCAAGGCCGCATATATGACTGCATCCGATTTTCGATCACCGCCGCGCTCGTCATTTCTTCGCTGACGTCAGGGAGGAGTCCATACGCGGTGTTAGCCGGCTTCGATACAAGTCAACCCTCTTGAAGGGATCGTTAATGCGCGCCGGGATGCCGGATCATCACGTGCGACCAATACGTGCCGCTCGACATCACGTAGGGCGTCGTACTTTGCTGGCTCTCGGGAACATCTGCTTCATCGGGGAACCCGACTTCAGCGGCTGTACGAAATGGGAAGTGAATCGATTGCCAACATTCGACTCGCGCGTCGACTGCATTGCGAGCTGCATCGTAGCCGGCGGCAGGGCCGAGGCAGCGATAGCCAGCAGTAGGCTCCCTTGAAAGCGGGAGCGTTCCTGCCTGAATTTCGGCGCCCACTTTCTCGCCAGCAACTTTATAGCCCAGCTGAAAGGCTCGGTATACGACCGGAATGAAAGTGTCCCGATAGCATCGCACGTCAAAGCTGTCATCGTTCGGCGCGTCAGCGATGCAGACCATTCCGTTGACTCCGTTGCGGAGCACCTCGGGCTTCAACGAACCATCGAGGCGAACGACCGTTGCACCCGCTCGCAACTGTGTCGGCAACGGCAGAACAGCAGCTTCCGTCGTTTGATCCCGAACAGAGGGCGCCTGGAACACTCCCGTGAGTATCGCGACGAGACCGATGATCGGTGTTCCGCCGTTCATGTCAGAGTCCTTTCGTCGTTCGCGGATCGTCGCGTCACTGATTCGTATGTGTCCGGCTAACGGCTGCAACTGAGCCGCGGCGCCCTCAATCTATTGCGCCGTCGGCTCCAGTTGTTGTTGGGCGGCACGAGGCCGATGATCAATTCGGCTCCTACGAGATCAACGTATTGTGGAATGCGGCGATACTCCAGGCGTTTTGGTCCTGTACTAGTACTAACGTAAACAGTGAGCTGTGTTCGCCAGCGAGTGGGCCAGTCGGTGCTTTGAGTGTGCCCTTCACGTGGGCCAGGAGGACCGCCGGCGCGATCGCTCGCACTCCGGTCACCTGGTAGCCGACGACGCTGCCCGCGTAAATCGTATCGAAGATCGCTTGGTGTCCCTTCGCGATGACTTCACGAGTCCGAAGGTGCTCACCGCGGATGTTCACGAAGTCGGCATCCTCGGCAAAAGGCCGCGCGAATCCCGCACCATCAGCTGCGTTCCACGCTTCCTCAAGCTCGCCAACGAGGTGCGAAACGATCCGCTCACCATCAGAGTTCATCTACTATCCCTCATCCGCCGAGTTTGCCTGGCCGCCCAACGGCGAGCGTTCACCAGCGGCGGCACATGATCGCACCGGCTGCCGTCTGGTGCAACGCGTGTTAGACCGCGTGTTCGATGACGGCTCACACTTATGACCGACGTCGCCAGCGCGATGGATGTTGCCTTCCGTGAATCGCCAACACCACGACCGCTTCTCCGGCAACGCGGAAATAGACTGCATAGGGAAAGCGCGATAGGACTGCCCGGCGAGTTTCATTGTGGACCGACGGAAAGGCCAGCGGATTGTCTGCGATGCGCGTGACAAGAGCGTCCAGCGCTTGGCCGAACTCCTGCCCGAGGCCAGGACGCCTCGCCTCGTACCACTGGCGGACGTCGAGTGCTTCGTCCTCGGCCTGAGGCCTGAAGACGACTCTTCGTCCCACGCTCAGCCTATGAGTTTGGACCGCACCTCAGACCAGGGCACAGCCGAGTCCGGGTTCTCGAGATGCTCTGCCCAGCGCCGATCGAGCTCGGCCCGGTCCGCATCTGACAATTCGAGTTCGCCGTCGCGCTCGGCAGTGGTGAGACTCTCCCACAGAGCCATCGCAAGTTCGGCCCGGTCACCGGCCGGTAGCTTGAGGAGTTCCGTCAATGGACTCGAAGGCATGACCCGATCGTCGCATGGCCAGCCCGTTCTCCGCAATTCGAGCAACGCCCTCGCGCTTCTGGCCGTAGTGTCCTCTTGCGTCCGTGATTGAATCGGAGGTTCAGCGGTCTAGACAGTATGGCTGTCGGAGCAGAGACCTGCCTCACGTAGTAAGTCGTGGGTT
>DAIRVG010000236.1:0-1361 GCA_036802945.1 Vicinamibacterales bacterium
TTCAACCTCGGCGTGCGCTGGGACTACGTCACCAACATGCCGCTCAATCAGGACAACAATCCGAATTTCAAGGTCATGCAGGCCGCGGGCGCGGCGGGCCGCTTCGCGGGCACACCGCTCGAGGATTTCGGGAAGTCTCCCCGAACGGACAAGAACAACATTCAGCCGCGCTTCGGGTTTGCGTACGACGTGCGGGGCGACGCGCGCGACGTCGTGCGCGGAGGCTGGGGCATCTATACCGACTTCGCGTACACCGGTTCGAACGCGCTGAACGCCGCGATCGATGCCGCCGGCGGGATCGGCGTCGTGTTCCTGGCGGTGAATCCGACGGGGCTTCGCAAGCCGGACGGCTCGCTGTTTCTCGCGTCCGACCCGTTGTCGACGATCGCGTCGCTGAACACCGTCAACACGAGCCTGCCGCCGCTCGGCGGCCAGGTGCAATCACCACGCCTCCAGCAGCCCTACACGCGCCAGGCGAACATCGGCTGGGCGCACCAGCTCAATCCGGCCACCGCGTTAACCGCCGACTACGTGCACGTCGACGGTCGCAATCTGAACGTCCGGCTCCGCGTGAACCCGCTGGTCAACGGGCGCCGTAATCTCGCGGACCTTGCGATCCAGCCGAACAACATCTTGTTCCGGACGGCGATCAGCAAAGGCGAAAGCCTGTATGACGCCTTCATCGTGGGGGTGAACCGGCGCATGTCGCATCGGCTCGACCTCAGCGCGTCGTACACGATGTCGAGATCGACGAGCGACATCGGCAGCGCGTCCGACGAGACGGATGTGAACCTCGTTCAGGACATCAGCAATCCGTTCGGGTCGGTGCAGGACGCGCCGTCAACCCGCAGCGACGCGCGGCACCGTGTGGCGCTCACCGCGATCGTCGAGGGCCCCGTGGGCATCAACATCGCGCCGATCTTCCTTTACCGGTCTGCGCTGCCGACGCACACGTTCGAGGGGCTGGACACGAACGCCGACGGCAACGTCATCGACAAGACAGCGTCCGCCTATCAGTACACCGGTCTCAACGCCAACGGGGCAGCGACGTTCAAGGAAGCGGGGACGTGCGACACCGTCAACTGCAGCCGACGCACGCCGTACTCTCAATTGAACCTCCGGGTCAGCCGGGGGTTCCACGCCGGCGGCTCCGCGCGCATCGAAGCGATTGCCGAGGTGTTCAACCTGTTCAACGCGAAGAACCCGTTCATCCCGGTGTCGACACGCCGCCTGAGCGGCGCGGGCGCGCCGCTGACGTCATTCATGCAGCCGACGGCCTTCGCGGGTGATTACCAGCAGCCGGAACAGCGCGTCGGTCAAGTGGGATTCCGCCTCACCTTCTGATCGCGACAGACTTCACA
>DAIRVG010000236.1:1461-7021 GCA_036802945.1 Vicinamibacterales bacterium
AATGTCGTCTCGTTATACGGTTTGGGCGATCGCCTCGAACTGCGGTAGATGATGCCGCTCGTGTCCAGCGGACGTCGTCATCATCCATTCCACATCGATACGCCCGTACTCCGGATGCGTCACCGGCTGCGCGCGTTGCTCGGGCGTCAGTGTCCGGCAGAGCGCCAGGTTCATGCGGCGAATCGCCAGGTACGCTCCGAGCGCCGCGTCAGCGGTCGCATGCGGCTCGATTGCCATCCAGTCGTCCTGGTCGTACGGACGCACCACGTAGTCGTCACTGGCAAGGGCGAACCGCAGGCGCGTCGCGAACACCATCTCGAACTGCGCAAGGTGCGCGAGCAACTGGCGGGCGGACCACTTCCCGGGCGCGTAGCTCCGCTCGAATTCCGCTGATGACCAGCCGCGTACCGCGGCTTCAATCAGCCGCGGCGTTTCCTCGAGGCACTTCACAGTATCCTTGCCTTCGACGTACTTGCCGTACGGACTCTCGGTCACGTGGCCACCTCCACAAGCGAACTTCGCCCATTATTGCGCCTCGCAGGTCCTGTCGTTCTCGCGGAGATCGGCTGGATGAGCATGGGCCTCGTCGATACCCTGATGGTCGGACGGCTCGGCCCGGCCGCCATCGGCGCGACCGGAATGGGGAGCGGCGTCTTCACCGCGATCGTAATTTTCGGAATGGGATTGATGCTCGGCCTCGATGCGCTGGTGTCGCGCTCGGCGGGCGCAGGCCGTCTCGACGAGTGCGTGCGCTGGCTGCATCAGGGCGTCGTGCTTGCGCTCTGTGCTGCGCCATTCGTGATGCTGGTGACCTGGGGGGCCTTTGCCACGATCGACGCCTGGGGACTCAACGAGCAGATACGGACGCTTGCCGGCCCGTACCTGCACGTCATCGCGCTCAGCGCGCCGCCGCTGCTGCTCTATGCCGCCTTCCGCCGGTACCTGCAGGGCATCCACGTCGTCCGGCCGATCATGTACGCCCTTGTGTCGGCGAACCTGGTGAATGCCGGCGCGAACGCGATTCTGATCTACGGGAGGCTCGGCGCGCCGGCGCTTGGCGTGACCGGCTCGGCGTGGGCCACGTGCATCGCGCGCGTGTACATGGCGGCGTTCCTGTACGTCGCCATCCGGCGCGAGCATCGGCGGCAGGGCACTGCTCGCCCGCATGTGCCGTTCGCGCTCGATCCGGTTCGGTTGCGCAGACTCCTCGCGCTCGGAGCGCCCGCGGCATCGCAGATCACGCTCGAGGTCGGCGTCTTTGCGCTGGCCACGGCACTGGCTGCGAAGCTCGATCCGGTATCCTCCGCGTCGCATCAGATCGCGCTCAACATTGTGAGCGTCGTGTTCATGGTGCCACTTGGATTGGCCTCCGCCGGCGCCGTGCGCGTGGGCCACGCCGTCGGCGCACGCGACATTCATCGTGCGCGCCGGGCGGGATGGACGGCGCTGGTTCTCGGCGGTGTGGTGATGACGACGCTTGGCTTGGTGCTGTTCCTCTTCCCTGTCCCGATGCTCAGCGTGTTCACGACCGATGCGCGCGTCGTTCGCATCGGCACGACGCTTCTCGCGATCGCGGCTGCGTTTCAGTTGTTTGACGGCACCCAGGCGGTGGCGACCGGCGTGCTTCGCGGCCTGGGTGACACGCGAACGCCGATGGTGATGAATGTCATCGGCCATTGGGTTCTGGGATTGCCGGTTGGATATGCTCTCTGTTTCAGCTTTGGCTGGGGTGTGGCCGGTCTCTGGATCGGACTGTCGATCGGACTGGTGTTCTGCGCGATCGTGCTGATGGTTGCCTGGATCCGCCGAACCCGCCATGTCACGTTGCCGCCCGACGCTCACCCGCCGGAGCTGCCGGAGTTACTGTGACGTTCGACGCCAGGATCAACGACGCGCACTGTCATTTTTTCTCGCCGCAGTTCTTCACGGCGCTTGCGCGCCAGCGCGGCCGAACACCACCTCAATCGGGAGCCGACGTGTGCGGAGAGTTGCAATGGGACGTTCCCGGAACGCCCGAAGCGCTCGCCGACCGATGGGTCTCGGAGCTCGATGCGCAGGACGTCGCGCGAGCGGCGATCATTGCGAGCGTGCCTGGCGACGAGGAGTCGGTTGCCGTCGCGGTCGGCCGTCATCCCTCGCGGCTTGTCGGCTTCTTCATGGTCGATCCGTCCGCATCGGACGCGGTTGACCGCGTGCGCCGGGCCATCACCGATCTCGGCCTTCGTGGCGTCTGCCTGTTTCCCGCGATGCATCACGTGGGCCTCGGTGACGAACGCGTCACACGGCTCGTGGAGACCGTGGCGTCGCAGCCGGCCGCCGCGGTGTTTGTTCATTGCGGCGTACTGTCGGTCGGCGTGCGCGCGAAGCTCGGACTGCCGAGCCGATTCGATCTGCGCCTGGGCAATCCGCTTGACCTCTCCCGGCTCGCGCTGACGTTTCCGTCCGTGCCGTTCATCGTTCCCCACTTTGGCGCGGGCATGCTTCGCGAGGCGTTGATCGCCTCTGACGTCTGCAAGAACATCCATCTGGACACATCAAGCTCCAATAGCTGGATCCGTTACACGCCGGGCCTCACCCTCGAAGCGGTATTCAGGGCGACGATACCGGTGATCGGAGCGTCGCGCCTGTTGTTCGGCACCGATTCCTCGTTCTTTCCACGAGGATGGCAGCGTGGCGTTTACGAAACGCAGAAGAAGATCGTGACCGAGGCGGGCGTGAGCGCAGCGGACGCCGCGCTCATCTTTGGCGGAAACTTCGATCGTCTGTTCCCGAACGTTGATTAACCACGAAGAACACGAAGTGCACGAAGTTGCTTTTCTTCGTGTCCTTCCCGTTCTTCGTGGTTTGAAATTCTTAACTGTTCACTACTTCGTGGTGCGGGCGAGCTCGTCGTCGATGACGGCCTGAAACACGTCGATCGGCTGCGCGCCATTAATCATCCGGCCATTGACGAACACCGTCGGCGTCGACGTGATGCCGAGGCGGTTACCCGCGCCGAGCGATTCCTGGACCCGCGCTTCGTACTTCGAGCTGTCGAGACACGCGTTGAACTTCGCGGTGTCGAGCCCGACCTCCCCCGCGTACTTCTTGAGGAACTCCGGCTGCAACGCCTGCTGATTCGCGAACAGGCGGTCGTGATACTCCCAGAACTTTCCCTGCTCGCGCGCGCAGTTGCCCGCCTGGGCGGCCACGAACGCCTGAGGATGAATCTGCGTCAACGGAAAATCCTTCCAGACGATGCGCACCTTGTCACCGTATTTCGTCCGGAGTTCCTTCAGCGTCGGCATGACGCGCCCGCAGAACGGGCACTGGAAATCCGAGTATTCAACCAATGTCACCGGCGCGGTCGCGCTGCCCTCTGACGGATCGTCGCCAGTGACGGCCACCGACGTCCTGGGCGCGTCCATCAGGACACGGATGGGCGGTCCTGCCTTGCGTAGCTCGTCGATCAGACTCTGACGCGCAGTGGTCTGCTGCTGCTCCTCCAGGTACTTATGGATCGCGGGGTTCATCTGCTCGAACGAGCGCCCCTGCATCCTCTCGCTGTTCTGGACGTAAAAGGTGCGGACGTCAGCATCGGTCACCGGCTTGACTCGCTTGCCGACTTCGGCCTGCACGAACGCTTCCGGGGTAAGGTTCTTCGCCTTGGCCGCCTCGGCGACGAGCATCTCGGCAATGATCGCGTCGAGCGCGGCCTTGCGGCCGTCAAAAAGCGCCTGCTCAGCCTGCGCTTTCTGGCCTGGATCCTCGATTTTCCACCGGTCGTCGAGCTCGCGAAGCGTGACGGTACGGTCGCCAATCCGCGCTGCGGCATCCTGGCCGGCCTGGGGCACAGCCGTCTGTTGCGCCTGGGACGAACAGGCCAGTGAGATGACAAGGCCAACGGCGATGAAGGCAATGCGCATGCGGAAATCATACTCCGGCCGAAGCCGTCTCCGACGCGTCTGAAGATCAGATAAGCTCATTCCATGCGGACCTTTACAACCCTGGCCCTCCTTGGCGCTGCCGTCGTCACCGCCTCCGCCCAGCAGGAACCGACGTTCCGGGCAACAACGCAGATCGTGTCGGTGCCAACGACCGTGACCGACGCTCAGGGGCGCCTGGTGCCAAACCTCGAACAGGATCAATTCTCAATCCTGGACAACGGTAAGCCCCAGCAGATCACGTTCTTCCAGAACGAGACGCAGCCCTTCACCGTCGTCGTCATGCTCGACTTCAGCGGAAGCATGACCGCGAACCTCGAGTTCCTTCGCAGAGCAACCGAACAATTCCTGCTTCGCATGCTCCCGCAGGACAAGGGGATGGTCGGCGCGTTCAGCGATCGCATCGAGTTCAGCGGTGACTTCACCAGCGACCGGGACGATCTGATCTCGGCGCTGAAGGAGCTGCAGTACGGCAACCCGACGCGGCTCTGGGATGCGGTGGATCAGAGCATCGACATGCTGAAGCCGGTCGAAGGACGCAAGATCGTCCTGGCGTTCACCGACGGTGACGATACCTACAGCAAGATCGGGTTCGGAACGGTGCTCGACCACGCGCGAGAGCAGGAAGTGATGGTCTACGCGATCGGTCTGCAGTCCGAGTACTTCAACGGCCAGCGGAAGGTTCGCTCACAACCAGACCGGTCTCTTCGGAAACTTGCCGAAGAAACGGGCGGCGGCTATTTCGAGCTGAAAACGACCGATGAACTTGGGCCGACCTTCACGCGAGTGGCGCAGGAGCTTCACAGCCTGTACACGATCGGCTTCACGCCGTCGGCACTTGACGGCAAGGAGCACAAGCTCGATGTGAAGATGAAGACCTCTACCCAGACCGCGCGCGCGCGCAAGACCTACGTCGCATCAGCCGCGCGGCTGTCGAACACCAATTGATCGAACCACGAAGGCCGCGAAAAACACGAAGAGTCACCCGCCGGAAATCGCCGGGACGATCTCAACGACATCACCATCCTCGATCGGATGGTGATCGACCCCGTGCGTCAGCATCTCGTCGTTCACCGCGAAGTTGAAGATCGTGTCATCCAGCCGCGCAGTGAGGTCCGGCTGGATGCGGCCGAGCGCTTCGACGAGCTGCGCGATCGAGTGCACGGGCTCGGTGATGGTGAGCGTGTCAGAGCCGCAGCGAAGCATGGCCGGCAGGCGAACGGTGACGGCCATCACGAGGCCCCAAGCGCTGCCTGCAGCTCGTTGCGCCAGCTTGCCACCGGTATACCTTCGTCCGTCAGCCGCGAGATGTCATAGAAACGCGATAGCATTGCGTCGAACTCGGCGCGATCGATGTGCTCGCCCTTGTGCGCGCCGTGCCGGTTCGGTTCGTCGAACCAGCGGTCCGGGAGGGTGTCATCCTTGCGCCGCACGCCAAGACGAAAATTGATCAGGCGTTCGACGCCCATCACATTCAACCCGATGTCATCGAGCTGCGCCGGGGACAATTCGAAGCCGGTGACGTTGGCGATCTGATTCGAGAATTCCTCGAAACCAGGCAACGAAGGGCTGTTGAACAGCTGCGTCGTGAACCGGCACATGCCGACCGAGTCGCCGACGGCGTAGATGTTCTCGCA
>DAIRVG010000237.1:0-6883 GCA_036802945.1 Vicinamibacterales bacterium
CTGCTGTTCTACCTCTGGATTGCGTATTTCCGTCCCGAGTACTGGCTGTGGTCTGACTGGGTCTCTCAGCTGAACCTGTCGCTCATCGTGGGCGTCCTCGTGCTCGGCTCGACACTCCTTTCGGGGCGCCGGTTGCGCCTCGGCATCGGCCCGTGCCTGATGATTCTCCTCCTCGCGCAGAGCCTCCTCTCAACGATGATGTCGCCGGCATTCGATTTTTCGTTCGTCTACTGGCAGGACTTCGCCAAATCCACCATCATCAGCCTGCTGATCGTGAGCCTGGTAGACGATGAGCGCAGTCTCCGTCTCACATTTGTCGTTATTGCCTTTTCACTGGGTCTCGAGTCGGTCAAGCAGGGATGGGCTCAGATGATCTTGAACCCAGGCGCCGTGAACGAAAACTTCAACGCCGTTCTGGGCGATAACAACGGCGTGGCCATCGGCATGTTCATGCTCGCGTCGTTCATGGTGGCGATCGCTCGAACCGCTCCAAAGCATAGGGAGAAGCTGGCCTATCGCTTTGCAATTATCGGCATCGTGTACCGGGGTCTCTCGACGTTCTCTCGAGGTGGGTTTCTCGCGTGCGGTGCACTCGGAATCCATTCCCTCCTTCGAGCGCGGCGGAAGTTCGCCGCCGCTTTCGGAATCGCGGTCGTCTGCCTGCTCATCGTTCCTGTCCTGTCGGACGCGTATTGGACCCGCATGAGCACGATATCGACCGCCACCGAAGACGAGGAGACCGCGAACGACACGAGCGCAGGCCGCATCCACTTCTGGCGGGTGGCGGTCGCCATGGCAGACGCTCACCCGTTGACCGGAATTGGCCATAACGCCTACACGGTCATGTACGACCAGTACGACTTCTCCGAAGGGGAATACGGCCTAGGCCGGGCGGTCCACAGCTCATGGTTTTCCGTGCTGGCGGAGTACGGGTATTTAGGCCTTGTGCTGTTCCTGATGATCATCGGGTACGCGCTCCTCAGCTGCCGCCGAGCGCGGCGATTGGCCAAGAGGAATCCGGATCTGCAGAACCTTGGGCACTTCGCCGTTGCGATCGAAGGAGCGCTTGTCGCCTTCGCGGTCGGCGGCACGTTCGTCACCTTCCAATACGTCGAAATGCTCTGGCATACGCTTGCGCTGGCGATGGTGATTAATCGCCTGGCTGCAGAACGTGCGGCAGCGCTCCAGGCCGCGCCTCGATCTGCGGCTCCGGTGGTGCAACCCGTCCGCGCGCGGATCGGCGTGGCGGCAGCCGTCGGCCCGCCCGTGCGAATCTGAGGTCACCGTGCCAGGACTATTTGGAATCACTGCGTCGAACCGCGCGGGCACGCTGCAGGCAGCGTTCAGCGGCGTGTTCACCCCCGCGACCGGGACGTTTCAGTCGGAGTCGCTGATTGACCCACAGGGACAATGGGCGATGGGCCGCACGCACCTGGGCGTGCTGCAGCCGTCTCCTCAGCTCCAGCCCTCCGAGAAAGTGCAGGTTCTCTTCCACGGTGATCTGCACAACGCCGCCCACATCGCGGCGCGGCTTCAGATGCCCGACGCGGGGGCGCGTCGGGACAGTGCGCTGGTTCGCGCGCTCTATCGCCGGTTCGGTCTCGATTTCGCGAAGCATCTGGAAGGCGCCTACTGTGCGGCCATCGTCGACTCGAGTCAGCACCGCGTCGTGCTCCTATCGGACGCGGTCGGCTCCTATCCACTCTACTGGGCGACGGTCGATGGGGCGCTGATATTCGGCTCGGAGCTTCGCGCGGTGTTGCGGTACACCGGCATTCGACGCGAGCTCGATCCGCGAGCAGTCGCCGATTACATCGCGTTTGGATTTCCGTTCGGCACGAAGACACTCGCGGCCGGGGTCGCCCTCCTTCCGGCGGGTTCAACGCTCGTGTACGACTGGACGGCACACACCGTTTCGATTCGGCAGACATCGGACATGGCCGCAGCCTTTCAGCCGTGGGAGGGAACCGAGTCGGACTACACCGACGCGGTCGTGGACGCCTTTGGCCGGTCGGTGGGCCGCTCGCTTGCGGGCGATCACCCCTTCGGCCTGTCTCTCTCCGGCGGCCTGGACAGCCGCGCCATTCTCAGCGCGGTCAATGGCGCGCGCGGGACGCTTGCGACCTACACGCTCGGGGTAAAGGGTTGTGCCGACGAGGTGATCGCCGAACGACTGTCCGGGATCGCTGGAACACGCCACAGCTTTTTCGAGCTCGACAACAAGTACCTCCGGGATTTTCTCCCCAACCTCGAACGCATGGTCTCGCTGACCGACGGAATGTACTTGAGTCATGGGCTCACGGAAATGCTCGCGCTGCACTTTCTGTCGTCAGCGGACTTCTCGGTTCTGGTTCGAGGGCACGGAGGCGAACTGGCCAAGGCGAAGCTCGCATGGCCTCTGCACACCGACGAGCAGGTCTACACGTTTGGTTCATCGCAGGAGCTCATTCCGTACCTGCTTCAGCGGGTGAACTACATAAGCCCGGGCCTCCAGCCGCAGAATCTCTTCACGGATCGGTGGGCCGCGCAAATTGCCGGCGGCGCGCAGGCGTCAATGGAGGAGGCGCTCACGGACGTCCCGCTCGTGCCAGCCGATCTGTGCAGCTACCTGTACCTGATGGAGCAGCATCGCAGGTACACGACCGCATCGCTCGAGCTCTTCCGGCAAGTCGTGGAAATCCGGCTGCCGTTCATCGATTCGGCGTTCATGCACGTGCTCCTTCGAGGCCGGTCCCGGTGGCGCGACGACACGAGACTGCATCGCGCGTTGACGTCTGCCGGAAGCCCGAAGCTGTTGCGGGTGCGTAACTCCAACACCGGGGCGCCTGGCAACGCCGGACCGCTGCTGGAGTTCGGGTTCGACAAGATGAATACCCTGCTCAAACGCTTCAACGTGCCGGGGTATCGTCACTACCACAACTTCCAGGCGTGGATGCAGCAGCAACTGTTCGCATCGGTTGAAACAGTGTTGCTCAGCCCAGAATCGCTCGACAGGGGCATCCTCCGCGAGAGCCGCCTGCGTCAGATGGTCGACGACACGCGGACAGGGCGCGCGGATCACAGCTACCTGTTGCAGGTTCTCTTGATACTCGAGCTCTGGCAACGGGAGAACCTCTGAAGATGTCGCGCTCGCGAGACGTCCGTCGCTGGGTCCTGTCGTTTCTCCTGCTATGGACTGTGGCGCTGTGGCTGTCCGTGGCTTCACAGCAGCCGGCGTTATCACCCGCGCCCTGCCCGCGCTGCGGCTGGACACCACCGGGGACCGTCGCTGTTCAGCACGTCCGGTCGGTCTCGGAGCTATACCGGGCCGTTGGAGGCGCACGCGGAGCCACAACGATTCTTCTCGCCGATGGCGAGTACATGCTTGACCGGATGCTGGACGTACAAACCCCAGGCACAGTCATTCGAGGGGCAAGCGGGGATCCGTCGAAGGTCGTCCTGCGCGGTGCCGGCATGACAGAGGGTCAGGTGGGGGTTGCCCTTTCCATCAGCACCCAGGACGTCACGATCGCCGACCTGACGATCGGATATGTTGGCTTCCATGGCATCCAGGTTCGCGGGGAACGTGGCGCGTCCCGCGTCATGATTCACGACGTGCGGATCGTCGATACCGGTCAGCAACTGATCAAAGGCAGCACCGATGGCGGAACCTTGCATGCCGATGAAGGAATCGTCGCGTGCTCGACGCTGGAATACAGCGACCGCGCGCCGGGCAACTATACGAATGCGGTCGACGTGCTCGCCGGAAACAACTGGATCGTGCGCGACAACACCATTCGGAAGATTCGCGGCGTTGCTGCAGAAGGCGGGGCCTCGGGCCCAGCGATTCTGTTCTGGGCTAATTCTCAGGGAACAAAGGTGGAGCGGAACATCGTCATCGACAGCTTCCGAGGCATCGCCTTCGGGCTGGGACCAGGGGCAAGTGGGCGCTTCGCTCGCGACCACGAGGCGTTCTATGACCATCAGGGTGGCTGGATCCGCAACAACGTGGTGGTGAACCTGAATCGGTGGGCCGATGAAGGGATCGAGGCGAACGCCGCCGGAACCGTGGCCATCGATCACAACACGGTCCTGACACAAGGCACGCTGCCCTGGGCGATCAGCGCGCGATTCCCCGGCACCATCGCCTTCGCCCGCAATAATCTGATGAGCAAGCCGCTCATACGTCGAAATGGAGGCCAGGCCAGTGTGGGGGGAAATGTTCCCACTGCCGCGAGCGACTGGTTCGTCGATGCGGCTCACGAAAACCTCGCGCTGAACGGAACCAACCTGACGGCGGTTGACGCAGGCGTCCCGCTTGCCGATATCAACGAGGACGCATCACGTCAGCCCCGGACTCAGGGCAAGGCGCCTGATGCCGGCGCGTTCGAGTATCGAGGACCCCGATGAAATCGCCGACGGTGTCATTCATCATTCCGGTCCGGAACGATGCGAAGCGCCTGGAATCGTGCCTCCGCAGTATTCAGGCCAACAGCTTCAGCGGCACACGCATCGAGGTTGTCGTCGTCGACAACGGATCAACGGACGGTTCGGCCGACGTCGCGCGAAAGCTCGGCGCGCTCGTCATCGAAAGCGGGTCGTCGTGCGTTGCCGAGCTCCGCAACCTCGGAGCTGCGCAATCGGCAGGTGAGATTCTTGCCTTCGTGGACGCCGACCATGAAATTTCGGCAGCGTGGGTGCGAGCGGCGATGGAGACCCTGCGCGCACCGAGCGTGGCAGCCGCTGGAGCGCTGTGCCATGCGCCTATCGACGGCACGTGGGTCCAGCGGGCTTACGGACTGTTGCGCGGTCTGCCGAAGGGTAGTCAGGACGTCGAGTGGCTGGGAAGCGGTAATCTGGTTGTTCGGCGAACCGTGTTTCAAGCGGTCGGCGGCTTCGACACCGCGCTGATCACATGCGAAGACGTCGATCTCTGCAATCGCATCCGGGCCGCCGGACTTCGCATCGTCAGCAACGCCGACATGAAGAACGTCCACTATGGCGACCCGGCGACACTCCGGGAGCTGTTCAAAGGCGAACTGTGGCGCGGGCGGGACAACCTGAGGGTCAGCTTCCGCGCCCGGCTGTCGTGGCGGGGCCTTCCCAGCGTAGTCATTCCGATCGTTGACGTCGCAATGATCGCGGCGGTGATCTTCGGCATTGCGGCGTCGGCCGCTGGGAGCGGCATGGGCTTATTGATCGCGACGTTCGCGGCTGCCGTGATCGCAGGAGCGTCAACGCTGCGCGTCGCGCGGCTGCTCTCCACGCAACGTCGAGTTCGACCGGTTTCCCTGCTCCAGGCATGGGTGGTGTCCTGCGTCTACGATCTGGGACGAGCGCTCGCCCTGGTCATGCGAACCCCCCACCGCAGCACGCCGGCGGAGATGGTAGCCGCGCAATGACGCCCATTCGAGTGCTCGAGCTGCGGAGCGTATGGGGCACCGGCGGGGGCCCCGAGAAGACGATTCTCCTGGGAGCGGCACGCAGCAATCCAAGCCGTTACGCGGTTACGGTCTGTTACATACGGGACGCCAGAGACACGGTGTTCGCCATCGATAAGAAGGCGGGCGATCTGCCGATCGATTACGTGGAGGTTGTCGAGCGCCATTCGTTCGATCGCTCCATCTGGCCCGTGCTTCGCCGTCTCGTCCAGAACCGCCGCATCGACATCGTCCATGCCCACGATTACAAGACAGACGTGCTCGCGTGGCTGCTGCACCGAGCCGAGGGAGTGATTCCTCTCTCAACGGCCCATGGGTGGGCAGGGCACAGCCGGCGCGAGCGATTGCTGTACCACCGGATGGACAAGCAGATTCTGCGTCTGTTTCCGAAAGTGATCACCGTCTCCGAGGATATCCGGCAGGAGCTCGTTCGTTCGGGGGCGAAACCGGGTTCCGTACAGACAGTACTTAACGGTATCGATCACACACGGTTCCATCGAGACCGCTCGCGCGAAACTCAGATCCGTCAACGCCTTGGGATCGCCGACGACGAAGTGGTGATAGGCGCGGTCGGCCGGCTGGAAACTGAAAAACGATTCGACCTCCTCATCGACGCGTTTGCTTCCTTGCAAGTGGCGCGGCTCGGGCTCAGGTTGGTCATCGTTGGCGAAGGCAGCCTCCGAAACACGCTCGAGGCCCAGGTCGATAGGCTCGGGCTTGGCGGGGTCTGTCGCCTTCTCGGCCAGCGCAGTGACATCGTCGATCTTCATCATGCCTTCAATATGTTCGTGCAGTCGTCGGCAAACGAGGGTGCGCCAAACGCCGTCCTCGAAGCGATGGCGCTCGAAACGCCCGTGGTTGCAACGGCGGTAGGAGGCACGGCGCAGCTTGTCCGCGACGGGATCGACGGCCTGCTTGTACCGGCGGGAAAGATTGACGCATTGGCTGATGCCATCAATCGCGTCTTGACCGACGGTCAGGCCACCGCGGCCCGCGTTGTGTCAGCGAGGGACCGAGTCGAAACGGAGCTATCGTTCGATGCGCGAATGGCAACGCTCGAAGCCGTCTATACCGAGCTGTACAACCAACATCATCGAACAGCGGACGCCGCTGTTGTTCCGGCGTGAAGCAGGCCCTGAAAGCGGTGGCGAATGCCGTCGCGACGGTACTCGTCCTTCCGCTCCTCGCATCGTACCTCGTCCGCGCAGCTGTGCTGGGAAGGGATCGTGCGCTCGAGGGATCGACGCAGGCGTTGTCGCTCATCCCGGGCTTGCCGGGCCAGTTTCTTCGCCGCGCGTTCCTGGCCAGGGTCCTCGACGGCGGGTGTGCTTTCTCCGCAACAATCGAATTCGGAACGATCTTCTCGCAAGCGGGCGCGTGCATCGAGGAGAACGTCTACGTCGGCCCGCGCTGCCATCTCGGGCTCGTCCACCTCGAGCGCGATGTCCTGGTTGCTGCCGCGG
>DAIRVG010000238.1:0-6881 GCA_036802945.1 Vicinamibacterales bacterium
GCGCCCCAGATGCCGCACGGGGGCGGCGGTATGGGCGGGATGTACTAAGTTCGAAGTTCGAACGTCAAAGTTCGAAGTAAGTTGGAAGTGGAGGCCGGGTCCGTTGGGACCCGGCCCTCTTTTTGTACCGCGGCGTACAGTTTTGTACTGCCGCGAACAGTTACGTCGGCGGCTCGCTTTCCTGGTGTCCTCAAACTCGGCCAACCTGTCGGTGACGCGGAGACGAAAAGTCGCCTCCGGAGTCCCTTATCACGCCAGGCGGGCGCAGGTCGGTCCGCGGAATGCGCAATTTGCTCAGCGTTCCTAAGACCGCGCTCGTTCATGCCTTGGCATTCATGTTGCCCCCACACTTCTTGCGAAGCGGTCTCACTGATTGCCGCGGGCGCCGTCATGCCTTAGGCCTTCACCGACTCGCGGTCACTAGGAGGTGTCATGGACCCGTTCCAGGAACTGCTCGCGACCGACCATCGACGCGTCCTGGAGTTTTTCGTCATGGGCCTTCGCGACGTTTCCGAGCCCGACGTCGATCAGCAAGAGCTGTTTTACAACGCCAGTGTGCTGGCGCACTACGCTCAGATATCCACACAAGCCGGCGTCGAGTGGCCGGCTCCCGCGAATCTCAGCGAGGTCTTCGATCATTTTGTGTCGGACTCCACCCTGCTGCGCGACAGCCAGATGATGGAAGTGGCAGGCACGCAGTGCCTCCTATTGGCGGGGTTCTTCCAGGATCAGATGCGCGAGCGTCACAACATCCGCTGGTACGCGCAGTTGGGCTCGGGGTTCTTCCGCCAGGCGGCCGTCCACGAATCGTCCTCGCGCAAAGCCCGGCTCCTCGACTCGATTGCCAGGCGCTTCGAACCGTGGCGTCAGCGGCACGCGCGGCTGAGCCGCGAGCTGCGCGACCAGCCCTATCTGCTCAACCCATCCTAACCGCTCCGCCTGCCGCGCGCGGAAGGCCGCCCTCGGATGCAATATCGTCATCCTTTCGCGGGTCAGGGACTCGCGCCCGCTCGCGTCGAGCATCAGCGAGACGCCTTCATGGAAGGCGCGAACGGGAGCACAATGAGGGCGGAGCTATTATGAGGAACACCGCCGCTATTACCGTCGCGATCGCCATCTTGAGCGGGCCGCTGGCCGCACAGGACACCAAGCCTGTGCCGAAAGACTCGGTTCGCGGGTCTATTCCCGGTTGTGCGAAGGGTAACGTCTTCACCGCCGGCCCCCGGACCTCAGATCAAGTGGCAAGGCTGGACGTTCCTGAAGGCATGCATCTGCGCATGAACGGGCCGAAGAAGCTGATGGCGGAGATCAAGGCGCACGAAGGTTCAATGATCGAGATCACCGGTCTCATGAAGAAGGGGCAGTACAACCAGACGGGTATAAACGTGGGTGGCGGCGTGCGAATTACGCCTGGTTCGTCTGCCGCCGGCCGCCCGGCGCCCTACGTTGCCAGCCCGAGCTACATCGACGTCGAGAGCTGGCATCAAGTCGAGGGTAACTGCCCGTCGCGATAGCGGCACGAAGCTGGGCCACGTCTCTCATTGACACTTTTCCGACACGGCGGGTTATATTCGCCTCTCCCCAGCATCCCGACGTTTGCCGTCGCCGGAGGAAACCATCATGCGCGTGATTCCATGGATTGCAGCCGTTCTCACTCTGGCGCTCGTGACGCCTGCTTTCGCCCAGGAGGACTGGGACAATTTCAAGTTCCCCGAAGACGGGTTCGAGGTGAATTTTCCAGGAAAGCCCCTGGTGCAGACCACGACCTATACCTCCCAGTACAGGTACCAGCTGCCCGCCAAGGTCTTTACCGCCTCACACGGACGCGAGCGGTATTCCGTGACCGTGGTCGATTACCGCCCCGCCGAAGCGCAGGGAGTCGCCCGCGCCAGACAGTGCCCGCCCGGCGCGGAGACCTGCGTCGGCACGCAGGACGGCCGCCAGGGTACGATCATCGGCCTCGGCTACTGGAAGATGGACGTGCGTGGCGCGATGAGTTTTGCAGCCCTCAAGTACATGCAGCGGGACGCGAAGGTCACTGATTTCAACCTGCAGTTCCAGCAGGTGGTCGAAGGCTACTTCATGCAGCTGACGAATCGAGACGAGTCGCGCTCGTTCGTCTACATCACGATGCACGAGAACCGGCTCTACATCTTCGAGGGGACGACGCCGAAGGGCGCTCCGGAGCCGGGACTGTTTCAGGGATCCGTCGGGATCGTCGACGCCAAGGGCGGCAGCATCCGGTACACCGACTACTACTCGAATGCGGTGCACGGGCTGCGGGAAAATGAGCCTCCGCCGTTTCGCGTGGATGGCGGGCCGCCACAGACGTGGCCAACCGGCGGTTACACCGGGTCCGGCCGGCCCGCCCCGGGGGCCGAGCCCTATGTTCCACCGGCCGGTCGAGGCGGCGCAGCAGCCGCTCCCGGCGCACCCGCTCCCGGCAGGAACTGAGAACAAACCGGTTTCTTTGTTACCAGAAGCACTCATGCTGGAAACACCTTCCACGATTTCCACGATGCTGGACCTCGGTACCGCGGCACAATGTCCGCCCAACTCACCTTCAGGAGCAAAAAGATGCGCAGCTACATCGCTCTAGCCCTAACTGCTTTCCTGACACTTTCGACCGCTGCATGCTCGCAGCAGACGCCCCTCCAAAAGGCCGCTGCCCTTCTCGGCGCCGAGCAGGTCAAGACACTACAGGTTGTCGGTTCCGGCGCCAACTTCTCCGTCGGGCAGAACTACACGGCGGATGAAGCGTGGCCACGCGTCACCGTGAAGAACTACACCGCCCTCTACAACTACGACACCAATAGTGCGCGTGTCGAGCTGCTCCGGGAAATGGGCGCCGTCATGCCGCGCGGCGGCGGCGCGCCGTTCTTCGGTGAACAGCGCCAGGTCCAGGTCGTCAGCGGCGACTATGCCTGGAACGTGCCTGCCGCAGCTGGTGCGCCAGCGGCGCCCAACCCGGATGCGGCGCCTGAACGCATGCTCGGAATCTGGAGCACGCCAACCGGCTTCGTGAAGGCGGCGATGGCCAACAACGCTACGACCACGCCCTCGGGCACGAGCACCGACGTCTCGTTCACCGTCGGCGGCAAGTACAAGATGGAAGGCACGATCAACGCGGAAGGCCAGGTCGAGAAGGTGCGGACGTGGATCGATCAGCCGATCGTCGGCGACATGCTGATCGAGACGACCTACTCGGACTACAAGGACTTCGGCGGCGGCGTGATACGTCCGTCGCACGTGGTGCAGACGCAGGACGGCTATCCGTCACTCGATCTGACGATTTCCGCCGTCACCGTGAACCCGGCCGTTGACATCACCGTTCCCGACAACGTTAAGGCATTCACGCCGGCGGCGGTGACCGTCACGGCGGACAAGCTGGGCGACGGCGTCTTCTACCTGAAGGGCGGCACGCACCACAGCTTCGCGATTGAAATGGCCGACCACATCGTCGTCGTGGACACACCGAACAATCAGGCGCGTGCGGAGGCGGTGCTGGCGAAGGCGAAGGAAGTGATTCCGAACAAGCCAATTCGCTTCGTGGTCACCTCGCACCACCACTGGGATCACCTCGGTGGCATCCGCGCCGCGATCGACGAAGGCGCGACGATCGTGACGCACGAATCGAACAAGGCGTTCCTCGAGCGCGTGGCCACGACACCCCACACGATCAAGCCAGACCGGCAGGCCGAGTCGAAGAAGGCGGTGCAGGTCCAGACGGTTGGTGATGATGGACAGCTGACCGACGGCACCCGCGTGATCGAGCTGCATCGATTGCAGGGCTACGAGCACACGGGCGATATGCTGGTGGTCTACCTGCCGAAGGAAGGGATCCTCGGCGAACCGGATGCGTACACGCCGCCGGCGCAGGCCGGCGCCGCGCTGATCGCGCCGGCTGTCCCGAGTGCGAAGGCGCTCAGCGACAACATCAAACGACTGAAGCTCAACGTGAAGACGATCGCCCCGTTCCACGGAAACCGGATGACGACCGTGGCGGAGCTCGACAAAGCGGCCACGCCCACGAGGGCCACCAACTAGGCGAGTTTCGCTCCGACGTAGCCACGGAGACACGAACCGTGCCTCCGTGGCTCGTTGAAGTGAAAAATGGTCCAGGCTCGGAGAACTGGTGATGAAATCGTTTCTAAGAACGAGCGTCACGGCGCTTGCCGTGCTCGCGCTTCTCCCGATCGCTGCGCTGCCAGCTGCAGCGCAGCAGTCACCCGTTCGACCCGCACCGAATGCGAACGCCGATGACCCCGCCGCCAAGCCGACACCGCGGCTCGCCGATGGCCACCCGGACCTCAATGGCTTCTGGGCGATCGGTCGCGGACCTGACACCCCGGTGGGTAGCGGGTTCGGTCAACGTAACCCGAATATCAAACGGGGCGACGCCCGGAACGCCGCGGCGCAATACGCGGATCCGAATCAACCTCCTTACAAGCCCGAGTTGATGGCGAAGGTCCTGGACCTTGCAAAGAATGAGAGCAAGGTGGACACCGCGTTCTACTGCAAGCCTGGCGGCGTTCCGCGCATAGGCCCACCACATTCGATCGTCCAGGCGCCCGGCATGCCGATCGTGTTCCTGTACCAAATGAACTCAGGGAACACGTTTCGCCTCGTGCCGACCGATCGCACCACTCATGATCCGGACGCGGTCGAGTTTTACTACGGCGACTCCATTGGACGCTGGGAGAGAGACACGTTGGTTGTAGACACGACCGGTTTCAACGAAGAAACATGGCTTGGCATCTATGGCTGGTTTCACAGTTCGATGCTGCACGTGGTCGAACGTATTTCGCGCGTCGGGGATACGCTTCGCTATCAGGCCACGGTCGAAGATCCGGAAGTCTTCACGCGTCCATGGACGATGAATCCCTGGGTCTCCGTGAGGACCACCAAGGAAATGCTCGTCGAAAATCCTCCATGCGTTGAACTGGATATCGAGCACGTCACAAGTTTCGACGAGAAGACGAAGCGGTAAACATCCGCGAATCGGGACGTGGAACGTCAGCCTGACTCGACCGGCGCGGGTGGTCGCTGCTCCTGCTGCTGCCGGCGCTGCACCGCGAGGACGAGCACGACGCCGAGTACGCCGATGAGCGCGGAGTACGAAAAAAACACGACGTAGCCAACACCCAGAGCCGCAGGCGTGACTCCAGACCGCTCGAGGGCGGTCGCAAATTTGTCCGGCGACTGGCCCACAAACAAACTCTTCAGACCTGAGAACACGCCACCCGCATCAGCAAGTCGGGCGGCACCCTCGACGATACGGCCCGATTGCGTTCCGAGCAGGCGGGCGGGCACCGCATAGATGGAAGAAAAAAGCGCGTACTGCGTCGCGGTGAACCCGGCCGACGTCAAGCTCGACATATAGGCAATCAGGCACGTGCCCGCGAAGCCGCCGGCGACGTTGTCGAGGCCGATGGCGGCGAAGAGCGCAATCAGACTGTGCTCTTGCATCGCGAGCCAGATGAACAGGAGATTGCTCAACGGCCCCGCGAACGCGCCAATCACCAGCGCGCGCATCAGACCGTAACGCGCCACCGCCACGCCACCGGCGAAGACACCGAACAGCGTCATCCCGACACCGAAAATCTTCCGGACCTCGGCGATCTCAACCAGGCTATATCCGCTGTCGAGATAAAACGGATTCATGATGGTCAACATGAAGTCCGGGATCCGGTACGCGCAGATGAGCGCGAGAATCAGCCCCCCCGCAGAGCGGTGGCGTGCGAAGAAATCGCGCAGCGGATCGGCGAGCGCCGATGAGAGATAGACACCGGGCCGAGTACGCGCACCGGGAAGCGGGAGTGCGGCAAGAACGATTAGTCCGAACCCCAACACCACGGCGGCCAGTTGGACCCAGACACCCGCAGCCGATGCCCAGGCTGATAGAACAGCGTCTCGAGCGCTCGTTGCGCCCACGGCGCCGAGCACGCCCGCGAGCACGCCAGCATTGGCGGCGAGACCCGAGCCCAGAACGAGCGCGCCTGCCGCGAGGAGCGCGAGACGGGCGACCCATTCCACCGACTCACGTGCAGGGGCCGGTTGAATGTCCGCGGTCTGTATCGAGCGGATGGCGTGGCGTTCCTCGCGCGGCGCCGCCAGTACGGCGAGGACACCCACGGTCATCAGCGCCGCCATCACGGCATAGGCGAAATTCCAGCCGTAGCCTTCGGCGAGCAGCAGCGGCGCGGCACCGGCGACGATGATCGCCACCCTGTAGCCCCATGAATATGCTGCTGCGAGGGCGCCCTGCTTGGAAATTTCCGCCGCTTCGATGCGCCAGGCGTCGATCGCGATGTCCTGAGTGGCTGACGAGAAACCGACGAGGAACGCAAAGACCGCGATCCTTCCGAGACTGCTGGCAGGATCCGAACCCGCCAGAAGCGCCAGTCCAACCATGATCAAGCCCTGGCACACCAGCATCCACGACCGGCGATGCCCCAGCCAGCCAGTGAGCACGGGTACGGGCGCCCGGTCAATGAACGGCGCCCAGAGGAATTTAAAGGTCGAGACCAGCGTGACCAGGCTGAAGATGCCAATGACTTCGAGAGACAGGCCGGACGCGCGCAACCAGGCCGACAGCGTGTCGAAGATAAGGTAATAGGGCAGGCCCGCCGAAAATCCCAGCGCCACCATGACCAGCGTGCGGCGCTCGGCGTACACGCCGAGCGCCGAGAGGACCGTGGGCCTGCCTGGAGACGACTCGATTTCGCTGCTCATGCGCTCGTTGGTCCAGAATACAGCCGAGCGCGTGGATCACGCGTCATCATCGCTATGGTGCACCTCTATGAATATTCTGATTATCGGCGGTGGGATCTGCGGTCTGGGGACCGCGCTTCTGCTCGGCCGCGATGGGCACGAGGTAA
>DAIRVG010000239.1:0-6846 GCA_036802945.1 Vicinamibacterales bacterium
TGGGCTGGACGGCGGAAATCGAGATCCCGCTCCAGACGATCAATTTCGATCCGAATGCCTCGAGCTGGGGCATCAACTTTCAGCGGTCGATCAGGCGCAAGACCGAAGAAACGCTCTGGAGCGGGTGGGCACGCAACCAGGGGCTGACGTACATGGCGACCGCCGGACGTTTGGAGGGTCTTTCGGGACTCAATCAGGGACTGAGGCTCGATCTCGTTCCGTACATTGTTGGAAGTTCGTCTGCGGCGCCTGGTCGCGGGGCGCCCGCGTCTGTGGCCAACGGGGCATTCGGAGGCGACATCGTCTACAACGTCACGTCAGGCCTGCGCGCCAACCTCTCGATCAACACCGATTTTGCCGAGACGGAAGTCGATCAGCGGCAGGTGAACCTCACGCGCTTCCCGCTCTTCTTCCCGGAGAAGCGCGCCTTCTTTCTCGAAGGGGCGAGCCTGTTCACCTTCGCCCGTGAGCCTGGCAACGCGATCGTGCCGTTCTTCAGCCGCCGGATCGGTCTTGATGATTCCGGCGTGCCTCAACCAATCGACTACGGCGCAAAGCTCACAGGGCATGCAGGCGCCTTCGACATCGGGGTTCTCCAGGTGCAGACGCGTGACCGCGGACCGGCGCAGGGCGAAGACGTCACGGTGGTGCGGTCGCAGCGCCGCTTCTGGCGTCAGTCGTACGTCGGCGGCATCTTCACGACGAGAAGCGGTGGGGCTGCGGTCGCGCGCCAGACCGCGGGCATCGACGCGGCACTCTCAACATCGGAGTTCCTTCGCAGGCAGGTCCTCGAGGTCAGTGGCTTCTACCTGAATACGACGAAGCTACCGGGGTCGCGCGGCGGGTCAGCCTTCGGCGCCCGCGTCAACATGCCGAACGATCCAATTAACGTGCGCATCGCTGTGCGCGAAGTGCAGGATGGTTATGACCCCTCGGCCGGTTTCGTCGATCGGCGCGGCTACCGGCTGATTGATCCCGGGCTTCGATATACCGTGCACACCGAAACCAACCGCTTCGTCCGTCGGTTTTCGTTCGAGGGGGATTTCAACTACATCTTCAAT
Source organism: Vicinamibacterales bacterium (assembly GCA_036802945.1). Classification (GTDB taxonomy): domain Bacteria; phylum Acidobacteriota; class Vicinamibacteria; order Vicinamibacterales; family UBA2999; genus Gp6-AA40. Next base: position 1,062 of record DAIRVG010000239.1, read on the forward strand.
CTGGAAGGGCAGCTGGAGACGCGCCGCCCCGATCTGCAGTTGATGCGGATCGATCTCCAGCCGGGCGACCTCATCGAGTTCCACCTTCTCCCTCTCTACGAGCGGCTGCCGCGCAGCTTTCAGATTTTTCCCGGGGTCGTCCTGCCGGCGGGCGGTCAGTACAGCTTTCTGCGCCGGCGCTCCCAGGTGCAGTCAGCCACCAACCGGCCGGTGTCGCTCAACGCGGTGTATGAGGACGGCGCGTTCTATTCCGGTCAGCGGCGACAGGTGACCGGCACGTTGAGTATCCGGCCGCATCGTGGCTGGTTGATCAACGTCGGCGCGGACTACAACGAGATCGCACTTGCCGAAGGGCGATTTACCACCCGCGTGTGGACCAATGACGTCAACACGCAGCTCAACCCGTTCGTATCGCTCGTCAACCGCCTGCAGTACGACACGGTGACGCGCCAGCTTGGATGGCAGTCGCGCTTTCGATGGATCACCAAGCCTGGCAACGATATCTTCTTCGTCTACACCCACAACTGGACGGACCAGGCGACACTGCAGACACTCGATCGAAAAGCTTCGATCAAGATCGTTCGAACGCTCCGTTTCTAGGACCGCACCATACCGTGATGTCGCAGAGCTGGGACTCGCTGTTCGCCATTTCCGCGTCACCAAGTGTCAGAGCGCGTTGTAAATGATAGCGGCGCAAATTCCCAGCATGATCGCGGCGACGACAATGAAGAGCCAGAAATCAGCAGGCGGACGCTCGAACGGGGATAGCCCATCCACCCGCGTTTTAGATCCCCGGTGGGCGGTCGCCGGACGGGTGTTTCGCGAATGTGGACCGGCGGCGCATCCCATGGCGTCGACAGACGCTAGGGAAGATTTGCTTCCCCGACGTCAACTTTCCAACGAATTGGGTGCGCGGCACCACGAAAGGCGCGTTCGGCGGTACGAGCGGCGCCCTTTTTCAGAGCTTGAGGAGACGCTCGCGCAACACGCGAGACTGGATTCGGCTCACCGGCAGTTTCTGGCCGTTCCCGAGGACGGCGACGTGAGACCCGCCCGGCATGACGGCGACCTTTCCGATCTGATCCACGTTGGCCAGCGTGCCACGCCCAAGACGGATGAATCTCGCGGGATCGAGCATCCTTTCCAGATCCTTCAACCGATACGTGATCGTGTGGCGCTCGTTGCGGGTCGTGGTGATGTTCAGCAGCTCTCCATCAGCCACGATCGAGGCGATCTGCTGGACGGGCACAATCACCACCTCTTCGCGGTGACGGACGGGGATCCTCTCGAGATACGGCGGTCGCGCGGACGACTCGTACGTATCAGGGGCCTGTCCGACCCGCGATGCCTGCTCCGCAACGATTTCCGCGTGCTCCATCCGATCCTGCGCGCGGTTCAGCGTGTCGCGTAGACGTGCCTTGTCCACTGGCTTCAACAGGTAGTCGACGGCATTCACCTCGAACGCACGTACGGCGTACTCGTCGTACGCGGTCACAAACGCGATGAGCGGCAGCGACTGCTTCTTCAGCTGGCGCACGACGCCCATGCCATCGAGCTCCGGCATCTGCCAGTCGAGAAACGCGAGGTCGGGCTTCTCCTTCTCAATCATCGCGACGGCCTCGCGACCCGACGACGCCTCCCCGACCACCGCGACGTCTTCGAACGACCGCAGCAGTGCCACCAGGAAACTTCGCGCCGGCCGTTCGTCGTCGGCGACGACGACGCGCAGGCGGGCGCTCACACGGCGACCTGTTCGGCCGGCTGATCGCGCGAGCTCGACGTGACGGGAATCCGGACCTCGACGCGGGTGCCGTTCCCGGGCGCACTCTCAATCGAGAGCGACGCCGCGGCGCCGTATTGACCCTGGAGTCGGCGCTCGACGTTGCGGAGACCGACGCCCTGCTCCCGGCCTCGCTGCAGCGCGTCGATTGAGACGCCGGCACCGGTATCCTCGATGCGGACGGTCAGCTGCCGGACGCCGGCCGGATCGCTTTCGATCCGCGCGAGGATGGTCACATCGCCTCCCGCGGAACGTTGCGCGACGCCGTGCTTCACCGCGTTCTCTACAAGCGGCTGCAGCACGAGTGGCGGCAACCGGATGTGGCGGAGGCGAGCCGGCACGTCGATCGACACACGCAGTCGCTGCTCGAAGCGCGCCCGCTCGATGTCGAGATACGCCTCGATGAGATCAAGCTCGCGCCCGAGTGTGGTGAACTCGCCTTCCGAGCGAAGCACGCCGCGCAGCAGCGACGTGAGCCGCAGCAGTGTCTGTAGTGCACGCGGCGGCGCCGTTTGAATCAGGTAACCGATCGTCGTGAGCGCATTGAAGAGGAAGTGCGGGTTGATCTGCGCGCGGAGGGCGCGGAGCTCCGCCTCGGTGGCGAGCCGCCCCATCTCGCGCTCGCGGATCTCCCGTTCGTGCCGTTCTTGCGTGATCCGAATCGCGTCGATGCGACGCGCCACGATCGTGACGATGGCGTCGAGCGTCGCGATGTCATCCGAAAGCAGGCGGCGGCCACGGGTCAGCGGCGCGATTGTGATGGCGTAACGCGGTGCTTCTCCGGTCGGCACGATGGCCTGCGTCACACCATCGTCGCCGCGCGTCACGAGAGGACCGAGCGGTTCCTGAGCGCGCGATGCGTCCCACTCGCGCCATGTGACGCGGGGGGAGCTCAGCGACGGTCTTACCAGGTCACAGACCGTCGACAGCAGCGTGGGGACATCGTCGAGCGACTGGGCGATCGCCGTGATCGAGGCGCGCAACGCGCGGTAATTCGGGCGGCGCAGGAGGACGGTGTCGACGAACCACGCGGTCGCCCTGCGCATCGTCGGATATAGCAGCGCGGTGGCCACCCACAACGTCATCAACAGGCCAAACTGCTGCGGATCACGCTCGATGAACTCGCCAAACGCGACGGAACGGCCACCAAACGTCGCGACGGCGACAAACGCGACGGTCACCACAGCGAGCAGTGCCAATGCGCGCTTGAGGAACAGATCGGCGAGGGCGAACGGATAGTCCTGGTACAGGATGGCGAGTGCCAGCGGCAGCGAGGCATGATGGCCGAGAAGTTCCACCGGCCACGACGTTTCTCCGCTATGCAGCTGGCTCAGGTGCAGCGCCGAGACCGCGAACACCGCAAGCGCCGCGACCCACAGCGTGCGCCGCGAGCCCGGTTGTCCGCGCGTTGCCGCGGCAAGCGGGATCACGAGCGCGACGAAGGTGTAGGTCAGCAGCCGCATGCCGTCGGCCGAGGGCACCGGCGTGCCCTCCCACGCGGCCGCAAGATGCAGGACCGCGGCGATCGCGCTCACTGCGTAGGCGACAACGCCGATGAGGCGCTTGATAACACCGCCCACGCCGTCGCGTCCACCGCGCAGGACCGAGTGAACCACGACGGCCGGCAACAGGCCGAGCGCACCAAATCCGATCGCTGATAGAAACGGGAACGGTCCCTCGACGCCGAATTTTGGCAGCACGTACGCGGGCAGCGTGCAGAGATTCCACAGCAGACCGAGGATCGACGTGAAAAGCAGCAGCGGGTCGCATGCCGACGCGTCGCCGGCCGTCCGGCGCGCACGGATCACCATCGCGAAGAGCATCGCGTAGAGCACCACGCCGGTGCTCAGCCCGACGAGATTCAGCAGCTCACCGAGGTTCACGGTCGACACGGTACGCTCCCGCCGACACACACGGAATCAGAAGCCTGCAGATGGTCCTTTTCGGCCAATGAACGGTCGGAGGGAACAACCAGCGGCACCCGTCCACTCATCGTGCGTTCAGCGACGTTCATTTTGCCTCATCGACCACTCATTCGCTTCTGTTCGTCTTGCGCGTTCCCCTTTAGTACGGTCCGTCACGAGGAACCTTCATGAAGGCGACACTAATCTTTGTTTTGCTCATCGTGCTGGCCATACTTCCGGGCCGGGCCAGCGCCCAGACAACCAGCGTCTCGGGAGTGCTGACGAATGCACTGTCGGGCGACACGGTCCCGAACGCCGTTGTCACCCTGCAAGCCGCCACGCTGTCGCGGCAGACGCGAAGCGGTCCGGATGGCCGCTATTCGTTCTCCGAGGTCCCTTCGGGGATGTATCAGCTCACCGTACGAGCCGACGGCTATCTGCCCATGCGGAGCGATGTCACCATCGGCGCGACGCCGCTCGCCAGTGATCTTCAACTCAATCCGGAGCTTCACTTCAGTGAAGTGACATCGGTGAGCCCGGACGCGAAGGATTCGTTCCTGTCCTTCCAGTCCACAGAAGCGCTCGGCGGCCAGGCGCTGACCAAGGAATTGGCACCCACGCTCGGGGCAACGCTCGAGAACCAGGCGGGCGTCGCATTGCGAAGCTTCGGCCCCGGACCGGCACGCCCTGTCATCCGCGGCATGGACGGCGACCGAGTGCTGATTGTCGAGAACGGCCTTCGCATGGGCGATTTGTCGAGTCAGTCCGGCGACCACGGCGTCAACGTCAATCCAGCGTCGGCGCAGCGAATTGAGGTCGTGCGTGGGCCCGCCACGCTGCTTTACGGCGCCAACGCGATCGGTGGGCTTGTCAACGTCGTGACAAATGAGATTCCGACTGCTCCGGTCACGAAGGCGACGGGATTGTTCACGCTCGACGCCTCATCAGGAGCACCGGGAGGCGGCGCGGCCGGCAACGTGACGGTCGGCACCGGAAAGTTCGCGTTGAATGTCGCCGGAAGCGGCCGAAGGCAGGACGACTTCAAGTCGCCTGAGGGCACGATTCCAAACTCCTTCAACCGCGCCACCATGGGGCAGGTGGGGGCCGGCTACACATCGGACACGGCATACCTCGGCGCCAGCTACGGGTACGACAAGACGCATTACGGAATCCCGTTCGTCGAAGCAGGCGAGACGAACCTGAACCCGCGGCGCAAGAACTTCACGGTGCGTGGCGAGAAGCGCGGGATGGGCGGCGTGTTTGATTCGTTCCGCGGTTCACTGGGCGTGCGCCGGTATCGCCACGACGAGCTCGACGGCGAGGAGGTTGCGACCTCGTTCAGGAACGACACGTCGGAGCTCGAGCTGCTGGCGCATCACGGCGCCGCTCGAAAGGTGCATGGAGCCATCGGCGGGTCGGTGCTGACGCGGGAATTCGAGGCAAGCGGCGAAGAGGCCCTGTCGCCGATCGTCGATCAGAAGGGATACGCCGCGTACCTGTACGAGGAGGTCAGCGCTTCATCGCGGGTGCAGGTTCAGTTCGGAGGACGAGTCGACCACTCGAAGTTCACACCCGCGGCAGACGAACCCTCGGCCGACTTCACCAATTTCTCTAGCTCGTTCGGCGTGGTCGTGACGCCAACCGAGGGGACCTCGGTCGCGCTAAGCGTGGCGCGCGCGTCGCGCAACCCGGCACTCGAGGAGCTGTACTTTCATGGGCCGCACCCCGGCAACAACGCCGTGGAGAACGGCAACACCGATCTCGAGTCCGAACACGCGCTGGGCTTCGACGCGTCGCTGCGGTGGCGGAACTCGATCGCGTCAGGCGAAGTGACGTTCTTCGTCAGCAAGATTAACAACTTCATCTTCCGCAGGTTCCTGGGTGACGTGGAGGACGACCTGCCGGTCACCGAGTTCGACCAGGCCGACGGCCGCATGGCAGGGATGGAATCGCACCTCGATGTGCGCCTCGGTCCCATCGTCTGGCTCGAGGGCGGGCTCGACTACGTGCGCGGCGACCTGACCAGCCTCGACTTGCCCATGCCGCGCATACCGCCCCTCCGCGGTCTCGCAGGTCTCCATTTACGGAAGAACGCCTTCGA
>DAIRVG010000240.1:0-1609 GCA_036802945.1 Vicinamibacterales bacterium
TGAGCATTCAGCGGAAATTTGCGACCTGGCGCGCCGTCCCGCTCAGCTCGAGGATGTGCAGGCCGGCGCCGGCGCGGTCGGCGCCATAGATATAGCCCCGATCGTCCACCTCGACGTTGTTGGTCTGGATGCCTTTTACGCAGGGCTGGCCTGCCGGTCCGGCCGCGCACGCCGTCTTGTCGGTCACAGCCGGGATGTAATACCCGATTTCCTTCGGGTGGAATGGATCCCGGACGTCGACGGCGCGTACACCGGCGTTGAAGTGCGCGACGAATAGCACGCGGTTGTAGTAGATCGGCGTGAAGTTCTCGTTCGTGGAATGCGTCCCGAAGCGTCCGGCGCCCCGTCCGCAGTAGTTGCCGCTCGCCTCGTTCACAGTCCAGTTCGCGACGCCGAACGGCTTTGCCTCGGTGGTGATGTCGGCGATCCACATCATCGCCCTCGCGCTTGTCGCACAGTCACGACCGATCGCTTCATCGACGATGGCAAGCATGTCCCGCCGGTTGTCTTTCTCCTTCGCGAACTCCGCGATCGGCATGCCCAGCAGCGGAAACACGTTGTGCGCCCCGACATTCGGCGGAAGATCCATCCGGCTGATTTGCGGGTACAGCAGGTTGGCCTCGGTCGGCTCCGCCGGTCCCTTCAGGAGCTTTTCACGATCGACGATCTGTACGACGCCGTCCTGCACGTAACCATAGGCAAAGTAGACGCGGTTGCCCTTCGGCCCGGTGGAAACGGGACCGTGCAGTCCGTTGTCAGCGGGCGGCTTCCCCGTCGATCCAGGCTGGTGCCCCGGCAGGCCGAAGTCGCGGATGAACACCGGCTTCGTCGGGTCGCCCAGGTCGTAGATCTTCGTCATCCGCGGTACCCGCCAGCCGGGTTGTCCCGACACGAGATACGCGATGCCGGTGTCGCATTCCCAAAAGCTTTTGTGAGTGCCGGTGAGGCCGCCGACAATCATGCTGATGCGGCTCGGCCTGGTCGGATCGGTAACGTCCCACATTTCATGGCCGGACCCGGCGGTGTTGCCGAACGCGCGCAGCAAATAGAACTTGCTCTTGTCCGCGCGCGGGAGCTCCGCGCCGCTACACACGCGCGCCATCTGCGCTCCACCCGATTCACCCATGCCAGGCATGTTCGGCATCGGGGCGCCGACGGGCTGACCCGGAATATGAGCCAGGTACTTCGGGTTCTTCGGATCGGTCACGTCGACAATCGAAGTGCCGTGGGCCTCTTCCTTCCCGGTAATCGGATTGAGCGCGCTTCCGCCATGATGCCCCACATAGGCGATCCAGCGATTACCCTGCCTTTTGATCTCGGGTTGATACGCGCTGCGTCCCTGGAGGTCGTCGTGGCCGACGAGCTGCATGTTGCTGCTGTCTGCGCCTTCATGACCCGCCTGTCGCTGCGCCGCAACGGCGGCGCCGAGGAGAATCGCCAACGCCACAAATGCCAGATGCCGTCGCTTCATAGTCAACTCCTTGAGTGAGAAGGCGAGCCGGGGCAATAGTTTGCGGGAGACGTCGGGACGTGCCAGCCGCACTCTAGACTCTGGTCGTGAAACAGTCAACGCGTTTTGCCTCCCGTGCTACCCTTGGCGCCCGCGGCA
>DAIRVG010000240.1:1709-4336 GCA_036802945.1 Vicinamibacterales bacterium
GGTGCTCGTCCTCCAGCCGATGAAGCTCACGGCATGACCGGTTTTGACACGCAGTGATAAATCAAGCGAGCGGAGAAGAGCGATATCGGCAACGAGCGTTAAGGAGGCTGTATGGTGCGAAAGCTAAATGTTCTCGTCGCAGCGTTGGCCGTGATTTTGATGACGGTCATGACGGCTGGACCGGCGTCTGCCCAGGACGCCAAGGCGGTTTTGCAGGCCGCGTCTAAAGCCATGGGGAATCCGAAGTCGGTTCAGATCACCGGAACCGGCTGGAACGCCTCCGTGGGGCAGAGCTTTACTCAGGAGGAGGACTGGCCGCGATTCGAGGTGACGCGCTACGTGCGCACCATCGACTACGACGCCGGCACCTCGCGCGAGGAGTTCACCCGCAGGCAGGGAAACAATCCGCCACGCGGTGGGGGCGGCACGCCGCTTCAGGGTGAGCAGCAGCAGGTCTTCATGACCAGCGGCAACTACGCCTGGAACATGCAGGACGGGAAACCGGTGCCCCAGCCAGGCCAGTATCTCGCGGGAGTCACGGTGGCGGAGTTCCGGCGCCTCGACATCATGCTGACACCGCACGGATTCCTTCGCGCGGCCATGGCCGCGACAAATCCGACGGCGATCTCGCTGACGTTGGGGAGCCCGACGGGTGCGGTGACACCGAATGGAAAGCAGACGCTGGTCTCGTTCACGGCGATGGGCAAGTACAGGTTCGTCGGGACGTTCGACGATCAGAATCTGCTCGCGCTGGTCCACACGTGGGTGCCAAACCCCGTCTACGGCGACATGCTGTACGAACTGCGTTACCTCAACTACAAGGATTACGGCGGTGTGAAGTATCCGACCGTACTGCACATCCACCAGGGCGACCCCCGGCTGATGACGGCGCATAACTCGATGGAGATCACGCTGAACAACGTCCAGCCGAACGTCACTGTGCCGGCGATGCCGGTGCCGGCGGACGTCCAAAGCGCTACGGCGCCGCCGGTGCGTGCGGCGTCGCAGAAGTTGGCGGACGGCGTCTGGCTCGTCGCCGGCGGCACGCACAACAGCCTCGCAGTTGAGTTCCGTGACTTTGTCACAGTGATCGAGGCACCGCTCAACGAGGAACGTTCGCTCGCAGTAATTGCGGAAGTCGGCAAGCTCATTCCCAACAAGCCGATCCGCTACGTCGTGAACACCCATCACCACTTCGATCACTCGGGAGGGCTCCGCACGTATCTCGCGCAGGGCGCCACCGTCGTCAGCCACCAGGCGAATCGCGACTTTCTCGAGAACGTGCTGTTCAGCCCGGCGCCGCGGACGATGATGCCCGATCGATTCTCCACGTACTATCCGTATTTCTCCGGGGGCAGGCGACCGCTTCCCTTTGAGACGGTCAATCAGAAGTACGTGATCAGCGACGGGGTGCGGATGATCGACCTTCTCCCGACGCAGGGACTCAACCACCACGGGGGCATGCTGCTCGTCTACCTGCCGAAGGAAAAGATCCTGGTGAATGCCGACCTGTATACGCCGCCTGCGCAGGGTGCGCCGGCTCCGGCTGTAAACGCCAACATGAGAAGTCTGCAGGAGAACATGCAGCGCCTGAAGCTGGACGTCGCCCAGCATGTACCCATCCATGGGAACCCGGGAACGGGGGAGCAGTTCGCGCAGATTGCCGGAAGGGGAACTAACTAAGGAGAGCGTTGCTTAGAACGTCGCCGTTGGAGCACGTTGCAAGACCGGATGTACGGCGGGTCTTACCTTGTAGGCCCGCTGTCAGCCGGTGTTGCAACGGGCTCCTCGTTCGCCGACCGTTCGATCGTGAGGGCGGGTTTGCGCCGCCGGCGACGCCGCGAATCGGCGGTCGTAGCGGGTTGACAGGAGGATTCTGCGATGCGACAACACCTCGCCCTGTTCGTCGTGGCTTCACTGGCAGTTTTCGCGTCGGCTCTCACGAGCGCCCAGATGAAGCCGTGGAACAACGCAGGGTTGGCCCCCGGGGTACCGGCAGGACCGTCGGCGCCGGCTCCGCGCCGCGATCTATCCGGCACCTGGGACGCCGGGACCGGCGGCATCCAGCCCACTGGGCATATCGCCGCTCCCTTCACCGCGCGTGGCGAGCAGATGGCCAGGGCCAACAAGCCTGGAAACGGAACGCGAATCGTGTCGGTCACTGACGACAACGATCCGTTGTCGACGATGGGCGATCCGACCGGCTTTCCGCGCATCGTGTTGTACGAGCTGCGGCCGTTTCAGATCGTGCAGACACCGAACCAGGTGCTGATGCTGTACATGTTCGAGAAGCGGTGGCGCGTCATCTGGACCGATGGCCGGGCGCTTCCAACCGATCCCGACCCACGGTGGTATGGCTACTCGGTGGGTCGCTGGGTAGACGACTACACGTTGGTCGTCCAGACCGTCGGGACCGACGACCGGACGTGGCTCGATAATGCGGGCAACCCGCACAGCAACAGTCTCCGCACCGAGGAGCGATATCATCGCGTCAATCAGGGGACGATGGAGCTGACCGTCACTCTGGACGACCCCCTCGTGTATACGAAGCCGTGGATGCCACTCGACAAGCTGACCATCAGGCAGATGCCGAACGGCACCGATCTGATGGAGATGATTCCTTCCGC
>DAIRVG010000240.1:4436-6826 GCA_036802945.1 Vicinamibacterales bacterium
GCGGTAGGCGTCCTGCTGGTTTCGGTGCCGCTCGTCGCCCACCACGGCGCGGCGGCTCTCGACACCGGCAAAGAAGTCACGCTGAAGGGAACCGTAACGGAATGGATTTGGAGCAATCCACACTGCTTCCTGCAGTTCGACGCGAAGGACGACACGGGCACCGTGCGGAACTGGGCCGTTGAAACGCAGAATCCGACGGCGATGACGCAGCGCGGGTGGTCGCGGACAGCGTTCAAAGCCGGAGATGAGGTCACGGTGACGATTGAGCCCGTCAAGAACGGCCAGCCGATCGGGCGGATCCTGAACGTCGTCCTGGCCAACGGGCAGAAACTGGTCGCCGCGACCGCGACTACGCCGGTGACGGCTCCCTAAGAGAGTCGCCGATCCGGCTTCAGCCGGACCTGAAGGAGTACGGTAGCGTCCGGCTTCAGCCGGACTTGGAGGAGCGATGGAAGACCTCGAAGTCGTCGCTGGAAACGGGCTGCTTCATCGACGCGCGTTCCTACGGGGCGGTGCGGCCTTCGCTGCGGCAATGACCGGTTACACGCTGAGCGACTCCCTTGCCGCGCAGCAGCTCGCGGATGATGCCTGGAGCACGAGGGCAGGCGCTGCCATCCCCGAATACGGCGTCCCGTCCTCCTTCGAGAAGAGCGCCTCGCGCACGCTGAGTAACCCAAAGGGCGAACCACGCACCCAGCACGCACGCACGCCGCACCATCTGCTCAACGGCACGTTCACGCCAAACGCGCTGCACTTCGTGATCTCGCACTCCGGTGCACCCGACATCGATCCGGCGAAGCACCGCCTGGTGATCCACGGCCTGGTGAAGAAGCCTCTGGCCTTCACCCTCGATGCGCTCAGCCGTTATCCCATGGTGTCGCGGATGGCGTTCGTCGAATGCGGCGGCAACAGCGCGCCGCTCTTCTCGAACGAGCCGGTGCAGGCCACCGCGCAGGCGCTGCACGGCCTGGTCTCGTGCGCCGAGTGGACCGGCGTGATGCTCTCAACCCTGCTCGATGAAGCGGGCATCGACCCGAAGGCGAAATGGCTCATCGCGGAAGGCGCCGATTCGCTGGCCTTGAGCCGCAGCGTGCCTGTCGCCAAAGCGCTCGATGACGCAATGATTGCCCTGTACCAGAACGGCGAGCGGCTGATGCCCGGCAACGGCTACCCGATGCGTCTGCTCCTTCCAGGGTGGGAAGGCAACATGAACGTCAAGTGGCTGCGCCGCATCAAGCTCACCGAGACGCCCGGCATGAGCTACTACGAGACACGCACCTACGCCCCAATCCTGCCGAATGGAAAGGCATACCAGTTCTATTTCCTCCAGGAGGTGAAATCGTTCATTACGCACCCGTCTCCTGGGCTGACGTTGAACGGCGCGGGCTTCTACGAGGTGTCCGGCGTTGCCTATTCGGCCAACGGCCGGATCGCAAAGGTGATGGTTACCGCCGATGGCGGCAAGACCTGGGCGCAGGCGGCGTTACAGGGCCCGGTGCTGCCCAAGGCATTCACCCGGTTCCGCGTACCCTGGCGCTGGGACGGGGGGCCGGCGATTCTGCAGAGCCGCGCGTGGGACGAGGCCGGCAACATGCAGCCCACGCGCGCTGAAGTTATCGCGCAGCGCGGCCAGACGAAAGCGGCAGTCACCAACGCCGCCGCGTTCCCGAGCCAGCACTACAACGGCCCGACGAGTTGGGCCATCGAGCGGACCGGCGAGGTGAAGCATGTCTACGCATAACTTCATACGCCTCGTGGCTCTTGGTGCGCTGGTGCTTGGCTCGACCGCGTCTGCCCAGAGCCCCTTCGACTCCGCTCAGGGCAGGCCAAATCTTGGAACCCCGATTTCCGAGGCCGAGATCGCGGCCTGGGACATCAGCATCCTCCCGGACGGCTCCGGTCTGCCGCCCGGCAGCGGCACGCCTTCAGATGGCGCGCGTATCTTTGCCACCAAGTGCGCCACATGCCACGGCGAGAACGGCAAGGGGGGCTCGGCTGCCGCGCTCGTTGGCGGCCGTCCGCTGACGAGCGGCATCGAGACACCGAAGACCATCGCCAATTTCTGGCCGTACGCCACGACGCTTTTCGACTTCACTCGCCGCGCGATGCCATGGCCACGGCCGCGGACGCTCACCAACGACGAGGTCTACGCGCTCATCGCGTACATGCTGTCGCTGAACAAGATTGTCGGCGAGGACGCGGTCATGAACGCGCAGACACTGCCCAAAGTCCGTATGCCGAATCGCGACGGGTTCATCGTCCGCTTTCCGGAGAGGATGCCTTAACGCTGTTTTCACTCCCGCGTAGCCACGGAGACACGAAGACACGGAGTAAATTCATGTCTTTGCTCCGTGGGCTCCGTGCCTCCGTGGCCCGTCGATGTGAAAAAC
>DAIRVG010000241.1:0-6824 GCA_036802945.1 Vicinamibacterales bacterium
ACGCGATATACAGAACTCGATAGCGCGAATACGCCTGCGGGCATCGCAGCATATCCGGTTCACCGGCGTCGGGTACCGGACCCGAGCTGATCGAGCGGACTCCGCACCCCCCGCCCGCCCCGGTTCAGAACGTGCGTATAAATCATCGTCGTACTCACGTTGCGGTGCCCGAGCAGTTCCTGGAATTCGTTCGGATGTCGTACCCAGCCTCGAGCAGGTGGGTGGCAAAGAGTGGCGCAGAGAATGGCAAGGAGCAGCGCGCTGCAGCACGGATTCGTGCAGGTGGTGCCGCCGCCGTTCACCTGTCGCCTGATCGACGTAAAACCTGGTCGCGGGAACGCCGCCATGGATCGCCCGACTCGAGGCGCGAGGTTAGTGGTCTATCGATAGGACGAACCTCAACGCGATTCGTCCTTAGGTGCGACATAGCTTTTTCGCGCACGCGGCTTCAGGCCGCGCGTGGCGACGCGCACGTCGATGTCGTGCACCTTGCCATCGCGTTTCGGTGGAGCGAAGCCCAGAAGGTACTGGCTGTGCAGCTCGTCGGCGTTTTGGACGAATGCGGCGCCGAGATCCTGTCCGAAGCGAATCTGCGTGTAGCCGCCGCCTGTCTGCTCCGCGACGAGCGCGAGTCCGGGATCGGGAAGGTCGGCAGTCAAGGCCGCCTGGAGTCCACCAGGCCCGATCCCCGGCTGAATCGGCCGCGAGCCGCGGCTGCGCATGCCAATGCCGTAAACCATCACATCGTCGCGGCGCGCGCGGTCGATGACCTCGCCCTGGCTGACATATCGCTCACGGAAACTGATGGGGCCGCTGTCCTTGCCGTCGCTCAACACGAGGACCACCCGGCGCGCCTCGCCTCCCTCATCACCGAAGGCGCCCATCGCCTCGGCAACCGCGCGCCAGAGCGGCGTAGGCGCATCGGGTGCAACCGTGTCCGGCAGCTCCCTGCGCAAAGTCTCGACATCGTGCGTGAACGCGGGACTCATCGCGATCTTGTACCCGAACGTGCCGACCCGCGCGAGATCGTCCGGGCGAAGGCGCGCGAAGAGCTGTTCCGCGGCAGCGCGCAGCAACGGCAGGTTGCCCTCCATGCTGCCCGAAACGTCCAGCATCACGATCAGGCGAATGGGTTGGGGAGAGTTGTCGAACAGCGTGATCGGCTGCGGCTTGCCCTCGTCGCGCACCTCGAAGTCGTTTTGTAAGAGCGTCGTGATGAGCCGACCATCTCGATCGGTCACGGTGACGAAGACGCGAACGGAATCGCCCGTCCCCCGAAACGTGGGCTGCTGCCCGGCCGCAGTGAGCACGCCCATGACGCATATCGCGAGAGTCCCGCATGCCAGGAGCCGATTCACTGGCTACTCCTTCCTCCACAGAACAGGCAGCGCACCTTCAGTCATACCACGGTACGAATAGACACGATAAACGCGCCGCGCAGGCCCGCGCGGCCCGGCCGCTGTGAGGCGAGACGTGTCCGAGACATGCCGAGTCTCACCTGCGGCCAGATCGGTGAGGAGCAGGGCAGCTCGCAGTAAGCACAAAGGGCCGACTCGCGTCGGCCCTTTTCTGTTGCACTGCATGCTGCCGGCTGCCGGCCGCCAGCTGCCTAGAATTTCTGCAGTCTCAGCTCACTCCGCTCCGTGTCGAGCGCGACCTTGTAATGGCTCAGGAAGTTGTGCCCGACAATGCCGCCGAGCTGGAAGCCGAGGAGCACACTTGGCGCGCGGAGGTTCAGGACGACGAGCGGCATGTTCTTGTATTCAATCTGATCGAAGTTCAGATTCATCCCCGGCAGCAGGAACGCGTCGCGATCCCACCCTGACGTTCCGTATACCTTCAGCGGGATCCTTCGGTATGCGCTCTTGCCGAAGTGCCCCGCCGTTTCGGCGCTGATCGAGATCACCTCGCCGCCGGTGTCGACGACGAAGTAGGTCGGACGGATGTCGTTCAGCATGCCGCGCACCATCGCAAGGCGGTGGACCCGCAGTGGCAACCGCAGGTCGTTTTCACCGACAGGGATGTCGCGCGCAATCGTCAGCTGCCGGTGCTGGTAGTCGATCAGCATCGACAGGCCGAACGCGATCGGCGAAAAGCTCTCCCCTTCCCGCTTCGGGATACCACGCAGCGCCGGGTTCTTGATCAGCACCGGCAGGTTCCGTACCTGGAGATCGCCGATGTCGAGCCGGTCGATGCGGGAGAGCTGGAGTCCGCGCAGGCCGACTTCCCCGACGCCCGCGCTCAACGTGGTCGTGATCGCGCTGATGTTCGCACGTCTCGCGGTGTCCCCCGAAATGACCGTCTCCTCGGACCCGGTATCGAGGATGAAGTCCTGCTGCCGGCCGCCGTTCACTCTGGCCTGCACGACAATCTTGTCGTCGACGAGCCTGAACGGCATCGTGTGCGACGTCTCGAGGTCTTGCTGATCGATGTCTACCGGTAGACGTCCCTCGAACGCTCTGAGAAATTTCACCTGCGACCGCGTCCACGACGCCTTGTCGCTGCGATCCTTGTTCGGCAGGAGGTTGATGAAGTTGTTGTAGGCGTTAGCAGCTTCGTCGAACCGGTTCAGCCGCTCGTAGATATTGCCCACCTCGGCGTGGATCTCGCCGTCGCGCGGCGCTATCGCCAGCGCCGCGAGTGCCTCGGTAAGCGCCTCGTCCAGCTTCGTCCGGGTTGCCAGGGAACGCGCGATCCCGAACCGCGCGCGCGACGACTCCGTATTGATCGAGAGCGCCTGGCGATACACAGCCTCCGCTTCGTCGAAGAGGCCGGCGGACCAGAGCGAGTCGGCATAGAGCGACAGCACCCCGGGGTCGCCGGGCGCCGCCGCGCGCAGCAGCTCGGCCTCCTTCTGGGCGAGGTCGAACTCCGCGATGCGGAGCGCGGTCTTCACTTTCCCTCCGCGCGCGCGCAGCTGCAGCGACACGTCGTCGGTGTGAATCGCCTTGTCGAAGGCGTCGAGCGCCTCGCGGTAGCGGGTTTCGTCGGACAGGAGGTTACCGAGCTGGAACTGCAGCTCCGCGTCTCCCGCGGTGATCTGGTCGTCCGCCCTAAGGACGAGGGTGCACGCGACGACGGCGACAGCGGAAAGCACGAAGCGGAGTGTCCTACGCATCATCGTGCCGAACCTCCCGGTCCTGTTACTTCTGGTAATGCTGTGCGTTGACGGAAATAAAACTCTTCCACTTTTCAGGCGTCTCGTCCAAGGCAAAAATTGCCTCCACGGGACACGCCGGAACGCACGCGCCGCAGTCGATGCATTCGTCGGGATGGATGTACAACATCTCCGTCGACTCGAACTCCGGCTCGTCTTTCCGCGGATGGATGCAATCCACGGGACAGACATCGACACACGCCGCGTCTTTGGTGCCGATGCAGGGTTCAGTGATGATATAGGCCACGCGAGTCTCCTGAGCGCTGGCCATCCCGAGCTGACGGCCAATTCAGCGCGCAAGTATAACTCGGAGGTTCCATGGTTCACGGGAAACTACTGGTATCCACCGCGGCCCTGGCGATTCTGGCCGGTGTCCCTCCGTTCCACGACGCTCGGAGCGCGGCTGCTCAGGGTATCGGTGCCGAGGGGCCTGCTGGGGAGTGGCGGAGCGCGCCAGAATATGTCCGACTCTTCACGCCTTTGCGCGCCCACACTGAGTCCTATCGCGCGTACGTCTCGCCGCGCAGTATGGGCGACGTGCTTCGGCAGCTGGGGAGCGACCCTTCGCTGCTCAGTCCCCCAGGCGCCTGGACGCCGACAGCGCTCCTGTCGTCCGAGGCTTTCGGCCTGAGTGGGAGCTACGACCGAGCCAAGCTGGCGCGGTTATATGGCGCCAGACGGGCATTAGTGGCCCGGGGACCGCGTGGCGCCGGCGGGCGCCCGACTCAGACTTGGACGTTGGTCTCGCCTTATCCCGATCGAAACCTCGAGCGCCTGGAGCCCGGAACACTGTTAATAGTCCTGAACCTGGTGGGGTGATGATCGGGATCCGGGGTCCGGGATCCGGGATCCGAAGGTTCCCCATCTGCCATCCCCCATCCCCTTCCCCCTTCCCCCTTAACTGACTCCTAACCCCTAACCCCTAACCCCTAACCCCTAACCCCTAACCCCTAACCCCTAACCCCTACGCCCTACGCTATCCGTCGGCGGTTTACGCAAAACGTATAATCGAGTCCTCCGGCCGATAAGAACGTTGAGAAACAGCAATGATGCACGCTCCTCTCATGGCGCAGCGTTTGCCCGTGGTTGAGATTTGCCTTCGCGCCCCTTGATGCCTGTTACTTCGTCGCTCACGAATCGGATCTTCTTCGCCTGCACACTGTTGGCGATGCTCTCGCTCGGCTTCGCGTTCTATTTTGTCAACGCGCGTGCGACGAGAGAAGCGGAGGCGGAACTCCGGCGCGGGCTGAACGAGGCGGGGATTCTCGTCGATCAAAACCGCGTGGCGCTGACCGACACCTTTACACGGCTCGCGCGGCTCGTGGCCGACGGTGCGCCGAAGCTGAAGGCCGCCGTGGAAACAGGGGACCCGCCGACCGTGCAGCCGCTCGCCGACGAGTACCGCGACCAGATGAATGCGGATCTCCTGCTGCTGACCGGGCGCCGCGGAGAGCTCCTCGCATCGGCGGGGTCCGTCGCCCAGGACCTGACGCTGCCTTCGATGCTGAGGGACACGGGATCGCTCGATGAGGTGTCAACGTTCATAGCGCATCCGCGCGGCGTGCTCCAGGTCGTCAGCGTCCCGATCGTTCTGGATGGAAATCCACCGGATGTGCTCGGCCGGCTTACCGTCGGCTTCCTCCTGGACGATCGCTTCGCCGGAACCATCAAGCGTCTGACGGCGAGCGAGATCGCATTCGGCGCCAACGGCCGTATCCTCGCCTCCACGCTGCCGGCCGACTCGCGGGAGGCGCTCGCGCGCGTGATGACCGAGTCCGATATTTCCATCGTCACGATCGGCGATGAAGAGTTCCTAGCTCTCGCACGTCCGCTCGTGCCGCCCGATGAGCGCGCCAAGGCGGGCATCGTTCCTGTCGCGCTGACGCTGCGCTCGAGGACCGAACGGCTGCGCTTTCTGAATACGATCCGCACCGGCCTCGAGGGCGCGCTGATCATCACGCTGCTGCTTGCGACGATTGTCAGCTACGCCGTGTCGCGCACGATGACACGGCCGCTGTCGGCCATCACCAGCGCGATGCGCGACGTCGCCGCGACCGGCGACCTGACGCGCAAGGTCCCCCTGCGCAGCGGCCCGTGGGACGACGCGGACGCGCGACTGCTTGCCGCGGCATTCAACACCCTTACCGAGTCGATCGGGCGTTTTCAGGCCGAAGCCGCCCAACGCGAGCGACTGTCATCGCTCGGACGTCTGTCCACCGTCATCGCCCACGAGATCCGCAACCCCCTGATGATCATCAAAGCGGCGCTCCGCAGCCTGAAGCGCGACGAGGTGCGGCCGTCTGAGCTCCGCGAAGCAGTCGCGGACATCGATGAGGAGACGACACGCCTCAACAGAATCGTGACGGAGGTGCTCGACTTCGCCAAACCGATTCGTTTCGATTTCGCGGAAGCCAACATCAACGACATCTGCCGCGCGTCGGCGGATGCGGCGTGGGCGGGAGACGGAGCCCGCGCCACGCTCGACCTCGAACCCTCGCTTCCCCGCGTCGTCACGGACGCCGAGCGGCTGCGAACGGCGCTGGTCAACATCCTGGCCAATGCGCGACACGCCGTCCAGGCCGCCAACGCGAGGTCCGAGGCAGACCCCAACGCGCCGCCCAATAGGGGCGTCGGCGTCACGGTTCGAACGCACAGCGACGGGAACGGTCATGTCACCGTTGACATCAAGGATCGTGGTGTCGGAATTGCGCCCGAGGACATGGCTCACATCTTCGATCCGTACTTCACGACTCGCCGGGCGGGAACGGGCCTCGGCCTGCCAATCTCCAAGAGCATCATCGAAGGCATGGGCGGCACGCTCGCCGTCGCCAGCCAGCGTGGCGTCGGCACCGAGGTTCGCATCGAGCTGCCGCTTCAGCCGCCTGAGGTACACGTGTGAGTCCCATCCGTGGCTCGATTCTGCTGGCCGACGACGAGGAGAAGATTCTCAAGCGGCTCGGGCGCGCGCTGCGCGACGAAGGGCACGAGGTTGTCGAAGCCACGTCGGCGCGGGACGCGCAGAAACAACTCGGCGAGAAGTCCTTCGACCTGCTGGTCATCGACAACCTGATGCCGGGGATGACCGGCCTCGAGCTGATCCGGGAGATGGCGCAGACGATGCCGCCGTCCGAACGGCCGCAGGTGCTGATGATGACGGCGCATGCCACTGTGGAAAGCGCCATCGAGGCGATGAAGCTCGGCGCGCTCGACTACCTGCAGAAGCCGTTCGAGGTCGAGGAGCTGCTTGCGCTCGTCAGCCACGCACTCGATCACCAGCGGCTCCGCTCCCAGCGCCAGTACCTGATCAGCGAGCGAAACGCCGAGTTCAATCACTACGGCATCGTCGGGCGCAGCCGCGCGATGCAGGACGTGATTCAGCGGGCCGAGCTCGTGGCGCAGACCAAGAGCACGGTTCTCATAACCGGCGAAACGGGCACCGGCAAGGAGATGGTGGCGCGCGCCATTCACCACCGCAGCGCACAGCGCGACATGCCCCTCATCAAGGTGAACTGCGCGGCGATCCCCGAGACCCTGCTCGAGTCGGAGCTGTTCGGCCACGTGCGCGGCGCGTTCACCGGGGCGACGATGACCAAGCGCGGGAAGTTCGCGCTCGCCGACGGCGGATCGATCTTTCTCGACGAGATCGGCACGATGACGACCGCGATCC
>DAIRVG010000242.1:0-6798 GCA_036802945.1 Vicinamibacterales bacterium
ACGTCGCCCGCAGGTGGCCGCGCGCTCATCGGCTCCTCGGTGTCGAACGCGTACTCGATCTCCCGATCCAGATCGAGCTCGTCCTCCGTCGGCTGCGGCGGCGCCGGCGGCGGCGGCGGCTCGTCCGCCGGGATCCGCACGTGCCGATACCACTCGAAGCCCGTGCCCGCTGGGATGAGCCTCCCCATCGTCACGTTCTCCTTCAGCCCGCGCAGGTGATCGATCTTCCCGGAGATCGACGCCTCGGTCAGCACGCGCGTCGTCTCCTGGAACGAGGCCGCCGAGATGAACGAGTCGGTCGAGAGCGACGCCTTCGTGATCCCGAGCAGCAGCGGCTGCGCGGTCGCGGGACGGCCGCCCGCGCCAATGACCCGCTCGTTCTCCTCGAGGAAACGGAACTTGTCCACCTGCTCGTCGATCAGGAACTCGGTGTCGCCCACGTCCTCGATCTTCACCCACCGCATCATCTGCCGCGCGATGACCTCGATGTGCTTGTCGTTGATGTTGACGCCCTGCAGCCGGTAGACCTCCTGGATCTCGTTCACCAGGTACTTCTGCAGCTCCTTCTCGCCCAGCACCCGCAGGATGTCGTGCGGGTTGCTCGGGCCATCCATCAACTGTTCGCCCGCGCGCACCCGCTCGCCTTCGTGCACGTTCACGTGCACGCCGCGTGGCAGCGCGTACTCGCGCGGCTCGGTCGCATCGTCGGGGACGATGATCATCTTGCGCTGACCCTTGACCACGCCGCCATCCTTGACGATGCCGTCGATCTCGGAGATGACGGCCGGGTCGCGCGGCTTGCGCGCCTCGAAGAGCTCGACCACGCGCGGCAGACCGCCCGTGATGTCCTTCGTCTTGGTCGTCTCGCGCGGGATCTTCGCGAGCACGTCGCCCGCTTCCACCGTCTCGCTGTCCTGCACCATCATGTGCGCGTGCGACGGCATGTGGTACTTCCGCACGACCTTCCCCGCCTTGTCGCGGATTTCGATCGTCGGCTGCTTCTTCTCATCCGGCGAGTCGACGATGATCAAGCGCGAAAGGCCGGTGACCTCGTCGACTTCCTCGTGCACCGTCACGCCCTCGATGATGTCCTTGAACCGGACCGAACCCGGCTCCTCGGTGAGGATCGAGAACGTGTACGGATCCCATTCGACGAGCGTCTGACCCTGATCGACCTTCTGGCCGTCCTTCACCTTCAGCCGCGCGCCATAGACGATCGGGTAGCGCTCGCGATCGCGCCCCTTCTCGTCCTTGACGACGAGCGAGCCGCTGCGGTTCATGACGATCAGCTGGCCGCCTTCCTTGTGGGTCTCGACGACCTGCAGACCCTCGTAGTGCACGGTGCCCATGTGGCGCGCATCGAGCGTGTTCTGCTCGGAGACGCGCGACGCCGTGCCGCCGATGTGGAACGTCCGCATCGTCAGCTGGGTGCCGGGCTCGCCGATTGACTGCGCGGCAATGACGCCGACCGCCTGGCCAAGCTCGACGAGCCGGCCGGTGGAGAGGTCGCGGCCGTAGCAGCGCGCGCAGACGCCGCGGCGGGTCGCGCACGTCAACACCGAGCGGATCTTCACCTTCTCGATGCCGCCCTCCTGCACCGCCGACGCCTTCTCCTCGTCGATCTCCTCGTTGATCTCGAGGATCGTGTCGGCGCTGAACGGATCGAGGATCTTCTCGAGCGTCGTGCGGCCGACGATGCGATCGCGCAGCGGCTCGATGATCTCGCCCGACTCGACGATGGCGCGCGCCTCGATGCCGTCGAGGGTGCCGCAATCGTGCTCCGAGATGATGACGTCCTGCGCGACGTCGACGAGACGCCGCGTCAGGTAGCCCGAGTCGGCCGTCTTCAGCGCCGTGTCCGCGAGACCCTTGCGGGCGCCGTGCGTGGAGATGAAGTACTGCAGCACGGTGAGGCCTTCACGGAAGTTCGACGTGATCGGCGTCTCGATGATCTCACCCGACGGCTTCGCCATCAGGCCGCGCATGCCGGCCAGCTGCCGGATCTGCTGCTTCGAGCCTCGAGCGCCCGAGTCCGCCATGATGTAGACAGGGTTGAAGAACTTCCCGGTGTAGTCCATCTCAGCCATCTCGGTGAACATCTCGTCGGCGATCTTCTCGGTGACCTCCGACCAGATGGCGATGATCTTGTTGTAGCGCTCGCCGTTGGTAATCGCGCCCTCGAGGTACTGCTGCTCGACCTTGATGACCTCGTTACGCGCCGCCTCCACGAGCTGCGGCTTGTTCGCCGGAATGACGAGATCGTCGATCCCGATCGACAGGCCGGACCGCGTGGCATAGAAGAACCCGAGATTCTTCAGCGAATCGAGCATCTCGACGGTGCGCTCGAGGCCGAAATCCAGGTAGCACTTCTGCACCAGCTGCTGGAGACCCTTCTTCTTGAGCAGGCCGTTCACGTAGGGCATCTGCTTCGGCAGCTGCTCGTTGAGGATCACGCGACCGACCGTCGTGTTGATGATCTTGCCCTTGACCTCGACGACCTCGGTGTGGATGACGTCCTGATCGTCGCGCGCCGTGGTCAGATCGAGGAGCCTGCCCGTGTAGCGGAGACGGATCGGCGTGAGCGTTTCCAGCTCGCCCGCCTCGAGTCCCAGGATCACGTCGTCGGTGTTGCCGAACGCGCGTCCCTCGCCCTTGGATCCCGGCTTCGCCTTCGTCAGGTAGTAGCAGCCCAGGACGATGTCCTGCGATGGCACGGTAATCGGGGCCCCGTTCGCCGGCGACAGCACGTTGTTCGACGACAGCATCAGCACCGACGCCTCGATCTGCGCCTCTGGAGCGAGCGGGATGTGCACCGCCATCTGGTCGCCGTCGAAGTCGGCGTTGAACGCCGTGCAGACGAGCGGGTGGATGCGGATCGCCTTGCCTTCCACCAGCACCGGCTCGAACGCCTGGATGCCCAGGCGATGCAGCGTCGGCGCGCGGTTCAGCAGGACCGGGTGCTCGCGGATCACCTCTTCGAGGATGTCCCACACCTCCGGCCGCTGCTGCTCCACCATCTCCTTGGCCTGCTTGATGGTGGCGACCAGCTGCCGCTCCTCGAGCTTGTTGTAGATGAACGGCTTGAACAGCTCGAGCGCCATCTTCTTCGGCAGGCCGCACTGGTGGAGCTTCAGCTCCGGCCCGACGACGATGACCGAGCGGCCCGAGTAGTCGACGCGCTTGCCGAGCAGATTCTGACGGAAGCGCCCCTGCTTGCCCTTCAGCGTGTCGGACAGCGATTTGAGCGGCCGGTTGTTGGCGCCGCGCAGCACACGGCCGCGACGGCCGTTGTCGAACAGCGCATCCACCGCTTCCTGCAGCATCCGCTTCTCGTTGCGGATGATGACGTCCGGAGCCTTCAGCTCCATCAGCTTCTTCAACCGGTTGTTGCGGTTGATGACACGGCGATAGAGATCGTTCAGGTCGGAGGTCGCGAAGCGGCCGCCGTCGAGCGGCACCAGCGGACGCAGCTCCGGCGGAATCACCGGCACCACGTCGAGGATCATCCAGTTGGGCTGGTTGTTCGACTTGCGGAAGCTGTCGACCACCTTCAGACGCTTGGCGTACTTCAGCTTCTTCTGGACGGAAGTCTCGGTGCGCATCTTGATGCGCATCTCCTCGGCCAGCTTCTCGATGTTGACGCGCTTCAGCAGCTCCTTGATCGCCTCCGCGCCCATCTGCGCGCGGAACTTGGAGCCGTAGTCTTCACGCGCCTTGCGATACTGCTCCTCGTTGAGCAGCTGGTTCTGCTTCAGCTCCGTCTCACCCGGATCGATGACGACGTATCCCTCGAAGTAGAGGATGCGCTCGAGATCGCGGAGCGAGATGTCGAGGAGGTGCCCGATGCGGCTCGGCAGCCCCTTGAAGAACCACACGTGGCTCACCGGCGTGGCGAGCGTGATGTGGCCGAGACGCTCGCGGCGGACCTTGGCTTGCGTTACCTCGACGCCGCACTTGTCGCAGATCACGCCGCGGTGCTTCATGCGCTTGTATTTGCCGCAGAGGCACTCCCAGTCGGTGATCGGGCCGAAGATCTTCGCGCAGAACAGACCGTCGCGTTCCGGCTTGAACGTGCGGTAATTGATCGTCTCGGGCTTGGTCACTTCGCCGAACGACCACGAGAGGATCTTCTCGGGCGAAGCGAGCGAGATGCGGATCGCGTCGAAGTCGGCGCGGAGCGTCGTCTTGCTATCGTGAAAACTAGGTCTCATAGGTATTTTTTCTCAACCACGAAGGTCACGATGGTCACGAAGAAGATGTTTACTTCGTGTTCTTCGCGTCCTTCGTGGTTCAAATTGCAACGCTATACCTGCTCCAGAACTGGCTCGCCGTCATTCACGGGCAGCGGCTCTATCGGCTTCTTCTTCGTCGAGATCAGCTCGACGTCGAGGCAAAGCGACTGCAGCTCGCGGATGAGGACGTTGAACGATTCGGGCAGTCCCGGCGTGAACGACGCGTCGCCCTTGACGATCGCCTCGTAGATCTTGGCGCGTCCCGTGACGTCGTCCGATTTCGCCGTGAGCAGCTCCTGGAGGATGTGCGCGGCGCCGTACGCCTCGAGCGCCCAGACCTCCATCTCGCCGAAGCGCTGGCCCCCGAACTGCGCCTTGCCACCCAGCGGCTGCTGGGTGATGAGCGAGTACGGCCCGATCGAACGAGCGTGGATCTTGTCGTCGACCAGGTGTGAGAGCTTCAGCATGTAGATGTAGCCGACGGTCACGTCCTGCTCGAACGACTGGCCGGTCATCCCGTCGTAGAGCATCGTCTTGCCGCTCTTCGGCAGGCCTGCCTGGTCGAGCCAGTTCTTGATCTCCAGCTCCGTGGCGCCGTCGAAGACCGGCGTCGCGAAGTAGAGGCCCAGCGCATGCGCGGCCCACCCGAGATGCGTCTCGAGAATCTGACCGACGTTCATACGTGATGGAACGCCGAGCGGATTGAGCACGATCTCCACCGGGGTCCCGTCCGGCAGATACGGCATGTCCTCCTCGGGGAGGATGCGGGCGATAACGCCCTTGTTACCGTGGCGGCCGGCCATCTTGTCGCCGACCGACAGCTTGCGCTTCATCGCGACGTAGACCTTCACGAGCTTGATGACACCCGGGGGCAGCTCGTCGCCGCGGCGGATCTTCTCCTTCTTTTCCTCGAAGAGCTGGCGGATCACTTCAACCTGCCGCTCCGTGCGCTCCTCGAGCAGCCGCAGATCGCCTTCGAGCCGCGGCTCGTCGCTCTGGATCTTCAGGCGGACCATCTGCTGGTACGGGATCTCCTGCAGGACATCCGGCGTGAGCACCGTGCCCTTCTTGAGGAGCCGCTCGCGGCCGTACTCGTCGAACGAGTCGGCGCGCAGCGTCTGGTTGTTCAGCATCTGCATGACGCGCTTCTTCACCTCGTCGTGAAGAATGCGAATCTCGTCCTGCAGGTTCTTCTCCATCATCTCGAGCTCTTCGGTCTCGATGGCCTTCGCTCGATCGTCCTTCTCGATCCCCTTCCGCGAGAAGATTTTCACGCCGACGATGATCCCCTCGATGCCAGGCGGGCAGATCAGGGACGCGTCGCGGACGTCACCGGCCTTCTCGCCGAAGATCGCGCGGAGGAGCTTCTCTTCCGGCGTCAGCTGGGTCTCGCCCTTTGGCGTCACCTTGCCGACGAGGATGTCGCCAGGCTTCACGTAGGCGCCGATGCGGATGATGCCGCTGTCGTCGAGGTCACGTAGGTACGTCTCCGACACGTTCGGGATGTCGCGGGTGATCTCTTCCGGCCCGAGCTTCGTGTCGCGCGCCTCGATCTCGAACTCCTCGATGTGGATGGAGGTGTAGTAGTCCTCCTTCACCATTTTCTCGGAGACGAGAATCGCGTCCTCGAAGTTGTACCCGCGCCAGGGCATGAACGCGACGAGCACGTTCCGTCCCAGCGCGAGCTCGCCAAGCTCCGTGCACGGTCCGTCCGCGAGCACCTGCCCCTTGTTCACCTTCTGCCCGACACGCACGATCGGCTTCTGGTTGATGCAGGTGTTCTGGTTGGACCGCTTGAACTTGGTCATCGGGTAGATGTCGGCGCCCATCTCCTTGGTGATGTCGTCCGGATCCCCCTGTCCCTCGACGCGCACGACGATGCGCTGGCTGTCGACGTAGTCGACCGTGCCCGAACGCCGCGTGACGACGACCGCGCCCGAGTCGCGCGCGGTGATGTGCTCCATGCCGGTGCCGACGTACGGGCTGCGGGCCCGCAGCAGCGGCACGGCCTGGCGCTGCATGTTCGATCCCATCAGCGCGCGGTTCGCATCGTCGTTCTCGAGGAACGGCACGAGCGAGGCGGCCACCGAGACGAGCTGCTTCGGCGAGACGTCGATGAACTGCACTTCATTGCGCGGGGCAAGAATGAAGTCGCCGGCACGGCGCGAGTTCACCCGGTCCTGCGTGAAGCGGCCGCTGTCGTCGAGCGGCGCGTTCGCCTGCGCGACGATGTACTGGTCCTCTTCCCACGCGGAGAGGTAGTACGAGTAGGGCTCGAACTCGACACCCTTCTTTTTCGAGCGGCCGTCGGCGCCGACGAGCTCGTCGGCCTCGATCACGTCGCCGACCTTGTACTTCGGGTTGCCACCGGCGTTGGTGACGATCACGTAGTCGATGACGCGGCCGTCCTTCACCTTGCGGTAGGGCGACTCGATGAAGCCGAACTCGTTGATCCGCGCGTAGCACGACAGCGACGAGATCAGGCCGATGTTCGGGCCTTCCGGCGTCTCAATCGGGCAGATGCGGCCGTAGTGCGTCGGGTGCACGTCGCGCACCTCGAAGCCGG